>NZ_JAVRBU020000016.1:0-119171 GCF_034531135.2 Nostoc sp. CmiVER01
TGCGGTGAATATGGCACGCGATATGTACAATGCCATTTACTCCCCTTTGATGAAGTTGGCTAAGGATGATATCCGTGTAGCGCAAAAGAAAACTGTTATCGCTGAAGAAAATAGTAAACTTGGGGAGAGTGAAGTAGAAGAATCCAAATCTTTTGATATTACATCAACCAAACCTATCGCAGTACTTGAAAGTTCAAAAATTGATACTCAGCCATTGCTACTAGCTGCTGATAAACCATTACATCGGGAGAGCGAAGTAGAAGAATCCAAATCTTTTGATATTACATCAACCAAAGCTATCGCAGGATTTGAAAGTTCAAAAATTAATACTCAACCATTGCTAATATCTGAAAATCAACCCTTACCTAAGTGGCAGCAAGTTGGTGGTAACTTCTCTGCGTTTTTGGAGCAATTGCCTAAATACTTAGGTAGTTTTTCCACTGAATACCAGATGCCAATTATTTGTTTTGCTACAATTATTACAGCGACTCTTACAATTAAGATAATTCTAGCTGTATTAGATGTAATAAATGACATCCCCCAGTTAAATCTAGTTTTTGAGTTGACTGGAATTGGTTATTTAATCTGGTTTGTTTTCCGATATCTATTCAAAGCTGCTACTCGGCAAGAATTAGCTGCACAAATTAGTTTTATCCAAAAAGAAATTGTCGAGGGACAAGATTAATAAGCTGTTATGTCTCCACATTTACTTTCTTTCATAGTGAAAGAAGGCACAAGGCAAACAAACATATCTCCACGCTATGTAAGAAGTTGCTCGGATTTTGAGATCAAATAGCTATGTTGGTTAGGCGTAGCCCGTCGTAGACATTGCGATCGCTTCTCTACGAACGCGAATAGCGTGTCGGAGACAGAGGTTGCGCCAACAAGATGCTCTGCATAGCTGGCTTTTGAGGAGGGGTACGCTCGCCATAGGCATCGTAAAAGCACCACAGTCGTAGTTACTCATGAAGTCTTGTCATGTGTGTAAGTCGTGCAAAATAAAAAAACTTTTTACTTAAAGTTTTGATAAAGTCAGCGTTTAATTACGTAGTTGAATTGATTTTTTCCAACCAAGTTGGTATGATAGCTTCAGTCAAAAACACAAATTTGTATTAAAAAATATGCCATAAATACTGTTGAATAATTCATAAAGTTTAAATGTTCATATCAAGGACTATTTAAGCATTATTAGTGAGGAAGTTGAGACATCTGCCAGAATCCTATCTATGCGATCGCCATCTGTCAAGTCTCACTCACAACCGAGAATCTGCTTGAGAAGTTTCTCGCTCTCAAGATTTTTGAAATAAGCTATTAGTAAATCCAAGGAGATAATTTATGTTAAAAACAAAGTTTTTTCAAAAACCATTAATGGTTATTCTAGGGTTAGCACTAGCTACTGTTTCTACCGCTCAACCCTCCAAAGCTGCTACCTTTACTTATCAGGGAGATACAACAAATGAACCGATTTGGCGGCGTGTAGCACCAGGAAATCCTCCCACTCTTATCAGTGGTGAAAAAGATGGAAATTTGGGAATGAGTGTACCTTACAGTGTATTTGATTTTACGGTCGATCAATCAGGTTTATATAATATAAGTGGTGAATCTGAACCTACACCACCTGCAAATAGAAAATGGGATATTTTCTTAACTTTATATCAGGATAGTTTCAATCCTACTGAACAATTAACCAATGTTCTTATAGCAAATACCACTACTAATGGTAGTACTGTTACTTTCAACCGAGAACTCGTTACAGGACAGAAATACTTTTTAGTTACTACCGGTCGTCGAGTGAATGATTTTGGCCAGTTTAGCAACACAATCAGCGGTTCGGGTCAAATTACACCAATTCCTGAATCAGATTCAATACCTGCCATGTTAGTCACGGGTGGTATAACTTTACTACTGTATAAACGAAAAGTAGGTTTAAAAATACAGCATTTCTAAATCAACTGTAAGCATATCTCCAACTTTTTGAGTGGGGATATGCTTACAAAGTAGGTATGACTGCTATAATTGCATTTATATAATCAGAATAATCTGTAAGAAAGCTAACTGCCTTTTGTATTGTTTAGTTAACTACTTGTTTCCAGAAAATAGAGGCGATCGCCTTTTGTGTAGAAATTGAATTTTTCCTATCGAATAAGACTAAGCACCTGCATCGAGATTGTAAAAAAAAGTAATTCTGAGAGCCAATCGGCACTGTAATGCTTTCAGCATTTAACGAATTTTGGCGACTGAGGTAGATATTCTTTCTTAACAAATTTATTTTGTTACCAACTATTTGGGACAATAGTAGTAATTATTACAATTCCTACAACTGAATGAGATTAGGTTTAATGGGAATCTTGATTTAGCTATTTATTTGTCAGCCGATCATAAAACTAAAATGAGTGTTTTCTTCTCAGATGAGGCGATCGCTAGGTTAATTCAGGAAGATGTTCCTTACTTAGATTTGACAACCTACGGACTTGGCATTGGCAAGCAACCTGGTGAAATCGAGTTTTCTACCCGTCACCCGATGACCATCTGCGCTACTGAAGAAGCAGCCAGAGTATTAAAATATTGTGGTGCCGAAGTTCATTATCAAATCGAAAGTGGTGCAGTCTGCCAAGAAAAGCAATTAATTCTTCAAGCTAGTGGCACTGCTCAAGCTTTGCACAGTGGCTGGAGAGTTGCTTTAAATTTGATGGAATACGCCTCCGGCATTGCTTCGCGTACAAGAGTATTAGTAGATACTGCTTCATCAGTAAATCAGTCTGTTTCTATTGTGACTACTCGTAAATGTTTTCCAGGTACTAGGGCGCTTTCCATCAAAGCAGTTCTAGCTGGTGGGGGATTTTTTCATCGCTTAGGATTATCTGAAACAGTTCTGATCTTTAACCAACACTTGATATTCCTGGGAGGTATAGGTGGGTTAATTGAGCGCATGAATGAACTGCGACGACAGTTTCCAGAACAACATATTTGCCTTGAAGTAGATACACCAAAAGATGCTTGGATGGCTGCTCAAGCAGGTGTAGATTTAATTCAGTTTGATAAAATTCCCCTACCAGACCTTGAGCCTCTAGTTTTGAAATTGAAGCAGCAGTATCCAAACTTAAAACTAGCAGCAGCTGGTGGTATTACCTCTGAAAATATAAAGGATTATGCTAGCACTGGTGTAGATATTTTAGTGACAAGTTCAGCGTACTTTGGTAAACCATGCGATATTGCAGTCAAAATGACGATGGTACAGTAGGCATTTTTAATTTAGTTTGATATTTAAGATTGCAGTTGTTAAAACGCAGGAGTTGAGCCAGAAAGAACATTTTGCGAAGTTCTTAAGCAGTTGATGAAATTGAGCGATTAGCCATCTATCGCTCTATTCACTGCAATAAGAATCGTAGCATTTATTTAGTCTATTGGTTGTATAGCAACCGCCAGGTTGGTTAGGACACTAAACTCAGAACAGACTCCATCGCCGCTCGCAAGGTAGGGAAGTACTCCAGTTGCTTGCGGATACGACTTTTTAGCCAAGACTTTTCCCCGCTCAATTTTATTTAGATCAGGAGAGTAAGGTGGCAAGTACCAGACCTCGCAACCAGCAGCCTGCACCAATTGGTCAATGCGTCCACCTTTGTGAAAGGTGGCGTTGTCAATCACCAACTTCTGCCCTGGTTTTAATGCCGGAATCAGGCATACTTCCAACCACGTCTCAAAGACTTGGCGATTCTTGCTCCCTCAATCGTGAATGGTGCTAGTAACTGCTGGGCACACAACGCCGCAATCATATTAACTCGCCCGGTTCTGCGACCTGACTTGAAATCATAGAAGCGAAATCCAAGGGAGACTGTAGCCGTAACCATAGTCGTCGCGCTCATTCATGCCAGCCTCATCGGCATACACAATCAACTCAGGCTTAATAGTGGCTAACTGTTGGAGAAACTCTCACCGTTTGTCCTCATTCCGTTCGCTGTACCCATAGGTCTTTTTTTTCGCGTAAATCCGATTTTCTTCAGCCCTCGTGAGATGGTGCGATCGCTAATATCACCTTCCCACAGTTGGGCCATCTCCACCTGAGTTTTGTCTCCGTAGGTTTCTACGAATGCTCGAAACTTCTCCCAGTCAGTGATTTTGTGCCCATTGCCCTGATGCTTTCTGACTTTGGCATTAAAGTCACCCGTTTCCCTCCGACGCTGAAACCATGTATTGATGGTATTACGACTGACGTTGAAGAATTCACTGGCTTCGCAGCGCTTCATCCCATTGAGTTCAATCGCCTCTATCACTTTCCGTCGTAGGTCATAACTGTAAGCGTTTGCCATAGGAATGCAGAAATCAATCACTTCTCTATATATCCTACGTCCTAATTCAGATGGCGACTGCTATATATACGGAGTAGTCTAGTCGCTCTATGGTTTTGCTTTAACTATAATGTCGGAACAACTACAACCTTTCCCCATAACTCGGACAGTTTTCCAATTTATAGGTGAGTCTTACTTATCAAGAGTTTATTAACTTGATAATTACCTATTTATAAGGCAAATAACGACAGCTTAGTTTTTATACAATATTAAGCTGAACTATTTTAAAAAGAAATAAAAATTAATTTTGTTCGTGTTTGATTACTATATTAGTTGGTATTTTACTCAATAAGTTGGTATTATCTTCATTAGATTACACAGATACACTTATCCATTTGGAAAAACGCAAATCTAACAAGAGGTTTGCGACTAACTTTGGCGTCAGGATTTATTAGTTTTTAATAACTCATATTAAAAACTAGCTATTTAGTAGCGTTTGGTAAAGAGTTGAAAGTTTAACGATAGAAGCGGTTTGATTTTTATCTAACAGAATCTCTTGTCAAATTGTTCAATTTTGGCGATGACGATACTAATTTTTGTTGAGCAAAACTATCTAATTGTCTCAATATTCAATAGTAAACGGAGAAGGATTTTATGCGTTTTACCCGCACGATACCCATTGCGTCTTTAATGCTATCGATACTGGTTTTATGGCAGCCTACTTTAGCTGACTCAAGAAGTAGTCTTCCCTCAAAAAAAGAAGAAAAAACACCCTCTGTCTGGGATAAAAATAAGTGTCTTGGAGGTTCTTCGCAAAGTTTTCGCTTGGGTGGAGAACTCAATAATCCAGCTACTTATAACTTGCAAAAACTGCGAAATTTACAAGATGCTTTAAAAAAACAAAATCCAGCATTAGTTACAGAAATCACTGTCAGCTTTCAAACCGGCTCGGGGCCACGAACAGAAACATACTATGGAATCCCCCTATGGGAATTAATTAATAATCCGAAAGCCGGAGGTGGTCTAAAACCTGGGAATTCTGGGGTGAATAGTAAAAACTCTTTTTTGAGGCAATATGTTCTAGTTGACGCCACAGATTGCTATGGTGCAGTCGTAGCTATTGGTGAAATTCAACCTAACTTTGAAGGGAAAACAGTGCTAGTTGCATTTGCAAAAAAAGGTAATGATGGTAAAATCGTGCCTTTAACAGAGGAAGGATTTGCTCGTTTAGTAGTTCCAGGTGACAAAGCTGGAGGTCGTTACGTTAGTAATGTGACAAATATCGTCATATTATCTGCTCCTCCTTCTCCTTTGAAACCAAAATATTTCTGACATAGAGACTAAGGTTGTCAATCTCAATAATATCAGCAATAACTTCTGGAGACATTTGCAAATCTATTGAGCATGACTGGCGTAAAACTTGCTTTACGCCCACCATATCTTCAATAATTAACAAAGCCCAATACGGTTTGGATAAGCTGTTGAGGCAGGGTATGAAAAAGAGTTATTGAGCAATAATGCTTTCTCAAGAACTGCTCAATAACTGCTTGCCTCAACTGATAACTTTCTTAACCGAGGATTGTAAGTAACAAAGCCAACATTTGTCTATATAAAGTGATTGACATTTTTCCAACTAAGTTGGTAATGTGAGACTTGAAGATAAAATACTCAAAAACTTGAAGGTTCTAGGGAACAGATGAAAAAATATTTTTTGACAGGTTCTTTGGCAGCTTGTGCCTTTAGTGTTCTGATACCAAATCAAGCTTTTGCAGCTAATCTCAACTTATATGGAGCAGGTAGTTTAAGAAATGCACTAACGGAAGTAAGTCAAGACTTCACCCAAGAAACAGGAATAGGAACAAATACAGTATTTGGGCCATCAGGGATTAGAGAGCAAGCAATAGAAACAGAACTCCAACTGGGACAGCCTACTGCTGATGTCTTTGCTAGTGCAGATATTGGAAATCCCCAAAAACTCTACATTAAGGGGTTGAGCAGTCAGCCAGTGGAATTTACTCAAAACCAGATTGTAGCCGTGTTTTCCTCAAAGTATTCTCAGGCAAAAATTACACCAAATCAGGTGTTAGATTACTTATTAAATCCCAACATCAAGTTGGGAATTGCAACACCTATATTAGATCCTCTTGGAGACTACACTCAACAGATATTTACTCAAGCTAATTCAAAAAAACCTGGTAGTTTTGATACCCTCAATAATAAAGCCTTGCAATTAACAGGTGGAACGAACTCCCCAATAGTCCCATCAGGACAGGACAGCTTAGTATATTTTCTTGACAAAACTCAGCAAGCAGATGTTTTCCTAAGTTACTATACTGGCGCGATCGCATCGCAAAAAATTGATCCGAGTCTGCAAGTAGTTGGACTACCAGATTATTTGTCTGTTGCAGCACCATTCGGTTTAACAGTTATCAAAAATGCTGACCCGAATGCACAGAAACTAGCAGATTATATTTTATCAGAGAAAGGACAGCAAGTTTTGCATAAGTATGGCTTTACTAGCCCCACCAAATCGGTACCCGAACCCAACTATGTTTGGGGACTATTACTAGCTGCGACTATGAGTTTAGCACTGAAAAAAAAATTGGCAGATCCAAAGCAAAAGATACAAGTTTAAAATCTTGGATAAACTGAATCAAAATTGCAGCGTTCAGAAAATGATTATTGGCAGCGGCAATCATTTGTATAGTCCTTACTACGAGTGAATCATTCTAGAAAAATGAATGACGATTAGCTTATGTACCAATAATTATCAGAATGTACCAAAATAATTAAGTAGACACATTACTAAAAACAGTTTTGAATGAATGTTCTGCCAAACTTTAACTGTCTATTATCAACTTTTTCAGCATCTTCTAATACCAGTATGATATCTAAGTTCTTCTGTAAGGGAGAAGATAACATCTCACTAAATGAGGATAATCCAACAATTTGATAATTGTTACTATTACTTAGTTCACAATTATCTTATAACTAAGGAGTATTAAAGTATGGAAGTTAGCGCTCGTAATTCCTTAAAAGGAACTATTAAGGAAATTCATCCAGGAGCAGTCAACTCTGAGGTAACATTAGAAATTGTGCCTGGGGTGGAAGTAACTGCAATTATTACCAAGGAATCGGTAGAGCATCTCCAACTTCAAGAGGGAAAACAAGCGATCGCTGTGATTAAAGCGTCAGATGTCATAATTGCTACAGAATAGCTCGATATGAGTAGATAAGTTGTGGCGATCCGCTTATGGAGCGATCGCTACAAGTATCCAACTATTTACAAATCTTCCGAGCAAGAACTGCTACCACACACCAAACAAGAAGGATCTCGATAAGAATGTCGTTTGGCAAATTCCGTTCGCATTAAGTCAATTGTTAGCAGTTGTGACAATAGGGGTTCATTAAACTTAGTAATCAGCTTTATTACCTCTAATGCACTAAGACAAGCTAGTGTCCCAGAAACAGCACCGAGAACCGCAAACCCACGCTGATCCCAATCCGGTTTTTCTGGAAACAAGCATGATAGACAAGGAGTGACACCAGGAATAATCGTCGTTAGGTAAGCTTCCATTCCGTCCATTGCAGCTTCCACCATTGGTTTTTGCCAGCGCACGCAAGCTTGATTGAGCAAGTTCCGTTCTGTGAAATTGTGAGCGCAATCAACAGCTATATCAGCAGATTGCACTAAAGAGTCTACATTCTCTTTTGTAACGTAATCATGAACTGCTTCCACCTGAATATCAGGATTAATAGCTTGCAGAGTTTCTCTGGCTTTGAATACTCTTGGCTTACCTACCCAATCATTTGTCATCAGAACCTGACGATTCATATCATCTAGGCGTAAGTCACCACCCCGAACTAGAATTAGCCGCCCAACACCTGCTACTGCCAAATAAAGTGCTGATGTACCGCCTAATCCACCTACACCTGTAACCAGAACCGTTGCAGACTTCAAGCGCTTTTGTCCTGCTTCTCCAAAATTGGGAAGCATCATTTGGCGGTGATAGCGTTCTAACTCACTGGGTGTTAAGTTCATCGCTTTTTAATTCTTTATCAGTCGTAAAATTTACCACCTAGTTGGTAGCAAGTATTGTACTTGTCTATACATTTTTCTAATTTAATACCTGTAAAGTTGGTATTTATTCCAGGCACTATTAAAAGAGCTATGTGCAAATATAGTGATGTCTAGGGCTACACCGGGAGCAAATGTGGTGCTGCTCTTTTCACCGAACCTCACAAAATCGCGTTGGTTGCTCCCAATAATCAACGACAGTATTAAAGTTGAGTGCGATCGCCGTGGCATCAATCCTCATCTGGATTGATGTAAAGCTGCGAAAGTTCCTGGCTTTACGAGATAGGATAGGGGCTTTCATCGACGGCAGGGTATTTTATTACTGGTAAGTGCCTAAAAAGTAACCACCCGCAAAAATAATTTGCGCTTGGCAAGCAAATTGGCAATTTCTGTGATAGTCTTTTTATATGGGGAATCAAGACAGCGAAAGCACAAAAACTCGTCAAAGAGAAATGATATAAACTCAAAGACCAGACTTTCGCCTTGGCAGATGCAATATTTAAATCCGCTACGGCTTTTTGAAACCAAGAGACAAAGCCAATGAAGCAGGATAGTGACCTCCGTAATAACTTGAAGTCGATTAGAACTCGCTTAGGCATGAGCCAACAAGATTTGGCTAACATCGCTAATGTGACTCGTCAAACTATTAGTGGTGTAGAGTCGGGACTATATGCTCCCTCTGTTGCCATAACACTTCGCTTGGCCAAAGCCCTTGGCTGTCAAGTTGAGGATCTATTCTGGTTAGAGCGGGATTTACCTGAAATTGAAGCCGTTCTTGCCAAACCTGTTTCTAATGGTCAGCAACTACGAGTTAGCATGGCTCGTGTGGGCGGACAATGGATAGCTTATCCCTTGATTGGTAAGGATGCTTTTCGCCAAGATATGATTCCGGCTGACGGTGAAAGTACAAGCCTTACAGGTACAAATAAGGTTCGAGTCCGTCTTTTAGACGATAATCTCGACACACTTCACAATACAGTTGTCATTGCTGGTTGTGCCCCTGTGATTTCACTATGGGCAAGAGCCACGGAACGCTGGCATCCCCAACTGCGAGTCCAATATAACTTTGCCAATAGCATGGCTGCATTGCACAGTCTATGCAGAGGTGAAGCCCACATCGCTGGGATGCATCTGTACGATCCTGAAACTGGTGAGTATAATACTCCCTTTGTTCGAGATGTTCTGGCTGGTAGGGAAGCAGTTCTGATTACCCTTGGTGTCTGGGAAGAGGGACTTTTGTTGAAGTCAGAGAACCCAATGGGAATTAGAACAGTTAGTGACTTAGTTGCCCTTGGAGCGACTATTGTTAACCGCGAAATCGGTTCTGGTAGTCGGATGCTTTTGGAACAAACACTCCAAAAGGAGCAGATACCGTTCGATGCTGTTCAGGGCTTTGACAATATACTCAAAACTCACCAAGATGTTGCCCAAGCTGTAATCAGAGGAGTTGCCGATGCTGGTATGAGTACGGCATCTGTAGCTACCGCTTTTGGGCTGGGATTTATCCCTTTACATCAGTCACGATATGATTTGGTGATTCTCAAGGAATATTTAGAAGAAGCACCTGTACAGCAGTTGCTCAGTACTTTGGGACATCGAATGGTTCACTCCCAATTTGAAATTCTCGGCGGTTACGATATTAGCAAAATCGGGGAAGTTGTAGCGACTGTTTAGAGTGGATTGCAATGGTTGGTTGTGTGGTTAGAGGAAAATTTGGCATAAATTTAAATCCTGCTGCAATCACTCTTTAGGTATGAGCAACCTTCAGAAGATTACAACAACTGATGATGCTCAATTCGTAATTCGGATTTCAATTTGAGTTTCCGGCTTGGAATCTGTAGTAAAGACGCGATTCATCGCGTCTCTACAAATGGTCTATTTGTGGCTTTCTTTTTTCCAATTGGTATTGCTACCGCTAGAGAAATCATTTAAGTGAGTGGATGGTAATACTTGCAATATTCCTTGAGTAATAACTCTAAGTCAACGAAAACTGACTAAAACTTGAATATGTTCTTTATTCGGACTCTTTTTGCTGTAGAACGAGCACCTCCAATGACGTTCTACATAAGGTCGCTGCTGTAATTTTACAGCACAATCCCCTCATAAACCGACACACTCAACAAACAAACAATTGCAGGATAAATTATCATGTCCGACGACAAAATTAGACAAATTGCTTTTTACGGTAAAGGTGGTATTGGTAAATCTACCACTTCCCAAAACACCCTTGCTGCAATGGCAGAAGTGGGTAAACGCATCTTGATTGTCGGATGTGACCCGAAAGCTGACTCCACTCGTTTGATTTTACACTGTAAAGCTCAAACTACTGTGCTGCATTTAGCTGCTGAACGGGGCGCTGTGGAAGATATTGAACTCGAAGAAGTTGTAATCACAGGTTTCCGCAATATCAGATGTGTAGAATCAGGTGGGCCAGAACCTGGTGTAGGTTGCGCCGGTCGGGGTATCATCACAGCCATTAACTTCCTCGAAGAAAACGGCGCTTATTCAGATGTAGATTTCGTATCTTACGACGTATTGGGCGACGTTGTATGTGGTGGTTTTGCGATGCCAATTCGTGAAGGTAAAGCCCAAGAAATCTACATTGTTACCTCTGGTGAAATGATGGCAATGTTTGCAGCTAACAACATTGCTCGTGGGGTTCTCAAATATGCTCACACTGGTGGTGTACGTTTGGGTGGACTGATTTGTAACAGCCGGAAAACTGATCGGGAAGACGAACTGATTAGCACTCTAGCAGCTAGATTAAGTACTCAAATGATTCACTTCGTCCCCCGTGACAATATCGTGCAACACGCCGAATTGCGTCGGATGACTGTAAACGAATACGCACCCGATAGCAACCAAGCTAATGAATACCGTACACTAGCAGACAAGATTATCAATAATACAAATCTCGCTGTTCCCACACCTATCGAAATGGATGAGTTAGAAGATTTGTTGATTGAATTCGGTATTCTTGAAAGTGAGGAAAATGCTGCCAAACTAATTAGCCAAGCAGATGCTGCTAAGAAGCAAGAAGATGCTGAAGGTGAAGCACTAGAAGCACTGAAAAAAGGCAATGTAGAAATAGTTTCTGGTAGCGAGAAAAAGTAAGGTTCTCATTCAGACCCCAGTGCTAAATACAGAGTAAATATTAGGTGGGCTATTTTGGCCCACCCTCTGACCAATCCTTTAAAATGGAGGTAGTGGAATAGCCAATCTTAACTCTCTGCATTTGAATCACTGTGTTAACACTAATCTACCAAGGTGTACACGGCAAAATTAATACTTTAATAGTCTAGTTCGTGTTTTTGTTTTCTCCTTCTCTAACGTAGTTGGTGTTTATGTTCTAGGGGATGGGAAACTATTTTTCTCATTCCCTTTTATTCCATGCTTTAGATACACGGTTAATAAATGAAATATCAAAGCCTTTTGGAATTCACTTAACATCTAATAACTTCTACCTATTGTCACCAAACAAATGAATCCTACCCCAGAAAAAATCAACGATTCATTCAGTGAGTCAAATTCCGAAGGTACTCCTCAGCAGCAGAAACTGCATAAAAAAAAGTCCTCCACACAATTACCCCAACCTGGAACTACTCAAGGAAGTTGTGCTTTTGATAGTGCGATGATTACCCTAGTACCAATCACTGATGCTGCTCATGTAGTTCACGGGCCAAGTGGCTGTGCTGCCAGTATTTGGGGAAGTTACAGCAGTCTCTCTTCTGGTTCGATGCTGTACAAAATACGTTTTACCAGCGACATCGATGAGAATGATATCATCTTCGGTGGAGCCAAAAAGCTGTACAAAGGCATTTTAGAATTAGCAAGACGCTACAAACCGACGGCGGTATTTGTTTACTCCACTTGCATCACTGCCTTGATTGGGGATGATATCGAGGGAGTTTGCAAAAATGCTACTGAAAAAACAGGAATACCCACTATCCCTGTACATTGTCCTGGCTTTATTGGGAACCAAAATTTGGGCAATCGTGTTGCTGGTGAAGCGTTGCTAGAACACGTTATTGGAACATCTGAACCAGATACTAGTACACCTTATGACATCAACCTAATTGGTGAACATAATATCGCAGGTGCAATATGGAATTTTATACCGTTATTGGAGAAATTAGGTATCAGAGTGTTAGCAAAAATTACAGGCGATGCTGTCTACAAAGAAGTTTGCTATGCCCATCGTGCCAAACTTAACTTGTTGCTCTCCTCTAAAGCACTAATTAACATGGCAAAAGGGATGGAGAAAAAATATGGTATCCCCTATATTGAAGAGTCTATCTATGGTATAGAGTCAATCAACCAATGTTTAAGGAATATTACTGCAAAGTTAGGTAATTCTGATTTGCAGGAACGTACAGAAAAACTAATTGCAGAAGAAACTGTTGCAATAGATGAAAAACTCGCTCTGTATATTACCCAATTACAAGGTAAGCGCATTATCCTTTCTATTGGAAGTTTCAAGAGTTGGTTAATTATCTTTGCTGCTAAAAAATTGGGGATGGAAGTTATTCCTATTCTGACTAAGAATAATACTGATGAGGATCAAATTAGAGTCAAAAGTTTGCTAGGTCAAGATGGCATAATTCTAGAGCAAAATAATCCTGAAGAAATCCTACAGATAATTAACGAAAATAAAGCTGATATGTTAATTGCTGAGAAGCGCTATCAAGATACTTCTCTCACAGCTAGAATTCCATTCCTAGACGTTAATCAAGAACGCAACCATCCTTATGCAGGGTATATAGGAATTTTAGAAGTAGCACGAGAATTGTATGCCGCTTTTTACAACCCTGTGTGGGAGCAAGTATACCAGCCAGCCCCCTGGGAAGTAGGAGTAGAAGAAGCAGGAAATTCTCAACAGGAGGAAATCTAATGGCGATTATTAGCGTTACGAGTACATCAGTTGCAGTTAATCCCCTGAAGCAAAGCCAAACTGTGGGTGCAGTTTTAGCCTTTTTGGGATTGAAGGGAATCATGCCTTTATTACATGGTTCTCAAGGTTGTACTGCTTTGACTAAGGCAGTATTAGTACAACATTTCCGTCAGTCGATTCCTCTTTCCAGTACAGCAATGACCGAAGTTGCAACCATTTTGGGGGGCGAGGAAAGAGTTGAACAAGCAATCTTAACTTTGGTGCAGAGATCCAAACCGGAAATTATCGGTCTTTGTAGCACTGGGCTGGTGGAAACCAGAGGCGATGATATGGGACGCTTTGTGAAGGAGATTCGCCACCGTCACCCAGAACTGGATTATTTACCAATTGTGCTTGTCTCTACACCAGATTTCAAAGGTACATTACAGGATGGTTTTGCTGGGGCGGTTGAGAGTATAGTCAGGGAAATCCCTCAAAAAAGCTCTAAGCAAGATGCTTGTCCTACACAAATAACTATTTTGGCGAGTTCTGCCTTCACACCAGGTGATGTACAGGAAATTAAAGAGATTGTCACTTCTTTTGGACTTGTACCTATTGTTATACCTGACCTTTCTGGCTCATTAGATGGTCATATAGAAGATTCTTCTAGTGCCATTACAGCTAATGGTACAAATGCAGCACAATTACGCTCAATTGGCAGTTCTGTATTCACTTTGGCACTAGGTGATAGTATGCGGGGTGCGGCGCAAATTTTAGAGCAGAGATTCAATATACCTTACGAAGTATTTGGTGAATTGACGGGGCTAGCAGCAGTAGATAAATTTCTGCAAGCATTGGCGGATATCAGTGGTGTCAGAGTTCCGGAAAAATATCGCCGTCAACGCCGTCAGTTGCAATTTGTAATGTTGGAAAATCACTTTTACTTTGGTTGCAAGCGAGTTTCTTTGGCGCTAGAACCAGATTTACTTTGGTCAACAGTTGCTTTTTTGCGATCGCTAGGAGTTGAGATTCACGCAGCAGTGACAACAACACGCTTTCCTCTGTTAGAAAAACTTCCGATCAAGAGCGTCACTATCGGTGATTTGGAAGACTTTGAGCAATTGGCGGTTGGGTCTGATTTACTCATTACCAACTCTCATGGAGTGGCGATCGCTCAACGCTTAAAAATTCCTCTCTACCGTCAAGGGATTCCGATTTTTGACCGTTTAGATCATGGTCAGTTCACCAAGGTTGGCTACCGAGGTACTATGCAACTTTTATTTGATATTGGAAACCTGTTTTTAGAGCAGGAGATAAAAGTTAAGCATTAAACAGAGGTAATTCTAATTTATTACCAATATTATTGGTAATAAGTAGCACAAGATACAATCTTGCCGATCAACTTTAGCTTTGATAGTTACTATCAAGTCGTATATTCCATCTGTGAATATACCAACCAATGCCAGTAACTAGGCACTAGCTTCTGCATTGACTCAAATTAAGTCTTCTTCATGAATCCAGCACAGCTAAAAAAAACAACTGCCAAAGCGAGTCGTGTTACAAAAAAACTTCGCCGCCGTTTTGATTCCACACAATCTGCGATGCCTGCGGTGGGTAAAGCGATCGCAGATTGTGCGCTCACTTGGTTCGAGGTCATTGGCTACACAGTTTTATTAGAGCCAGACATTACTCTAGGTAAGCACCAGATCGGACGGAGTAATTATAGTGATGTGGTTTTGTGTGAGCGCCTCCATAACGCTTTGCAGAAAATTAACCCGACAAAACCGGATGAAGCGATCGTTGCAGCTATCCATCAGATTACTTACATTCCGAGTTCCGACTTGCTGAAAAATAACCGTCGCTTTCACAAATTATTGACCAATGGTGTGGAAGTTGAATACCTGTATAACGAAGAAATAGTTCATGACTTTGTGTGGCTCATTGATACGTCTAATCTATTGAACAATGATTGGCTAGCTATTCATCCCTTGACTGTAGTTGAGGGGAGTTATACTCACTGTCCTGATGTAGTTGTCTTTATCAACGGTTTACCCTTGGCAGTTATTGTCTCGATTCAGCTAAGTGATGAACAAGCGACTTTCAAAGAAGGTTATCAGCGAATTCAGACCTACTGTCAACAAATACCAAAGCTGTTTGACTACAATACATTCCTAGTTATTACTTATGGAAATCGAGCACGAGTCGGTACATTAACCTCAGACTGGCAGGAGTTTTTACCCTGGTGCACCATTGATGGAGAAGATTTTCCTGCCAAGGGTGCAACTGAACTAGAAGTGCTGATTCAAGGTATTTTTGACAAGCGGCGTTTTCTAGAGCAAGTGTTGCACTTGATAGTGTTTGAGGGAAACGGAACCAACATTAGTAAAAAATTGCTTCGCCGACCTTTTTGTACTACACAGTACCTAAAAAAACCTTCGCGAAAAAGCTGGTAAATGCCGAGTTATCAAGTGATTAGTAGAAAAACTAACTCACAATTAAAAATTCCCAATTGCTACTTTCAACATGAAAGTTATAACTATGAACACAAGTTGGTATGAACAAGAACTAGTCAAAGAATTCAAAACGATTATTGCTCATTCTTTCCCACAAGTCAATGAATTGCTAAAACACTGTCATGTTAAACTCATTGAGTCTTATTGGGGAAGACCTCGTGTTCACTTTCTGCCATACTTCACAATTTATTGCCCTGACAATCTGATTGCTGCTGTTAAAGCCCAGATATCTATACTCAGAGAAGTCGCAGAATATGCAGGATTAGTTGAGGTTGTCTGCCTAAATGCTACACATCTGCTGCGAGATCCGATGTCGAAGGTAAAGCAGACAGATCCGCGTTTGTGGTTAGAACTGCAATGGCTTGCAACACAAAAACAAGAACATTTACTATGATTTTCCGACTTTGGGTGTAACTACAAAAGTGCTTGCTTGTTGCGCCATCTATTCAAAGATTGCGTGATGAAAACATGCAGGAGCATTGTTTTTTTTGACTAATAATTCCCAATCCCTAGTTATTTGCTATGAATAAATCCCCCCTTCCGGCAGATGATTTGCCTCCAACTGGATCACCTATACTTAACGAGTTATTCTACAGGCAATTAGAAGAAGCTACTTGCAGGCGATTTTATCAAGCCTGCGGGCCAATTATGCGAGTTTTACTATCAAATTGTCACTGGTATTTCAAGATAAATACTAGCCCTTTGATGTTACTCATTATCTGTTATGACATAGAAAGTTATCTGCATATAGTCGATGCTATTCCCCAGTTCATCAAAAAGCTGAAGCAGTTTTCCAATAAAGCCAAAATTCACCTTTTTTCACCAGATTATAAAGGACAACCTTGGGAAATCGAGATTGAAGAAACATCAGATGATGAAGCCTAGTCAAACAGGTAAATGACGAAAATTTGGTATTAACCAAGGCAGTAGTATTTTACTTTTTTTAGTGCTTACCCCTTATCATCTATTCCCCATTTAAATTGCATAATTAGGATACTTGATACAAATGATTCGTCTTTAATTCTCTCCCCTTTGCCTTTTGCTCCCCTGCCGTCTATTTGTATCACTTTTAAAGTGAAAAAGTATTAGTGGCTGCTCCCGTTCGATAGAGAGATTTAAACACACTCCCAAATTGTTAACGGTAGTGCAGATTTGTTGTCGTCAAAGTAAGTCTGTGATTGATTTTTTTGTACAAGCATTAGTGGCTGACTCTAATAATTATCTGTCTCACCTATCACTGCTTCCTAGACATTACACCTGAATCCTTACCCGAACTACTCAAGGTATTGTCGAGGTAATTAATCAGAAAATTAAGTTTTTTCTTCCAACAAATTGAACTGCAATAATGTATCTGCTGTTTTCTTAATCACATCAAACTCTATGCCTGATTTTTCCGAAATCTCTAATAGTGTTTGATTACCATCAGATAAGTTTAAAACCCACAACATAGCCATTTCATTCTTCTTTGGATCAATCTGCCCGCCTATAGCACTGTATAACCCTCGTTTACCTAACTGCGGTTCACATTTAGGGTTTTGATTTAAATATTTTTTATTATTCTCTATAATATTTAAAACCGACAAAATTTTTGATAAAGAATCAGCAAGATATTGAGGTTGTACAAGTTCTAAATTGTCGGCAGATGTATGATATTGAGGATAAGTACCATGAGGTGATCTCATGAAACAACCGACAGGAAGGTTAAAGCCTGGTGAACAAAACTGCCGTTCATCATAGCCATAAGGAGAGAACTCCATAATTTCATAATCTTGACCAGAATTTTTCAAGACATGAGTAACAGCTTTATCAATTTCGGCATTACCTTGACGACTTTTTTTGTAGTGAGACTTGCCCGGATCGCCTACACAGGTTACAACTAAACCATGTTTAATTTTGTCAACATTCGCTTCATTTAAAGCTAACCAAGTAATGGAACCAATGGTTCCAGGAAGTAACAGAAAACGATAGGAATAAGAGGGTGAAATTTGGCTGAGGTGCTTGGCTAAAAAGGTTACTAATGCTATACCTGAGAGATTATCATTACAAAGCGATGGGTGGCAGATATGACACGAAATTATAATTTCATCTGCTTTTTTTCCTCTAATGTAATACTCTCCGTAAGTTAAAGAGCCATTATCTAAAGAAGAATCGATGTAAACTTCATATTCTTCATCTTTTAGCTCCAATAATTGATTATGACTAAGACAAAAGCCCCAGTTCTCTTTGTAATAAGAAGTTCTATAGGGAATCCAATCAGGGCGATCTTCTAATGTAAAAAGATGTCCTTTTAAATCTTGCAATGACATCTTTTCATGAATATTGATGCTGTAATTAACTATATGGAGATTAGATTGATGAAAATTTATAATTTTTTCACCCTGTGAGTTCTTAATAAAGGCATCTCTGATATTCCATTCTTTGGGAATCGTCCAATCAAATACTTGAGTACCACTAGGAACCTCATGTATAACTAAAGGAATATGTTGTTGAATAATTTGTAGTGTTTTTCGTAAGCCATCGCCGGTAATACTACGACAAATAGGATAAAGTACCGACATTAACAGATACATCTCATTGCTAATATCTTCTATATTAATACTATTGTTTATATCAATATTGTTATACATTTTATTAAATCACTGTAAAATATGGGTTGTGTTGCAAAAAGTTATTCAGAATAAAAATTTTATATAAATAAAATTTATTTATACTATTCTGAATCCTTACAGTAGCTCGAAGGAGATTCGAGCTAAAAAACTATTTTGCGACAATAAAAAGCTTCTGCATATTTATTGGGTGAATTAGATTCAACTCCTCGCAGCCTTAAAATTGATAAAAAGGTTTCTTCTGTAAACCATTGTTTATTATTTTGCGACGGAAAGCTCTCAATAATATATTGAATTTTATTTTGGCAAATTTCTTTACTTAAATTAACGAAGAAGTTAGGATTTCCCATATCACCATCATATTTAGGTATTTCATATTCTAAAATTAAATTGTTTCTAAATGTATTCCAAGTAAATTCGGAAATTAAGCGATGATCTTGATGCAAATCTTGGCGATAATGAGTAAAAATTAAATCAGGACTGTATTCTCGTTTTAATTCCTCGAAAAAGTGTTTAATTTCAATTCCTATGAAAGGGAAAAATCCATCTTTAAATTGTTTAACTACTATATTTTTTATATGTGTATTTTTTAGAAATCTATTAGCGCTGTTATAAGCTTCCTCTTCTCTTTGTAAGTTTGAACTAAATACAACCCAATAAAACATAATATTTGGGTAAGTTTCTACCAATTTTAATATCGTACCTCCGCAACCAATTTCTATGTCATCACAATGTGCTCCTAAACATAAAACTTTATAGTCGAAGTTTTTTTTATCCTCGAAAGTAAATTTTAGCATATTGCTGATTTTTGTTTTTTAGAGAATAATTTATTTGAGATAGTTATTTTAAATAATAGTTACAGTAGATATCCTTACTAAATATCTACTATAAAATATATTGGTATTTAACTATTAGCCAAACTAATTGGTACCGAATCATTAGTAAATTGATAATTTCGGCTATATTCCAAGTATTTTGCCTTCCTTTCAAGAAGATTCCATACTGCCCAAGGAGCATTACCTTGGCAATACATATCATCTAACTGCTGCTGCTCTTTGAAGGTATCCATGCACGCCCAAAAACCGTTGTATTTATAAGCTACTAGTTCTTTTATTTTAATTAGTCTTTGAAATGGTTCAAGTACTAATTCTTCGCCGGATTCAATATATTTAAAAATGTCTTTGTTAAATACAAAGAAACCGCCATTTATCCTAATACCAGCTTGCTGCACACTTTGGATATCATTTACTAGACCATTTTCTTGTGTTGAAACTAAATGGAAACTTTGCGATGGTTTGACACACAGGAAGCTGGCTATTTTCTTATGTCTATAAAAATCTTCAATTAAGTCAGGTAGGTGTAAATCTGTTAATCCGTCGCTATAATTGGCTAAAAAGACCTCTTCCCCGTCTAAGTATTTTTCAACTGCTTTGAACCTTTGACCTATATTTGAAGTCAAGCCTGTATCAACAAAAGTAATATTCCAATCTTCAATATCACTATTTACCAATTGAATTTTTCTGCCTCCCTCCTGTAAAGTAAAATCGTTTGAAACACACTCATCATAATTGAGAAAATAATTTTTGATCACATCTGCTTTGTAACCAAGACACAAAATAAAATCTTTGTGTCCATAATGAGCATAGTATTTCATCACATGCCACAATATTGGTCTGTAGCCAATATGAACCATTGGTTTAGGAATATTGCTGGATAATTCTCTTAATCTTGTTCCTAAACCACCGCAAAATAAAACTACTTTCATGGTAATATCCTTTGGTATTGATAAATCAGATTAAATTCAAGTTGCTTTCTTGCTCAAGAATAGACATTGACTTCAGGAATCGGGACGACAAATTTTCCACCCCAATCACGTACATAAGACATCTGGGACATGACTTCATTTTTCAGATTCCAAGGTAAAATCAACAGATAATCTGGCTTAGTTTCTTGAATCTTATTTGGATGGAAGATTGGGATATGAGTTCCTGGTAAAAATTTACCTTGTTTGAAGGGATTTCGGTCTACAGTGTAACTAAGGAAATCTTCTCTAATTGCACAATAATTCAAGAGAGTGTTACCTTTACCAGGAGCGCCGTAACCAACGATTGACTTTTTTTGCCGTTTAGCTGCAATCAAAAATTCCAAAAGTTGAAACTTGGTTTCTTTGACTTTTTCAGCAAAAGAAAAATAACTTTCTATGTTGCTAAATCCTGCTGCTTCTTCTCTTGCCCTTAATTCTTTTACCTGCTGAGTGATAGATTTAGAACTATCGTCTACATGGCAAGCATAAATTCTCAGAGAACCACCATGTGTGGACAGCTCTTCTACATCAAAGATATTTAAATTATGAGTAGCAAAAATCTTTTCTACTGTGAGTAAGGATAAGTAAGAAAAGTGTTCGTGATAAATAGTATCAAATTGGTTTCCCTCTATTAGTCGCATTAAATGGGGAAACTCCATAGTAATGACACCTTCAGGCTTAAGTAAAATTTTACAACCTGCGACAAAATCGTTGATATCAGGTACATGAGCAAGCACATTGTTACCGATTAATAAATCTGCTTGCTTACCATTAGCAGCTAATTCATCTGCTGTGTTTTGTCCAAAGAATTTGACAGTTGTAGGAATGCCTTTTGCGATCGCTACCTCAGCGACATTAGCTGCTGGTTCTATACCCAGGACAGGTATTTCGTTTGCTACAAAGTATTGTAATAAGTAACCATCGTTACTAGCTATTTCTACTACTTGGCTTGAAGAGTTAAGTCCAAAGCGAGCTGTTACTTTTTCGGTATAATTTTTTGCGTGTTGTAGCCAAGAATCAGAGTAAGACGAAAAATAGGCATAGTGGCTGAAGATATCTTGCGGACTGACATATTCTTGAAGTTGAACTAAAAAACAGCGATCGCACACGTAGACATGCAATGGATAAAAGGGTTCCATTTGGTTTAGCTGTTCAGCTGTCACGTAACTTTCACACAATGGTGACATTCCCAAATCTACAAAGGTGTGCTTTAACTTTGTCCCACAGAATCGACAGCCACAAAGATTCACATTTGTACCATTTTGTACAGAGGGTTGCAAAGTTGTCGTAGTCATTTGTTAGCTCCCACACTGTTATATGTAACTTAATAGAGGTATATGAAAACCCTTACACCCTCACGTCTGCTTAGACGGGGGTAGAGTCTAAAACAGATTCAAACGAAGGCCAGCTTGTATCTTTCTCAGAAATTTCACTTACAGGTAAAGGCCATTCAATCTCAAAAGCTGGATCGTCATAGGGCAAGCCACACTGGTAATCTGGCGCATAGAATTCACTCATCTGATAGACAACTTCAGCCGCATCAGTTAGCGTCTGATAACCATGAGCAAACATCTCAGGCACATATAAAGCTCTACGGTTTTCGGCTGATAGCTCAACACCAAGATGTAACTTGTATGTAGGAGATTCAGGGCGCAAGTCGATGATTACATCATAAATAGCGCCATGAGTACAACGAACCAACTTTACCTCGGTTGCTGGAGTAACTTGATAATGCATACCCCGCAGAGTACCCTTTTTGTGGTTGAAGGCTAGATTGCATTGTGCAATTGTTGGCTTTAAACCGTGAGCCAAAAACTCCTGGGCGCAAAAAGTACGAGCAAAGAAGCCACGAGGATCTTGCCGTTGCTCTATGTCAATAACGAATGCACCTTTGAGTGCAGTTTCTGTGAATAGCATGACTGATCCCAGAAGAAATTTTGATCTATTTGCTGAGTACGAATCAGATATTCCAGCTGTTTCAAACGAGTGAATCCTTTAAATAAAAAAGTGGATTCTGACATATCGATAGCAGTAAACACATCGAACAACTGCTGCGTGCCTTTAACTGCATTCCACTCACACTTAAATCCCGGTAGCCTGGTGTTAATCTTCTCGAAAGAAACCCGATAGCTGCGGTTATCAGCACTAGTGTCACCAAAAGAAAGCTGGCATCCAGTAAAAACTTCAGCTACTATCTGGGCAATTTCTTTGACTTTATAGTTGCTAGCGGTGTCACCCACATTGAAAATTTGGTTGTGAATAATGTCGCGCGAGGCTTCTAGCGTACATACAATTGCTTTGCAAATGTCTAGCAAATGAACTAGCGGCCGCCAAGGAGTACCGTCGCTTGTCATCTTAATTTCTTTAGTCGTCCATGCCAGCCCAGACAGGTTATTTAACACAATATCAAAACGCATTCTGGGAGATGCGCCGTAGGCGGTGGCATTCCGCAAAAAGGTAGGAGAGAAACTATCGTCAGCTAACAACTTAACATCTCGCTCTACCAAGGTTTTACATTCAGCGTATGCCGTTTGGGGGTTGACAGAAGACTCCTCCGTAACATAGTCATCTGTACCAATGCCATAAACACTGCACGAAGACGTATAGATAAAGCGACGCACACCGGCTGCTTTAGCTAGTTGAGCAAGTTGAACTGAGCCTTGATGGTTAATTTCATAAGTCACATCAGGACGTAACTGTCCAGCGGGATCGTTAGAGAGTTCAGCTAAATGAATGACTGCCTCAACACCCTGTAAATCTTCAACTGTGATGTGGCGGATATCTTTATTAAGAGTTTTGGCTGTGAGTTCGGTACCGTTGTACAGCCAACCAACTTTATAGAATCCTGTGTCAACCCCAATAACTTCATGACCATGTTCTATCAAGATTGGGGCTAATAAAGAACCGATATAGCCTTCAGTTCCAGTTACCAGTATTTTCATAGATTAGATGTCAAATCCTGATAGATATAGCTTGGTTTTGTAAAAAACCTTTGTTAACTTAATTACAAAACCATTTCCTCAAGACGAGCTATCTCGCACGAAGAACCGCTTACAAAACTGTCTCGATTGTGCCTAATGTTGTGGTACTAGCACAATTCCTTTACATAAATTCCAGTCTGTAATAAATGTGTTTGCGATCGCGTCTAAGAAAATGTATGACTTAATGTATCACTTATCTTATTTAACTTTTTCCTACTTTTCCTACTTTTCCTACTTTTCCTACTTTTGTTACTTTTCCTACTTTTGTTACATTTTAACAGTAATTAAAATCACAAAAAACTCGCAACCATTACTCTCTCTAAAGATAAATAAGCCATAAGGGGGAAGAAAACTTTAAATTAAGTTAGGTAATTTTAAAAACCAGTAACAAAACTAATATGAATAATACGTGTTCTTACACTAATTACACTTTTTTCTGAGCTACTTTTATTTTCTATACTATTCAAAATAATTTTATTAAAGTCAAACTTTAAAGTAAAATTATTACAAACTTAAAGGATAAACAATTAATTCCTGATATGGTTTTTTAAGTTAATAACTGGAGATTCAAAACAGGTTTATGGCACGACGTTCGTTGAAAGCATCTACTGTAGGTATTGAAAAAGCAAAAAGGGCTTTTAAAATCAGAGAGTGGACGCAAGAGTATTTAGCTAGTGAGGTAGGACTTGAAACTCGCCAGTCAATCTGGAAGTTTTTCACAGGCAAACCGATAGACCGACAGAATTTCATGGAGATTTGCTTCCAACTTGGTTTAGATTGGCAAGACATTGCTCAACTACCCGATCAGAAGTTACTGACAGAAGGCAACCAAGGATGGCAAAACTGCCAGGATGTGGAAAGCTTAGTGCAAATGTTGCGATCGCGTCTAAGTAATAAAATTCAATCCCAATGTGCTACTACGCGATTATTAGATATTGCTCAACCAATTCAATTAGAAAAAATTTATGTCAGCACGAATATTCTGAATAATATTACAAGTCGAAGATGGTTAGATATCCTTGATCTACAAGAGTTAATTCCAGAAGAGTTAAACTGTTCTGGTTTAAATCAAGTTGATCAAGAACGATTATCTGCAATACAGGCAGTTATTACCTATCCTAAACTAATGGTACTAGGTAAACCAGGATCTGGTAAAACCACATTTTTACAGCATATTGCCATTCAATGCAATCAAGGCAAATTACTATCAGACCGGATACCTATTTTTATTCGTTTGAAAAACTTTGCTGAGGATGCAAAAAAAACCGGGACTCATAGTTTATTTAACTATATTCGTCAAGAGCTTGCGGACTGCGGTGCTTCAGATCAAGAAATCCAAACATTACTGGTTGATGGTAGAATGTTAATTCTGCTGGATGGCTTAGATGAAATTCCAGAAGATAATAATGTTAAAATCATCAGTGAAATAGATACTTTTACTGAAAAGTATTATAGAAATCAGTCTATTATTACATGTCGGATTGGTTATCAATATTATCAGTTTGAGGGATTTAGCGATGTTGAAATTGCTGATTTTGACTCTTCCCAGATTGAGGCTTTTGTCCAAAATTGGTTTGTCAACGTTAGCAAAAATTCCCTAGAAAAAGGAAAAGCTTTAGCTTGTGAGTTCGTGCAAAAATTACAGTTGTTGGAGAATCAACAAATTCGAGAAATAGCCGTAAGGCCACTTTTGCTTAACCTAATTTGTTGTGTATTTCAAGCCCGCTCAGACTTTCCAGTTAGAAGGGTTGAACTTTATAAGCAAGGGTTAGACATTTTGCTCAATCGCTGGGATAAAGTGAGGAACATTAAACGAAATGAAATTTATGTTCATTTGTCTTTACCTCATAAGCTTGAACTGTTGAGTCAAATTGCTGCTATTACTTTTAAGCAAGGTAATTACTTTTTCACACAAAGTAATGTCCAGCAATACATTACGGACTATCTCATGAAGCAAACTGAGCCAGAGGTACTGCAACTCAGCAGTGAAGCAGTGCTAAAATTGCTTGAGACAGATGGACTACTGATAGAGCAAGCACGGGGGATTTACTCATTCTCGCATATAGCATTTCAGCAGTATTTAACAGCAAAAAATATTGTTACTAGTCCCAATCCACAAATATTAGAAAAAAAAATAATTGAGTTGGTTAGCCATTTGAGTGAAGCACGTTGGCACAAAATCTTTTTATTAACTGCTGGCATCTTGGATAATCCCACTTGTCTGTTGCAATTAATGAAGCAACATATTGATCAGCTTGTCAGCTTTGATAAGCAATTGCAAAAGTTCTTCAACTGGCTCAACCATAAGTCTCTTTCAGTTCAGTCTACCCACAAAAGAGTAAGTGTTCGTGCCTTTTATTTGACACTAGAACTTCTCGACGACCTGAACTTGACTAACGACTTAGCTTTTTCTCTTGGTATCGATCTCAGGCTTACTAGCAATCTTACTCCTGATTTAGCTCTAGATATAGCTCTCCAGTTTGCCCTTCGTTTAAGCCTTGCTCTTCCTTACGAGCAGACTTTAGATCGAGTTTTGGCTTTAAGGTTTGCTCTCCCTGATAACGGAACTGTTGCTTGTAACCCTGAGTTACAGCATTCTTTGCAAAAACTCAAAGAGCAATTACCGACTCCATTTCAAGGCAGAGAAAAGTTAAAAGAATGGTGGAGTGCTAACGGTCAGACTTGGGCTAATGAATTGAGACTGGTGATAGTTCGGTCTCGCAATATTGGTCATCAGTGGCAATTTAGCGAGCAGCATAAAGAAATACTCAAGCAGTACTACACTGCCAACTATTTATTGGTAGATTGCCTCAAGAGTACTTGTAAAGTAACTCCCACCGTAACAGAGGATATTTTGGTAACGTTATTGTTACCCGCCCCTAAAATATTCATGAGATACAACATATAGCGGTTTATGAATCACAGTAAGTAGATCGGCGTAAATAATTATTGTTGCAATAAGGTAGGGAGCAGGGAGAGAAAGAGTTTGAGCCTTATTTACTTCTATTTACATAGTTTGGTTTTATTGCACTGACTTACTAACAGTTTTGGAACTATCCCTTTCAAGACAAGTATATGTCAATACTTTTCGGTACTTTTCGGTTAAGGGGGAAAGGGTTTGAATTTACCTTTCCCCTTTGCCCTTTAACCTTTCCCCAGACCAAAAGAGAGATTATTGAGTTTATCCGAAAAGTATTGAAGTATATGTAGTATCAAATTTTTTGTAGCATTTCGTCTTTAGGTTGAAATTGAAGGCTGAATCTATCTATTCAAGCGCAAATTTTTGAACTGACTCAGCAACTGGCGTTGCTGAGTCAGAATATTTTTACCCAAATGTCTGACCAAATGGATACAAAACTAGACTGAAACTATACGTTAATTTATACATTTTCGTAAACGCGATCGCAAACGCACTTCTGACAAACTTTAATTATTACAAGACTGTTAACTAATAGCGATTGTGGTGGTACTAACGCAAAAATATGCTGCAAATGCGTTACTGAGCTAAGTGTGTGTGTTTCCCTTTTTAAGTAAACTCGACGTAGTGTTTCAGCAGCAATGAAATAAACTTGCAGTGAATTGTCGGGGGTAATTTGCAAAATTTGACTTCAACACCTTCTGGCTTCTGTGCTGAACCACTTGTCAAAGGCGAGGTAGTCACAGTAAAAGGTAAGTTTTTCTTTATTAAAGATAAAAAGTTTTTTCTTAAAGGAGTTAGTTACGGCCCATTCTCCATTGGTAGCCACGGTGAGTCGTTTCCAGAAAAATCAGTTGTGGAAAAAGATTTCGCTATGATGGCAGAAATGGGGACTAACTGCCTGCGTACCTATACTGTTCCACCTGATTGGCTTTTGGATCTAGCTGCAATCTATGGTCTTAGGCTGTTAATTGGTATACCTTGGTCTCAGCATATCGCCTTCCTCGACTCTTCTGCTGTGAAAGGAGAAATCCGTAACTGCATTACTCAAGGAGTTAAAGTTTGCCGGGATCATCCCGCCACCTTTGCCTATTTGGTGGGCAATGAGATTCCTCCAGATATTGTCCGATGGCATGGAGCAAAACCAGTTCGGGCTTTTATTAAAGAGTTAATGGAGGTAGCAAAATTTAGTGATCCCGGAGGTTTAGTAAGTTATGCTAATTATCCTTGTACTGAGTATTTAAATATTGACTTTACTGATTTCTCGTGCTTTAACGTTTACCTGCATCGAGAACAAGATTTTCGCCGCTACCTCTCTCGGCTTCATAACCTTGCCGAGGATAAACCTCTAGTACTGAGTGAGTTTGGCGTTGACTCGATGCGTGAAGGAACCCAAGCCCAAGCCGAAATTCTCTCTCAAAAGCTGTCATCTAGTTTTGAGATGGGAGCAGCAGGAACGATCATCTTTTCTTGGACGGATGAGTGGTTTACCGGCGGATATGCCATACAGGACTGGGCTTTTGGTGTAGTTGATGCCGAACGCCTTAAGAAACCAGCTTTCCATACGGTACAGCAGTATTACACAGCGCCTTTGCCGCCACTGCTACCTGAGTATCCTAAAGTTTCAGTGATTGTATGTGCTTACAATGCTGAACGCACGATGGACAGTTGTTTAGCTTCTCTCAAAGAACTAAACTATCCCAACTATGAAGTCATTGTAGTTAATGATGGATCGAGCGATCGCACTCTCGAAATTACTCAGCGTTACGACTATGTACGCCTAATTAGTCAAGAAAACAAGGGATTAAGTGTCGCCCGCAATGTTGGGATGGTTGCCGCAACTGGCGAAATTGTCGCCTATACCGATTCTGATTGTATGGCAGATCCAGACTGGCTCACCTACCTGGTTGCCAAGTTTCTCTCCTCTGATGTCGCTGCTGTAGGCGGGCCAAACTTATCTCCCCCGGAGGACTCTCTCGTTCCCGCTTGCGTTGCTGTCTCTCCCGGTGTACCTACCCACATACTTTTGAATGATGAGGTAGCCGAACATATTGCTGGTTGCAACATGGCTTTTCGTCGGGAGGTTCTACAAGAAATTAACGGCTTTAACCCGATATTTCGCACTGCTGGTGATGATGTCGATATCTGCTGGCGGCTGCAAGATAAAGGTTACATCATTGGTTTTAGCCCGGCTGCAATCGTATGGCATTTTCGCCGTAACACAGTAGCTGCCTATCTCAAACAGCAGCAAGGCTATGGAAAGGCAGAAGCACTCGTTTATTTTCAGCATCCCTACCGCTTTAACCTTTTGGGGCAGCCCTCTTGGTTGGGGAGAATCTACGGAGATTTATCTACATTTCTTCGTATTGGTCAACCAGTTATCTATTCTGGGGTGTTTGGTCGGGGTCTGTTTCAAACCTTGTACGAGCCTTCCTCATCTCTCATTTCTTACCTTCCACTAACACTAGAGTGGAATGTCGCAGCTTTGATCCTATTTGTGTCTGCGCTTTTATCTGGCGATCGCCCGTGGTTGAGTGCAGCAATGTTCCTTATCTCTTTTACCTGGTGTGTAGCTGGTGCTATACAAGCGCGGATTGATTCTCGTTTCCTCAAAAGAAGGGCACGGTTGCTTGTGGCGCTACTGATTTATCTGGGGCCGCTTGTACGTAGTATAGAGCGCTATAAATGGCGGATCAAAGAACTCAAGAAAGCCGAGCCGATAAAGCTTGATGAACTGTAAATAAAAATGGAAGCCTCTAAAAAAATGACTCAAACACTAACTCAAGCAGATTTAATTCAGTTTGATTCGCCAGCCCACAAAGTAAATATTTCCTGGCGCGATCGCGCTTATGAGTTGTCCTATTGGACAGAAGCAGGAATAGAGAAGGAGAACTTGCTGCAAAAGGTAATGGATTTACTCTTGCCTTGCAAGTATTTCATTGCAATGGATCAAGGCTGGAGCGACTGGGATTTAGAAATTTATCAGGGGATTTGGTCAAAAGTTCAGCTGAAAGTATGTACTGAAAATCATGGGGGTAACAAAAGAGTTTTGAGAGTGCGGTGTGCCTTGAGAATGTCACAGTTAGCCATTATGGCTATGATTGCCTATTGCCTGTTCACAATTGTGGCGATCGTTCTGGGAATGCCAGAAGTAGCAACAGTCACAATTGCAGTAAGTATACTCAACGCCACCGTCATCTTATATCAGAACTTTCAGTTGGGACGTATTCTCTACCAAGTACTGGAGATTATTGCTAAAAGAGTGTACTTACTACCAATACAAGCCACGGGTAATAAGTCTGCCCCGCAAAGTGCAATATTACAGCCATAATGACTACCGCAAAGTTCGCTATAGATTTGAAGATATATCGGCGGTTGCTGCTTCAAGTAAAACCCTACTGGTTTCACATTGTGGGTACTTTTGTGCTTGACTTGCTGTCAACTCCCCTCGCCTTGCTTACCCCACTGCCGTTAAAGATTGTTGTTGACAACGTTATCGGCTCTCAACCGCTCCCTAGCTTCTTGGATGCACTCCTCCCAGCGACCTTGACGCGTTCCAAAACTACTTTACTGATATTCGCTGCCAGCTTCGTGATATTCATTGCCTTACTGCGTCCACTCCTTGGGCTGGCAAGTTCGTTACTGCGAACGTATACAAGTGAAAAGATGGTTTTGGACTTCCGGGCCCGCCTTTTGCATCACGCTCAATGCGTTTCACTTTCTTACCATGATTCCGTAGGCACATTCGACTCTACATACCGCATCCAATACGATGCTCCTGCCATTCAATGGACAACGATTGATGGCATTGTACCGTTATTTATTACAGGTTTGTGGCTCGTTGGCATGTTCTATGTCACTGCCCTGATTGACTGGCAGCTAGCTCTGATTGCACTGTTAGTTTCACCCTTTTTGTTTTTAGTGACGCGGATCTCAAGTGGTAGCTTACGTACTCAGTGGCTTGACTATCAAAAGTTTGAAAGTTTGGCAATGTCAGTTGTCCAGGAGGTATTGGGAGCCGTTCGTGTTGTCAAGGCTTTTGGTCGGGAGGAGCGCGAACGAGAACGCTTTGTCAGCAACTTTAGCAAAGCCATTTGGATACGTATGCGCGTCGTCGCCATCCAAAATTTTGTCAGTTCCCTGATCAATGTGATAACTGCTGTAGGGTATGCTGTCATCCTTTACATGGGTGTCCGACACGTCCAAACGGGTATTTTAACTTTAGGTGAGCTACTTGTAGTAGAGGCTTATATTATACAGCTATATGGGCCCTTGCAATCTATCGGTAATCAAGTCACAGGGCTACAGCGATCGCTAGCTAGTGCCGAGCGAGCTTTTTTGCTTCTCGATCAAGCACCAGATGTAGTTGAGAGCAAACAGGCTCAACCGATTTCTCGTGCTTTAGGCGCTGTCAGCTTCCATAATGTTTCCTTTGCCTTTGACAACCACCAAGTTTTGCGGGGCATCTCCTTTGAAATTCCGGCTGGAACCCACTTAGGCATTGCTGGCAGAACAGGCGCGGGTAAGACAACCCTGGTAAACCTGCTGATGCGGTTCTTCGATCCTACCAATGGAAAGATTTTGCTTGATGGCGTTGACTTACGCGACTACAAATTAGCCGATCTCCGCAACCAGTTTGCGATCGTTTTACAAGAGCCTGTACTGTTTTCGACTAGTATTGCCGAAAATATTGCATACGCTAAACCTGATGCGAGCGATCGCGAAATTATTGCCGCAGCCAAAGCAGCCAACGCCCACGATTTCATCTCCAAACTACCGCAAGGTTACGAAACTCAAGTCGGCGAACGCGGTATGTGCCTCTCAGGTGGCGAACGTCAGCGAATTTCCCTGGCCCGTGCCTTCCTCAAAGATGCTCCCATCTTGATCCTTGACGAACCCACCAGTTCCGTCGATACCAAAACCGAAACTGCAATTATGGAAGCAATGGAACGTCTTGTATACGGACGCACCACCTTTATGATTGCCCACCGCCTGAGTACCCTAGAGATTTGCGATTTGCGGATGGAAATCGAAGACGGACGACTCATCAATTTAATAGCTGCATAATCGTGAGTGTTGAGTCAATCAATTTTGGATTTTAGATTAGGAAAATATTTCAATCTAAAATCGGCAATCCAAAATCTAAAATTTTTCTGCCTCCTTACATTACTAGTACAGGTCGGCGGAAATAAACCACCCATTCCAAATGAATAAAACACTTACGCTGTATTCATTTTTAATTTTTAATTTTTAATTCCGCCTTGCGGTACTAGGTAGCTACCAATGTCTTCACAACTTCGCATCATCGTCACAGGACTCGTCGGCTTGTATCCAGTCGGTGGGGTAGCGTGGGATTATCTCCAGTACGTCATCGGACTGGCGCGGTTGGGGCATGACGTATACTATCACGAAGACACTTGGAGTTGGCCATATCATCCCCTCGAAAAAACCTATACCTCAGACGCTAGCTACTCAACGCAATACATTCAAGATTTCTGGGAGCAGTACGCGCCAGAACTAAAAAAGCGGTGGCATTACCTGCACTTGCATTCAACCAGCTTCGGCATGAACCGAGCAGAATTCGACGAAGTAGCACGGACAGCTGATGTATTTCTAAATGTTAGTGGATCGTGCATAATTCCCGATCGCCTCTCGTCGCGGTGCGTAAAAATCTTCCTCGACACCGATCCTGGCTACAACCAACTCATGCTTAGTGAGCGCTTTGCTTGGTCAGAGAACGTTGAGCGATGGTGCGATTCAGTAGCAGCCCACGACCGACACTTTACCTATGCAGAGAACATCCACAACGCAGATTGCCTCATCCCCAAGGTAGATTTTGCATGGCAAACAACGCGGATGCCAGTTGTGATGGATTTGTGGGAGCGTGTCGCCTGCGTTCCACCGCCCCAAATGGGAGCGTGGACGACGATCATGACTTGGAACGCCTTCAAAGGAAAGTTAGTTTACAAAGGTGTAGAGTATAACAGCAAAGGCAGTGAGTTTGAGAAATTGCTGACTTTGCCTCAACGCACAAGTGTACCTCTCTCTGTGGCAGTAGGTGGTGTGAAAGCTCCCTTAATGGAGATAGCAAGTGCAGGGTGGAAAGTAGTGGATGGGCCTAGCGCAACATTAACTCCAGAAAGTTATCAGAAATTTATCGCTAACTCACGAGGTGAACTTTCCCCAGCTAAACACGTATACGTAGCGATGGCTAGTGGTTGGTTTAGTTGCCGTTCCGCTTGCTACTTGGCTGCTGCTCGTCCTGTAGTTGTTCAGGATACTGGCTTTAGTGCCATCCTGCCTGTAGGAGAGGGGATTTTGACATTCACAACACAGGAAGAAGCGATCGCAGCTATCCATGAAGTCGAGGCAAATTATACATGGCACACAAAAGCGGCACGTAACATTGCCCACGAGTATTTCGACTCGAATTTAGTACTCAGCCAACTACTTAATGCAGCGCTATCTTGAGGAGGTCGTCATGACTAACCTACCTTTTAACATTACCAGCACCCCAACCAATTCCGATCCGGTCAACCGTCTGCGGATTATTGTGCTTGGCTACATCGTGCGCGGCCCTATAGGTGGCATGGCTTGGAGCGATTTGCACTACCTTTTAGGTCTTGCCAGCTTGGGACACGATGTCTACTTCGTTGAGGATAGCGACGACTACCCCTCTTGCTATGACCCAGTTAGAGGTGTGATGGATACAGATCCAACCTACGGGCTGGAATTTGCAACGCGCATTTTTGCCAAAGTCGGACTAGGCGATCACTGGGCGTATTACGATGCTCACACATCATCTTGGTATGGCCCCTGCGCTCACAATATCCTAAGCGTCTGTGCTACCGCCGATGTCGTTTTGAACTTTTCCGGTGTGAATCCTCTGCGCCCTTGGCTGATGGAGATCCCAGCACGGGCATTCATCGATAAAGATCCAGTTTTTACCCAGATTCGCCACTTAACCGATCCCGCAGCTCTAAATTTAGCCAAGCAACACACAGCTTTCTTAACCTTTGGAGAAAATATTGAGTGCAATCTCTCCACCATCCCTAATGATGGACTACCTTGGCAAGCTACGCGCCATCCCATCTTTTTAGATGCTTGGCCTGCCATACTAGGAGTTGAGGAAGGGAAGTTTACCACTGTCATGCTCTGGGACAGTTACCCAGCCCGTGAATACAATGGGCAACATTACGGCATGAAGTCTGACTCTTTTCAGCCTTACTTAGATTTACCCCAGAAGACGGAATCTATATTTGAGTTGGCGTTAGGTAGCCCAACAGCACCGCGATCGCTACTTGCTAGTAAAGGCTGGATACTACAAGATCCCCACGAGACGACATTAGCCCCTTCGACTTATCAGCACTACATTCAACAGTCCAAAGCAGAGTTCACCGTCGCTAAACATGGCTATGTAATTAGTCGCAGTGGTTGGTTTAGTGAGCGGAGTGCTGCTTACCTCGCCAGTGGTCGCCCAGTACTCGTTCAAGAAACAGGCTTTTCTGACTGGTTGCATCAGACAGGATATGGCGTTGTTCCATTCAATACGCTTGAAGAAGCACTGGCGGGAATCGAAGAAATTAACAGCCGCTACAAGTTCCACTGTCAAGCAGCTAGAGAAATTGCCGAAGAGTACTTTGATGCCCGTAAAGTGCTAACCCAACTCCTCAATTGCATAATTTAAGGAGGAAGATTTCAGATGAGTAATTCTGTTCCCCCTACAATCAGCGTCATTATATGCACGTATAACAGACACTCAAACCTACAAAAGGCAATTGATTCTGTTTTGAAGCAAGACGAGCAAGACTTTGAACTGATCATTATTGATGATGGTAGTGATGAACCAGTAGAGGTACATCATCATACGTCTATACGTTTAATCCGAACTGAGCATCATGGTATAGGATCTGCCCGTTCTGAAGGATTAAATGCTGCTAGGGGTACATTCGTCGCCTACTGTGATGATGATGACGAATGGAAACCGAATCATCTAAGTATACTTTTGCAGTACTTGAGAGAGAACCCAGATATCAGCCTCGTGTACGGTGATTCTGAATGGGTGCAAGCAGGCGTGTCACCGTCCCCAGTCGCTTACTCATTTGTGTATGACGGCACACTTCTGGGTTATGGAAATTACATCTTTGCTATTGATGTCATGCACCGAAGAAGTGCGGCACTTGAAGTAGGGGGTTTTGACTCATCATTACAAGCCTATGAAGATTGGGATTTGTGGTTGCGAATGAGTCAGGTGCATTTACTCCGGCATATTCCAGTGGCGATCACATCTCATCACTGGCATCAAAATTGTGTGTCAGCAGGAAATTGCTGGCAAGAATGGGAAAAAGTCTATTGGAATCACCAGCACAGATTAGCCAAAGCGGGGGCTGCTGCTCAACATGATTTAATACCTGACGCTGCCGAAATTGCTGCTTTTGATCCCAGTACTTGGCAGCCAGGACGGAAGGAATTAATCTGGCACTCGATACTACGTCCAAATGAAGGTTATGGTTCTGTGGGGCGACAACTGCTGAAAGCTGTTGCTAATCAAGGTGTTGATATTACAATTGCACCAACAAAAAATCAAGCGCCAAAAGGCTTTGAAAACTTTTTTAAACCTCTGGATCGCTGGAGTAGAATTGGCTTTTACTATCACTATGCTGTTTGTCCCAGTGTTCTGCAATGCGATCGCATCGTCAATTATTGCATGTGGGAATCTACTTTAGTTCCCAAAGATTTTGTTGAGGAAATCAACAAATCTGTAACATTACAATATGTCCCTTGCCAGCAGAACGTAGAGAGCTTTTTGGAATGTGGTGTCCGCGTTCCAATTAAAGTTCTGCACCACGGAGTTGCTCCACAACAGTTTCCTTTACTGAATCGCTGTCACTCAGAAATTTTCACTTTTGGAACCTTCGGTGACTTCAGTCCTAGAAAAGGAATAGATGTGTTAGTGCGTGCATTTCAAGACGAATTTTCTCCTAAAGAATCAGTACGCTTACTGATGAAGAGTTCGGCAAAAGCGGCGGCTTATGAAGTAAATGATCCCCGCATAAAATTCATTTCCGGCTTTATGAATCAAGAGGCGTTATTAAAGTTTTTACAGGAGCTTGATATATTCATTCTCCCGTCCCGTGGAGAGGGATTTGGTCTTTGTGGTTTAGAGGCAATGTCTACGGGTTTACCATTGATCGCGACAAACTGGAGTGGCCCTTCTGAATACCTCGATCCTGAAGATAGCTTTTTACTAAAGTATCATCTCGTAGATGCACAAGGCATCGAATCAAATCGCGTTCGCTACTTCGGTTTGTGGGCAGAACCTGATTATGAACACCTCCGCTATCTAATGCGGTGGGTGTACGAACATCCAAATGAGGCTGCTGTGGCGGGGCAAAAAGCAGCACGGCGAGTTCATTCAAACTGGACGTGGGAGCGTATTGCAAAACAAATGTGTGCTGATTTTGACCAAATTGCTAGTTGATAATATGGTTAACTTTGAATATAAAACGAACCGCAAAGTATGCGAAGTCCTCAAAGGGATAAGAGTTTGAGAGATTTACATAAGTCTTACATATTTAATTACTTAGTATAAAAATGTCTAAAGAAAAAGTGACTGTTGCAATTCCTACATACAATCGGGCGGGGTTACTTCAGGGCTGTATCGAAAGTGTGTTAGCTCAAGACTATGCAGATTTAAGGTTGTTGGTATTAGATAATGCCTCCGATGACGATACTGAGATGGTTGTGCGATCGCTTGCAAAAGAAGACCAGCGAATTACATATATCAGGCACGAAACAAATATTGGTTTCGCCAGAAATTGGAACCGCATCATTGAAGTGAATCAGAGTCCATATCTAACCATAGTGCCGGACGACGATTTGATTCTCCCTGGTTTTATCCGTGAATCCGTTCAAGCTTTGGATGAACATCCCAGCGCTGGGTTTTCTCTAGCGTTGCCTAAATTCATGGATGACAATGGCACGATCCTGCCTCAAAAACAAGACGTTGGAGATATGCCCGATGGCTTAATCAACGGCTTGGAGTATATCGACTTATGTATTGCCTGGCGCGGTTGTTCTATTTATACTGCTACTACAATGATGCGGGCTGCTGCACTTTTTGAAGTCGGCTCGTTTGATAGTCCACACTCCTGGAACACGATTGACTCAAACCTATCCTTTAGGCTAGCGGCGCGTTTTGACATTGTTTTCTTGAATAAGGAACTTGCCCAAATTCGCGCTCATCCAGGACAGATATCAGATAACCCTTGGCAGAAGTTTGCGGTACTAGCAGAGTCCATCGATGCGATCGCTTACCTTCTCCAATCTGAGCGGGCTGCTGATGCAACCTATCGTCAGCAACTAGCAGAGCGCTTGCTAGCTTTGAATGCCAGAAAAAGTGAGTCGATACACCACCTTGTACCGCACCTCTATTGGAGTTGGGCAGAACGATTAGAACTAGCAGTAGAAGACATAACTGCACTGATTCCCCCAGGAAATAGTTTCATTCTAGTTGACCAAAATCAGTGGGGACAGCCATTAGCAGATCGTCATGCTATACCTTTCCTGGAACGAGATGGACAGTATTGGGGGCCACCAACAGACGACGAGATGGCAATTTCAGAACTAGAGCGATCGCGTTCCTTTGGAGCTAGCTTCATCGTTTTTGGATGGCCAGCCTTTTGGTGGCTGTATCACTATGACGCGTTGCATCGCTATCTGCGCTCCAATTTTCGCTGTGTACTAAAAAATAGCCGCCTCGTTGCCTTCGATTTACGGCAGTATTAGCTGTCCTCACTTGTCGTTAACTGCAAACTCACACTGGGACAAGTTTCATGATCTGGAAATATGAAAAAAATAAGTTCAAGATTGCAGGTCGATGGCTAGCCTGGTCAGGAGTTTTGGCTGTCGTCGGTGTGGGTGGTTTGACATACTTTTTAGTTCTCAATCAACCTCCTGAGCCAATAGCAGTAAGCTTACTCACCGTGGAGCGAGGTAATGTTGAAACCACAATCAATGAGACTGGTACTGTTGAGTTGGAAGAACAACGGATCTTGAAATCGCCAAAAGAGGGTGCAGTGGAACGAGTAATGGTAAAACCTGGTGACAGGGTAAAGCTTGGTCAAGTGCTGCTCACCCTGCGCTACCCTGAGCGAAAAATTGCTCTTACCAATCAGCAGTTGCAAATTCAACAAGAGCAACTCAACCTAGCACGTAGTCGCCAGAAAATTGTTGAAGCCCAAGAACGATTAACAGCCGAGGAACAACAACTCCAGAGGCTTGCTCCCCTAGTGCGTGAAGGAGCTATTGCCCAACAACAAGCCCAAGCGCAAGAAGATACAGTGCGCGTTGCTCGGTCTAGTTTGCGAGATACTCAAGCAGAGGCACGTACAACGGCTCTCAAAATTCAGAGTTTGCAATTGGAGCGTCAACTTATTCAGCAGCAACTCCAGGATAATATTGTAACTGCACCATTAAATGGCGTAGTTTTGGGTGTGAATGTAGAGGATGGTGATGGAGTAGAGTTGCGTACCAACCTGCTTACCTTGGGCGATCCCAGCAAAGTATTGGTGAAACTCCAGCTTTCTACTCTCAACGCTGCTCAAGTTCAAGTTAACCAACTTGCCCGCGTTAATGCGATCGGGCCTAATGCCAAAACATTCACTGGACATGTACAAAGCCTGTATCCTCAAGCACTCACATCTGAAGCTCAGAAACCAGAGGGAGGCGGTCAAAATCAATCAGATCAACCAACTGTACCCGCAACCATTCGGCTTGATACCCCTACTCGTACACTGCTCCCTGGTAGTAGGGTAAATGTCGAGGTTGTGTTGCAGCAACGGCAGAACGTAGTAGTTTTGAAGACGGATGCTATTGTGCGATCGCAACCACATCCCTTTGTGTGGGTTCGGGATAACCAAAATCAAGCCCAAAAACGCACTATTAACCTGGGATTGGAAGGGTTAATGACTGTAGAAGTAACCTCTGGTTTGCAACCTGGCGAACAGGTCATACTACCGCCTGTTGAGTCGCAACTCAAGCCAGGGCTGCCAGTTAAGGCAAGTGAAAAGTAACGGCACGACTATTATGGCTCTTTCAGCTTTTGACTTATTAAATATTACCTTTCACTCCTTAGGTAGGAACCCCTTGCGTTCTGCTTTGACTATTCTGGGGGTATTTATGGGTGTGGCTGCTGTCAGCGCTACGCTTCAGGTTCGTACTATTAGCCGGGCTGCGATCGCCCAACAATTGGCAAAACGAGGCGCACCTCAAGTTTCAGTTTATCCAAACTGGGATTCTGGTGGTCAAAGTACCTCACTCAAGTTGGAAGACATGGAATTCTTACGACAGCGAATGGTAGGCTTACAGGCGATCAGTTCTTTTAATTGGGCTGGTTCTACGCCAACTGTTTTTCGAGACAAGGAGTTTACTCCATCCATGTCACCTGTTTCCCAAGATTTTTTGCTAACTTCAGGGAAATCATTGCTGTCGGGACGGTTTTTCACATCTGAAGATTTTGCCAACTACCGTCCGGTGATAGTAATCGATCAATTGCTGGCAGAACAGCTTTTCCAAAAGCAGGAACCTGTGGGGCAGCTGATTTATGCTGGGCAAAGACCTTATATCGTCGTTGGGGTGGTAGCGACTAGTTTAAATGAAGATGCGCCCCCGGCGGGTCAACTGTATGTGCCGATGTCTATTTACAACGCTTTGACGGGTAGCCGAGACATTGGGAGCATCCAAATGCGCCCTTATTCACTTGAAGATGTGGAAGAGTTAAGCCACCAAGCAGAGGAATTGCTTCTACAAAGATTTCCAGGTTACAAATTTAAATTTTGGAATAATGTATCAGATATCATACAGCAGCAGAAAACTCTAGAGATGGCTTCTCAAGGTCTAACAGCAGTAGGAGCGATCGCGCTATTAGTTGGCGGTGTTGGGATTGCAAATATTATGATTGCCTCAGTAACTGAACGAACTGCTGAAATAGGTTTGAGACGGGCGGTGGGTGCAACCCAACGAGAAATCATGCTGCAATTTATTCTAGAGGCGATGCTTTTAAGTTTAATAGGAGGGACAGCAGGGTTGGGAGTGGTGCATGGATTGACAGTTGTGGTTACTGATACCTTTAGTTTGCCCTATGAGTTTGATAGCAAAATTGCAGTGCTAGCACTGGGGTCAGCGCTAGTGGTAGGGGTGGGAGCTAGTTTGCTTCCCGCGGTGCGGGCCAGCCAAATCGACCCAGTAAAAGCCCTACGTTTAGAATAGACCTTCCCTATTACGGTTGGGGAGTAAGACTCAAAACCTCTCCCCTCTTAGGCTACGGTGTACACACAAGTCGAATTACCCCCCTCAATCCCCCCGATGTATTGGGGGGAAGCCGAAAATCTAGTTCCCTCCCCTTTACAAGGGGAGGGTTAGGGTGGGGTAAAAACCAGCCTTTTAAACTACTTCAGACTTGTGTGTACACCGTAGCCCCTCTTAGGGGAGGGTTTGGAGAGAGGTCATAAACTTATTTTTACAAAAGTGAGATGACTTCATTTTTTTGCACAATATCTCACTAATTCTGTAACTTCTTAAGCTCTGCTTCTGTAAACGGATTCTTCCCCGCGCGTAAATCTTTTACCCAGCGCTGCCGTTGTGCTTTACTATCTTTATCTCCAGGCTGGGCGATGTATGCTTCAAAGTCCTCAATCGCCCCTTGATAGTTGCCTGTCAGCGCTCTAGCCAAGCCACGACTATCACGAATATTGCCATCTTTAGGTGCAAGTGCAACGGCTTTTTCACAGGCTGGTAACACATCAGCAGCTTGTTTTTGCAGACTACCGTCCCAGCATAGTGTATTCCAAGAATCAGCAGGAACTTCGGCTTTTGGATCGAGCTTGAGAGCTTCGGTATAAGCAGCTAGGGCTTCCTTAAACTTTTTCTCTTGTAAGCGGCTGTTCCCTTCATCAACTAAACGTTCAACCTTACCTTGATTCGCCAACTCTTTCGCTCTGGACTGTGAATCAAACTTTAATGTATTATCCCACTGCTGTGCTTTGCCAAACTTTTCAACAGCGCCATCAATATCATCAACTCGCGCTAACTTCTCACCTTGGATGACTAACACTGTTGCCCCCAACACCAAGCGAGATGGAGTTTGGCATGATTGCAACTCTTCTAACACTTCTGGATGGATAACTAGGTAATTATTCAACAAGTTGCAACCACTGTGTAATAAATTATCGAAATCCAAATCCCATAAAATCACGGTCTTGTCACCACTGCCAGAAGCCAGTGTCTTGCCATCGGGGCTGAATCCGACGCTATAGACCGGACTGCTATGCCCAGTCAGGGTTTTGATGGCTTTGCCTGTGCTGACATCCCAGAGTTTGATCGTGTTGTCTAAACTGCCAGAAGCCAGTGTCTTGCCATCGGGGCTGAATCCGACGCTAAAGACCCTACTGCTATGCCCTTCTAAGGTATTAACCTCGATCGCACGATTTTCTTTCTTCTCATTTGGCTTTAAGTTAACCGCTTGCTGTAAAGTTGTCACAGTTTGCATTAGGGTATCGCTTCTGTTATGTGCCCAAAGTGTATGCTTGAGTTTGCTACCTGCCTTTAAGGCTGCTATTAAAGCATCTGGGTATTGTTCAGAGACAGCAAAGGCTTCAGAAGAATTATTGATGGCGTTAATTTGATTAACATTTGCCTCTACTGCCCACTGGAATGTTGCTGCTGCTAAAACAGCAAATCCTAAACCTGCGGTTATGGAACCAAAAAGGGCGCGTTTGAAAACACGATTAAGTTTTACTTCACTTTGTTTTCTTTGTTCTCGTTCTTTTTCCAGTTCTGCCATTACCTGCTTTAACTTCGGTTCCTGTTGCTGGCGGATAAAGGCGGCGATGTAGTCATGTACCAGTTGATAACGGTCGGCGGGGTTTTCTGGTAGCAAAACCACTAAGCCAGATTGGACAAAAATTTCTAATATTAAATCTAATTTACTGATTTCAGAAGCTTGTTCCGCCCTAGTTTCTGATCCCCCCGCCTGCGGCGACCCCCTTAAAAAGGGGGTTGAAAGAATAAAGCCCCCCTTTTTTAGAATGGTTGGGGGGATCTCCGAGAAATACGGCATTAAATCGCGTTCTAATTCAGCGCGAGTCTTGAGTGGGCGAGTTCCTTTTTCATCGGTCAGCAAATACAGTAATATGTCTGCTGCTTGCTGATTTTCTTCACCGCAATCATGAACAACTTCATTTAAATAACGCTTAACCAATTCGTCTTTAGTGCCACGCTGCCGATATTCTGCCAGAGTTATAATATTCTCCGTTTGCAGTTGTGCCCCTACAACCTGCAACTCAATGGGACGAACTTCACCCAATTCTCCGGCTAAATCTTGCACCAGTTGTTCAACTAAAGCAGGTTCTAAGCGAAAACTAGTATTTTCGGTTAAACGCTGAATAATTGATTTTGTATCAGCAGGTGAGAAGTTCCCCAATTTGTAAAGCACATTATTACTGAGAATGTCATTGCCAATAATCTTGAGACTGGGCAAATCATTGCACTCTAGCAAGTAATGAATGTAATCTACCCGCAGCGATAAGATAACTTTCACCGATAGAACATTCAGACACTCTCCCAGAAACTCAAAGAATTGCTTCCTTTGTGCAGGTTCGGTGTAAACAAAGAAAAATTCCTCAAATTGATCGAAAATTAGGACTGTGCGGAGGTTATGCTGTTCGTTTTCTTTGAGTCTGGATATCAAATATTGCGTAGTTCCGAGTTTTGAGGCTGAACGTTGACCTTCTGAGGGTGAAAGTTGACCTTCTGAGGGTGAAAGTTGACCTTCTGAAGCTCGACGTTGACCTTCTGAGGGTGAAAGTTGACCTTCTGAAGCTCGACGTTGACCTTCTGAGGGTGAAAGTTGACCTTTTGAGGCTCGACGTTGACCTTCTGAGGGTGAAAGTTGACCTTCTGAGGCTCGACGTTGACCTTCTGAGGCTCGACGTTGACCTTCCGAAGCTGAAAGTTGACCTTCCGAAGCTGAAAGTTGAGGTTCTAACTCTCCCCATTCCCCACTTCCTCCCAAAAGCCTCCCCAATTCTTCCACCCAGTTGGTATAAACACGCATTATCACGGGTAAATAATCTTGAACACCGATCGCTTTATTCTTTAAAGCTGGTACTAATCCCGCATTCACTAGAGAACTTTTGCCGACACCCGATTGCCCATGAATTACTATCAACTTATAATCAGGGCGACCCATGCGTTCAATTAAACGTTCTACATCCAATAGGCGACCAGATGCAGCAATTTCTGGGGCAATATTTCCTTGGGGAGAGTTTGAGCGCAATGTCTCTACAAATGCCTGTTTTGTAGCTTCTAATTTACCCGCACCAATAAAAGCCCGCAAACCAAATTGCTGTTCAATAGAAAGCCGTTCCTGTTTGATTTTGTATGCTTTGAGATATTCTTTTTGTTTAAAGTAAAGCTGCTGCAAAAACCTGAGAATATCCAAGTAAAGTCTGACATCTTCTAAGGGATTACCAACATTACTAGCATTTTCTAAGCTGAGAGTTGCCTGTTTAATTTCACCTGAATGGTATTGAGAACGACCTAAAATAAACTGATATAAGCTTAAATCTTTTGATTTTAAATCTCTTTCGGGAATATCAGATAAAATTCCTGATGTATTTGCTGATTCCAGATTGGGAATCGTAGAAAAAACCTTTAAGGCTTGCTGAACTAATTGATTTGCTTTTACCCAGTCTTTTTGAGCTAAAGCCATCTCAGCTAAAAAACCGTAATCCTTAGCTAATTCTCTTAGCTGGTTGTTATTTTGATGGATTACTAGAGCATTTTCTGTAAGGCTCTGCAAGGTTTCCCACTTTTGCAAGTCTCGCAAGATATCACCGAACTTAACTACTGCATTAGCAATTAAATCTGGATTTCGGAACTGGTTAATAAAATTTATATACTCTTGAATATAATGCCAAGTAGCTTGCCAATCTGGATGATTGATATCTTGATGTTTAAAAGCTTTTAAATAATAGCAAAAGCCAATGTCACCGAGGATTTTTGCCTGTCGTTCTAAATTTTTATTTTCCTGCCAAAGCTTTAAAGCTTTGTGATAATACTCTAACGCTGAATCTTTTTGATTATTTATCTGTTTGATAAAACCTAACAAAGATTCTAAATCAGCTTGAATTTCTAAATTATAAACATCGGGCTTTTTAAGTAAATATCTTTGCGCCGATTCTAACTCATTCTCCAATTTAATATATACATCGGCGCTAAAGTTTAAGTTATTACTAAACCATTTATTAGCCGTTTCGATAATAAAATCTACTAATTCTTGCGTTGATATGGCAAAATCTCTCGTAGTTGCCCAACTTTCTAAATCTGGCGCAAGCTGTATTAGTTGCTTGTAGATTTCATCGTCAATCCACAACACTAAAGGAAAAGCAAAATTCTTGCGAAACTCTTCCCGCACCTGATTGGCAGAAGTTAACATCACAGACAAATTCTGCACTGATTCTAAACCCACAACCATCACACAGGCTGGTATTTCTGCGCCAAATTCTTCCTGAACCGCAGTATAAAGAGTTTTGTTAGATTGCTGCACTGCCAAGACACGAATTTCAACTTGACAAATTTCTTGCAATCTGGAGATTAAGCGATCGCGCAAGCTAGCATAATTACACCGTGCCAATATCAGCTTAAACTGTCCCACGGAGGATTCGATCGCCCAAGCTAATTGTTTCAGAGAGCGATTGCTGTTTACATGGTCATCTTGTGATGGTTGCAAGTCTGTCATAAGTCATAAGCTGACGTAAATCTAAAGTGTAGGAGGCAAAGGAAGAATTAAAGATTACAAGTTAAACTTCCTGGCGTTTTAACTCCTGTATCAATACTTGAGTACGTTTGCTAGCTTCTCTTGCTTGCTGTCTAAAATACTTGGCTTGCTGACGGTCACTTAAACACACTTCAGATGCTTTTCTACTAAATTGAACAGCTTGTTTACTGAGTTCTTGAATACGAGTCTTTAACTCTGGGATTGTTTTCATATTTCCTCCTGTTCTGAAATTACGAATCTGGGTTTTACCCCACCCTAACCCTCCCCTTATAAAGGGGAGGGAAAGAGATTTCCTGTTTCCCCCCTTTATAAGGGGGGATTAAGGGGGGTAATTCAACTTGTCTATACACTACCTGATTCCTCACTGCAACTCTCTGGCCTCAGCCAAAATCGGATTCACATCAAACCAAGTCTCGCCACTATCCCGATATTCAAACACAAACCGACTACGAATCAGTTTTTGATATCCGTGGTCATCACTCACCTTTTTCCTTTCCTTGACATGACGTAACAATTGCCACTCATCTTCAGAAATTGGCAACATGATTTCATTCCGCCGAGAACGAATAACTTGCTCTAAGGTTTCACGGGTTAAGGGAAGACTCATCTCTTCCATAATCCAGGTGTTTAGCAGCCTCAGCACATCCCGCACATGACCACCGCTCATTTTACACAAGCGTTCTAGGCTAGCAGCATTATCAAAAATTTCGGTAACTTTATTTAAACGCTCCTCTGGTGTTATATCAGGAAAAGCTCTAGCTAATACCATCTGCTGCATGAGTGCCATTCCCTGTGTATGAACACTGCCATCAGTCTTTTGTACAGGTACCATTGGCAACACTTTGGGGTCTTCTGGGAAACGCTGAGTTAGCATTCCGTAATCATTGGAAAACTTCAAAGACAAGGGCATGGTGTAGATGAGATGACAATTCAGCTTCGTCAAAAACTCACCTTGATCGACAAATAAATATTCCTGTTGTGGACGACCCCAAGGTTTGACACGATTATCTATGCGGTCAAGATTATCGACAATTACCACCAGACCATTTTTACCCTGCTGTTTGAGTTTAGCGATCGCAGGTTCTAATAATTCTTGATTAATCGCTTCTAGCAGTTTAGTTTTTTGCGGTGCTAAATACTGATTGAGTTTTTCTCGCAGGGTTGGGTCATTTTTCATTTTGCTAGTGATTTCACCAATCCCCACAGACAGAGAAAGCTTTTCTTTTTCTGCGGATAAACCGACATCACCAAGCACCGGAACCTTTACTTTTGCCGCCGTCACCTCGGAGTTTAAGACCTTCCAAGCACCTTGCAGCAACTCATTAAACTTGTTAGGTGACTCCAGAGTAATTTTATCCAGACTTTGACTCACCCGCCGAGCGATCGCTAGCAGCACATCAGCAATATCGACATCGGTCATTTCCAAATCGTCACTGGACTCAAAATAGACCACATGGAAGCCTAATTTTTCCAGTTCTGCTTGTAACCGTAATAGTTCTGTCGATTTCCCACAACCAATATGCCCAGTAAATAACGTGCAAGTGGGTTCATTGGGCTTAAAAAAAGTAATTTTCTGTTTCAGCTTGCCAAGAATATCACCACCTCGTACTGAGGAAAAATCTATGTAATATTTGCTATCAGAGCTATGGTTGACAAACAGAGTTCTGCTGGGATCGCTAGCCTGATAAAATTCTCGTAAATCTATGGGCATAATGCTGGTAGTGCAATTATCTGGTATTGTCTTAACATATCCTTGTTGAAAAGGATAAAATTATTTACATTTTTGCATCTAGATTAGAGAACCGATTTGACATCTCAAAAGTTGCAGCAAGCCTCTTAAGCATCAACCGAATAAAACAAAGATTTCAATTAATTAGTAATCTGTCTAGTTGGTGAATGATGTTGCTAGAAGATGTAATATGCAAAATGTTATTCATAAATTGCTATTTTGCAGGTATATGTAAAAGGATGCGTAAAGGAGTTTGTTGAAGTATTCAGGATTATGGTTAAAGTTCAGATAGTTAGAAAAAAAGTTTTATGGAAAAATGATTTCCTATTTCCAGCAGCAATATGGCTTGCCAGCCGAATCTTCATTTGGACTGCTATGTTGCTGATTGCACCAAAACTACCGTTACCAACAGAAGAATTTTTGCCCCATTTTGGCTGGGGGGTTGTTGATGCATGGGATAGTATGCATTACCGAGCGATCGCTACTTCTGGATATGAATTTGTCAATGATGGCAAGCAACACAATCTGGCCTTTTTTCCCCTGTTTCCCTTAAGCATTTGGGTTTTGATGAAACTGGGCTTGCCGTTTGAATTAGCAGGTACGTTAGTCAACAACTTGGCATTTTTCGCAGCCCTTTACTGTTTGTACTTTTGGATTAAAGAGAATCATGGCATCAATGCAGCGCAATGGACGACTGCTGTAGTTTCTTTGTATCCATCTTCCATGTTTACGGGGGTGATTTACACAGAAGGGCTGTATTTGTTTTTGAGTACGGCGGCTTTGCGGTCGTTTGATCAAAAGCAGTATGGCTGGACTGCCCTTTGGGGCGCGATGGCGACAGCAACACGTCCTACAGGTATGGCATTAATTCCAGCATTTGCGATCGCAGCGTGGAAAGAACGCCGACCACTCATTGCCTATATAGCTGGTTTTAGTACCGCTATTGGCATACTTCTATTCAGTTTGTATTGTGCGATTTATTTTGGCAATCCTTTAGCTTTTATCGAAGCACAACGGGGATGGCGGCCAACTTTGGGGTTTGATTGGCAGGGTTGGTTAAATATGTTCATGCAAATTGTAGTCGGCACAAATAATTGGCAATTTGGTTGGGTTCAAAACCCCTCTGGCGGCATTCCAGACCCCTGGTATCTGTTGTTGTTTGGTGCGATCGTTGGCAGTGGCTATCTTTTATGGCGTTTCCGTCAACGTTTTAGTTCTGTAAAATTATTTTATGGCTTTTATGCTTTACTCTTATTTTTGTTGATTCTGGCAAGTGAAGAGTGGATCAATAACTTGCTCAACTTGTTCATGGTCTTGGGTGGTGGCTATGTGTTATGGCGCTTACACACGCAACTGACCGCAGTTACAGTTATTTATGGTTTTTGCGGTATTGGTTTGCTGTTAGCTTCTGGAGGTACTATCTCTTTGAGCCGCCTTGCCTATGGTATAGTGCCTCTGAATATAGCCATTGGTGTGCTGCTATCTCGCCATCCTCGTCAGGGATATTTAATATTGGGGGCTTTTGTGACAATACTAGCCAAAATAGCTGTAGGATTTGCCCAAGAGCGCTGGGTTGGTTAGAGGGTTTGATCCATATATTTAAATTTCCTAATGAATGTATCCAATCAAACGAAGATAGCGATCGCTTCATTATTTGTAGGTGTAGGTGCCATTTCTTTTGGCTCTATTTTTATGAAATTGAGCGAAATTGAACTCAGCCCCAGTGCCACTGTATTTAATCGCTTTTGGCTTGCTAGTGTGGTCTTTTTGCTTTGGCAGGGATACAAGGCAATACGGCAGCGATTTTCTTTAGAAAAACCTGGAGAACAGCAAACCTACACCAGTCAGGATCTTTGCCTATTGCTAGGCGCTGGTATTTTTTGGGCTGCCACTTTAGGCTTTTTGGCTTGGTCGCTGACTCAAACTAGCGTTGCGATTTCTAGTGTGTTGCATAACCTCGCTCCTATATTTACTAGCTTAGGGGTGTGGCTGTTATTTCGTCAGGGTTTTGAGAGGCGATTCCTAATTGGAATGGTTATTGCGCTTGGGGGAGCGATCGCTATTGAATTTGAGGAACTGCAAATCGCCATAAATGAAGTTCACGGGGGTTTTGCTGCGATCGTTTCTGCGGTTTTCTTAAGTGGATACCTGCTAATTGTAGAAAAATTACGAACTAAATTTTCTCCCGCGATAATCCAGTTGTGGATCAGTGCGATCGCGGCTTTAGTCATTTTACCCATACTTTTGTTCACTCAAGATCAGGTTTTCCCCTCTACAATCAATGGGTGGCTTTGGGTGATTTCTCTAGCCGTAGTCTGCCAAGTTTTAGGTCATGGGCTTTTGACCTATAGCCTTGCCAAGTTTTCTTCTGTGGTTGTCTCCTTGGTGCATCTGTTAGAGCCAGTATTTAGTGGCATTTTCGCTCTGGTAATATTTTCGGAAAAATTAACTTTCTCAAATTGGGTAGGTTTTGCTGTAGTTTTAATAGGTTTATACTTAGCCATATCTAGCCAAGCTACTCTTAATTTGTCGTTTCAGGAATCAGTCAAAACTATAGTTAACACTTTCGTTAAAAGTATGACGCTCAAACTGTCATTACTAAAGCAACAATTCTCTGAAACACCAGCTTTATTAGGAGCTATCTCATTATTTGTTGCCCTAATTCCCATATCTTTGGCACCATCTCTAGCAAAATTGTGCCAACAAGAAATTGGTGCAAATGCTGTAGGATTTCATCGCAGTTGGATGGCCGCAGTCGTCTTTGGTCTGTGGAATGGGCTTGAGGTTTTGCGTCGCAAACAATCTGATTGTCAACCTATAGAACAGAAGCCTTTTACAAAACAGGACGTGTGGCTGTTATTAGCAATGGGAACTGCTGCAACTACCTCCCTATTGTTGTGGGCTTGGTCGCTGAGTCAAACTAGTGTTGCTAACGTGGCTTTACTTTCTAATTTGAACCCTTTATTTGTTGCTGCGGCTGGGTATCTGTTATTAGGTCGGCGCTTCGATAACAGATTTGTTATTGGTTTGGTGATAGCGTTGGGGGGAGCGATCGCCTTTGAACTTCATAAGATGCAATTTGCAACTGACCAAATACTTGGTGATGCGCTAGCATTTTTAACCGCCGTTTTTATTGCCACCTATTTGCTGCTAATAGAACAACTGCAAACCCGATTTACTACCGCAACCATAATGCTCTGGCGCTGCGGTGTGACTACAATGTTTATGTTACCTATCCTCCCATTTATCGAGGAGAGATTGTTTCCCTATTCTTGGATGGGTTGGTTTTTCATCATTTTTCAAGCTCTCTTTTGCCAAGTGTTGGGTCAGGGGCTTATAACTTATAGCCTCAGCAGACTCTCATCAGGCATTGTCGCAGTTACCCTTCTCCTCAATCCAGTCCTGTCTTCCATTTTTGCTTGGTTTATTTTTTCAGAACAGGTAGGTTTGTTTGATTGGGCAACTTTCGCTGTAGTTTTATTGGGTATTTATCTAGCCCAATCTAGTCAATCCACAGTTCAAATAACAAACGAAGGCTCATAGCTTTATAACAGCTAATACAAGTTCATTTATCTATTTGCAAATTCGATTTGCCCGCGATATTTGGATAGCTTAGATTGATTAATATCATTCCATTCATTGGTGGTTTAGCAATAATAAGATCCCTAACTTATTTAATAAGTTGGGTATCTATGGCTTTTGGGATAATTAATTTTTGATAAGCAGTGTAAATCCATTAGCTGCTCCTATAATTTTACTACCTGTTAAATTTATTTGCTGTAAAGCATCATTGTCTAATAGCAAATAAGATTTATTAGATAACATTTTTTGTAAAACTGGCACAGTTGCAGCAGTTACCTTGCAATCGCTGTAAAAGTCTAAACTAGGACGATCATAAGCAAAAGAAGTATAAATTTGTGTTCCGGGTGAAACATTTGCCCGAATTAATTCCGCTACTGGTTTAACAGGAAAAGCTTCATTCAATTCCCAAATCCATGATTGCGAACTCATCAACAGTGCTAAAACTAAGTATATCCCAGAAAATAATACTGGAATAAAGTTGCGATCGCGCTGTTTAACTAGCCATGCTGCGATGCCCATACTTATTGCTAAAACAATACTCATGACTATTAAAATAGGTTCTTTTTCAATAAAAAAGTAAACACAACCTCCTAAACCAGCAATAGAAATAATAGCTAGAAATATTGTCATTCGTCCCTTAAAATGACCATCCTGCCAAATATCGCTAAGTTTAGCACCAATTGCCAAAGCTAAAAATGGATATATAGGCATAACATACCAAGGGAGCTTAGTTCTCATTAAAGAGATAGTTCCTAAGTAAACGATTGTACCAATAATAATTAGGCGACTCCAGGTAGTATGACGTTTTTTGCAAGCTAGATAAAAACCTCCCGGCAAAAATAATAGCCAAGGAAAACTATACTTAATTATCTCAATTAAATAGTACCAGATAGGCCCACTATGACCTTCAACAGATTGTGTAAGGCGATTAAAGGTTTGTGCTTGAAAATTCACTTGGAAGAAGTTTTCGCCATAATGTTGCCATTGAGCAACAAACCAAGCGATCACAGGCGCATTTCCTAAAAACATTCCCACTAATAAATAGGGGCTTTTTAACAAAGCAAATTGCCGATCTGCAATGAGAAATAAACAAGCGATCGCTCCTAGCGGCAAAACCATCATCCCTTTAGTTAGAGTTATTAACCCTAGACAAAATCCCACACCGAGAGCATACCAACGATTCTGACGTGCTTTTAGCAAACAAAACAACAACAGCAAAAAAAAGGTAATAGTTGCACCATCTAGCATTGCTAGCCTTCCGTGACGCACCACAGGCAACATTGTCAAGTAAACTAAAGCGGCAAACAAAGCTGGTAAACTTTCGTTAAAAAGCAAACATCCCACCGAGTAAAGCAAAGGTACACCCAAAGCAGTTAACACTGCACCCGGTAGACGTGTTGTCCACTCATTCACGCCTCCGATAGAGTAAGTCCAAGCAATTAGTAAGTGCATCAGTGGTGGCTTATTATGATAAGGTTCACCTCCCAAGGTGGGGTAAAGCCAACGCATTGAACCAAATGGGGCACGCCAAATTTCACGGGCTACCTGTGCTACAGTGCCTTCATCCCAATCTCGTAAAGGGGAGTTTCCCAAACATATCAGCCATAGAACTAGAGATATTATCAGTAGGCTAAATAACCATTCTTTTTCTCGGAATAGACGCATATCTAAAATCGGGATAATAATCTCAAAGACTGTAAGGCGATATTTTACCCCAGATTCTGCAATGGAAGTTTGGTTACTTTGATTTGAGTAGTTCAACCTTGCGATCGCTCAAAATGCCAGCGTCAATCATGCGGTGATATTCTTTCTAGTAACTTAGACTAATTCCGTAGCGAAAAGCCTTCCTTCAATTGGTTCATACTCATCTTCTAGTAACCATAACTTGGCTGCATTATAGTCATTACTAGAAAATACAATTTTATAACCCTGCGCCGGATCATAAACTTGACAGTTATCTTCACTGTTGCAAAGCAATAAAAGAATATATGGAGGAGATAACATTGGATCTATCCATACTTCTGTAAATTCCCAGTTATTCTTCACTCGGTCTTGTGCGGGGGATGACGTGGTATTGGTCGTCTGCATTGATTTTTATCTCCCCATAGTAAAGTAGACATTTGAATAAATGAAGTACCGGAATATAGCCAATGAATACTGATAGAGTCATCTTTAGCACCCAGTGGATTGCTGTTAGGGAATCTTCTAAAGGATTTCAATATTTGGAACGAAATGGTAAGGATTCAGTTGCGGTATTTCTTTTGAGAAAGAGCGGCGAAAATCCGGGACAGTATGATGTTCTAATTCGACACCAGCATCTCTGTATTGATAATCAAGAGGTAAATGGAAGACTAAAGCTTTTTCCCTGCCCGATTACAGGTGCATTGGATGAAGGGGAATCACCAGAAGCCGCTGCCATTCGAGAGGTCTATGAAGAGACAGGATATAGGGTTCAGGTTTTACCTTTAGGGAAGTATATCGTTGGTACTCAGGTGAATGAAGTCTGTTATTTGTATTATATAGATGTTACAGGTATAGTGCCGGATAAGGCTCAAGAGGATGGAACTTATTTGGAGTCCATTGGTAGAAACGAATGGCATCCCTTTAATTATCTAGAAATGTGTGAGTACTCGGCTTGTCAGATTGGATTCTTTAAGCTGCGAAAGATACTTTTTCAAGAGAGTTAGTTTTATTCTACAATCGAGTGGCTCTCGTTATAGTGCAGTACTATGCCAAGCAACGATCTGGAAAGGGTTAAAGAAGATCGAGACTTTTTGATTAAACAAAGTGAAATGCTGCAATCTATAATTAAACGCATGGCAGACAATTCGCTTGAAGCTAAAAAGTTTGGATTAACGGTTTGGGCTGCGATCGTTGGATTTGGTTTTCAAAATAGAAACCCTATTTTATTTATCCTGGCATTCATCTCTTTTACTTTATTCGGTTTACTGGATATCTATTATTTGTACATGGAGAGAGAATTTCGGAAGAACTTCAATCGCTTAGTTCGGATCATTGGAGGTTATGCATCTAACGAAGATTATCAATGGGTAGAGCAAATGAAGATTAAACAAAGAAACTTTTTTATACCTGATTCTTCACCTGATTTTTTCAGGCAAATTTTCAGCAAGGATAGTGTCCTAAAATCCTGGGCAAACCTTCCTTATTTGATTACTTTTCTGATTACGATGGTGCTTATGTATGTACCTTTGCCATCGAAATAGGAATGCAAAAGGTAGCATTCTATTAGATGTATTGTTTTTATCTTTGAGAAACAATTATAGAAATTATCTCCAATTAAAGAACAACATCTTTGCAGCACTGCTGAATTCTGTTTATGTATGCTTGTCGGGTTTCGTGATTTCCTCCGTCCCATAGGACTAATGCTGGAAGGTGTCCTTTTGGGCGATGGGGTTGATTATATTTAAAATTATCTGTATACACGAATAGACGATCTTCTTTATATCCCCAATCCAATGCAACAAAGAAATCAAGAAGTTCCCTATTAACTTGTTGCCAGATATCTATTTGTGCGCTGTAACCAAAGTGACCTTTACTGTAATCTGTCCAAAGTTTATCAATTTTACGTATATCTTTACATGGAATTCTCTGAAAATCAGTTAAATTAAAATAATTTTGTTGAACATTTGCTACTTTCAACAATAGATTTTTAGTAGTTTCATCTGCTTCTATCCACTCTCCTTTTTTAAGCAAATACTCTAATTGAGCATAGAGTAATAGTTCTTCAGCGTCCTTATCACTGAATCCCAAATTATTCTGAAGTTCTTTCAACTCAGAAAGAATGTCATCGCTCAAAAAGCCTTCTGTTTCTAAATTGTCCTTCAGAAGATTCTCATATTCTTGTAGGTTTTGTTTGTATTCTTCGTGCCGTTGGCTACGTAATTGAAGAACAGCATTTTCAATCGCTTTAGCCTTCTCGGTATCTAGCCCTATTCTCTGCCTTATTTTTGCTAAGTTAATCTTATTAATATTAGAAATCTCATTATAGGGTTCAGAGAGTGGAACCTTGTTAACATAGCCTTCAACCTTTTCACGGTATTCAATCTCAGGAGTCGGTTGCTCTAAAGATTTTACTGGCGGTTTATGAGGAGAAAATAACACTGGTTCAGAAGGGAGTGGTGGAGACACATCTTTTTTAATTTCTGGTTGTATAAGGCTGTTTTGTTTTTTAAGACGATACCAAAGTTCTCTAAAGCTTTTCTCGTCAGTAAGGATATATGTATCTCTGGAATTTAGTTCCGAAGAAACATAACCCAAGTCAGATCGAGAAAATACAACTGGGATAAATTTAGTGTCTCTTAACTGAGCTTTGTAAATGTCGTTTCTGATAATTGTTCCTTCCCACGAAACCCCTAAACCTATTCCAGTTTCCTCGTTACCCTCAAATCGTCGCTGATATGTCTCAGTAAAGATCATAAGCACAAACTTAGCCCACTTAATTCGCTCTGACATCCAAACATCCCATCCTTGAACAGGAGTATAAGGAGGCTTTGCTCGAACATAACTATCTATTTCTGCGTTAATCCCCCATTCTGAGCGTAACGTATTTGCTAGTCCTAACACATTGTTTTTGTGGTCTTCTGAGTCCCAGCTATAGCTAATGAAAACTTTTGTTTCTGTTTGTATTTGTTCTGTCATGTTTGTCTCTCAAGCATAGATAAGCTGTTGCGTATTTAATTTGTACATTGAAAGCGGGCAAGATGCCCGCACTACAATAATTTTGCGTTTTCGTGTTATACATTTACGAGGATAACTTGATGCTCTAACCATTAACTAACTTTAGTAGAGCGACCGAAAACTTTGGCGTTAGCGAAGCTCACCGTTCGCGCAGCGTCTTGCAGAGAAGGTATCGCCTGTCCTACACTTTACAACATTAACTCCAGATATTTTCACACAAAAAACGGTAGAGTATTTATTGCTCTACCGTTTTCTAATTTTTTATTTGAGATTTAAATCCCAAACCCTAAATCTTACTCAACACCTTGGGGTAACAATTCCCGACGCTGTTGAGAACTAACTTGGACAACGCCATTTTCATCTACATCAACAAGGGCTGTATCGCCATCTTTGATACGACCAGACAGAATTTCTTCTGCTAGGCTATCTTCTAACAGGCGCATAATTGCCCGACGTAATGGCCTTGCGCCGTAGCTGGGACTGTAACCTTCTTGAATCAACCGATCCTTGAAGCGATCGCTGACTTCTAAGGTGATACCCTTTTCAGTTAGACGACCAAATACTTCCTTGAGCATAATTTCGGCGATTTGGGTCACTTCAGGCTTGCTCAACTGACGGAAGACGATAATTTCATCGAGTCGGTTGAGGAACTCTGGACGGAAGTACTGTTTGAGTTCTTCGTTAACCAAAGAGCGAATCCGGTTGTAAGTTGACTCGCTGGCATCTTCGGAGAATTCAAAGCCGATACCGCTACCGCCTTTTTCAATTACCTTAGAACCAATATTGGAAGTTAAAATCAGCAAGGTATTCTTGAAGTCCACCGTGCGACCTTTGGCATCAGTTAACCGACCGTCTTCCAAAATTTGCAGCAGCATGTTGAAGACATCGGGGTGGGCTTTTTCGATTTCGTCGAACAACACCACGGTGTAAGGACGCCGCCGCACGGCTTCAGTTAGCTGACCACCTTCGTTATAGCCAACATAACCTGGAGGGGAACCAATCAGCTTGCTGACGGTGTGACGCTCCATGTATTCGGACATATCTAAGCGGATCATCGCTTCTTCAGAACCGAAGAAGTAAGCAGCTAAGGACTTCGCTAACTCGGTTTTACCTACACCAGTAGGCCCAGAGAAGACAAAGCTAGCTATGGGTCGATTGGGATTCTTCAAGCCGACACGAGCGCGACGGATTGCTCGTGAAACTGCTTTCACAGCTTCGTCTTGACCGATTAAACGCTGATGCAAGGTATCTTCCATGTGCAACAGCTTTTCAGATTCAGATTCGGTGAGTTTGTTCACCGGTACTCCAGTCCAAGAAGCGACAATGTGAGCAATGTCTTCTTCTGTAACTACAGGTTCTTCATGTTCTGTGCCAGTTGCATTGGTCTTGCTTTGAGCGATCGCCCGGATTTCGGCTTTGATTTCCATTTCGCGATCGCGCAATTCCCCAGCTTTATCGAAGTCTTGAGAGCGCACCGCGTCATCTTTTTCTTTTAATATCTGACGCAGTTCTTTGTCTAACTCTTTGGCTGCGGGTGGCAGTTGGGAGTTAATCAAGCGCACTCTAGAACCAGCTTCATCAACTAAGTCGATGGCTTTATCTGGGAGGTAGCGATCGCTAATGTAACGATCTGACAATTTCGCCGCCGCTACCAATGCTTCGTCGGAAATTTTCAGTTTATGGTGTTGCTCGTAGCGTTCGCGCAAACCATATAAAATTTCGATTGTTTCATCTACTGTAGGTTCGCCAACCATTACTGGCTGGAAACGTCGCTCTAGCGCTGCATCTCGCTCGATGTGCTTCCGGTATTCATCTAGGGTTGTAGCGCCGATGCACTGCAACTCACCTCTGGCCAAAGCTGGCTTGAGGATATTTGCTGCGTCTATAGCACCTTCTGCTGCACCTGCACCAATTAAGGTGTGTACCTCATCAATCACGAGAATGACATTACCCGCCGAGCGGATTTCATCCATGATTTTTTTCAAGCGTTCTTCAAATTCACCCCGGTACTTGGTTCCTGCTACGAGCAAACCAATATCCAAGGTGACGACGCGTTTATCTTCGAGGATGTCGGGGACATCTTTGGTGGCAATGCGTGAAGCTAAACCTTCAGCGATCGCAGTTTTACCAACCCCTGGTTCCCCAATCAGTACTGGGTTATTTTTAGTTCGGCGACCCAATATCTGAATCACCCGCTCAATTTCTTTAGCGCGTCCCACCACTGGATCGAGCTTATTATCTATTGCCATCTGAGTCAGGTTTGAGCCAAATTCATCCAGAGTCGGGGTTTTTGTGCGCCCGGATGAACCGCCTGGTGAAACTTCGGCAGTTTCTCCCAACATGCGGATGACTTGGGTTCTTACCTTAGATAGATCCACACCGAGGTTTTCTAGCACTCTGGCTGCGACGCCTTCCCCTTCGCGGATTAGGCCCAACAGCAGATGCTCGGTGCCAATGTAGTTGTGCCCCAGTTGGCGTGCTTCTTCTAGGGAGAGTTCTAAAACTCGCTTTGCCCGTGGCGTAAACGGAATTTCCACGGCAACAAAGCCTGATCCCCGTCCTATAATTTTTTCAACTTCAATTCGGGCATCTTTGAGATTGACGCCCATTGATTTCAGCACCTTGGCAGCCACTCCAGTGCCTTCGCCAATCAGACCCAGGAGGATCTGCTCGGTTCCGACAAAGTTGTGACCTAAACGGCGGGCCTCTTCTTGGGCCAGCATGATTACCTTAATGGCTTTTTCTGTGAAGCGCTCAAACATGGCTTTATCCCATCATCTGCGGTCGTGCCGGTATGCTGATTTTAGCACAGGCAAAGCTTTTGGATGCCTGTATAACAGATTATAGACATCTTGAAGCTATGACTTTAGTTGATGGGCTAATTGTTAACTATTGACTACTCTTATCTGGCTAGTGTACTGAGGAGCTATAGTTCACCAGCCTTTTTGGGATTTATTACAGACAGTTCACTGCTTACATTAAGGGTTTCTTGACTTAATCCCAAACATTTATATTTAACATATATATTTTTTAAGATCAAGTAAAAAATATTAATATATTATTCTCTTATATAACCTGCTTTTTGAATAAAATATTTAAATCAAAATAGGCGCTGCAAAGTTACATTTTTTTGCTGAAGCCGATCGCAAGCCCCAATAATTCAAAATTAATATAATAATGCCCAACTAAGTAGGTAGGCACAAATAAACTTAACTATATAACAAAATGTAAAAAATTCAAAATTATTGCGATTACTTTAGTTTGCTTCTCTACGAGACGCTGCACGAACGCTCCGTTTGCAATGACATAGTTATAAATTTTCTCGCCTACCTACTTAAAAAGCAAGTGCCAAGAAGATTTTTCAAGGCGATCGCTGACAATGGAATACCATTGGTCTAAAGTTGCTTTAAATTTGCGGTGTTGTAAATCTGGGAGCCAAAGGATTAAAGCATCCTCATCGTTATCTTGGTAGTAACGCCGCCGTCGTCCAGCTGTTTTGAAGCCAAATTTTTGATATAAAGATATTGCCGCCAAGTTGGAAGCTCGGACTTCGAGGGTAGCTCGCTCCATTTTGCGATCGCAAGCTGTCTTAATGAGTGAATATAATAAAGCCGCACCCAAACCTTGACGGTGATATTGAGGATGAACCGCCAAAATTGTAATGTGAGCTTCATCTAAAATTGACCAAAAGCAACCCATTCCTAGCAAACTTGTGCTGGAGGAGGTAGAAAATAAACCGAGTATATCGCTGTTGGGGCTATCCAATTCTCGTTTGTAGCCATCCATTGTCCAAAGTCCGCCAAAACAAGCTTGATCAAGTTCCAGAATGGCACTGAGATTTTCTAATGTCAGTAATTTAATTTCTAAGTCTAATGAAATCACATTTTATTGAATAACGTTACAAACCCTTTGTACACTGGGAATCGGGAGACGAACTCAAAGCCCGTAATTTGAACAAGGAAAACTTTTATAGTTATGGTATCGACTCACCCCACTGGGGTTCAACATTCTGGAAGTCAATATTTACCTCAAAGGCACGACACCAAGGCAAATCCATCGCCTAATCAAGAACTTTTACCCTTAACTGCCAGAGTCCATAATCATGACTCCCTGGAAATTGGTGGGTGTGATATCACAACCCTAGTTGAGCAGTTTGGTTCACCTTTATATATTTTAGATGAAGAAACCCTGCGCTCGGCTTGTCAGCAATACCGAGATACTTTCAAGCAATACTACAAGGGCGAATCTCAAGTATTGTACGCCTCAAAAGCTTGGAATTGTTTAGCAGTTTGTGCGATCGCAGCATCTGTTGGACTGGGTATCGATGTAGTTTCTGGAGGCGAACTTTACACCGCCTTGCAAGCGGGTGTTAGTCCCGGTAAAATTTATCTTCACGGAAATAATAAATCTCGTGAAGAATTAATTTTAGCGATCGAGTCTGGTGTTACCGTTGTGGCGGATAACTGGTATGAGTTGCATACCCTTGTGGAAATTGCCCAACCTGGTCAATCAATCCGCATCATGCTACGGCTTACTCCCGGTATCGAGTGTCACACGCACGAATATATTCGCACGGGACACTTAGATAGCAAATTCGGCTTTGATCCCAATGATTTAGATGAAGTTTTTACCTTTGTCAGTCAACAACCTGCCCTTAATTGTGTAGGAGTACACGCTCATATTGGTTCCCAAATTTTTGAGCGCCAACCGCATCAAGATTTGGCGGCTGTTATGGTGCAGTGGCTACGGGATGCCGGGAAGTATGGTTTAAATATCACAGAGTTAAATGTTGGTGGCGGCTTAGGGATTAAGTATACAGAATCAGACGATCCCCCTAGTATTGAAGAGTGGGTGAAGGCGATTTGTGAAGTAATCCAAGAAGCATGTGCAGCCGAAAATCTGCCTTTGCCGAAATTATTGAGTGAACCAGGGCGATCGCTAATTGCCACAGCTTGCGTCACTGCTTATACTATTGGTTCATCCAAAGTTATCCCAGAAATTCGTACCTATGTAGCGATCGATGGGGGAATGTCTGATAATCCCCGCCCGATTACATACCAATCAGTTTATCGAGCAGTAGTTGCCAATAAAATGTCTTCACCTTTAACCCAAACAGTCACAATTGCTGGTAAACATTGTGAATCAGGAGATATTCTGATTAAGAATGCACTACTTCCAAAGACTGAACCAGGAGATATTCTCGTAGTTATGGGAACTGGTGCGTACAATTACAGTATGGCATCTAACTACAACCGCTTGCCCCGACCGGCAGCAGTTGTCGTGGCGAATGGCGAAGCAAATTTAATTTTGCAACGTGAAACTTATCAAGACTTAATTCGACAAGATCGCCTACCAGAAAGGCTGAAAAATAGTCATTAGTCATTAGTCCTTGGTCATTGGTGAGCCAGCACGGTCTTCTCCCAAAGGGAGAGGCTAGCGCCAAGGGGGTTTCCCCCATGAGTGACTGGCGTTAGCAAAGCGGTAGCGTTAGCGAAGCGGTAGCGTTAGCGAAGCGGTAGCGAGTCATCGAGCGTCCGCAGGAGCGTCACCCGTAAGGGTCATTAGCTAGGAGCTAAACCCCGTCTATTTTGAAACTTAGGGTTTTTAAAGAGAGTATATTATTCCGTCGTGGCTTGAGTTTTGAGCTTTAGCCTCATTATAAAAAACTACGGTTTTCACAGTAGACGCGGTTTAATAACAAATGACAAATGACAAATGACAAATGACTAAATGTAATTAGAGGCAAAAGTGTAATCCAGATGTCATGAGAGATTGGTGGAAGCAATGGCTGATAAACCTAGGATGGTCACAGTCCTTGCTACTTGGGACTCTGGATATTGTGTTAGTGCTGGCGCTGACGTACATGATACTAGTTATTATTAGTGAGCGCCGAACACTGTGGATGGTGAGGGGATTCATTATCTTAATGCTAGCCTCCGCACTAAGTGGCCGACTAGGACTACCTCTGCTAAGTTTTGTATTGGAAAAGTTGGTAATTGGTTGTGCTGTAGCGATGGCAGTTGCTTTACAGTCAGAGTTTCGGCGTTTTTTAGAGCAATTAGGGCGTGGCGAATTCCGCCAGCTGTTTCAACCCGATCGGCTGGCAATCCCCAAATCTGATAGTGTAATTGATGAAATTGTTGAGGCTGTTAAAGAATTGTCAAAAAACCGTATTGGAGCTTTACTAATTGTGGAAACCACAGGGCCAATTGATGAGCGAGATTTTTCTGTGCCAGGAGTAAAGCTAAATGCGGAGGTTTCTAAAGAACTAATCCAGACAATTTTTCAGCCGAAGACTTTGTTACACGATGGGGCAACATTGATTCGCGGATCGCGGATCATCTCATCGGGTATAATTTTACCACTTTCGGGACGCACAGCCTCGCGCCAGTTGGGAACACGCCACCGGGCGGCAATGGGAATTACTGAGCGGGTCGAAAATTGCATTTGTGTCGTTGTGTCTGAAGAAACGGGTTCTATTTCCTTAGCAGAACGGGGAACCCTAAATAGGCCCCTAACGATTAGAAAACTGAAAGAGTCATTAGAAGCTCTTTTGTCCCCAATCGTGGATAGGGAAGCTGTAGCTCCTGGTCTGTTAAGTTTTGTTCGTCAGATAGGTAGTAAGACACTAGCACTGGTTTCACGTTTACTCAGATTACCATCGACCGCTTCTCGAGATAAAAAATGACAGCACAACAAACTAAACTGCAAGATTTGCCTACTGACTTAAAACGAGAACTATTGCCGCAGCACGTTGCGGTGATTATGGATGGCAATGGTCGATGGGCTAAACGTCAAGGTTTACCTCGGATTATGGGCCATAAGCGCGGAGTAGATGCTCTTAAGGATTTACTTCGCTGTTGTCAGGATTGGGGAATTCAGGCGCTGACGGCTTATGCTTTTTCAACAGAAAACTGGAAAAGGCCCCAGGAAGAGGTGGATTTTTTAATGACTCTGTTTCAAAGAGTTTTGCGCCAAGAACTGCGAGAAATGGTCGAAGAGAATGTGCAAATTAAGTTTGTAGGAAATTTGCAGGCTCTGCCCCGATCGCTTCAACAAGAAATATCCCGTTCAATGGAAGCAACCAAAGATAATGGTGGTATCCGGTTTTCAGTAGCAACTAATTATGGCGGACGACAGGAGATATTACAAGCTTGTCAGGCGATCGCCAAACAAGTCCAGCAAGGTCTGCTACAACCCGATGAAATTAATGAACAGGTCTTTGAGAGCCACTTGTACACAGCCGGAATTACTGATCCAGATTTGTTAATTCGCACCAGTGGAGAAATGCGCCTCTCAAATTTCCTTCTCTGGCAAATGGCTTATGGAGAAATTTACATTACCGATGCTCTCTGGCCCGATTTTGACCGGGCTGAGTTTCACCGCGCCTTATGTGCCTACCAACAACGCGAACGGCGATTTGGCAAAGTATAAATCAAGAATCAGAGCCGTGAAATAGGGCTTTGATATCTCGATAGCCACTGACGACACGAAAAATCTCCACATCTTTCTCTATGGGCATGTAGAGGATGAGGTAATTATCTATTGAGAGGCTACGGATACCAGGTAAAATTTCATTACGTAATCGTCCAAGACGAGGGAACTGAGCAATTTGGGTAAATTTCGCGTCCAGCTTACTTAAAAAACCTTCAGCCTGAGCCAAACCAGATTGTCTCGCAATATAATCTGCTATTTGCTCAATATCTTGAATTGCGGGTTTGGTAAGGCGAAATTGTGGTGTCATGCTTCGTCTAAAACACCATAGCGCGATTGCACATTGGCGCGAATTTGAGCCATTGCAACCGAGCCATCAACAACTTCGCCCCGCTCGGATGCTTCCCACCCAATACGCGCTTCTTGTTGCAAGTCTTGCAGCCGTCCTTGATAGATGTCTTCTTGCTGTTCCAGAAGTTTTACGCCCGCAAGAATAACTGCGATCGCGTTCTGATATTTACCGCTAGTGAGTTGACGTTGAACTAGCGCTTCTACTTCAGGTGGCAGAACGATTTGCATGGATTTTTGTCGGAGTAGGAGTAACTTTAATTGTAAGCGATCGCTTTTGTCAGCTATACCTTACAAAATTGGCAATCACATTTTTACGATGAATTGGACTTAGCACTTCATCTATGGCCCAGAAAACACCGCTTGTTCTACATCATCCCGACTGAGAGAATACTTAAATGAACGTTGGATATCTTGCCCATTTTCGCCAGATTGGACATATCGCACTACGATTTGCTCAACATCGAGCCATAGTTCAGCTTTCCAATTAGGGCGCTGTATATGCCAACAATGCCTCTGTGTGTCGTCTTGTTGACAGCCTTGGTCTTTTAGCCACTGTTCAATTTGTGGCAGGGGATGATTATATAAAGGGGTATCAGAGGGAAGAAGAGGCATAGGAATTTTGGATTTGAGATTTTGGATTAGGAAATTTTTTAGTTTTTAATTACTATAGGGGTAATTAGTTGCAATACATGGTTAATTTGCTGTTGTACAGATGGAGTTGGCTGTAGCAAAGGCGAATGGATCGCAGTCTCACCACGAGTTAAGCCAATGGCAATTGCTAGTATCAGACAACCTACAAATGTCAACACCAGCATAAATAAAGCAAAAATTTCGCCAGATGAGAGGGGGCGATCGCTAGGATCGAGGTAAGCTGATTTTGACCAGTCATGACGCGAGACGGGATGGTTCAAGTCAGGAGGTGGTTGAATCACCGCAAAGCGAGAATAGCCAATTTTGAAATCGTAGCTCAACCGCCGTTCTGGATGGCTAAGGGTCGCGTAGGCTTCGTTGATTTGCTGAAATTTGAGAGTGGCGATCGCAGTAGGCAAGTCTGTAGTATCAGGATGATAGCGTTTGCTCAGTTGCCGATAAGCGCGACGAATGTCGATTACCGATGCCGAGGGATGCAGTCCTAGCAGGGAGTAATAAGTTGGTTTACTGCTTTGTGGCATTGCCCCGTTTTGATTCACGGCTGTTTGAGTCACCTTGCTCAAAGATATTTTTTATATTCTAAATCCTTTGTGATTGGCGAAGCCGGAAGAAGACAGAGCAGGTAAAGTATTTGATAAAATATTTTATAAAGCATTGAATTAGATGCGATGGATATCAAAATTAATCTCGAAAATATTCAAACTCTCACCGATTTCAAACGCAATGCCAAGGATTACCTAGAGCGGATCAAGTCCACAAAGTCGCCACTTGTACTAACTGTAAATGGAAAAGCGGAGGTTGTGGTACATGAAGCGCAAGCGTTTCAGCAGATGATAGATAAACTCGCTCATCTTGAGGAAGAACTCGAAAAATTTAAGCTAGAAGCGTTACGCACTCAGATTGGCATTGGGATTAAGCAACTTGAGAGCGGTCAGTATACTGAATATAATGACGAGTCACTTTCGGCTTTTTTTGCAAATATTAAAGCACGAGGGCAGGAAAAATTGGCTGACAGCGATTCTCTATGAGTCGATTTCGGATTTCTACTCAAGCAGCGTAAGATATTGAAAATATCTGGAAATATGTAGCGCCAAATAATTTAAAAGTTCCTAATAGACTTTTTGATACTCTGCGAGAAAGCTTTCCAAAACTGGCTAAATTTCCCCAAATGGGCAGAGAACGATCTGAATTAGTACCTTTTTTGCGAAGTTTTCCGGTAAAAAATTATTTAATTTTTTATCGACCAATAGACGAAGGTATAGAAATTGTACGTATATTGCACGGCTCACAAGATATAGAAACTATTTTTCAAGATGAAGGTTGAGGTCAAAATAATTCGTAATTCATATTTAACTCCCTACAAATAAATCAGAGGGCTTAAAATATTGATTACATTTTTTCTCCATTGATAAATTAAGGAACTTATATCATTATTTACAAATTATTTTGGTCAATAGCTGGATATGCTATTTCATCTCTAACTCAGTAAATCAGCACGGGGTTTAAAGGTTTCAATTTGCCGTAACTTTTCGTACAGTTCTCGTTCTTCTTGACTAATATTTTTCGGGGTAACTATTTGAATTTCTACTAATTGATCGCCACGTTTACCGTCATCGCTGGGGTAGCCTTTATTCCCTAGCCGGAATTTTTGACCAGACCTAACTCCTTGAGGGATGGTCATTTTTACAGGGCCATCGAGAGTTGGTGCTTCTACCTGTCCTCCTAAAACTGCCTCTGTGGGAGTAACTGGTACTTGGCAGAGGATATTTAAACCATCTAGCTTAAATAATGGATGAGGAGTGACGGTAATTTTCAAGTATAAATCGCCACCACCAACCCCTTGGTTTCGCAAACGGATAGTTTGACCTGTTACCATACCTGGAGGCATAGTAACTTCTAGCGATCGCCCATCTTCCAAACGAATGCGTTCATTACCGCCTTGATAAGCTTTTTCTAGTGGGAGCGTTAATCTAGCTTCTATGTCTCGACGGGTAGTGCGAGGTGGGGTGCTAACTGTGTAGGCGACTTTTGTTCTGGGGGAACGAAACGGATCAGTATTATTGCCATTATTAGACTTACTTGCCGTATTTTTATTTTTGACGCCGATAACTTGATTAATAAAGCTTTCAAAATCAGAGAATTGGCTTGGATCTACGTCTTGATTGCCGTTGCGATCGCTAGCGCCACTCTGCCAGGTTTTAGCCTTTGGTGTCTGTTTGTTGCCTGCAAAGCCTTTTTGTTTCCAGTAGCGGCTAAACTGGTCGTACTGCGATCGCTTGGCTGAGTCCGAAAGAACTTCATAAGCCTCGCCAATATCCTTAAATTTTTCCTCAGATTCTTTGTTACCCGGATTGAGATCGGGGTGATATTGTCTTGCTAAACGCCGATAAACCTTTTTAATTTCCTCACCAGAGGCGTCTTTAGATACTCCCAAAATCTCGTAGTAATCGCGGAAATTAGACAAATTTTGCATAGTCAGTTGTTTAAATTTTAGATTTTGAATTTTGGATTAATTAGGAGTAGAGACGCTATTGATCGCGTCTGTACAGAAGTTAGGAGTTGAAAGATTTAATTTTTAACTCCTCACTCCTCACTTTTCGCTTTTATTAAAAGTATTACAACCAATCATTGTCTTCTTCGTCATCCCAGTTATCTTGGTAGCTAGGACGGGATTTGCGTGGCGGACGGCTTTGGCTTTCATAGGAGGAAGAACGATCTCGACTATAGTCTTTGCCATAGTCTTTACCGTAATCTCTGCCATAGTCCCTACTATATGAGTCGCGTTCCCGATATGTATCTCTGGGAAAGTCGCGTTCTTTATCTTTATCACCAGTAAAGATGTCACGGATTGTACCAAACAAGTCGTCATCTTCATCTTCAGCATAAGTTTCCCTGACTTCCCGATTTAGCTCATAGAGAGCATCTTGCAAATCGGCGTAGGCTTGGTCAATACCGCGATCGCTATTTTCCTTAAGACTCTCTTTTAAGTCTCGGCAAATATTATCAATTCTTTGGCGGCGGTTTCGGGCAAACTGCATACCAAATTCCAGTGCTACTTCTCTAAGCTGTCGTTCTGCTTGGAAAATCAACGCCTCTGAACGAGTCCGCTTTTCTACCCGTTCTTTACGTTCGCGATCGACATCGGCGTATTTCTGAGCATCCTGGATCATCCGATTCACTTCTGACTCGTTCAAGGTGGAAGCGCCTTGAATAGTGATACTCTGTTCTCGCCCAGTGGTTCTATCTAAGGCTGTTACCTGTAAAATACCGTTAGCATCAATATCAAATGACACTTGAATCTGGGGAATTCCTCGTGGCGCTGGTGGAATCCCGTACAGCTTGAAACGTCCTAAAGACTTATTGTTTGCTGCCATTTCCCGTTCGCCCTGGACTACGTGGATTTCCACAGTATTCTGGTTATTTTCGGACGTAGAAAAAATATCAGAACGACGAACTGGGATAGTGGTGTTGCGGGGAATGAGTTTTTTCATCACGCCGCCAATGGTTTCCAATCCCATAGAAAGGGGTGTAACATCCAAAAGCAGCACATCTTTAAGTTCGCCTGCAAGAATGCCTGCTTGAATTGCTGCACCCACTCCCACTACTTCATCAGGGTTAACGTTTTCGTTAGGTTCTATGCCAATTAAGTCCCGTACTAGCTGCTTCACCATTGGCATCCGTGTAGAACCCCCAACTAGCACCACTTCTTCAATGTCTCTGGATGAGAGTCCGGCATCCTTGAGGGCGCGTTTCACTGGTGTCCGCAATCGCCCCACCAAATCACCACACAAGCCTTCAAATTGAGAACGCGTTAGACGAGTTTCGAGATGTTTGGGGCCTTCCTGATCGGCAGCAATAAAAGGTAAGTTAATTTCGGTGACGCTGACAGCAGAAAGCTCAATTTTGGCTTTTTCCGCCGCTTCCATCAGACGTTGTAAAGATTGTCTCTCGCGTCTTAAATCTACCCCTTCGGCTTCCAGAAACTGTTCTGCTAACCAATCTACTATTACTTTGTCAAAGTCGTTACCACCAAGTTGCGTATCTCCACTGGTAGCTTTAACTTCAAATATCCCATCGCCTACTTCTAAAATCGATACGTCAAAAGTGCCGCCACCTAAGTCAAATACTAAAATAGTTTCCGTGTCACCCCGATCTAATCCATAAGCCAAAGATGCAGCAGTCGGTTCATTGAGAATCCGCAGCACCTCTAAACCGGCAATTCTGCCAGCATCGCGGGTTGCCTGCCGTTGAGAATCGTTAAAATAAGCGGGTACTGTAATTACTGCCCCTGTTACTGGTTCACCCAAATAGCGACTAGCATCGTCGGCCAATTTCTTCAGCACCATTGCCGAAATTTCTTCTGGGGCGAAATCCTTATTGAGCCGGGGACAGGCAATTTTAATATTGCCTACTTCGTCTTTGCGGATGGTGTAGGGTACACGCTTAGAATCTGGACTAAGTTCGCCATACTTGCGCCCAATGAAGCGTTTAACTGCGAAAAAAGTATTTTGTGGATTGAGGACGGTTTGTCGCCGTGCCATTTGCCCAACTACCCTTTCGCCTTCTTTGCTGAAGCCAACTACGGAGGGGGTTGTTCGCATTCCTTCTGCATTGGCAATCACCACCGGCTTGCCACCCTCCATAACGGCGACTACTGAGTTGGTTGTACCCAAGTCGATGCCGACTACCTTGCCCATGCGTTACTCTTCTCCTAAAGTGTCTTACTTATATATTTATTATGATTGGGCAGAACTACCTCTAGCTTTGTGCTATTGGATGAAAACACCTCAATGGTATAATAGTCATCATTAAGGCAATAAGCTAAGAAGTTCAGCTAGAGCAGATAGTTGCAAGACTAGGATAGCATTGACGATGATTGGTATGTCCAAGCAGCCTAAATTCTTGTTATCCTTTCTATGTACTGTATCTGCAAGTTTGTAAATGCACTCTTAATAATACTTGCTTTACTTGTTTGAGTGCCTGAAAACCTTAATATTGCCACTATTTTAAACATTTGAATTTAACAGAGCGATTACAAACTTCCCTGGCTGCGATCGCGCGAGAACGCGATCCTTACATGGCAACGGCTGGACATTTTTTTGTCCAAGAATACATCCGCCAGCAATTTTCCCAATGGGGGAGTGTGGAAATCCACACCTTTGAAGTCAGGGGTAAAGCTTGTAAGAACTTGATATTAAATTTACCCTCCCAAGGGCAACGACAAAAAAAGGATTTGCCACCGATTTTAATTGGCGCTCATTATGATGGCGTTCCGGGAACAGTAGCGGCTGATGATAATGCCACCGGTGTGGCGGTGTTGCTGGAATTAGCCAGAAAGTTTGCTGCCCAAGCTATAAGATATCCTTTAAGGCTAGTTGCTTTCGACATGGAAGAATACGGCTTACTGGGTAGTGCCGATTATGCAGCCTTGTTGCACGAACAAAAGCAACAGCTACGCTTAATGATTTCCCTAGAAATGCTGGGCTATACCGATTCTACGCCTGGTTCCCAAAGTTACCCCCCTCCTTTGGAACGCTTCTACCCAGACAGAGGCGATTTTATTGCTTTAATTGGTAATTTGCGGACATTGCCTGACTTAATTGGCATGAGCCGTAATATTCGCAAAGCTGGCGTACCTAGTCAATGGCTACCTGTGCCGAATCGGGGTTTAATAGTTCCCCAAACCAGACTTAGCGATCATGCCCCTTTTTGGGATTTGGGCTATCCGGCAATGATGGTGACAGATACGGCATTCTTGCGAAATCCCCATTATCACAAAGCTAGTGATGCGATCGCTACTTTAAATTTAGATTTTCTTAGCGGTGTATGTGAAGGGTTGGAAATTGCAATTCGGCGGTTGTGAAAAGTTAAGATAAATTAATAAGTTTATTTTTTGTCCTCTAAAGTATCATTCAACCTGTCGTTTCCTCCAATAATCTGGTCTACGCTTTCCATGAGCTATTGCAACGACCCAAATAAACTCCTCGAACTCTGCGTAGAAGATGAGATAGGGAAAACACTGAAGAACGTGGCGACGCAACTCGGCAATTTTGTACGGCGTTCCTATGCTTGGGTTTTGCTGAATTTTGCCAATAGCCTGCTCCACTTCAGATAATAAATCTAGCCCTAAGCCAGCCTTTTGCCTCTCGTAGTAGGCGACTGAATTATCTAGCTCTGCTCTCAGCTTCACTGTGAATAATGATCTGCTTCACGAGTACTTTTCTCGCAGTTCAGTGAATACCTTGTCTGACAGTTCACCATAAACTGTTCCACTACTAATCTCTTCCATTCTTCTCGTTAACTCAACATCCCAAGCAAATTGCGCGTTATCGTCAAAATCTTGATCTAAAGAGTGGATCAAAAAGTAAGCAAGCTCTGCACGTTCTTGCATAGATAGCTGAGATAGTTCAAGCCTAAGTTTCTGTACTGTCTCGGTCATAGTCTACGATCCTCTTGCGATTAATCAGCATAGAGTTAGTGTTGAATGTGGCAGATTAAGGTCAGCGATTTGCCATGAATCGAAGCGCCACATAATCTTCAATATAAAGGTTTATAGTTCAATACGGTTAAGTTAACGCCTGCCTCCTCAATGCCCAATGCCCCATCGCCCAATCCAGTTGTTACCAATTACCACTTTATGACTATGAGGATTGTACGAATTGACACGAAACAATGAGGCTGAAGAATGCCAAGATCAAAAAAAGGATGCCCCAAGGATATTAAAAGTACTATGCCAGAATTACACCAATCAATTGCCCAGCATTACCACGAACGGACTAAATACAACCCTGAGACTCTCGCCTCCAAAAGTCAGCAGTTAGACTGGGCTAAACAACCAGTGCCTTTCAAAGAGTACAAAATTGGCTATACTTTTGATCTCAAACCCTATATCCAAGAAAAAACAGAGGGATTTGCTAATAACCCAGACGCTCAATGGTGGCAAAGACTTTCACGCCTGCTGTTTCGCAGCTATGGATTGACGGCGAAAATGCCTTCTATGGGTAGCGCGGTGTATTTACGTGCTGCTCCCAGTGCAGGCGGATTATACCCGGCTGAGGTGTATGTGGTTTCTCGTGGTACGGCGTTATTGCCACCTGGTCTATATAACTACCAGTGTCGGACTCATTCTCTCATGCATTATTGGGAAAGTGATGTTTGGCAAAATCTCCAATCAGCTTGTTTCTGGCATCCTTCCCTAGAAAATACTCAACTAGCAATTATTGTGACTGCGGTTTTCTATCGTTCTGCGTGGCGCTATGAAGATCGGGCTTATCGGCGGATTTTTCTAGATACGGGACACCTGTTGGGCAATATCGAGTTAGCTGGTGCGATTACTGACTATCGCCCCCATTTAATCGGCGGTTTTGTGGATGAATCGGTAAACGATCTGCTTTATATTGATCCACAACAAGAAGGTGCGATCGCTGTTTTACCTCTGGCAGATTTGTTAGATGTCAATCAAAATTTACCATTAGGATGTACTGCTTTACCTTCTACCACCGAAACCAGTTATCCCGAAATTCCCGATGGTGAATTGCTGACATATTTCCATCGACACACCCAGATCCAATCAGGTGTAACTGGCAATCTTAATCTACCAGCTATTAAACAAGAAAAATCTTTAGAGGATAAATATAACTTTCCTTTCTGTTTGAAAATTCCTACCACCACTGCGCCTATAGATTGGGGACAAAAGCTATCAGAATTGGAAACCACTATGTATAAGCGACGCTCTACCCGCGCTTATAATGGTGATGATTTAACTTTCGATGAATTAAAGGGTTTACTCGATTTCACTTACCAACCGCAAAATTACATTGACCAAAGTTTAGATATTTCTCCAGATTACTTTGATTTAAATTTAATAGAAACATTTATTGCTGTTTCCGGAGTTCAAGGATTGGATGCAGGTTGTTATTATTACGCACCCAAAGCCCAAGAATTACGCCAAATTCGTTTTAAAAACTTTCGGCGAGAGTTACATTTTCTCTGTTTGGGGCAAGAATTGGGGCGGGATGCAGCAGCAGTGCTTTTCCATACAGCCGATTTAAAAGCTGCGATCGCACAATATGGCGATCGCGTTTACCGTTACTTACATCTGGATGCAGGCCATTTAGGACAACGCTTAAATTTAGCAGCTATACACCTAAATGTAGGCGTTAGTGGTATTGGTGGTTTCTTTGATGACCAAGTAAATGAAGTTTTGGGTATCCCTACTGATGAAGCTGTTCTCTATATCACTACATTGGGACGCCCAAGATAAAAATAATCTGGAGGCGCAAAGAATGCAGAGAGTTTTTCTGTGTTCTTTGCGTATATATACAAGTTATCCTTGCTTAGTGTAAACTATCAAACATACTTTACAGTGCCAGATTCCTATGAAGATTCAAGCAACATATACTTTTTTGGTAAGTCTCTTTAAATACAAATACTTATTTTTTACTTCTAAGTATCAAAGAGCGTAGATGCTGCTCTTAAGGTTTTTTATCGAGAAATTATCAGCTATTCCACATTGAAATTGCAGGCAAATTTAATACATCATAATATTTGCATACTTTACAGAAAATTAATTATATTTTTAGATTACAGCAAATGAAATCTAGTACTAAAAATTAGTTTTTTTACACAACCCCTAATGCTATCTCCAGAGAATGAAAGCCAGCGTTTAGAAGTGCTTAATCAGTATCAAATTTTAGATACACCACCAGAAGAAATTTTTGATGAATTAGCTCAACTAGCTGCTAATCTTTGTGAAACACCAATCGCTCTTATTAGCCTAGTTGATGCAGAACGGGAATGGTTCAAGTCAAAAATTGGGGTAACTATAGCGGAAGTTCCTCGAAGCATTTCTTTTGGTCATTATACTATTTTACAAAACAAAATATTAATCATCCCGGACGCTTTGTTAGATGAACGGTTTGCGACAAATCCCTTTGTAACATCAAATCATTATTTCCGGTTTTATGCAGGTGTTCCTCTAATTACCTCCAACGGCTTTGTATTAGGTAGTCTTTGTGTAATTGATTTTGCACCGCGAAGATTGGGTGTTAAAGAGCAAGTAGCTTTACAGCAGTTAGCTAGACAAGTAATCAGATATTTAGAGTTACATCGGCAAAAAGTTATTGATGATAGTCAAAGGAGTTTTAATCTTTTTTTCTCTAAAAATCCTAACCCAATGTGGGTATATAACCAGAATAATCTGCGATTTTTAGATGTAAATGAAGCTGCTGTTGTCCACTATGGCTACTCACGAGAAGAGTTTTTGCAAATGCGAATAACTGATATTCGCCCTTTAGAAGATGTGCCTATATTCATAGAATATTTAAGAGAAAGGCAGTCTAACTTACATTTTTCTGGACAATGGCAACATCGGCGAAAATCTGGAGAGATTATTGATGTTGAAATTATCACACATAAAATAGACTATGCCAGTTATAACGCTCGGTTGGTTAATATACAAGATATAACAGAACATAAACGAATCAAAAGAAAACTTCAAGAAAGTGAAGCGAGATTTAGAGTCATTTTTGAAGCCATCCCAATTCCATTAATTATTTCGAGCGTATCTAACAATTTGATATTATATGCTAATCCAGAATTCATTAAAAACTTTAGATTTTCAGGAAAAGATTTCATTAATCGAGAAGTTTTAGATTTATACTATAAATCAGCCGATTTCAAGTTACTATTAGAAGCCTTGAATCAACATGACTTTGTTCATAACTATGAACTTCAATTAAAAAGAGCAGATGGAACTTGTTTTTGGGCGATCGCTTCACTGCAATATTTAAATTTTAATAATGAAGCAGCGATTTTAACGGTCTTTTATGATATTACAAAACGCAAAAATTTAGAAACAAAACTTCAAGAGCAAAATAACTTTTTGCAGATAGTTTTTGAAAGTATACCGTTGATGATTGCACTTTTTGATACCAATGGTCAACTTCAATGGGTGAACCAAGAATGGGAAAATGTTTTAGGCTGGAAATTTCAAGACTTCCAAGGTGGCGATGTCCTAGAAGCGCTATATCCAAATCCTGAATATCGACAATATGTAATTAATTTTATTCAGTCTGCACAACGCAACTGGGGTGACTTTAGAACTCAGGTACGAGATGGTCGTTTATTGGATACATCTTGGACTAATGTTAAACTTTCCAACGGTCAAATTATCGGTATTGGGCAAGACATCACAGAACGTAAGCGAACTGAACAGGCTCTCAAAGCCCAAGCAGAGCGAGAGCAATTGATGCGAACTGTTGCTCAACGGATTCGTCAATCATTGAATCTCCAAGATATCCTGAATGCAACAGTTGAAGAAGTGCGAGATTTACTTGGGGTTGATCGAGTGGTAGTTTATCAGTTTGACCCAGAGATGATCGGCACAATTGTGGCGGAATCGGTGGAACCTGGATGGACTGCTTCTTTAGGTGTCCAGATTCATGATACATGTTTTCAAACAGGCGCAGGAGTGGAGTATTATCAAAGACGTAAAAGAGCGATCGCTAATATTTATGAAGCAGGATTAAGTGATTGCCATATTCGCTTGTTAGAACAGTTTGAAGTCAAAGCAAATTTAGTCGTGCCCATCTTACTAGAAGTAAGCTCTCAAAATCTAGGCTCTCACCTTTGGGGTTTACTGATTGCTCACCAATGCTCTGGTTTCCGCCACTGGGAAGAAAATCAATTAGATTTGCTCGATCAATTAACAGTCCAATTAGCGATCGCAATTCAACAATCCAGCATCCTTGAGCAAGCTCAAACTGAACTTGTTCAAAGACAAAAAGCTCAAGTAAAGTTAAAAAATGCCTTGGCTGAAAAAGAAGTTTTATTAAAAGAAGTTCATCATCGAGTCAAAAATAATCTGCAAATTGTCTCCAGTTTATTACAACTCCAGTCTCAAACACTCAAAGATCCAGAAGCCATCAAAGCTCTTCGAGAAAGTCAGAACCGGATTGAGTCAATATCTCTAATCCATAAAAATTTATATACTTCCGCTAACATTGGACAAATTGATGTTGCTGACTATATCGAGAATTTGGCAGCAAGTTTACTATTTTCCTATCAAATATACCCTGGAAAAATCGCTCTAGAAACCGATATAGATTCAGTTAGCTTGAATGCTGACCAAGCTATTGCTTGTGGACTAGTTATTAACGAATTAATCTCCAATGCCCTCAAACACGCTTTTCCTAACCAACAAGCAGGCATAATTAGCATTGCTTTACGTAATGTTGATAATAGTATCGAGATGACTATCCGAGATAATGGGATCGGTTTACCAGATAATTTAGATTGGACAACTACTGATTCTTTGGGACTGTCGTTAGTGTATGACTTGGTTACAGAACAGCTTGAAGGCGACATTACTCTAGAACGCAATCACGGAACAGTATTCAAAATTAAATTCACGCAGTTAACTTTGCATTAGTAAATACCAAATGGGCCAAGCTAGGATTTTAGTCGTTGAAGATGAAGTGATTGTGGCTAGAACTATTGCCAGCCAACTCAGACAACTAGGATACATTGTTACGGGTACAGCTTCATCGGGAAAAGTTGCCATTGCTAAGGCATCGGAAACTCAACCAGAACTTGTATTAATGGATATTATTCTTAAAGGTGAGATAGACGGTATTACTACTGCCGGTCTTATTCGTGAACAGTTAGACGTTCCTGTAATTTTTTTAACCGCTTATGGTGACGATCATACTTTAGAAAGAGCTAAAATTACCCAACCTTTTGGATATATCGTTAAACCCTTTACTATAAAAGATTTAAGAATAGCGATCGAAATCGGTCTTCTAAAACATCAATTAGAGCGTGAACTGCGAGAGAATCGAGATCAGTTAGCAACCCTTTTAAACTCAATGAGTGATGCTGTAATCGCTACAGATGAGCAGGGAATAATAACATTTATGAATCCCGCAGCTGAAGCGTTGACTGGCTGGCAGCAAAAAGATGCTTTAGGAAATGAGGCTGCGAAAATTTTTCATATTGTCGATGAGCTTACAGGAACTACATTAGAAAACCCAGTAACAAAAGTACTGCGGGATCAAGAGGTTGTTTATTTAGGGGAATTCACATCTCTAATTACAAGAGAAGGGAAAAGAGTTCCAATTGGTGATAGTGCTTCACCACTAAAGCGACGACTTGACCAGATAGATGGTGTAGTAATTGTTTTCTGGGATCTTAGCGAACGACGCCAAACAAAATTTCTAGAGCAAGCCTTGGAGAAAGAGCAAGAACTTAATCGTCTCAAGTCCTTATTTATCTCTACCGTATCTCATGAGTTCCGTAATCCTTTAACTGTTATTCAAACAGCAGTAGAACTCATAGAAATGCAAGGAGCAAATTTGACAGATGCGAAAAGAGCCATTTATTTAAAGCGAATTCAAGGTGCTGTGCAATCTCTAGAAAAACTCATGGAAGAAGTCTTGTTTATGGGTCGAGCGGAAGCAGAAAAACTCGTATACAACCCTGCACCAATTAACTTAGAACAATTTTGTCGAGAGTTAATCGAAGATTTTTCTATTGTTGAACATAGGCTGTATGAAATTGTTTTTACTTGTCATAGCGATCGCACCAATGCCGTAATGGATGAAGGACTCTTGCATTACCTGTTTGAAAATCTCCTCTCAAACGCAGTTAAATATTCTCCAGAAGGTGGGAAGATTCAGTTTGATTTAATCTGCGACCCGATTGCTCAAGTAGCAATTTTTCATATTCAAGATCAAGGTATAGGAATTCCTGCACCAGACCAAGCGCGACTTTTTGAGTCATTTTACCGAGCTTCAAATGTTCAATCAATTCAGGGTACAGGATTAGGGTTAGTAATCGTTAAAAGGTGCGTTGATGCTCACAGAGGTCAAATTAGCGTCACAAGTCAAATTGAAATCGGTACTACATTTACAGTAATATTGCCCTTAAATCCTGAATTATCCTTAACTGAAGCTTCTGGATTCTGAATTCTGGATTCTGAATTCTTCTTTAACTTCCATCCCGATTTTTGGAATTAAGAACTTGGGTTTGGTAGTGCCGCCATTTTTCCTGCTGACGCGCTCTTTTTTCATCAGTGAGGCTATCAAAACAATAGGGACAGGAGATACCTTGTTCATACTTTGGAGACACCTGATCTGATTCAGAAATTGGATATCCACAACAGAAGCATCGCTCATGACTTCCTTCCTCCAACCCATGACTGACAGCTATGCGATCGTCAAAGACAAAACATTCCCCTTCCCATAAACTTTCCTGTGCTGGAACTTCCTCTAAATACTTGAGAATACCGCCTTTGAGATGATAGACTTCTGCAAAGCCTTGAGCAAGCATGAAGGATGAAGCTTTTTCACAGCGAATTCCGCCTGTACAAAACAGAGCCACCTTTTTGTGTTTAATTGGGTCGAGATGGCGTAGCACATAATCAGGAAATTCCCGGAATGAGGCAGTTTGAGGATTTTCTGCTCCTTGGAAAGTACCGATATTCACCTCATAATCATTGCGGGTGTCAATCACGGTTACTTCTGGATCGCAAATCAAATCATTCCATTCTTGAGGATTGACATAAGTGCCAACTTGTTCATTTGGGTCAATTTCAGGCAATCCCAAAGTAACAATTTCTTGCTTCAACCGCACCTTCATTCGCTCAAAAGGGGGAGTTTCGGTATAAGACTCTTTGTATTCTAGGTCTGCTAAACGAGGGTCAGTACGCAAAAAGCAGAGAACAGAATCAATCGCCTGACGCGAACCGGCAATTGTACCGTTAATGCCTTCTTGCGCCAGCAAAATTGTCCCCTTCACACCTTGCGTTTGGCAGTAAGACAGCAGAGGCTCTCGCTTCTCGGCAAAATCTGGGAGCTTGACGAATTTATACAGTGCTGCAACAACTTGGATATTTTCTGGCTTCATCCCTTTGGTAATGGAACAATATAAGTTACAATAACAACGGCAACCAAAGTTACCTACTACTTCAATTTTATGGGGGTTTAGCTCAGTTGGTAGAGCGCCTGCTTTGCAAGCAGGATGTCAGCGGTTCGAGTCCGCTAATCTCCATTGGATATAATTTATCTTAATTTGCGATCGCTGCGGTTTTGCTGGCCTACGCACATACAAGTCAATCAAAGTTTGGGTTCTATAGAACTCCGATTGATTGGGTGAAAGAACTCGCCCTCAACTGGAAAAGGCTGATTCCCTACTCCCTGCCTATCGCGCACCACGCAAATAAGTTCAAAAATCAAATAAGATTGCTATATCTATATAGGAGGTTGTTTGAAAAAGCGTCCATTGGGTTTAGTGGCAATTGTTCTTTACAAATCATTTGCCGCATTGTTGCTTATGGTTACTTCGATCGCTTTATTATTGACATTAAAAAATTACCAAGCTCTAGAGGTGTTTTCAGAAAACTATGTTTTAGAAGGTAAATCGATAATTATTGATTGGCTTTTAAAGAAAGTTATCAATTTAAATCCCCGAACCTTGGCATTTAGCGGTATTGGAACAGGAGTCTATGCTATTGTTACTAGTATTGAAGCCGTTGGTTTATGGTACGAAAAGCGTTGGGCACATGTCTTGGTGTTGGGACTTGTGGGTATCAGTATTCCACCAGAGATTTATGAATTAATTCGGGGTATTTCTCCTATAAAAATATTGATTCTTGTATTGAACTTAGCAGTATTGGTCTATTTATTCCGAAATTTTCCTAAACATCCATAGGACTTACGAATTGACAAAAAACATCAAATATGAATCTTAGGCAATGCCAGCAAAGCGTGAGGTGGTTCGTTCAGTGGAGGCGAAAATATTGGGGAATTTTTTTGTTCCCCCTTATCCCCTCTGTATCAAACGTTCTATTGGTAGCTTTGCTTTTAAGTAATAGTAGTATTGGAGTAAACAGAGCGGTATTGGTGATATTGGACAAGTACCTAAAAATTTATTTATCAAAAAAGTAAAATAATATATCTAAAGTCGTACTTAATAATTAGGGTGTTTATGGCTATAATTAGCCTGTTTATGGCAATAATGTGAGTTTGATAACAAGCAGGCTAACATAAACTATTTTTTAGTACGCAATCATTATTCATAAGTACTTAGAGGCATCATGGCTAACCAAATCGAAACAAACCTGTTTGAAGAACTAAGTGATTCTGATTCAATGGCAGTAGTTGGAGGAGCATTTATAGGAAGTGCAGAACAGGGTGCTACTGCTCTAGCAAACGGAACACTCAATGATGGTGTTGGTAGTCAGGCATTTATAATAGGCACAGAACAGGGTGCTACTGCTCTAACAAACGGAACACTGGCTACTCAATCCAATATAGTGCGATATTCTACAGAACAACTAGGTACAAATGGTCAATAGTATTTTAAAATTTCACTATTAAATGTTTGTAAAGCCCCTCCCAAAAAGTTCTGGGAGGGGTTTTATTATGAAACTTTTAAGAATATTTATTCTATAAGGGTTTTACTATTTTCAGTATAAAATATCGTCAAACAAGCAAATAAAGACCCTAACTTAATAATGATTGGGAGAGATACTCTCTACTAATGATCGCACGTAGTTCTATGGTTGGAAAGGTAAATCTGAGGGATGTTTAACAACAAATAGCTACGGGTTGACGCAAAACCAATATCCCACGTTGTACAATCGCTAGAAATACAATCTGGAGAGCGACTTGCCTAGATCGATTCAGTCTACTCAACCACCATTAAAATTCATTCCCCAACGGTTGAACTCGCTGGTACTCCAAATTGTTCGGTGGTTACTGCCGATCGCACTACGGTTCCGCACTCGCCCTTGGCTAACGGCTGGTATTGTGCGTGTTGAAGCCAAGAATGTTGAGGTGTTAGCTGAACTTTATCAACAATTCCAGGCTGGAAAAATTCGCTTTTTGCTGGCATTTCGCCATCCAGAGGTGGAAGATCCCCTGTGTATGCTGTATTTGCTTTCGCGCATTGTGCCACAGGTTGCTCGTCAGAAAGGTATTACACTGCGATCGCTTGTCCACAGCTATTTCCTCTACGATCGCGGTATGACGGTTTGGGCTGGGAAGTGGCTGGGTTGGTTGTTTTCTCGGTTAGGAGGTGTGCCAGTTCATCGCGGTAGACGACTAGATCGCCAAGCTATTCAAACTGCACGGGAGTTGTTTACTAATGGTGAACTACCGATCGCAGTAGCACCAGAAGGCGGTACTAATGGTCATAGTGGTATTGTTAGCCCCTTAGAACCTGGTGTTGCTCAAATGGGGTTCTGGTGTGTAGAAGACTTGCAAAAAGCTAATCGGACTGAGACTGTAATTATTGTGCCGATCGCTATCCAATATCGCTACGTTGAACCACCTTGGTCTAAACTGGATTGGCTCTTAAGTAAGTTAGAAGCTGATAGTGGTTTGCCGCCAATGGAAATTGAGCAAGGCGATGGCAAAGAAATTTACTATCAACGCCTCTGTAGATTGGCAGAATATCTGATTACCGAGATGGAAGAATTTTATCGTCGCTTCTATCATCAAGACATCCCAAAAACCATCTCAACTGATGAATCTGCTAGTCCGAATCAGGTATTAATTGCTCGGCTTCATCGCTTGCTAGATAAGGCTTTACAAGTTGCCGAACAATATTTTGGAGTTCAAGCACAGGGAAATCCCATTGATCGCTGTCGCCGCTTGGAAGAGGCTGGCTGGAATTACATTTATCGGGAAGATTTGCCAGATATCAATGCTTTACCACCCTTTAAACGCGGCTTGGCAGACTGGATTGCTCAAGAAGCAGACTTGCGAATGCGCCACATGCGGATAGTGGAAAGTTTTGTTGCTGTTACAGCTACTTATATTCAGGAACAACCGACGGCAGAACGGTTTGCAGAAACAGCTTTGCTTGTATACGATATGCTTTCTAGAATTCAGGATACAACACTTCCGGGGCGACCTCGGTTAGGTTTGCGAGAGACACAAATAACTGTAGGGGAGCCAATTTCAGTAACCGAACGCTGGAAAAATTGTCAGGGCGATCGCTTGGCGGCTAGACAAGGTGTGAGCGATTTGACAAAAGATTTGCAAATTGCTTTAGAGAAGATGATTGGTTGAAGAAGAATTCAGAAGTCAGAATTCAGAAGTCAGAATTTAGGAGCAAAGCCGGAGACTGCGAAAGCTCCGGTCAGAATCAAGACGCTCTCTACGAGACGCTGCGATATCTGCAATTTCTGTCACAATATCCAACTGAATTCTGACTGCTGACTCCTGAATTCTGTTTCGATAACGAAAATTTTAAGACTTTTTAGCTCGAATTTTGTCAAAAATTGCACCTTCATCAAAGAATTTCTTCTGAATCTCGTCCCAGCCTCCTAAATCTTCAGCTTTGAATATAGTTTTAATTTTGGGAAAATTGGCTGCCGTTTCTTTGGCGATGGTTAAGTCAACGGGACGAAATCCCAATTTGGCAAACTCTCGTTGCGAGTCTGGGGTGTAAAGAAATTTGATAAACGCTTCGGCAATCGGGCGAGTTCGGTGTTTATCGACATTTTTATCTACAACAGCAACAGGATTATCGATAGAGATATTTACATCAGGCACAACAAATGGGACTTTTTCACCATTTTGTGCCGATAAAATCATCTCATTTTCATAGTTGAGCAGAACATCACCTTCACCATCTTTGAAGAACAGTTCGCTGGCATTGCGAGCAGTTTTGGGCAACAAAGGTGCATTATTATAAACTTTGGAGATAAAGTCTATCGCTTGATTTTCACTTCCGCCGGTTTTTGTCACAGAACCCCACAGACTAAGGAAATTCCAGCGAGCGCCGCCAGAGGTTCTAGGGTCAGGCATCATCACATTTACGCCATCTCGTGCCAAATCTGCCCAAGTTTTGATATTTTTGGGATTACCTTCACGAATGGCGATCGCGTTTAGAGATTTGGTAACAATTGCATCATTAGGCGCTTCTTTTTCCCATCCCGGTTGAATAAAACCTGCCTCAACAAGTTTGTTAATATCAAGGGCAAGTGACAGGTGTACCACATCAGCTTCCTTACCGTCAATCACGGCAAGAGTCTGGGAACCTGACCCATCATAGCTTTGTTTGAAAGTGACATTTTGGTTATGTTCTTTCTTCCATTGTTCGATAAATTTAGGAATGATCTGCTGGTATGCTGCACTAGTAACCGAGTAGGAAACAAACGTTAGGTTTACATCACTCTGGGAAGCTGCGCCAGCACTACCAGTATTATCGATATTACGTGGAGAGCAAGCAGCCATCACGATACTCAAGCTAAGTCCGACCAAAAATAGAGACGCAACACCCCACGAAGAATATTTGTACAACCATCGGATTAGTTGCACGCGCCACTGTCTGGCAGTGTGTAAAGCTTGAACAATATAAGTCTGAACTAATTCAGTCAAATATCTCCTTGTTTTAGGAGTACGTTGCCCCTGGTTCATCAAATTTTTCCCCTGAATCTGCGATAACTTGAGCAAGTTGCTGTAGTTAAGGGGAATTATAAAACAGCGGTTAAGAATAAATAACTTTTTATTAACCTAAATTTAAACAACTTATTCAAGATATTTTAAGGAGAAGTAGTTTTAGAAACTTCTGGACTGCGAATGATGATATGTCCCTTATCACTTTCTTGAATTGCCAACACTGAGGGTAGCTCATCAGATTTTGCATTTGGGGGCAATGCTCGAAACAAATAAATCCAGCCGCCACGTTCTAAGAGTAAGCGCCAGACTCTCGGCTCTTTTGGATTGCTGATATCATTATCTTCCCTGCCTCGCAAGTCATCAAATAAACCGCGATCGCCAATAATGCGATAACCTTTCAATGACGGATCGGCAAATATATCATCAAGTTTGCGTCCCACAGCAAACTTTTCTTCCGGTGTAATCAAGGCTACAACAGGTAAAGTAGAGTTTTGACCAGCGTCTCGCCTGGCATCTGCAATGCCTTGCCAACGAGCTAACCAAAATATCACAATTAATACCCAAGATACTATTACTATTTCATTGACTAGCGATCGCAGAAATTCAACTGAGCGCAGTTGCCCAGAACTAAATTCAGCTATAGATTTAAGCTGTTTAGCTGTCCATGAGCGTTTGTGTTGAGTTGCAGAGATGATGCGATTTAGTAACAATTGGTTTGCAGAGACTACCGTATCACTGATGATTTTAATTAACCATAACGTTGCTTGAATTGCGATCGCAGCTATAAAAAAAGCGATCGCAGTTTTGCATATTGCCCAACTATCTCCAAGAAATATTTGCAGAGGAACTATCAAAAAAGACTGTGCAGGTAAATCGAGGGTATTAAGTTCTAGTTGGAAAAAGTAGAAATATGACCAACGGTAAATCCAACCTGCAAAGAAAAGCGCCGCACCCAGCAAGCCCAGTACACTTGTGAATTTACCTAAAATATTAGTTTCTTGGTTGGGAGCTTGAGTCATAGGGGAGATAATTCAAGTTCAGATCCCCGACTTCATAAAAGTTGTCGGGGATCTTGTCTAGTTGTAATTTTACGGAAATTTAGTATCTGCCTTTGAAGTTTAATGAGAAACTTAAACATAGTCAAATATACTGTTAAAGCCATGAAAGCTTTTTTCCAGACATGGGTTGTGGCAATCTTAGTAATGGCAGCAGCGATCGCCGGAAACATTAAACCTGTAATTAGCCAAGATATCAAAACGGGAAATTTATTGTTGGCACAGACACCAGTCAACGCAGATGAATTAGAACTTCCAGTAGCGTTACCAGAGTTAGCAGAGGTCATTTTTAAGGGTGGTGAGTCAAGTAGTGGCCAGATAACAGGAATTGATGCACAGCAAGAAGCACTATCAATTCAGCGTAGTGGCAAAACTGCCACAATTCCCCTGAGCCAAATTCAAAAAGTAGTCTTCAAGAATGGGGCGTTAGTTTACAGAAGCAATGGGCGGCAAATTATTCGGGGTGAGCGCGATCGCCCCACAGGTAAACTAGTAACTTGGAGTGGTATACCCCTAAATACGTTTACCGTCAAAAATTCTACTCAGGGTCAAGCGGTGGTAAAGCTCAAACCACCTGTAGTTACTACAGCACAGTTGCAGGGTATTCAGTCAGTGGCGAGAAATCGGCAATATGTGGTAGATGAAATCCAGTTCAATTCGCAACAAAGAACGATCACTATTCTGGCAAAACCTTATTAATCATGAATTATTTCAGATGTAGGGGCGCACAACTAGCTGTACGCCCTTACTTATTTCGACATTACTAACGAAAAATCATGAGTTTGTAACAGAAAATCGTGAGTTTGTAACGAAAAATCGTGAGTTTATAGCAAAAAATCGTGAGTTTGTAACAAGAGCTTCTGCTAACACCCAATTGAAAACAGCTACCTCTGCGCTACTCTATGAAAAAACTTCTTACCAGTCTTTTAGCTGTGGGTTTTTATCTAACACCTTTAACACTGATACTGATGCCTCAACCCACTTGGGGACAAACTCAAAACTCGCGATCGCAAGAAGCAGAAAGATTGCTAGAGCAAGGGATAAAGCTGTCACAGCAACAGGAACATCAAAAGGCAATACAAATATTTCAGCAAGCTTTAACCATTGCACGACAACTCAAAGACCAAAAAATTGAAGCAACTGTACTGCTTGGACTTGGGTTTAACTACTCCGCTTTAGGAGAAAAGCAAAAAGCACTCGATTTTTTCAACCAAGCTCTACCCCTATATCGGGCTGTGGGCGATCGCACAGGTGTTGCCACTACACTCAATAACATCGGTCAAGTCTACTCCGATTTAGGAGAAAAGCAAAAAGCACTCGATTACTTCAACCAAGCTCTGCCCCTTTGGCGGGCTGTGGGCAATCGCACAGGTGTTGCAACTACACTCAATAACATCGGTGTAGTCTACAACGCTTTAGGAGAAAAGCAAAAAGCACTCGATTACTTCAACCAAGCTCTGCCACTTATTCGGGATGTGGGCGATCGCACTGGTGAGGCTCGTACACTTAATAACATTGGTGGAGTCTACTACGATTTAGGAGAAAAGCAAAAAGCCCTCTCATTTTACAACCAAGCTCTGCCCCTTTGGCGGGCTGTGGGTGATCGCACTGGTGTTGCCACTACACTCAATAATATTGGTGGAGTCTACGACGCTTTAGGAGAAAAGCAAAAAGCACTCTCATTTTACAACCAAGCTTTGCCCCTTATTCGGGCTGTGGGCGATCGCTCTGGTGAAGCTGTCACCTTGGGTAATATTGGTGTACTCTTCCAGAGTACAAATCGACCAACCCAAGCCATTACTAATTTAGAGCAATCTCTCAAAATCAGCTTACAAATGCGTCGGGGTTTGCAACGAGAAAATCGCCAAAAGTTTTTACAGCAAAACGGTTGGAGTGCTACTGCTTTAGTCGATGTCCTGATTAATCAAAAAAAATACGATCAAGCTTTTGAATGGGTTAACCTATTCACCACAGCCGATCTTGCTGATTATACTCGCCTCATTAATGCCAAAGTTGCCAACCCAGAAGCACAGAAAGTTCTTGACTACTGGAGTAAAAAAAATCAGCAATTAGAAGCACTGCGACAACAACTACAAAGCGATCAATCCGAAAGCCTAACCCAAAAAATTCGGCAAGTAGAAACACAAGTTTACTCAGAAGCCGAAAGTATCTCTCGCCGTTTTCCTGAAGTAGCAGAACTATTTGAAACTACACCCGCAGATATTAAAAACCTTACATCCTCCATCCCCGCAGGAACAGTTGTAGTTCAACCTATCTTGTTGACTAATGTGAGAGATATGCCTAATAATGTAGCCTTTTTTATCTTCACCAAAGGTCATTTTAGTGTTACTAAAAAATCTCTTGAACCCAATAAGCTTAATAAACTTATTGCCGATTACTTAAAACAGGTACAAGACGATAGTGATTCTGATTACTTTGAAACCGGCGGCGAACTTTATGATATTCTCATTCGTCCTATAGAAGGCGAAATTAAGACTTTATCACCTAAACAACTGAGTATTATTGCTACTGGTAAACTGCGCCATTTACCTTTTGAGACTCTTTACGACAATAAAACTAAACAATTTCTGATCCAAAAATATCCTGTAAACTATCTCACTCGCATTTCCAATAATTCCTTACAATCTCTAGGTATGCAAAATGCCATACCTCGCATACAAGCTGTTTTAGCATTTGGTAATCCAGTAACCAGTGAGCCGCAAAATCTCCCAGGTGCTGAAGCAGAAGTCACAAAGATTAAAGAAATACTGCCAGACAGTGAAGTTTATATCCATAAAAAAGCTACCTTGGAAAACTTTAGCTCCCAAGCATTGCGCTTTTCGTTTTTACATTTAGCAACTCACGGCTGCTTTCAAACTGAAAATTGTAAAAAAGTAGATTTAAAAAATAATACATTATTATTTGCTGACAAACCCTTAGATATTGCTAATGCTGCTCTTTTAGGATTACAAGGCACACAATTAATTACTCTTAGTGCCTGTCAAACTGCTGTAGATACTAATTTTAATGATGTAGGAATTGCAGGAGTTGCTTATATATTTGAGCGGGCTGGTGCGAAAGCTGTGATGGCGAGTTTGTGGGCGGTTGATGATGAAGCAACTCAGGAATTAATGGTTGATTTTTATCAAAATCTCAAGCAGGGGATGACGAAAGGTGAAGCTTTGCAAAAAGCTAAGTTAAAGCTAATTGCAGACCATCGTCATCCTTTTTATTGGTCGCCGTTTGTCTTGATTGGCGATGCACGTTAAAGTAATTGGCAATGATGCTCGTACCTTGCTAACGCAATTTCGTTTTGTAACGGGGATTTTACCCTTAGAGGATGTTTGAAAAGTCATGATTCATGTATCACATATTTTTTACCCCACCCTAACCCTCCCCTTATAAAGGGGAGGGAACCAGATTTTTCTTGTTTCCCCCCTTTATAAGGGGGGATTAAGGGGGGTAAAAATGTGATTAAAAGCACAAGATACCACTTTTCAAACATCCTCTTAAGGGGGTTGGGACGGTCTACTACTATTTCTAAGATACAAGGTTGGGTTGAGGAAAGGATATTGACGAATAAGCCTATAATCTCTGCACATCGGTAAAAAAGGTATATCTATTCTCAGAAATATAAAAAAGACTTATGCAGCATTTTTATGAACTTTTATAAAAAATTGCTAGGTTCTGCATAAAGTTTGTGCGCCCAACGTAAACTAAACAGTTACTAACTAGGTTGAGGAACATTAATATATCGTTTACTTGATCTGGTATTGCCTAACCGTTGTTTATAAACTACTGCTTATAAAGTATTATTTGCCACAAATCTTCTCTTAATCCCAATGGTCAGGTCATGGTTAGCAGAATAGTTGCTTACCCCGCATCTTTAAGGGGATATCAAAACTTTTCGATCTACTGAAATTCTGACTTAGAGAATTATTCCTCAAAGAGCAAGACTTTCAGAGATTAAAACTTCATCACACACAATTGCGGAAAATTATATTATGCCCAGACTAATCGTTTCTTTACCCCCATTCATAGGGACTTCTGGTTCCGATCTTGTAATAGGACAAGAGGATAATGCATTCCCAGCAATTGGAATTGAGGTTCAAAAAAAGGGAATCATTGATACTCAAGCAGGTAATGACACTATCCAGGGTACTAGCACCGGCAGTAACGAGACTTTCAATTTTAGCGCAGGCACAGGCATTGCTAACACTGGCACTATCAATGCAGGGATAGGAGACGATAGTATCAAGGGCACTGGCACTGCCGGTGAGGGCTATCGAGGTGAGACTGCACGCGGTATAGGTATCTCTAACACTCAGGGCGGCTACATTAATGGAGGAGATGGAAAAGATTTAATCTTCGGAACCGGAAAGGGAGCCGAGGTATCCAATGATGACCTTAAACCTGCTACAGGCATCAATAATACTCAGAATAGCCGCATTGATGGAGGATTAGGGGACGACTCTATCGAGGGAACTGGAATTGCAGTATTTGAGGGGCCTGCTGTAGGAATCTCTAACACTGACAGCAGCAATATTAATGGAGGAGAAGGGAACGATTCTATTAAGGGAACTGGAAATGGTGGAACTGGAGAAGATGGTACAGGCATCTTCAACAGTGGTGCTAGCGTGATTAGTGGAGGGAAAGGAAATGATTCTATTACTGGTGTCGGCAACGGCAGTAATGCAAGTTTAGAACCTTTTAGATCATTCAATGCAGGTAGGGGTATAGGCATCTCTAACAGCAAGGGTAGCGTGATCGATGCAGGGCAAGGAAACGATTCTATTACTGGTATCGGCAAGGGCGGTAAAGGGAGCTACGATACCCCTTTTGGGGAGCTTGGGCCCGGTGAAGGTATAGGCATTGTTAACGGTGGCATCATAAAATTAGGCGATGGCTTAGATACCCTTACTGGCTATGGCACCAGCATTGGTATCCAAGGTGGCACCATTGATGGTAGAAACGGTAACGATTACTTCAAAGCTCGTCGAATTGATGCTAACGGTAATCCCGTTTTAGGCCAAGGAGGTGTTATTGCCGATGTCTTGATTAAGGGTGGAGGTGGCTCCGACACATTTGATGTTGGTTACGGTAATGCCACTATCAATGGTGAATCGGGATCAGATAAGCTAATTTTGCCTGATTTCAAAAGTGATTATACCATTCTAGGCAGCTCCAACAATTACACCATTACGCGGGATCAGTTCACGTTGAATGTATTGAATGTTGAGGAAATTGCTTTTCTTGGCGTTGCTCAACAGAGCTAGTGTGCTTGGGATTGTGAATTAGGGATTTCCAACAAAATAAATTATCCAATTTTGTAGAGTGGGCATCTTGCCGAATATTCCATTGTGCTTGCGGTGAATTGCTCTTTGCAAGCACGAAAAGCTTCAATTTTTGATGTTTTTATGGAGGTTATAAAATTTTTGGCATTTTCTTAGGGAACTTCAAAAAATAAATCATCCAATTTCTCGACTTTACCACGATTTCTGCTCCCCCTGCTCCCTGCTCCCTGCCCCTCTGCCTCTACAGTGATAGTATATTTTTTATTTGGAAGTGCCTTATTCCCTGGCTGATAACCAGAGAATAAGGAAATCCTAACTTGCAGCAAAATTGCCCCAACCTACGTAAGGTAATTTTGCTGCCGTTACCCGAACTTGGTCAGCATTGGCTACCAACTGACCGCAAGCGTCCCAAGTTCCAGAAAGAAATGTGCTTCTTGTCCCTTCACCGATCGCAACTGGGGCAGTGTAATCACTAATTTGTACTTGCAAAGTTTCCAGATTCACTGTTACGTCAGCTTGGGGATTAGCAGCCACTAAATCTTGTAATTGTTTGACAGTAACAGCATCGGCTGTTACACAAGGTATACCCATTGCCACACAGTTACCGAAAAAGATTTCGGCAAAACTTTCACCGATTAAAGCTTGGATTCCCCATTTTGCGATCGCTTGAGGTGCATGTTCCCGTGATGAACCACAGCCAAAGTTACGGTTGACTATTAAAATATTCGCCCCTTGGTACTGGGGTTGGTCAAAGGGATGTTCACCTTTAAGTGCTGTCCGGTCATCAATAAACGCGCCTTCACCTAACCCATCAAAGGTAACGGCTTTCAAATATCGCGCGGGAATGATGCGATCGGTATCTATATCATTACCCACTAAGGGGATACCGCGCCCTGAAACTGTTTTAACTTCACTCACCATAATTTTTATAAGAAACGAACCGCAAAGAACGCATAGACACGAAGTGGCTTCCCGAAGGGTAGGACGCAAAGGAAAGAAAAGAAAGTTTAAAAGAGTTTTCTTTGTTACAAGATGGGTTACAGTAACTCGCGCACATCAGAGACTTCGCCTTTAATGGCAGCTGTGGCGACCATCGCCGGACTCATTAATAATGTACGACCGGAAGAGGAACCCTGTCTTCCTTTAAAGTTGCGGTTGGAGGAGGAGGCACTGATTTGTCTTCCTTGCAGTTTATCGGGGTTCATCGCTAGGCACATGGAACATCCCGGTTCCCGCCATTCAAATCCGGCTTCCTGAAAGATTTTATCTAGTCCTTCAGCTTCCGCTTCTTCCTTTACCCTTTCAGAACCTGGGACAACAAAAGCTTTGATTCCTTCTGCAACGTGGCGACCTTTGGCGATTTTTGCCGCTTCTCGCAAATCAGTAATTCTGCCGTTGGTGCAACTACCAATAAAGCAGACATCTATTTTAGTGCCTTTGATCGGCTGACCAGGATATAAATCCATGTAGCGGTAAGCTTCTTCGGCAATAAATCGGTCTTCTTCTAGCAGTTCTTCAGGTTGAGGCACTGACTGGTTGACACCGATACCTTGACCTGGAGTAATCCCCCAGGTGACGGTAGGAGAAATTTCGGCAGCGTTGAATAGCACTATATCATCGTACTCAGCATCAGCATCACTTTTGATGGATTCCCACCAAGCTACTGCTTTGTCCCAATCTGCATCAATGGGTGCAAAATCCCTGCCTTTGAGGTAATCGTAGGTGACTTGATCGGGATTAACGTAACCGCATCTAGCACCACCTTCGATCGCCATATTGCAGACAGTCATCCTCTCTTCCATATTCATTTGCTCAAATGTCGTACCGGCAAATTCGTAAGCATAACCTACGCCACCTTTAACACCAAGTGAGCGGATGATATGTAAAATTACATCTTTGGCGTAAACTCCAGGGTTGAGAGTGCCGTTAACTGCGATTTTGCGGACTTTCAGTTTGGAAAGAGCAAGGGTTTGGGAAGCGAGAACATCTCGGACTTGGCTAGTACCAATACCAAATGCGATCGCACCAAATGCTCCATGACTGGAAGTGTGACTATCTCCACAAGCGATCGTCATTCCTGGCTGAGTCAGCCCAAGTTCTGGAGCAATTACGTGAACTATACCCTGGCTACCAGAACCGATATTGTAAAAAGTTATGTTATTTTCTTGACAGTTATTTTCTAGCGCCTCGATCATTTCCTCTGCCAAGTTATCGGCAAAGGGACGCGCCTGGTTTTCTGTAGGCACAATATGATCGACTGTGGCCACAGTCCGCTCTGGAAACAGCACTTTTAGACCCCTCTCGCGTAACATAGCAAAGGCTTGGGGACTGGTGACTTCATGAATTAGGTGAAGCCCGATAAATAATTGCGTCAGTCCTGAGGGAAGTGTACCAACGGTGTGTAAGTCCCAAACTTTATCAAACAGGGTACCTTTGCTCATACGTCAATCAATATTTCAAGAGTCTGGTCTTAAATAGTATCAAAAAAAGTCTAGGTTTTTGCAGATCACTTAAATATTACTTACACCTTTGCACTCTTATTTTTCTGTGCTGCGCCAGTTGCTACAACGGGGGGAACCTCGACGCAAGTTGTTCATGGGGGAAACCCCCAGACGCTCGCGGACTCGCTAACGCTGCGCTATCGCCCTTGGCGTCTCCCCTTGGGAGAAGACCACACTCGCTTTGCAACGCATTGGCTTCTTTACGCCTCTGTGGTTTTATTCTTTCTTAACCAATTGCAGAAACGCATAGATTACAGAGAGCGAAATTAATTTTCCTATAGAACCCATTTGACATCTTTTTGAGAAGGAAATTTAGCTTGGTAAGCTAATATTTCTGCAAGGTCATATTTTTGGGAGCATCCCAAATGTGCAAGTTTATTTTTATACAGTATTTGAGCTTAGAACAATTTTATTTATCATCGCAAATATTCATCCATTTTTTTAGATTTATCTGTTATGAAACCTTGAAACTAAGTGATTAGGGCTGGCGCAAGCACAAAGACAAGGAGACAGAGAGAAATTTTCCTTCTTCCCCTCCCTGCGTCTCTCCTCGTCGTCATCAGTGTATCGATTGTAGTGATTCCTGTTATTAAAGAGTCCCCGGCAATTTATAGTGGGAGTTGTCTGTAAATCCTTAAGCAATTGTGAAAGCGATTACTCTTGTTGGTTCCACTGGTTCTATTGGTACTCAGACTTTAGATATTGTCACTCAGTACCCAGATCAGTTTCGGATTGTGGGATTGGCAGCTGGGAACAATGTAGAGATGTTGGCTGCTCAAATTCGACAGTTTCGACCGGAAATAGCAGCCATTTGCTCAGAAGATAAATTACCAGCGCTCAAAGAAGCTATCATTGACCTCGATCCCCAACCGATTTTATTGGCTGGTGAGGCGGGAGTGATAGAAGTAGCTCGCTACGGCGATGCTCAAACCGTTGTCACTGGGATCGTTGGTTGTGCTGGTTTGCTACCCACGATCGCAGCTATTGAAGCTGGTAAAGATATTGCCTTAGCAAACAAAGAAACTCTGATTGCTGGGGCCCCTGTGGTTCTACCCCTAGTCGAAAAACATGGTGTAAAATTACTCCCTGCCGATTCCGAACATTCCGCAATCTTTCAATGCCTCCAAGGTGTGCCAAAGGGAGGCTTGCGGAAAATTTTGCTGACTGCATCTGGTGGGGCTTTCCGAGACTGGGATGTAGAAAAGTTAGCAGATGTAACCGTTGCTGATGCTCTCAAGCATCCTAATTGGTCGATGGGGCGTAAAATCACTGTAGACTCTGCTACTTTGATGAATAAAGGACTGGAGGTAATTGAGGCTCACTTCCTGTTTGGGTTGGATTATGACAATATCGAAATTGTCATTCATCCCCAGAGCATTATTCACTCGCTGATTGAACTGCAAGATACTTCAGTTTTAGCCCAACTCGGTTGGCCGGATATGCGCTTACCTTTGCTGTATGCACTATCTTGGCCCGATCGCATTTACACCAACTGGGAACGACTAGATTTAGTCAAAGCTGGAAACTTAACCTTCCGTGAACCAGATCACCAAAAGTATCCCTGTATGCAGTTAGCTTATGCTGTGGGTAAGGCTGGTGGTTCGATGCCAGCTGTGTTAAATGCCGCAAATGAGCAAGCTGTAGCTTTATTTTTATCAGAAAAAATTCGGTTTTTAGATATTCCCCGGTGTATCGAATGGGTATGCGATCGCCATCAAAATGATAACCGTTCTAATCCCTCTTTAGATGACATTTTGACAGCAGATAAATGGGCAAGACAAGAAGTTTTAGCAGCGACTGAAAAGTTAGAAACTCACTCGCGGATAATTTCTCTGCGATAAAAACCTTTAGTTCAGATACCCAAAAGGCAGATTTTCTGCTTCTTGTCCAATTCCTGTTTAGCCTTCAGCATTAGGCTGAAGGCTAAAGGTTAAATCCAGTTGTGATAATTAGTGCAAGAAAAGCGACAAAAAGGGAGTGTCAACAATATGAGTCAGGAATCTGAGTTTCCTTTTGAAAGGGCAAGACGAGTTACACCAGAAGAAAACCAAAAATTCAGAGATGCGATCGCACATCAGTTTGGGATTAACCTAATAAATGCGATCGCACTTTCTCACAAACCTAACAAATACGATCGCACTCTTTCCCATCAACCCAAATGCGATCGCACTTCCGTAACTACAATAAATGCGTAGCCCCCACTTAACTTACGCAACTTGCAACGGTTTTTTAGGAAGCATTCTCGGTTCTGGTAGTGGTTTGTTTTCTTCTTTCAACATTTCCACAAAAGTCTCAATTACTTCCTGACCATTTTTTGCTGCTTCTTCATAAGTCCTACCATGCGTATGAAATTGTTGCCAGGGGAACTCAGGTAAGTGTACTAAAAAAAGTCTATCTTCCTCCGACCATTGAATTACCATGCTGTAGTGATAGTTCATTCTTCTGGCTCCTGTTTTGCTTCGTTTTCCGTGTTTTCCATTTCTTGCAGTTTTTTCAGCACCCGTAGGATGTTTTTTTCTAAATATAACGGAGCATCATCGCCGTCTTTACCTGGTATGGTCAAGGGTTCTTCGGGTAATAACGGATGCTTCCAATATGTATGACTTCCTTTACCTCTTCCTGGTTGAAGAATATAGCCAACTTTTGACACCATTGCTTTCAACTCTCTTACTTTTTTCGGCATTACTCCTCACCGCCAACTTCTCATTTATTTTCTCTGCTTAAAAGCCAAAAGTCCCAGATTAATTGTTAGTATTCTAAATGTTATATCCTTGCATGAGTGGTTGTGGCGGTAAGCAAAACTCTGTTTTAGGCGATAACTTCATTAAGCTGCGCTAACGCACTCTCTCCCGTAAACCCAACAAAAGCGATAACTTCGTTAAGCTGCGCTAACGCACTTTCCAAAAAACCAAAAGGCGATCGCCATCCACAAACCCAACAAATGTGATCGCACTTTCCTAACATCACAAATGCGATCGCACTCTATCCCATCAACCCAAATGCGATCGCACTTCATCCTCTCAACAATAAATGAGATCGCACAATTCCCAAAACCTAATAAATGCGATCACACTCTATCCCATCAACAATAAACCGATCGCACTTTCTCTTCAACCCTAATAAAGTGTAGCGTGGCTATTTATTCTCAGGGCAAATTTCTTTTCGCATATCAGGACGGGTAACAAAGTAATCATCCAACCAATTACAACCTCGCTCTAACATTTCTTCTAGGTTATCAACTACAAACACGACATCAAGTGCGATCGCACCAGCATCAGAATGGAAAAAATTTTCTCCAGATGACGGCCAATTCTCTATTCTCATGCCGGGTGAGGAAATTTCAGATATCACACCAGAGCAAAATAAAAAGCCTGACGTTGTTGAGTCTACAAAAATGTATCTGAGTACTAATGAAACAAATGTGTTTATGGTTAGCTATGCTGACTTTAACAATGATGTGACTCAGATTCCTTCAAGTGAATTATTGGATTTCGCTGTACAAGGTAATATTAGAAGATGGGAAAAAATTACTAAGTCAGGAAAATATTACTATAGGTGTATATCCTGGCATAGAAATGAAGCTGTGGGATGAAAAAGAAGGAATTTTTATGACGGGTAGAGTTTTTATTGTTAATCAACGGTTGTATATACTCTTTGTTGGAAGCGATAAAAATCCTCAAGTCAGTGATGTCAGAAAGTTTTTTGACTCCTTCGAGTTGATACAGTAATTATCTTACTAGTTGCCGAATAGATTTTTTTAGCAACTATTAGGACTCCTGTCTTATTTTTGAACAAAATTTCAAATGCAACCCTGAGACAAAAGCCTTTTCAGTCTCAGTATGTTTTCAAAAATCAAATCGGAGTCCTAATCTAACTCTTGTATCTTGTGATTATTGATACAATAAATTTCAAAAAAATCTTTCCAGTAATTCTGCCAAATTGCCAAATAAGTTGCCTTTTACCCGAATAATTGGATCATTTTCAGCTAATATGGCATTGGCACAGTTAGACAAAAATCTTAGCTTTAGTATCTATTCCAAATTAGGTCTAATAGCTTTAGCACTAGTAATTTTTATTTCAGATAAAAATTTACCCTTTCTAAATAAAGACCTTCTTAGACAAGGACAATTATTAAGGAATTAATATATATGATTATTACGTTGATTATAGCTTGGATAATCTTCATAATATTATGGAAATTGCTGAAAGCAACCGTGAGTACTGCATTAACTATTGCGGCAATCCTTGTTTTATTAAATATTAGTTTTGGCATTACTCCACAAGATATTTGGCATTATGTAACGCAGTTTGCTCAAAAACTGTCGCAGATCCAAACTGGAAAGTAAAAATATATACTTTACTTTTGCTAATGAAAGGTGAAGTATAAAATATGAAATTACAACTTTTATTGGTCAATTTTTATTTAATGCTGAAATTTTAGCCAGTGCATCCTTAACACTCGCCGGTAACTGACGCATAATTTTACCTCTTTCGCTATCTAAAGCTACTAAAGTCACCTTAGCAGTAACGTACAATTGTTGCCCATCAGTCGAGACAATGGCATAATCCCAATTGATTCGCACACCAGTCACTTCAGCCATGCGCGTTTTTACTAACACTGCCATACCCAATTTTATTGAACGGTGATAGCGCACCGACAGTTCTACTACTGGTAAATCACAACCTATAGCGACTAAATCAGCAAATTCAATCCCTATAGATCGCAAGCATTCAATCCGTGCTTCTTCCATCCAAGCTATATAGGAACCGTGCCAGACAAGACCGGCATAATCAGTTTGGTGAGGTTGCACTCTGACAGGATATTCAAACCAATTCTCAAATTCAGGACTTGATAGATTATCAAGGGCGCTGGTTGGTGGTAGTTTTGGTTGGCTAGGTTTTTCTTCTGACATCTTCAAATTCCTCAGCACCTATAAATAAATTTTCCAAATTATTGAATAGCATAAAAATTAATTGCACACAAACTCTGATTTACGCATAAGACTTTCGTGATTTATATCTGTTGCCTCCTTTTGGAGAATTGATATTACGCTATATTCCTTTAACTGCTTTATATAATGGCAAACAATGGCTAGTGCAGCACTTGGCTGTCAATCACATTACATCTGCCAACCTGACTAACTTAAAATACCCCAAAACAATCTGCTTTGCAGGTTTTAGCCGATGCTTTTACTAAAGGTAATTATCAAATCAAAGTTGGGAATCTACAGGTTGCTTTCGCTGGATTGCCTTTTGCATGCGAGAAGTAGAAAGTCTAGCAGCTGCGGTTCCTGAAACTACGAAGCTTTTAGACGATGCCTTTAGCCCCAAAGTTACTGTACCCCAAATGGGTGATTATACAATTGTCCATTTAGCGACTCATGCAGCCTTTGTGGTAGGTAAGCTAATAATCATTTAATCTGCATGTTGAGACCGCAAGGGGGCAGGGGTGCAGAGGAGCAAGGGAGAGGACTGGAAGTTTTTACCTAAATTTTTAGTTGTGCAACTTGTAAGCACAAAAGCTTAAACCAGAAGATTCATTTGTTTTATTCAGGAATGGCGATCGCGTTAACTTTAGAAATGTCGTTTACGCCAAGCTCAAGTCTCATTAATTATTGGGGACTTGAGGGTAAGAAGCTACGATGTCCACTTTACCTCAGTTAGTGATTTTAGTCACCCGTACTACTGAGCAGCCTTTATTTTGATTGGCAATGGACTTTAACTGTTTGGTTGATGTGTCAGCGAGAAAATTCATTAAAAATTCATAATCCATAATTGATAATTCATAAATGCCTTATATAAATAAATTTAGATTCAAGGAAAACGGAGTTGCTTGCTTGATAGTTGCAGGTTTTTTGAACCTGGCTTTTAATTATGAATTATGAATTAGTAATTACTAATTATCTTGTGCGTTTTACCAATTTTCTATTTAAAGGCTTAGAATACGGCTTGTGAGGTTTTGGCAGATACAAAAAAACATGCGATGGCTAGCCACGGGCCAATCACTTAATGGTAATGGAGAACAGGTTAAGAGCGATCGCTAACTAAGCCACCATTACCAATTACGATGATCAATTTCTAATTTGCCATCGACCTTTGGAACCTTAATACTTCTTGGCAAGAGTTTTAGAGCCTGTATCGGTTTGCATGGATTGCTTTACAAGATCAGCCAGGTCGTCTAATTGGCTAATCGCCTCTGCACCTTCTAGCTTCATTAATTCGCGGTCATCCCGCATTTCTGTCCAAGTAATGCCGTAATCGGACACTAAAAACCGAATCAGGTGGTTATCACCCAGGCTAACCATAAACGATGCACTATTCATTTGATCGCCACAGGTGTAGCAGGATGCAGGATACCCGCGCCGCTCTAATACAACGGCCAAGGCTTGCAGGTTCATTACCAAGTCTTGGACGAATTGTCGATGTTGATGTGCTAGTCTCAGAAACACTTTTGTCCTCCAGACACCACAGTAATTTGAGTTTCTTTTATATTTTCTTTAGATTTTCTCATCCATTGGTATTGTAAACTATTCAATACAATTACCAGACAGATGATATTGAGTCGTTAATTGACTACCTTGTTTAGGGTAGTGGATCAGGTTTTTGAGTGCCGTATCAAACTATTCAGTTTGTAAATTAAAAATCTCGGACAGAATTTCTAAATTTAACTATATCTTTATACACTTCTGTCAGGGTAGATTCTTACAAGAAACGATCAGCTTTAAGAGTAACTTAAATCTAGCACTAGTCAACTACAGAAAAGCTACATATTTCGCTTTCAAAGGCGAGTTGCAGCCTAAATGAGTGTTATTAGAGGTTATAATGTAGTTTTACATCGTTATACTCTCTTTTGCTTAGATGTTTACTCTGTTCTCCTTCTAACGTAGATTTTGGTATATACAAGGAATTTAGTATACCAAATTCGCTCCTCCTGTATATATAAAGTTGAGTAGATAAAAGTGCAAATTTGTTATTCAGTACTAAAACTAGGTTAGTTATAGTTTTTTATACAAGATTTACGTAATTAATAAATAAGTCTGAGTAGAGAATCCACAATGGATAAACTTAACACTGACAATACCTAAACTCAGCAGAGCAATGTTGCCATTTAGGCAATATTTTCAGATATTTTCGGATTATCTTCAAAAAGTTCTACGAACCAAAGCACAGCAATTTGGAAAAGGCAAACTTTCGCCACAGTGTACTATTGTCCTAAGTGCTGTGGCGGTTGCTATATTTTAATTTTATCTCGTTTAAGTAAAAGACCTTGCAGTAAACCTGTCAAGGTCTTTTATTACTTAACCTGAGTTCGGGATAAGAAATCCTCAAAAGCCTTGACTTATCGTTGTTCGGTCTAAAGCTCTGTTTTTATCTATTGTCAATAATACATATTGTTGAGATTAGTTTCATTTATGAACCTTATTGACAAAATGATTCCACTTTTATCCTTGCTTTCATCACTTCCAGCTTTATTCAATCCTGACAGAATAAGCTTTTCAGCTTCTGGCTTAACCCGAACTCAGGTTACTTACTAAACATTACCTGTAGTGCTAACAAGTTTCTCCCCTTTCAACATCCGCGTCGCAGCTTCAAGTAGAGCTTCTTCGAGATAAGGCTTGGTAAAGTAGCCACTAGCACCGAGTTGAGCTGCAATTTGTCTGTGCTTGTCTGCACCTCTTGAGGTGAGCATGGCGATCGGTAAGTGGTTGAGGTTAGAGTCTTTCTGAATGCGAGAGAGTAACTCCAGACCGTCGCAACGGGGCATTTCGATGTCGCAAAATACGATATCGCAAGGCAGACCAGAACGGAGTTTATCCCAAGCCTCCTGTCCATCACGCGCCTGTTCTACACGATAACCTGCCTTATTAAAGGTTAAGGAGAGTAACTCTCGGACTGTAATCGAGTCATCGACGATTAGCACTGTCGGGTCAATCTTCGCAGGAGAGGTGTCTACAGGAATTCCTTTCTGTTGCCAAGAATTGCCACCAATTTGTGTAGAAATCCGTCCTTGGAAGATGTCAATTATTTCTAGTACGTCAGCAATAGGCATAATCCGACCATCACCCAGGACTGTAGCACCAGCGACACCAATGGGTTTAGGCGCTGGCCCTTCAAACTGCTTAATTACAATTTCTTGTTCGCTCAACACTAGGTCAATCTGTAGAGCAATTAGGGTATTTGCCGATCGCACCACGACCACAGAAACCATATCATCATCTCTAGTGCCGCCATAGACGTTGCCGCGACTGATTTGGCGATTGAAGGTTAAAAGTTCTTTCAGAGGTCGGAATGGTAGCACCGTATCACGCCACGAAATAAATGATTCCCCATTGGCATCATGCTGGATATTCTTGACTGGTATATCTAGCGTATCTTCTACACCGTCCATCGGGAAAGCGATTCTGGCTCGATCAGAGACGCAGCAGAGAGCTTTACAAATACTCAGAGTCAGTGGCAAACGAATGGTGAAGGTGGTTCCCTTACCGATCGTAGAATCGGTGTTCACTGTCCCCCGAATTTCGCTAATTTCGGAGCGTACTACGTCCATACCCACACCACGACCAGAAATTTCATCTGCTTGGTCTTTGATTGTAAAACCAGACTGGAACAGCAGATCGTAGACTTCCAGGCGAGACATGGCTTTTGCCTGCGCTTCTGTAATCATGCCAATCTTCACCGCCTTAGCTTTAACTTTTGCGGAATCGATGCCTGCGCCATCATCGCCTACAGAAATGATCGTTTGGTTGCCTTGATGGAAGGCGCGGATAGTAATGATTCCTACAGGTGGTTTTCCAACAGCTTGCCTTTGATCTGGCGTTTCAATACCGTGAGCGATCGCATTATTCAGCATGTGAGTTAACGGATCGGTGAGATGATCCAAAATCATCTTGTCAATTAAAGTATCGCCACCTTCAATTACCAATTCCACTTGTTTGCCACACTTGATGGCATTGTCGCGCACTCCTCGCCGCCAGCGATCAATAGTTTGAGCAAAAGGCACCATTCGCGCTCTTGTTAATCCCTCTTGTAGCTGGGTGGTTACTTGGCGGAACTGCCTTGCTACGCGCTCGGTTTCTTCGGTAACGAAATCAATGTCACTTGCCGACTCACGCACTCGCACAATGCGTTCAATCATCTGCTGGGACAGGGTATGGAAGGGAGTAAAACGATCCATTTCCAACTCGCTAAAACCCCTATCGGCATTGGAATCAGCCGCTTGTAAACCGGAGTCGTTGTTTTTGCGTCCAGCTAATAGAGAAGCTTCTAGTAGCGATCGCTCGTACAACTCCTGCATTCTCGCGCCGACATCCGAGAGTTGTTGTACCTGAATCAGCAAGTTATCTAATGACTGTCGCAGCCGTTCATGATCCTGCTCTAAGGTATTGCGATTTACCACCAACTCCCCAACTAAATTACTCATATCGTCCAGTTGCTTAACTGGAACCTTCATAGTTTCTTCAAATCTTGCAGCTCGACGAGTAGAGGGACGGGTAGTTTTGTTAGTGTTAGATTTTACTGATGGTGAATGAGATATTGTTTGATCCGCTTCTGCCAGCAACTTCTCCAAGTCACCAAATTCATCTATAGATGGTAATGGAATGACATTTTTCGCGACTGGTTGAGTGTTGAAGGGCTGGCGTTGGCGTAGCTCGTCGTTGGCATCGCTGGCGTTATCTGTACCTAGCAATTCTTCTAGGGCTGCAAAATCTACTTCTGGTATCTCCCTAGCTTTGGGGTTAAGTTGTACTTCCTCTTCTAGTAATGCTTCCAAGTCAGCAAAATCATCTTCTGGAGTAACTGCTTCAACGTTTTCTGTCGTTACCAATTCTTCAATTGAGGTAACAAGAGCGTTTTCGCCCTCTGACAGTAGTACAGGTTCAGATGTCTCTGCTAGATTCCACAAATCGGTTTCTACACCTTTCTGAATAACCGTTTGCGTATCAATTGTTGTTGCACTTTCTCCTAATTCTTCCTGGTTTTCTGCCTCGAATAGAGCAGTTTCTGTAAACAATAGATCATTTGCCAAACTCAGATTTGTATCTTCATCTGTGTTTTCTGGGAACTCAAAAGCAGTTTCTAAGTTATTGTTCGGCTCAGAATCTGAAGTTTCCCCAAAACTGTTATCTAGAGAATTTTCTATAGTCGATATATCCAGATTATCTGTGGTTTCCATCTGAATATAGGTGGATGTAGCGACATCCTCAAACAGCGGTTGCGGATTTTCATCGAAACCGAACAAATCATCTGGCTGTGATGGAAGTGATGCTAAATCTGAACTTTCTCCAAAACTGTTATCTAGAGAATTTTCTATAGTCGATATATCCAGATCATCTGTGGTTTCCATCTTATAGGTGGATGTAGCGACATCCTCAAACAGCAGTTGCGGATTTTCATCGAAACCGAACAAATCATCTTGCTGTGATGGAAGTGATTCTAAATCTGAGCTTTCTTCAAAACTGATATTTTCTATAGCCGAGAGTTCATCCACAGTATTATCTGTGGTTTCCACCTGAATATAGGTGGATGTGGCGACATTCTCAAACAGCAGTTGCGGATTTTCATCGAAACCGAACAAATCATCTTGCTGTGATGGAAGTGATGCTAAATCTGAACTTTCTTCAAAACTGATATTTTCTATAGCCGAGAGTTCATCCACAGTATTATCTGTGGTTTCCATCTGAATATAAGTGGATGTAGCGACATCTTCAAACAGCAACTGCGGGTTTTCATCGAAAGGGTTGAATGAATCAAGTTCCAGATCAACAGCAGATATTTCTGGTGGCTGATTAGTAAATTCTGGAACAAAATCTGAAGCTTCTGGTTGTTGCGATCGCTTAATAATTTCTTCCCCTGGATACTGCGCCAACAAAGGCGTTTCAGGCGCGGAAGGCTGTAGGCGATCGTTGATTGCAGGGGAAATAGTTGAGTTACTCGGTTCTAACTCATCAAAGAAATCATCTCCAGAATCTGACGATAATATCAAATCTAATTGCTCTTGCTCCTGGAAATTGATATCAAAATCTTCTTCTATGTCAAAAATGGCTATAGGAGAAGGGATTGGCTGCTGACTGTCGGCAAAAATGTCACTAGTTGCCGCAAACAAACTCTCCTCTAAAGCCTTTTCCACATTTTGCTCAATTAAGGGATCAAATTTATCCTGTTCCTCTGTACTTTCTTGGTTCCAAAAGTTGCTCAGATCATTTTCTGATTCAGAAAACTCTGGTGCTGTTACAGGAGATGTATCAAATAAATCACTAATTTCTGGTTTGCTTGTAGATAGTAGTGACTGTTCTTCCGTTTCAGCAAATAGGCTATCTAGAGACAAGCCTGTTTCCTGGGGTAATGCTACGTAGTCACTAGGGGTAATTTCTTCTACCCAATTTGCATTTCTAGTTTCTAAGAATAAGTTATCAAAATTGTTTTGTTCGTTGGTAGATAGTTCTACAGAGGCGTTTGCCTCAGTTTCTGGTTGAGTTACTTCGCCTGTAGGTAATAGTTCTATATCATCATCTAGTGCCAATGTCAATACATCTTCAACCACATCGTTGTTGTTGACATCAGGAGGCAGGTTTGTATCACTAGTATGAATAAATTCTTGTAAATCTTGAGAAGAATCTAAATTTAGATTAAGTACGTTAATATCGCTTAACTCTAAAGTCGTAGCAGATGTTTGTTGATTTTGCGATTCTGAATTCTCTTTTTCTAAGAAATTTTCACCAAATAATAGGGATAAATCTTCTGTCGTGGCTGTGGTTGTTGACTGCTGCTCGTTATTTGTGTCTTCATCAAAAGAGAGAAAATCGGATAAATCGCTATTAGCATCCTCAGTGTCTGTGCTGTTGAAATCAATCCCAAAATTATCGGTAGCAGCAATATCTAAGATTTCTTCTTGATGCCAGCTTTCATCTAGTTCGGGAGTATTACCGTCAAATAAATCGGCAAGGGTATTTAACTCAGCTATTCCTACTTCTGGGCCATTGTGGTCAAGATTGCTACTGATTGGGTGTACTTCGTCATGTGAGGTAAAACTAAGACTAGTGTGAGTAGTAGCGTTTAATTGTGTCCCTTGTTGAACATAAGCGCGATCGCCCTTGACGTTGGCGTAGCTATCGCTCGTATCTTCTTCTAGATTAAGTTCTTCACTTGTCTGAGCTAGGTTAGTTATGACTAACGGCTCGGTGTTACCAGATAAAATTACCTCTGACGCAGTTGATGATTCTGTCAAAGGCGCAGACTGTTCGTTAAACAAATCTGTGGTAACTTCTAGCAACTCAATTTCTGCAAAGTTCAAAAGTGCTTCTAGTTGCTGACTAATTGTAATTTCAGCTTCTCTACCTTGCAGGACTAATTCTTGAGCTTGCTTGATTTCGGTAATGACAATTTTAGCTAACGTCAAATAAGTATTTTCAGAATTGCCGATCGCACTGGCTGCTGCTTGACACAAACCACACCACCTAGACAAATTCCAAGTTTCACCAAGCCTGACTAACTGGTAACAGCATTCCTGAAGTTTTTGTCGAGTTGAAGGTGTTGTTGTTTGCTTGAACAATTGCAACATTTCCCGCAGTCTTTGCAACACCTGGGCTTGAAATTCGCCCCAATTATTATTTTCTTTGGCGGTAACTGGCGATAGTGCAGCGTCGTTTCGCACCTCTTGGGGCGCTACCGACAATATTTCTGGAGATTCCTGATGGGTGTCTTCTGCCAAACTGAGAATATCTGGCCGCAGGAAAATTTCTGTAAGTGTAGAGACATTTTCTACAGAGGTTGTCTTTAGTTGGCTTGTACTATCTGATCCACTTTTTGCTTGTTCTACAAGTAGTTCCAGATGCTGATACAGCCATTGAAAGACTGGCTCAGTTTCTGACATCAAAGTATTAGCCGCATCTTCAGAAAGACCATAAGGCCCGCTCAAATGCTCTAACAGTGATTTCAGGGTATCAGATACACCGAGAAATAAAGACTCTAACTTTTGGTCAATCTGAACCGGATTATCTTTGAGAACTTTAAAACAATCTTCCAGACGGTGAGAGGTATGCTGGATGCTAGTCAATCCAAGCATCGCCGCTCCTCCTTTGATGGAGTGAGCCGCCCGGAAGACTTCACTGATCATTTCCGGGTCGTTCAGGGTACCCTCTAAATTCAGCAAGCCCTGCTCAATAGTATTCAGGTGATCCCTGGCTTCTTCGATAAAGTAACCCAAAATCCGCTGTTGTTGTTCCGGCAGCATAGTTTTTTAGTCATTAGTCATTGGTCATTGGTCATTGGTCATTAGTCATTGGTCATTAGCAAATAAGAAAGGACAAAGGACAAATGACAATTTATCTGGTTTCTGTAGTTTCCACTCGGAAACGTTCAACGGAGGCGATTAAGTCACGGGATACACCTACTAAGTGTTGTAGGGCACCTGAAACTCGCTGTGCTTCCTGGGAAGTTTCTTGGGCGGTGAGTTCTACTGATTGCATTACATGAGCGACAGCGCGGGAAGTTTCAGTTTGTTCCACAGTGTCGCTGGTAATCGAACGTACAAGAATATCGATGCGATTCGCTACTTGAATAATGTTTTCGAGCGATCGCTTGGCTTCTTCTGCCAATTTTGTACCTTTAATTACTTGTTGTGTGCCTTCTTCCATCGCGGTCATTACAGAGCCTGTTTCGCTTTGGATTTGCATCACAATTTGTTCAATTTCCTTCAAGGATTTAGCAGATTTGTCTGCTAACTGGCGCACTTCGTCTGCTACAATCGCAAACCCGCGTCCAGCTTCTCCTGCCCTTGCTGCCTCAATACTAGCATTGAGTGCTAGTAAGTTTGTTCTAGAAGCAATTTGGGAAATCAACGCCACAATTTTAGAAATTTCTTGAGAAGATTCCGCTAACCGTTTCACTTTTCGAGTGGTTTCGGCAACAGTTTCTCGAATTTCCAAAATCCCCGCCACGGTATTTTCTACTGCTTCTCCACCTTTGAGAGCGATCGTACTAGCATCACGCGCAACCGTTTCAGCTTCCCGCGCTGCCTCAGCTACCCGTTGAATCGAGTCAGTCATTACCTGTACAGAATTTAGCGTCACCGCTAACTCTTCTGCTTGGCGCAAAGCATCACTAGATAAGGCTCTAGCAAAGGTTTCAGAATTGGTTGCACCTTTTGTCACATCCTTCGCCGCCACTTTTACCTGTTGCACAATATCCCGCAGGTTTTGAATTGTCAGGTTAAAAGCATCAGCTACCGCTCCCAATACGTCGGCTGTAACTTCAGCTTGGACTGTTAAATCACCTCTAGCAGCACCTTCCACATCATCCAAGAGGCGAATTACCTGGCGTTGCAGGTTTTCTTTAGCTTCCTCTTGTTCATCAGCTTTCCGTTGGGCTTCACTTGTGGTTGTGAAAATTACCCGTGCCATTTCATTAAAGCCAGTAGATAAATGGCCCAATTCATCTTCGGAAAACACTGTGGCTTGAGCATTCAAGTTTCCTTGACGTACAGCCTCAAACTGAGCTTGGAGATCATCAGTTGTGCGCCGAATTTGTTTGAGTGCAAGATTCCCCATGACGCCTGCGGTAGCAAAACCTGCAATCCCGGCTGCAAGCGACATTGCCCAACCAGTGTTTCGTACTGATTCTCGTTGTTGGGCTGGCGAGAATGTGGTGGCAACAAAGCTAACTGTGGCAACAACCAGCGCCGAGACAATGCCCACACTTCCAGCAATTAACCATTGCTTCCTTTCTATGGAGGCATTTTCTAATGGTGCTAACCATCCTTGCTCAACGCTGACATTGGGTTCTAGTTTTGAGACATCTGTTTGGCTAAAGACTGGAACTTCTTCATGGGAACCAGTCATTGTGAATAGTTCCTCTTCGCGATCGCTGGCTGCATTACTCGCAGAAGCCTCTACAGATGGAGAACGTTTACTGCCACTGGTTTCTAATGAAGCAGAATTCATCGCTAGATCGCCGAAGTTAGAATCTCCTTCGAGCAGATCAAACCCTGGAATGTTACCTAAATCATCAAATTCCTCAAAGTCATCTAAAAATTCTATATTGCTCTTAGAATTTTCTCCATTCATTATATTGTTTGAGTCTTCATAAGAGCTTAATCCCTCTGAGCCAAAGGCAGACTCAAATGCTTCCATATCAAAATTATCATCGTCATCAAAGCTATTTTTACCGATGATTTCGCCTGATTTAAACTGTTTGTTTTTTTCAGGTAGATTGCTGCTAAAAGATGAAGAATCATCAGATGCATCAGGCACAAAAGCTTCTTCTGCAAATTTTTTCGGCTTCAACCAATCATTGTGTGCTTCGATTTCAGGCAGATCATATTGACTCTTGTTATTTGTTGACGAACTATTTTGAAGTTCTTCTTGAACAAGAAATAAAGTTTCGTCTCCTAAACTAGATTTTGTATATTCATACTCCCCATTACTAACCTCTGGAGACTTTGGTTCACTCAACAAATCAGGGAGATTATTCTCGTTATTTCCAGTTTTAGAATTAGAAGAATAGTTATTATTGTCAATAGCTGAATTATTTTCATCAGAATTTATCTGATTATCTGAAAACTGACTATTTACTAATGATTCTTCGTAGTTCTCTTCTGATATATCTTCCTGCCAGAAAGCAGGCAACTCTAATTCTGTTTTATCCTCAAAATTACTGCTATTTAATTCTTCCTGTAGTTCTTCATTGAAGGCAAAAGGATCTTCACCAAAAGCTGTAGAAGAATCTGATATTTTTCCTGTTCCAAGAGTATCTTCTGTTGGTATATCAAATGGACTTTTTGATGATATTTCTATAACGCTATTAACAGTTTCTTGATGCTCTCCAAAAAAGTTCAAATCAAGGTTATCACTGTCAAAATCCTTATTAGCGCCCAAATCTTCTAATTCTTGTTTGCTATCTACCAGTGCATCAGACATCTCTGGGGAATTGATTTGCTCTTGACTATCTGATGTATTAATTTCCCCACTGAATGACTGTAAATATTGATTGATATTCTCAATTCCATTATTGGCAAAACCAATAATTTCTTGATCGTCAGTCAAGCCTAATACCTTTTGATATTCTTCTTTTGCAACATCGTACTGTTGTAAAACATAGTAGATGTGACCCCTTAACAAATGGGAATTGGGGTCATTTGGTAAATTTTGCACCACTTGGTCAACTAAAGTGGCGGCAACCTCATAATTCCTTTGAATATAGGCGGTCATCGCCTGTTGATACGTTGGCTCGTAATTATCAATACTTGCTGCCATTTCCTCCTCCAATTTCATCCTGCCCACCTAGCACTCCGTAAAATTGCCATTTGATCGAGTAGTCGCAAACACTGTTTGTTTTTAGTATCTAATAACCACTCTCCACGTAAAAAGGGAGCCATAGTATCTGGAACACTAGTTGGTGGCATAAGATTCTGGACATCCAACCAGTCCATGCCACCAATTTCTTCTACTGCTAAACCCACTATTGTGTCTTGCTCTTCAATGGCAATCACCGAAATTTCAGCTCTATCCGTGTTTAATGCACTTGTTTCCCCAAGAAATTGACCCAAATCAGCTACCCAAATAACTCGACCTCGTAAATTTAGAGTACCCAAAAGTAAAGGAGAAGCATTAGGAATCGGGGTGATTCTATCGGGACTTAGTTCAATTACCTCCCGAATGCCAGTTGCTTGTAGTGCAAACTCCTGATGCGAGGGAATGTAAAACCTCAAATGTAACTCACCTTCAGGACTTTCTACTTGTAATTCTGGTCGGAAATGATCTTGACCACTGCCACTTAAAAAGTCCGGTTTGCTGACCATATTGCTTTTGTCCTTATCCTCGCAGCAGTTGTTTGACTGTTCCCACCAACTCGGTTGGTTGAAATGGTTTGGCTATGTAAGCGTCTGCACCCTGCTTCATGCCCCAATAGCGATCAAATTCTTCGCCTTTGGAAGAACACATAACCACAGGGACATTTTGGGTTTTTGGATCGGATTTTAAGCGCCTACAGACTTCGTAACCGTTCATTCGGGGCATGACAATATCCAATACCACTAAATCGGGAGGTGCTACTTGAATTGCCTCCAATGCTTCTAATCCGTCACTGGCATGGGTTACTGTTAGTCCAGTCGCTTTCAGGAGGTCTGTAATCATCTCCCTTTGCGCGATACTGTCTTCCACAATCAGAACTGTACTCATAAGTGTCTATTTACCCCCTGATGTAGACGTTCCTATTTGGAACATTCTTTGATTCCCCCGCAAGTATTAACTGTATAAATTAATTGTATGTTCTCACTATTTTCCGGGATATTGACGTTTCACTAAGTAGCTGACTCTGTGATAACATCTTTTAACTGATCTTTTAGTAGATCAACAAATCTTGGATCACTTTATATGCTCCATACACCCTCAATTTGCGTTAGCGAATCATTAAGCGTCTTTTAGGTTTTAGATTGTTCAATCCCAAATCCAGAATTTATAATCTAAAATTATTCTGCCCAATTCCCAATGCCTTATTTTCATTGGTTGTTGATATATTTCTCTACGAGCATAAGTAACTCAGTGTCTGTAAATGGTTTTGTTAAATAATCTGTTGCCCCGACCATACTAGCTTTGACTCGATCAATAAATCCATCTTTACCAGTGAGCATGATAATCGGTGTGAGCCGAAATGCTCTTGAATGTCGCAGCATGGCGCAAACCTCGTACCCTTCCAATTCCGACATAGCAATGTCGCATAAAATTAAGTCCGGTTTGAGTTTAAAAACCAGACTCAGTGCCTCTAAAGGATTGGTGAGAGCGATCGCTTCATAACCTTGTGCTTGTAAGATGGAATTTATAGTCTCACCGATGGCGATCGCATCGTCAATACATACTATCCGCCCCCTGTGTTTTCCCTTCAATTCCGCGTCAACAGTGTGGGTATCTATTTTAGTCGTGTCTGAATATACTAGTTGTAGCCAACTCTGTTGCACATAAGGATATATTGCCTTAGCGACTGTCAAAATGTCTCGATTAAGATAGCGAGCCAGTTGACGCAAGGATGTTTTACCATCAGCCCAATGTTGTAGTTTACTTACAGTTGCTTCTGGTAGCGATGATTGTAGGTGAACTTTGTCAGACAGCACTGGCAATTGTTCTGGAGACTGAATATGTGGATACAGTTCCTTCCACTCTTGTACCTGCTTGGTAATTTTTGTAACAAATGGAGCAATCTCGAAAGTGTTTAATTGCGGGGCTAGTGCCGCACCCTGATGGAAAATGAAGTTTCCTTGGTGTAAACTCAGCAGGTCAAAGAGAGTTTCATGTACCAAGCCGTGAATGATACTACCAGCGATTTTGGGATTGATAATATTCCGCTCCAAGAGCGCCCACAGATAGGCATACTCTGGCGCGTCGGTTGATGGTAAGGAGGCAATTTGTTTGTCGGTAAGTCGCATCTCGACTCGATAATGACGTAAATAATCGCTAATTCTGGATAAACTACTCTCACCTTCTTGGCAATAGATAATTTGACCATTGAGAAAAAAGACGAACCAAGACTGTTGTTTGAGGCGATAAATGCTTGCTCCCTCTTTGCCCAGTTTGTTGTTATGGTGAGAGCTAGTAGCTCTGACCCATAGTTGCCCAGTTCGTTGTCCCAACTCAATCAATTGCAGGATACTGCAAATATCAATTTCATTTAAATTTCCCTGCATTTATCTAAAAAATACTCCTTGTAATGCCGTTAATATTATTTTTAAATGGGTTTGGGCTTAAATTGGCTAGGATCTTTTGCATCCAAAGGAGAACTGCTATAGATTCAGCTATAAAGTTTAATCTTTCGTAATACACTTTGGCAAAGCTAGTGTTAACACGGAAGTCATCATGACTGTCATCAGTACAAAATATAAAGGCGCGATTGACTCACTTTTATAAATATCAAGACGTAATATCTCGCGTCTATAGTTTTGTCTGTCTTGTTCTCCTAAACTTCGGTTCAGTGAGACAAGTTAACAGAATTATTTAAGGTATATCCCAAAACATAAACTTTAAGTGCATCAATAAAGGACTAACGGTGTGCTGTATTTAGCAGAAGTACAAAAACAGAAGGGTGGCTTACTCAGTGGCAGTGGCAAAACTGAACTGAAACTACTAGCTTGTCAGCGAACTGACCAGAATTGGAATCCTGTGTCAGAAGAAGTGATCGCCGCCGAGGAGGCAAGCAAATTAAATGATGGTGCTTTGGTACTGGTTGAACTGAATCCAAATCGTCAAGTACAACGGATTCAAGAAGCAGGGCGGCCACTGGTCAACATTTTGCAGAATTTTTCCCGCCAATTGGAGAAATTTAAGCTCAAGGAAGATGAAATTGATCAGTGGAAGCAATCGCTGACGTTTCAGGCGCAAGAGTTGAATCGCCGTGAAATGGACATGGAAGTACGCTCTGAACAGTTGCACAATATGGAGGATGAGTTGCAACAACTGGAGCAGCAAAAACAGGAAGTTGACACATCCCGCCAGGAAATTGAACGGTTACAAACAGAAGTTGAACGCAACCGCCTAGAATTGGAAGGCGCTTGGGAGCATTTGCGGGGTGAGCAGCGCCGCTTGGAGGAACGTCTTGCGGATTTCCAGCAGGGGACGGTTTTAGATGAGGAGCAAAGTCGAGTAATGAGTGAATTACTCGATCGCTTATCTAATCGTGTTGCTCCCACAGAAACAGTCAGAGAACACCTCCATCTAGCCTTTGAATTGGTCGAAAAGCAGCAAGCGACTCTTACCCCGCACTGGCAAAAATTGGAGGAGCAAAAAACTGCGATCGCACAACAGCAAGAAGAAGTGGAGCGTTTGTCACAAACCTTTAGCGATCGCCAAAATGCATTGCAACAAGCACAAAATTCTCTAGTCCAGCAAACAGCCCAATTGCAAATAAATACAGCAGACCTTAGCAGCAAGCAAGAGTATGCTCGGATAATCAAAGAGCAGCTACGAAACGCCGAAGAGTTATATCAACAGATTCACTCTTTAGCTGCAACTTCTGGTAGTGTAGTTCTCGGCCAGCAAGCTAATGTGGAAGCTTTAGAGAAAATGCCTTTAGAAGAACTGCAAAAGATAGTCCAAGATTTGCAGTATAAGTTAGAAATAGACGCTAGCTTTGTTCACGATCAAGAACAAGAATTGAAATATAAAGAAGAAGCTATAAAAGAACTGCAAAATAAATTGAACCAAGCATCTGACCATGACCATATCAATTTGGAACTGGAATTAACAGATGAAAAAGACATGTATCAGATGCTGAACTCCAGTTTGGTGGGGCAACGCCGAAATATGTTACAGCATCAAAAGTTTCTCAAGCAACACCAAGCTGTATTGCTACGGCGACAAGGACATACTGTTGTTGATGAAGAAGAGGGTAATAAAGTTAATTTAGAACCGATTCTGTTACAACTTGAAACCCAGCGACAAGAATGTTCACAGGAAGTGCAAAAGCTGGAACGTGAAATTGATCAGATTCGTTCTGGTATTGAGCTAAATCAGGGAATGATTGACAATCAAACTCACGATTTGGATGAAAAGCGCCAAGAACTCAAAGCAATGGAGGAAAATTTGCTATCCCTAAGAAGAACAACTGCTGAATGCTGTGGTCGAGTGAATCTTTATCAAGAAGCACTACAACCAATTCAAGATTCTTTAGATGGATTACGCCAGAAGCTACAAGAAATTAGAGAATCTTTAGAACAATTCCAGGAAACTGGTGATTATCAAGTCCAAGCGATCGCTCAGTTGCGTCATACTCTCCAAAGTTTAATGTCTCAGCCACAATTAGTAGTGTCTTAGCAAGTTAAAAGTTAGGAGTGATGAGTTATGAATTAAAGAGAATTTCTAACTCCTAACTATTTAAAGCAGATCCTGTCGCCTTCTACTTAAGCGATCGCACCACCAGGAAATGGATCGGTTTGCGATCAAGCCTCAGCCCTAACTTATTATTTTTTTCGGGCTAAAGCCCAACTACGAACTACAAGCTTAGTTATTCCATAAATAAACTAGAATCTACATTAAAAAAATTTCCCAGCTTACGCGCTTGTTCTGTATTTATCTTCTCTTGTCCATTTAAAATATTATTAACAAAATCTTCTGTTCCTAAAACTGCTACTAAATCATCTCTACTTTTCTCAGATTCATCTAAAATAAATAACAATATAGATACAGGATTATTCTGCTGGATTGGCTGATAATATTCCTGTTCAAACTTTTCAATTAAAGTAATTAATAACTGATAAAGTTCGTCTTCTTCTGGAGTGCGTTCCCGGTGCATTAAATCTTCTACTATCTTTAAAGCTTGCTCATTTTCAAGTTCGCTTTTTATCAGTTTGGGAAGATAAGCTGTTAATAATTCCTTGTATTTATCTGAATTAAAAGTAAGGGTCATCTTTCCAGTTCTCCTTATCATATTCCGCATGTGTGAGAATATACTTAATATAAATTAACTGTCCTTCATAATCTATACTAACAATCAAGCGATATTTATTTCCTTTAATATTGAATACTGTAAAGTTACCAACAGTTTCAGCTTTAATAAAAATTTGCTGTACTTCTACTAAATTTGACCATTTCGCTTTAGTAGCAATCTTATACCAATTGCTTAATGTTTCCTGACAATCTGCATGGCTTTCTGCATATTCTCTTAAAATTCTAAAACTAATAATGTGCATCGTCCCTGATAACAAAAAGACTTTAAATAACTATTTCAAACAGATCCAATCACCTTCTACTTGAGCGATCGCACCACCAGGAAATGGATCAGTTTGCGATCGGTTGGGCGCTATAATTAAAGCCGTTAATTTTTCGATGTGTTCAAAACTAGGTGCGTCAGTCAGTATTTGCTGCAATACTTGACGCATCACCCGACGTTGCAGTGCCAATGGCGCTTTCTGCAATACCCGACGATTTAAGCGTAAGAGGAGTGGGGAGTAGGGAGTAGGGAGTAGGGGAGAAGGTAATTTTTCATCACCCATGCCCAATGCCTCTTCCCGTAACTGCTGGGCGGCTTTTTCCAAATATTCTACTTCTGCTTGGAGAAGTTCTGCTGTTTGGGCTAAGGCTGATTCTACTTGGAGATTGAAATTTTCGCGCAAATATGGTATCAACTCTTGGCGAATACGGTTGCGGGCGTATTGCAAATCTTGATTGGTGGAATCTTCCCAAATTGGCAATTTAAATTCTTGACAAAATTGCTCTGTTTGTGAACGAGTAATTTCTAATAGTGGACGCACTAGTATAATGCTTGTAGTTAGGGGGCGTTGCCAAGTTAGGGCTTGTAAGCCATCAGCACCAGTACCGCGAATTAAATTGTAGAGGAGAGTTTCGGCGCGATCGCTCGCCGTGTGTCCTGTAACTATATATTGATAATTATTTGCTTTGGCGATCGCACTTAAAGCTTGATAGCGCCAATCGCGTGCAGCAGCTTCACTATTTATAGGTTCGTTCGCTGTTTCTAAATAAAAGGATGTATCCCAAGTTTTAGCTAAATTTTCGACGTGATCAGCATTAGCTTCGGAGTCAGAGCGCCAGCGATGATCGCAGTGAGCAATACCTAAATGCCATCCCCATTTGGATTGTAAATCTAAAAGTAATTTTATTAAACACAGAGAATCCTGTCCGCCGGAGACAGCGACTAATAGATGCCGGTTGCGCTCAAATAAGTGGCGCGATCGGATAGTGCGATGGATTTTCGCGTGTAGGGGAGTCCATACCATTTTTGAAACTTATCATAGTTTTTGGATTTGACTTGCAGCTACAACTTGTTTAACAGTTAACGCTAGTTCGGGGAAAGTAGTAGAGAGAATGCGGTCATTGCCGGTAAACTTTTGAACTTGGTATTGATCCCCAACCAATTGGTAAACGAAAATCGTGGGGAGTTTAGGATTACCGAGATAAGCGCGACTAGCGATCGCTAAATAATCTACAATCCAATATTCAGAGATACCAAGTCGCTGATATTCATCTAGTTTGTCAACATAATCATCATCCCAGTTTGTTGACGTGACTTCTACAGCAAGTTGAATCGGCTCAATCAGCGCCCCGTATGCTAGAACATTGCTGTTCCACTGTGATGCATTAACTACACCCACATCTGGATTTCTACCTCGTTCTTCCCCAATATCAGTAAACGTCCTAACAATCACATCTTTGTCAGCAATATATTCAAGTCCCAAGCGTCTAATTTCATCATTGAAGACAAGCATTAAAAACCTTGCCACATTCTTATGCGCTCTAGTTGGCTCCACTGGTACAATCTCTCCGTTGATCAGTTCGTAAATGCCACCATCAGGGTATTGCTCTAGAAACTCTTCAAAAGTTAGTTTTTTAACTGGAGTCTGAACCATATTGTTCACCTGCTAAAAAAAGACTTAAAGTAATTGATAATGATGCTCCTACATTGCTAGTACTGTTTCAAATCCTAATTTTTTTCAATGCAAAGGTACGCGGAGGTTTTCTAAAGATAATTCGCTACGTCTGTTGCCTTATTTTAGATAATTGGTACAACACAAAATAAATAATTTAGAAATCCTTTCTGCTTTGCGCCTTTGCGTGAGATAAAAATACTGTATAAATTCCTAGATAACCTTATGGCACAAATTCAAATCGGAATCGAAGGCGAAGACGCACCAACAGCAGCTGAAGCATTGCTAGAAATCCCTGGAATATCGGGAAGCTATGAAGTTCCGACGCAAAGAGAGGGAACTCTCGCCGCCATTGCTACTATTGTCGGCATTGTGGGTGGTGTTGCAGCTTTAGCTGAACAAATTCGCAAATGGTATCAAGAATGGCAGAAATCCCATCCAGGTAAGCAATTTGATGTGGTAATTCTTGACCCTGAGACTGGAAACAGGATTTTACTCGAAGAAGCTACTATAGAGGAAATCACGGAAATCCTCAAATCTATCAGCAAATAAGTGCAAACTATCCGCATTCAACTTCGGGAAAGTACGCAGGAAACAGTTGAACTCAGGTATTGGCTACCTCAAATAAAGCACTATGAATCACGTCGTCTGAAATTGGCAGAAATCGCTAATTTGCTCAAGCAAGGAGAACGAGATTACTATAAACTGCTGCCCAATTTACAAGGAATCGGGCAGCAGTTATTTTTTTGGTTGGATGGTGATGGACGCTGGTTGAGTCGGGGAATTGCTAACTGTCGCGGTGAGGGGTTGGTAATTGCCATTGATACCGATCAAAAACTGGCATATCTACCTTGGGAAGTGCTGCATGATGGTGAGGATTTTTTGGTCAAGCGGGTTAATCCAGTGGTGTTACCTCTGCGCTGGATTGAAAAAGAAACGGAACCGTTTTCTGTGGAAGCACGACAATTGCGAGTATTGTTTATGGCAACCGACCCGGAAGATGTGGAACCAAAGTTAGAGTTTGAACAGGAAGAAGCGAAAATTCTGGCAGATACGCGAGATTTTGCTGTAGATTTGCGGGTGGAAGAAAGCGGTTGCGTTAGCGAGTTGGGTAAGGTGTGGAGTCGCTATCTTGATGACTTTGATGTGTTTCATCTTACAGGACACGCCTCAATTAAAGCTGAAGCACCTTACACGCCTTACTTTATCACTGAGACGGAAATCGGGGAACGCCACGAAACCACAGCCGCAGAACTGGCGGAAGTCTTTCGGTTTCGCTTTCCTAAATTGGTGTTTTTGTCTGGGTGTCGGACTGGACAAGCAGCAGATAAAGGTGCTGTCCCTTCTATGGCTGAGGCACTTATTGAACAAGGTGCTAGGGCGGTTTTAAGTTGGGGGCGACCTGTGGAAGACCGGACAGCTACAGCCGCCGCCGCGCACCTCTACGGGAAATTGGCAGCCGGATATCAATTAGCTGAAGCACTCGCTAGCACTTACCAGCAGTTGTTTAAACAGAAAGTGCGTGACTGGCATTTGTTACGGTTATATGTCCAGGGAGAATGTCCCGGTGCGTTGGTGGATGTGTTGGGAGATTTGCCACCCTCAGTGCCGGAACCTGCTTATGAACAGTTTTTAGATCCCGATACCCAACAGGTGCGGGTGGCGAAACCCTCTGAGTTTGTTGGCAGACGGCGGACTTTGCAACGTTGTCTCAAAGCGATTTGCACTTCATTAGGGGTACTAATTCACGGACTGGGGGGTGTGGGTAAGAGTACTGTGACGGCGCGACTTCTGGAAAGGATGGTTGGCTATCACAGGCTGGTGAACTTTCGGCAACTCGATGAGGACAAACTGCTCAAAACCCTTGCTGAACAATGTACCTCGGAACGGGGGCATGAAATTCTCAATGGCAAGTTACCCTTGATGCAGCGCCTTACCAAGTTTTTCACTGATGGACTCAATACCAAAGAACAGCGCTTTGCCTTTGTGCTGGATGACTTTGAGGCAAATTTGGAATTACGAAATGGGGTTTATGTCTTGCAACCACAAGTTGTGAATGTACTGCTGGCGTTGCTGAAGGCGATGCAAAATTCCCAACTTCCCCACAAGGTAATTATTACCTGTCGCTACAATTTCACATTGTCGGAACTGAATCATCGTCTGTACCGCGAACCTCTGGGGGCTTTGGCTGGGGCAGATTTAATTAAAAAGTATAATCGTCTGGATTCGTTTAATGGCAGTTGGCAATTTCAACCAGATTTGCCCGAACGTGCCAAACAAGCAGCAGACGGAAATCCTCGGCTGTTGGAATGGTTAGATAAGATTTTGCAAAATTCCCCGAAGTCGCTGGAAGCGGAGAGGGGAGTTGAGATGATTCTGCAAAAGATGGCAGATAAGGAAAAGGAATTTCGTGAGGATATTTTGGCACAGGTATTGCTGAAGCAGCAAACTCCAGCTTTGCGTCTTATGCTGGGGAAGTTGTTGGTGTATGAGTTACCTGTTCCTCTAGCTGCGATTTCCCCGATTTGTGAGGATATCTCAAGTTGGGAAAGTCATCTTCAACGCGCTGAAATTTTGGGTTTGTTGGAAGTTACCCTCACCAACAACACAGAGAGGTTGTATCGTGTTCCCCGGATTTTGTCACCATTGCTAGAGTTTCCAGAAAACCCTAGAGGTGAAGAGTTGTATAAACAAGCTGCACAAATTTTGTATCGTCTGTGGTGGAAGGGGGAAACTGCTACGGAGGCGCAAAAGTTAGAAATTCATCGCTTGGCTTTGTTGGGGAAGGATGAAGACATTGCGGGGAAAATAGCTAGTTCATTGGCGAATCGCTTGCGGCGTCAAAGTCGATTTCGGGAAGCAATACATCTGTGCAAATCAACCTTAGAAATTACTAAAAACCATAGTGTTTTAAGAGAAATTGCTTGTTGCGAACACGCAATGGGTGAAGTTGATCGAGCATTAAACTATTACGAACAAGCTTTAAATCTTTGTCCCACAGAAGACGAAGCAAAATTAGCGTCAATTTATCATCATTTAGGGATACTAAAAGCAGACAAAGGGGAAGTGGATGAAGCGATCGCACTCTACAATCAGTCTTTAGAAATAACTCAACGCATTGGAAATGTCCAAGGCAAAGCGGCGACGTTGAACCAACTGGGACGTATCTACGCCAACAAAGGGGATGTGGATCAAGCAATTGCACTTTTCAATCAGTCTTTGTCAATAAAAGAACGCGTTGGAGATGTCCAAGGCAAAGCGGCAACGTTGCATCAACTGGGACGTATCTACGCCAACAAAGGGGATGTGGATCAAGCGATCGCACTCTACAATCAGTCTTTGGAAATAGATGAACGCATTGGTTATGTCCTAGGCAAAGCAGGGACATTGCACAATTTAGCAGCTATCTTCGCCGACCAAGGGGAAATGGATCAAGCGATCACACTTTTCAATCAGTCTTTGGAGATAAATGAACGCATTGGTAATGTCCAAGACAAAGCAGCGACATTGCGCCAACTGGCAGGTATCTACGCCAATAAAGGGGAAGTGGATGAAGCGATCACACTTTTCAATCAGTCTTTGGAAATAACTCAACGCATTGGTGATGTCCGAGGTAAAGCGGCGACGTTGCACAATCTGGGATATATCTACGCCAATAAAGGGGAAGTAGATGAAGCGATCGCACTCTACAATCAGTCTTTGGAAATATTTGAACGCATTGGTAATGTCCAAGGCAAAGCGGCGACGTTGAACAATTTGGGATATATCTACGCTAAACAAGGGGAAGTGGATCAAGCGATCGCGCTCTACAATCAGTCTTTGGCAATAGAAGAACGCATTGGAGATGTCCAAGGCAAAGCAGCGACGTTGCACCAACTGGCAGGTATCCACGCCAACAAAGGGGAAGTGGATGAAGCGATCGCACTTTTCAATCAGTCTTTGGAAATAAATGAACACATTGGTAATGTTCAAGGTAAAGCAGCGACGTTATACCAATTGGGAATTCTCTACGCCAAAAAAGGGGAAGTGGATTAAGCGATCGCACTTTTCAATCAATCTTTGGAAATAACTCAACGCATTGGTGATGTCCGAACTCAAGCAATGACGTTGCACCAACTGGCATTTATCTACGCCAACAAAGGGGATGTGGAGCAAGCGATCGCACTTTTCAATCAGTCTTTGGAAATCATCAACGAACGCATTGGTAATGTCAAAGGTAAAGCAGCAACGTTGCACCAACTGGCAAGTATCTACGCCAACAAAGGGGATGTGGAGCAAGCGATCGCACTTTTCAATCAGTCTTTGGAAATAACTCAACGCATTGGTAATGTCCGAACTCAAGCAAATACTCTGTGGTGGTTAGGACATTTGGCAGAACAACAGGGTGAATACACTAAAGCGATATCCTATTTGCAACCAGCTTTAGAGATTTTGCAGCAATTGAAATCACCGGATGCTGAAAGTGTGAGTGCAAGCCTCAATAGGGTAATTTGTAATTCGTAATTACAGAACGGAAAGATTTGTTGTATTACGCAAAGGCGCAGAGGCGCAGAGAAGAACGCGAGAGTGTTTTATAAATAAATGAAAATTGCTGTAATGAGTCTTTGATACTCGTGAGCGAGTCTTTTATACTCGTGGACGAGTCTTTTATACTCGTGCGAGAGTCTTTGATACTCGTGGACGAGTCTTTTATACTCGTGAATGAGTCTTTGAACTCCATTAATGAATCTTTGAGCTTCGTTGATGAGTCTTTACAGCAATTCAGGACAAAGAATCAGGATTTATGCCAAGCGATGTCTAACGATAAAAATATTTATATGTTTGGACTTTACACCAAATCTCAATGTATCGCGGTGTCCAGATCCCCGACTTCTCGAAGAAGTCGGGGATCTATGTTTCTGAATAATTAGATTAAATCAGGATCTATACCGAGCGATCTTAATCTTTCTGCTAATAATTGGGCGCGTTGTTGAGCAAGTTGTGCCTGTTCTTGTGGTGTTAAAAGCCTTTGCCCTTGCTGGTTATACCAATACATCCACTCGCGGGGAATGCCTAGATAAGTTCCCTGTTCTATGCCAATTCCTAGACTAATCTCTGGCAGCCAAACAGGATTACCATCTTGAAATTCATAAACATTATTAACTAATTTGTAAACTTCTAAACGTGGCTTGTCGCAACGAAGTGGGTTGTAAATTACATAATACAAAAACCCCAATCTTGCATACTCTGCTTTCTTAGTCGAGTACTCACCGCGATATATCTGAGATACCACCTCAAGTACTAATATCGGTAGTTTCTTTTCTTCCCAAAGCACATAACTGGGACGGAGATTTTCATCATAAAATCGCTTAACGCCCAGACTCAAAAACGCATCTGGGACTATCGCTGGCAAACCTGGGTCGTAATACATACCCATGCGAATACCAAAAAACCAATCCATGCGTTCTGCCCAAGCCATTGCTAATACGCTTCTGAGTAAATCGGGAATTGATTTTTGTAATTGATTATCTACTGGGGTATCGTCAGAGTCAGGTAGTTCTTTTGAAGAGGGCAAACGAGCTGATGGATCGTAATTTACCATGATGGATTTACCGTTCCTCAGTTATTAGTACATCTTTATTTTATAAATGAATTTTGATAGCAATTTAGGTGAAAGAATCAGGATCTATGCCAAGCGATCGCAACCGTTCTCGTAATAATTGGTTTTCTTGCTGTGCTTGTTGAGCTTTTTGTTCTGCAAGTTTTTCCTTTTCTTCTGATGTTAAAAACCTTTGTCCTTCTTGGTTATACCAATACATCCACTCCCGTGGTATGCCTAGATAAATTCCTCGTTCGATACCAATTCCTAAACCTATTTCTGGCAACCAAACAGGATTACCATTTTGAAATTCATAAACATTATTAACTAATTTGTAAACTTCTAAACGTGGCTTGCGGCGACGAAACGGATTGTAAACTACATAATACAAAATTCCCAATCTTGCATACTCTACTTTTTTGGTCGAATACTCACCACGATATGTCTGAGATACCACCTCCAACACTAATATCGGTAATTTCTTTTCTTCCCAAAGCACATAACTGGGGCGGAGTCCTTCATCGTAAAATCGCTCTACGCCCAAACTCAAAAATCCATCTGGGACTATCGCTGGTAAATCTGGGTCATGATAAATCCCCATATCTATACCAAAAAACCAATCCATGCGTTCA
>NZ_JAVRBU020000016.1:119269-227098 GCF_034531135.2 Nostoc sp. CmiVER01
TGCCCAAACCATCGCTAAGATAACTTTGAGTAAACCTGGAATTATATTTTGTAATTCGTTATCCACTGGGGTGTCGTCAGAGTCTGGTAGTTCCTCAGATGAAGGCAAACAAGCTAATGGATTGTACTCTAGCATGACGGATTTACGGTTCCTCAGTTATTAGTACATCTTTATTTTATAAATGAATCTTGATAGCAATTTAAATGAGAGAATCAGGATCTATGCCGAGCGATCGCAACCGTTCTTGTAATAATTGAAATTTCTGTTCTGCTTGCTGCGCTTTTTGTTGAGCAAGTTTTTTGTCTTCTTCTGGTGTTAAAAGCTTTTGCTCTTGCTGGTTATACCAATACATCCACTCGCGGGGAATGCCTAGATAAGTTCCCTGTTCTATGCCAATTCCTAAACTAATCTCTGGCAGCCAAACAGGATTACCATCTTGACATTCATAAACATTATTAACTAACTTGTAAACTTCTAAACGTGGCTTACGCCGACGAAATGGATTGTAAACCACATAATATAAAATCCCTAATCTTGCATACTCTGCTTTCTTAGTTGAGTACTCACCGCGATATGTCTGAGATACCACCTCCAGCACTAATATGGGTAGTTTTTTCTCTTCCCAAAGCACGTAACTGGGGCGGAGGTTTTGATCGTAAAATCGCTCAACACCCAAACTCAAAAACCCATCTGGGACTATCGCTAATAAATCTGGGTCATAATAAATCCCCATATCTATACCAAAAAACCAATCCATGCGTTCTGGCCAAGCCATTGCTAGGGTAGCTTTGAGTAAACCGGGAATTAAATCTTGTAATTCATTATCCACAGGGGTATCGTCAGAGTCTGGCAGTTCCTCAGATGAGGGCAAACAAGCTAATGGATCGTAATTTAGCATGATAGGTTTACCGTTTCTCTGTTATTAGTACATCTTTATTTTATTAATGAATTTTGATAGCAATTGAGCAAATCCTATTTTATTTGCAAATATCGAGAGTATCAGAACCCCGACTTCTTTAAGAAGTCGGGGTTTTTTTGCTCATTGGATATTAATTTTCTACTTGTTTGAGTCTTTGAAAAATTTCATCAAGTGGTGATTCAGAATCTTCAGGACAAAATTCTAAAGCAAGTCTAACTTTTCCTTTTTTCCACCCTTGAGTACTGAATTGTAAAACCTCACAATTTAATCCTTCTGTATACAAATTTACTTCGTCTGTTTCTGCTGCTCCAATATATTCCTTAATTGCTGTAATCAAATCACGAACTTTAAAAGTTTTAGCAATATTTAACTTATTAAAAGTGTCTGGTTCTATAGACACAACTTCATCATGATTTAGTCTCTCGAATCCATCTTCCATAAAAATCTCCTGTCAATAAATTTATATTTTCCAGGGATATAACAGTTCATCCGAAACAAAATGACAACTTTATAGATTTAGTGCTAGTCAAATAAAAATTTAGTAATAATTTCATGTCCGTTAAATTAGCCTAGTATTCTCGCGTTACCCCTCCCTAAACCTCCCACCCCCCTTTCATCCCCCCTTAGTAAGCTACGGTGTATACACAAGTCTGAAATAGCTGATTAACCAAGGTTTTACCCCACCCTAACCCTCCCCTTATAAAGGGGAGGGAACTAGATTTATTATTTCCCCCCTTAATAAGGGGGGATTAAGGGGGGTAATTCGACTTGTGTATACACCGTAGCCTTGGTAAGGGGGGTGCGCGGCAGCGCGGGTGGGGTAGTTTTATTTAAACGGTTCTTAAAAGAACCAACCGTAAGAATGTAAACCTTTACCCAAAAGATTCACACCAAGATAGCAAACCCAAACAACAACAAAACCAGTGGCGGCTAAAATTGCCGGACGACGCCCTTGCCAACCGCGAGTGATTCGGGCGTGGAGATAGGCAGCAAACACTAACCAGGTAATTAATGCCCAAGTTTCTTTGGGATCCCAACTCCAGTAAGAACCCCAAGCTTCGTTAGCCCAAACGCCGCCAGCAATAATACCAATTGTCAGCAGGGGAAATCCTAGCCCGATGATGCGATAGCTGATGTTGTCGAGGGTTTCGGCAAGGCTAAGGCGCTGGGGTGAAAGGGGTTCGGAATTTTGGGTTTCGGATAGCGAAGCGTCTTGCGGATTTTGGATTGGGGTTGTTGTAACTAAACCCAAAACTGCGGTGTTACCGTTACCGTTGCCGTTGCTAGTAGTTTCAAAACGAGCAAAACCGTTATTTTCGGCAGAAGGGGCTGATGGTTGAGGAATTAGTTCAGCTGCTTTGTGTAAGCGGTAGCCGTTGCTGCGATAGCCACCAGTACCTACAGAACTACCTTGTAGTTGGATGTTTTGACCGCGAGTCACAACTAAAAAAGCGATCGCTAATAACGAACCCACCATTAAAGCAGAATAACTCAACATCATCACGCTGACATGCATCATCAGCCAATTTGATTTCAAGGCAGGTACTAGGGGTTCTGACGCTTGCATCTGGGATGGTAGTGTCATAGTCGCAAAAGCAGCGATCAGCATTGCCACAGGAGATGTAACAACTCCTACTAAACGGCTACGGCTACTACTTTCAGCAATGAGATGGACGGTGGTAATTCCCCAAGTTAAGAAAAACAGCGATTCATAGAGATTACTTAAGGGAAAGTAACCAGCTTCTATCCATCTTGCCCCTAGTAGAGTCGCCATGCACAAATTAGCGATCGCCATCCCAGCTGTCCCCAAAGCGGCTAGATAAGGCAGATTTGGAAAAGCCGCTCCTCCCCAATAAACCAGCATTGTTAGGAATAATATGGCAAAGGAGGCATTGTCCAGCCAGTTCTGGAGTACAACCAAATTCATAAAGTCTTCTCTCCGTGGATAATTTAAAATATCGATTCTGACTGTTATGATCCTATATGCTTAGAGGGTCATGGGACAGGGGAAATAGGAAATAGGGAATGGGGAAGAGACAAGGAAGAAACTTTTTCAATAGTTATCCCTTGTTCCCCTAATCTCACCACTCCCCTATCTAACAGAACTGCTCTTATTACTTTCTGGACTAGGCAGGGGAGTTGTGTTCCTAACTTTTTTAAGTGCTATAAAAATGTCGTAAAGATTACTGCGACTGTCGCTGACTGCGGATGTCATCCCAATTGAGCGCGTTGCATCAAGCAAAGCTTGTTGATTGGGAATTAGAGTTGGTAAAGGAAAATTTTTCACAGTTCGTTCTACATCCAAGAAAAATTGACCATTTGTCGGATTTGGTTCTGTAGGAACTGTTTGTTGGAAGGGGATCGTGCTAGCTAGTGTGTTGTTGGGTTTGGGAAGAATTTTATCAGTAATAGGAGCGCCCACCACTAGAAAGGCGACATCTCCATCTAACCAGCCGTGGGTAGCAGTTAAAGTACCATAGGGTGAAACCCAGTTAACAACGGGTTGTCCTGCGACTTTCGCCGATTGAACTTGGAACTGATATTGATTTCTCATCACGTCATCGAGCTGTTTTATTGATGTTTCAGCTGAATTACGTAGGCTTTGCCCGCCGTAGGCATCGCTTGTCTGTACCATGAAAAGTAAACCCAGACGAAAATCATCTGGTAAACCTTGTTTTGGAGTAGTAGGAATCAGTGATAAGGAAAACTCGCCTTTCATCCAACTGAGCAAATCTTTATCTAAATCAAGAGTGGTAAGAGATTTTATACCACCTCTAAGTTGTTCTGGTGCGATCGGTGAGAGGGGATTTCCTTGAGATGTTAAAACATAATCTCCCCACAATCTCTGTAAGTTTCCCCCCGAAAGCATCATTAAGGTTTCTGCTGGTACGCGGTTTTGCATTTGTCCAGCTTTGTTTTCTACCGCCAGCACCCGTTGACTATTAGGGTTTAACCAAGAAACGCCCTTGAAGCGGATTCCTTCTGTCTCTAAAGTCATTGTCCCCGCTAAAGCTTGGTTATTTTGCAGTTGAGCCAAAACTTGAGCTGGTATTGGGCGGTTTGGAGAAGCTGCGGCTATTTTGGCTGCTGTTGGCACATTGACGTAAAACTGGCCAAAGGGTTGGTAATCGGCAATTTTTGGAAAGTTCTCAGCAAAGCCCCCTGTTGTCGCTAGAGATGTTTGATTTTTGTAAGCGTCAATTGCTCTTTCTGTGGCTTTGGGATTATCAGTTATAACTAAAAAACGCCCATCTAGTAATGCTGCTGAGAAGTTTTCTCCTGCTTGTCCCTCACTTTGTTTTATGGCGATTCCTTGATAAATACGGTCAATCCATTTGCCTTGTTTAAGGGTTTTGGGTTGTGCCAAAATATTTTTGGCGATTTCTGGATTTTTCACTGGTAATACCATTACCATCGACTGCTGATCGCTGGCAGCATCTTCATTGGTGGTAACTGGTTTGGGTGCAGCTTTACTCACTATTGCTGGGGCAAGAATTGCGATTGTAACGTCATTGCCTACCCAAGGAGCGATATCTTTCTGGAAGTCGTAACCATTATTAGTGAGAAAGCGATCGCGCAATTCAACTAAATTTCTGTCCAGTTCTGCTTGGGTTTCTTTTGTGCCAAACTCCCGCAATTTCTGCCACTGCTGGGGATCTGTTGTCAGAGAAACCGCAAACAGGGCATCACCAGGAATAATATTTGCACCTACTAGCAAATCACTAGAAGCTCGTTGTCTCTGGCTTAACAACCAGTATCCTACACTGCCCGCACCAATCAATAGCCCAGCAGCCGAGAGCGTCAGCACCAGAGACGGTTTCTTATTTTTCTTCATCGGAACAGACACAAGAGGCGGTGCCATTGAAACCTATACCTTATACTTGCAAACTTATTACTTGCTTGATTAGTCAAGTACACCAACAGGTTTAACCATTCTTTAGAACAGCTAATTATATTAAATTTTTCCACCCTAAATGTTGATGATACTTCGGTAATCAACCTTCCCTGCTCTTTCAAAAGCTGTGTTTTTGACTCAGTTACCATTTTTAACACGCTTTGTTGAATTTCGTAGGACGTTTCCCTGAAATTAATTCCTTTGTCGAAAGTTTTCGCAGGTAAATCTGTTATTCCAAGGAATTTGAGAATATAATCAATCGACAAAGCTATAACTCAAGTTCAGCTACTTGATTTTGCTCGGTAGCGATATGCGATGCCTGCGGCGGGCTGCGCCTACGCGCTACATCAAAAATGCAGTATTTTTTGGGATAATGCAGTATAGCAAAGCTATACCTTCAGGCTTATCATTTACCTATACTTGCAACTCAAATCCGGGTAATATATCTTCTCCAGAAACAATCGCTGGTATTTGCACAACTTCCACAGCTTTCAAAAGTCGGTAAATTTCAACTTGGCGATCTTGAGGATTAATTAGCCAACCCAAACGCAGACCATTTTTAATGTATTCCTGCATTTTCTCTTGAATTGTTGCAAGGCGATCTGTCTCTGATCGCAGTTCAATCAAAAAGTCGGGTACAAGTGGCGGAAATTTTTTTCGTTGTTCTGGTGTTAAAGCTTCCCACCGCTCCAATTTTACCCAAGCAGCATCAGGAGAGCGTTTTGCACCGTTGGGAAGTATAAAGATAGTTGAAGAACTAAAAACTTTCCCTAATTTTGCTTGACGATTCCAAATTTCTAAATCAGTGATTAGTCCAGCTTCTTGATTTCCACTTTCTCCTCCTACTGGTGGCATAATTATTAATTCTCCAGCTGCATTCATTTCCAGGCTGACATCACGATTGGCAATACACAATTGATAAAATTGTTCATCGGTTAGATGAGCAATCGGTTCTAGATTTAGCACAACAGTATTCATTAAACCTTTCCTCGTGTCTTTATTGCTAACATCAATAGGAAATTCTTGCTTGTTGGAAGATGTGTAAGAATTCAGCACCCAGGAGTTAGAATTCAGAATTTAAAAGGAATGCAGTATTATCAGGAAAGAAATTTCACAGATTATGATGCCTGTGGATTCATCCCTCTACAACAAACTTCGACAGGAATTAAAATTGCAAAGATTGAAAGATGTTAATGATTCTCCTAACCAATTAACCGAATCTTTGTCAGTTGAAAACAGGCGGCTAAACTTACTCCACTGAGGAAGCACCGAAACGATAGCCTTTACCGTAAACTGTGTGAATCAGTGTAGTTTCTTTACCTACCTCTATCTTACGACGCAGCAAACGAATTAATGCTGCAATTACATTACTACTGGGTTGTTCTTCCTCTTGCCACAAATTTTCCATAATTTGGGCATGAGTCATTAGTTGTCCAGTATGTTCCATAAAATATTGCAGCAACTGGCTTTCTTTTTGCGATAACTCAATTATTCGTCCTTGGCGATAGGCTACTTGATTTTCACAATCGAGTTCTAAATCAGCGACGGTTAAACGTCCGGTAGTGGTTTCATAGGTTTGGGAACCGGAACGACGCAATAAAGCCCGGACTCTGGCTAGCAACTCTCGCAGTTCAAAAGGTTTAACCAAATAGTCGTCTGCACCAGCATCTAAACCTTGTACGCGGTCATCTAGAGTATCCTTTGCTGTGAGAAACAGCACGGGAGTGGTTTTACCTTGACGCCGCAATTGCTGACAAATTTCTAACCCCGTTTTTCCTGGCAGCATCCAATCTAAAATTAGTAGGTCATAATTGCCTGTTTGTGCATGTTCGTTGCCACTTGTGCCATCGTAAGCGGCATCCACAATGTAACCCTCACGAGTTAATAAGCGACTCAAGGGTTCAGTTAGTTCAACTTCATCATCAACTAATAAAATTCTCATGCTGCTTGTGGTAAGCATATAGAGATATTCTCAATATTATTCAACTGCCAGAACGCCAAGGATATTAAAAAAAGAATGCTGACTGTTGCATTGCCAAAAGGGGAACTCCTTAAAAATAGCATCCGCTTGCTACAATCTGTCGGGTTAGATTTTAGTGCTTTTTTAGATTCAGGAACTCGCCAACTTCAAATTCCTGACACTAAAGGAGTCGCAAAAGCTTTGTTGGTGCGGGCGCAGGATGTGCCTGTTTATGTAGAATATGGTCAGGCACAACTGGGTGTTGTTGGTTACGATGTGCTGCGAGAGAAGCAGCCGCAAGTTGCCCACTTGGTGGATTTGCAGTTTGGGCATTGTCGGATGTCGGTGGCGGTAAAGGCATCTAGTTCTTACCGATCGCCGATACATTTACCACCGCATGGTAGAGTTGCTTCAAAATATGTAAATTGCGCTCGTGAATATTTCCACAGTCTAGATTTACCTGTGGAAATAGTGCCGTTGTATGGTTCAGTTGAACTAGGCCCGATTACTGGAATGTCAGAAGCGATCGTGGATTTAGTTTCTACAGGGCGGACTTTGCGCGAAAATGGTCTGATTGAAATTGCTACTCTCTATGAAAGCACGGCGCGGTTAATTGCCCATCCTTTGAGTTACCGCATGAACACGGGTAATTTAAGTGATGTGATTGCCAAGCTGCGAGAAGCCGTTTTGGTAGAGGTGTAATAGTAGTGCTGTCAAGGTGACAGAAGCGGCAGGGGAGCAGGGAGCAGGGAGCAAGGGGGAAAGATTCTAAGTTCGCCTGCCAAGAGGGATTCATACCGTTTCACTTTAAGGTTGATACATTTAGGCAAGCAGGGGAGCAGAGGAGCAGGGGAGCAGAGGGGAAAGAATTTGTATCAGGATTTTAGTGAAATGGTATCAGAGCAAATAAATTTATTTATGCGTAGGATAGAAATATTTATTTCGAGGCGTGCAAACGCGAGAAATAATATGTCCTTGTTCTAGCAACCCTACATTTATGTATGGGGTTCTCCTTTCTGCAAGAACTGCAAGAACTGCCCCTTGCCCTCTTCATTGACGTAATTCACGGTTTATCCAATAGCCCAAAGAAACCTCACCCTGATTTTGCTTGTGCAAAACCTGTTCCTCTCCTTACTAAGGCTACGGTATACACACAAGTCCGTCCTAAAACCCTATCTTGATAACGCTTTCCTTATTCTCATGTAGAGCATGGAAACGAAAGAAACAGATAGCATTGTCAGTCGATACAATCGCATTGTCAGTCGATACAATCGCATTGTCAGTCAATACAATTGCATTGTTAGTCGATACAATTGCATTGTTAGTCGATACAATCGCATTGTTAGTCGATGCAATGGCATTATCAGTCGATGCAATCGCATTGCAGGTTAAGAGACTTATGTGTGTACAACGTAGCTTTGTTAAGGAGAGGGATGTCTGTGAGGACAAGGTGAGGTTTTAATGATTAGTAAATAGTCTGCAACAATTAAATCTCCTCATACAGGCTAAATTTGTTTACACTAGAATTAGCGCGATATGTACGACGGGCTACGTCTACGCAATAATTTTGCGGCGTATACAGGGAATGCTTGCTACTAAAATCACTTTAATAATGCGAATTTAGCATTTTGACAGAATTTAACAGGCTTTCCTGAACAGCCAGAGGCGGGGAAAAGACTAAAAATTATTACAAAAGATTAAGCTATTCTTGAGATAGCCACCCTGATGACTGGATATTACATTTAAATTTATTAAGAAAAGTTAATGAAAGCTGGACAAATTGATACAGAAGTGGCGAGGCTAGAAGCCCTCCGCCAGTATCAAATTCTTGACACCGAACCGGAAGAAGCTTACGACAATCTTGCTCAGTTAGCGGCATTTATTTGTGGTACGTCCATATCCTTGGTAAACTTCATTGATGAAAACCGTCAATGGTTTAAGGCAAAAGTAGGTTTAGATGTATCAGAAATGCCCCGGTGTGTTGGGTTATCTTACCTTTGCCAAGAGCGGCGTAATGTTGTGGTGGTTCCTGACACCCTAGCTGATGAAACATTAGCAAATAATGCAGTAGTAACTGGCTATCCATATATAAGGTTTTATGCAGGTGTACCCCTAATTACTCCCAAGGGAGATATGCTGGGAACTCTGTGTGTCATTGACCAAGCTCCAAAAGAATTGAACCAAAAACAAGTGGAGGCGCTTGTAGCTCTGAGTCGTTTGGTAATCGACCAATTAGAACTCAGGCGTCATGTAACTGAGGTATCTCAAGTTACCCAGAAGCTTGTGGCGTATGAGCAAGCAGCACACGCCGAGTCAGAATCAGCTAGAATCCGCATTGCTAATTTGCTAGAAAGCATCACTGATGCGTTTTTTGCCTTAGATAAAAAGTGGCGATTCACCTATATTAATGGTCAAGCAGAATTGCTGTTGCAAAAAACCCAGAATGAATTATTAGGTCAAAGCATCTGGGAGGTATTTCCAGAATTAATAGATACAACATTCCATCGTGAGTATCACAGGGCAATGTTAGAACAGGTGAGTGTGGAATTTGAGGAGTTTTATCAGCCACTCAACTGCTGGTTTCAAGTCCACGCTTATCCTGCAAAAGACGGCTTATCTGTTTATTTCCAAGACATTACTGAACGACGACGAACAGCAGAAGCACTACAAGATAGTGAAGAACGTTGGCAATTAGCATTAAATGGTAATAATGATGGTATATGGGATTGGAACCTCAAGACTAATGAAGTGTTCTTCTCAACTCGGTGGAAAGAAATGCTCGGTTATAAAGACCACGAAGTTTCCAACGGTTGGGATGAATGGACAAAATTAATCCACGCCGATGAGCGAGATTGGGTACTTCAAGCCTTCCAAGACCACTTTGCCAAGAAAATACCGTTTTACGTCTGTGAATATAGAATCCAATGCCAAGACGGCAGCTATAAATGGATTCTAGATCGAGGACAGGCACTTTGGGACGCATCGGGTGATATAGTGCGGATGGTGGGTTCTTATACAGATATCACAGATCGCAAGCAGGCTGATGAAGAATTAAAGCGACAGAATTTGCGATCGCAATTATTTTCTGAAATCACCCTGAAAATTCGAGAATCTTTACAAATAGACGAAATCCTCCAAACCACTGTTACTGAGGTACAAAAACTACTACAAGCTGACCGAGTTTTAATTTTTCAACTAGAGCCTGATGGTTCGGGAACAGTAGTACAAGAGGCGGTGCTACCTGGTTGGCCGGTAATTTTGGGAAGAAATATTTTTGACCCCTGCTTTAAAGAAGAATATATAGAAAGATATCGCCAAGGAAGAGTGAGTGCGATGGAAAACGTTGAAACCGCTCACATTCAACCATGCCATCGAGAATTTCTTCAGCAGTTTGCTATCAAGGCTAACCTCGTAGTGCCAATTATGGTCAGGGAGGGCATTTGGGGCTTGTTGCTGGCTCATCAGTGTGCTGCACCTCGACGGTGGAATAATTTTGAGACGGAGTTGTTAAAGCAATTAGCTAACCAAATTGGCATTGCTTTATCTCAAGCGCAACTATTAGAAAAAGAAACTCAGCAAAGTCAAGAACTCGCTCGTTCTAATGCGGAATTGGAACAGTTTGCTTATGTAGCTTCCCATGACTTACAAGAGCCTTTGCGGATGGTAACGAGTTATTTACAACTATTAGAGCGAAGATACAAAAATCAACTTGATACTAATGCTGATCAGTTTATCAACTATGCAGTAGATGGGGCGCGACGGATGCAGACGCTGATAAATGATTTGTTGAATTATTCTCGCGTTAGTACCCGTGGACAGCCTTTTATACGAGTAAATTGTAGTATTGTCTTAGAACAAGCGATCGCTAATCTGCAAATTGCGATCGCAGATAGTAAAGCAATTATCACTCACGACGAGTCTCTACCAGAAGTAATGGTTGATGCTACCCAATTGATCCAAGTATTTCAAAACCTGATTGGCAATGCAATCAAATTTTGCCGTCATCAGCAGCCACAAATTCACATCGGAGTAGCGAAGCCAAATGCAAATCCAGACGGGGAAAGTTTAAATGTTATACCGTCGGTAGATGAATGGTTATTCTGGGTACGCGATAATGGTATTGGTTTGGAATCCCAGTATACTGAACGCATTTTTATAATTTTTCAACGATTGCACGGTAGAGATAAGTATCCGGGTACTGGAATTGGTCTGGCAATTTGTAAAAAAATTATAGAACGCCACGGCGGCCGGATCTGGGTTGAGTCAAAACTGGGTGAAGGCTCGACTTTCTACTTCACAATTCCAGAAAGAGCAGGTAAGCAATCGTGGGCATTATAACACCGATTATGCCTATTGAGGTTTTGTTGGTAGAGGACAATCCAGGCGATGCCCAACTCACACGCATCGCCCTGGAAGAAAGCAAAATTTCGATTCACTTGAATGTGGTCGAAGATGGGGTAGAAGCAATGGCATTCTTGCGAAAGCAGGAAAAATATGTCAAAGCAGCCCATCCAGATATTGTCCTGCTCGATTTAAATCTCCCTAGAAAAGATGGGCGAGAAGTACTGGCAGAAATTAAAGGAGATGAAAACCTCAAGCGAATTCCTGTAGTAATTTTGACGACTTCCCAAGCTGAAGAAGACATCCTTAAAGCCTATAATTTATGTGCAAACTGTTATATAACTAAGCCCGTCGATTTCGATCAATTCGTTAAAATTGTACAATCAATAGAAAATTTTTGGTTTGCGATCGTAAAACTGCCACCGGAGTAGTGGAAATGGCAGGTAAAAATATTAAAGTCTTATTAGTAGAAGATAACCCTGGTGATGTATTTTTATTACAAGAGTTTTTAAAGGAAGTTACCACAGTTGTAGTTGATTTGTCGCCCGTTGAGCGCCTTTCCGAAGCCCTCAACTACTTAGCTAAGGAACCTTTTGATGTAATTTTGTTAGACCTCTCGCTGCCAGATAGCCAGGGACTAGAAACTTTTGTCATCGCTCACCATCAAGCAAAAGCCACCCCGATAATTGTGCTGACGGGTATAAACGATGAAACCCTAGCGATTAGAGCAATGCAAGAAGGAGCGCAAGACTATTTGGTGAAAGGGCAAGTAACTGGCGACTTGCTGGTGCGCTCAATGCGTTATGCTATCGAACGGCAACGGGCAGACAACGCACTGCGACAAAGTGAGGAACGATTTCGGGTAGCTCTCAAAAACTCTCCCATCTTTGTCTACAACCAAGATTGCGAGTTACGGTACACCTGGGTTTATAATCCCTCTTATGGATTGACAGTTGAAGAAATGTTGGGCAAACAAGACTTGGATATTATTCCAGTTGAAGATGCTCAACGTCTCACCACAATTAAACGTGGAGTATTAACCACTGGCATAGGAACGCGAGAGGAAGTATCAATAACAATCAAAGATACAACTCGATATTACGATTTGACAGTTGAGCCATTGCGGAACGAGTCGCAAGAAGTTGTTGGTGTTACATGCGCCAGTATTGATATTAGCGAACGACAAGTCGCGCTACGCGAACGCAAATTGGCAGAAGAAAAAATCCGCGAACAAGCAGCATTACTTGATGTCACTACAGATGCCATTTGCCTGCGAGATTTAAACAATGAAATTATCTTCTGGAACAAAGGCGCAGAAACACTTTATGGTTGGAAAGCGACAGAAGCTCGGGGCCAAAATGCTAGTAAGCTTTTGTATGGCGAACCTTCACCAGAAATTGAAGCGGCTCTTTTACAAGTTGTTAATAAAGGAAAGTGGCAGGGCGAATTAACTAAACTTACTAAAACTGACAAGGAAATCCTTGTTGCTAGTCGCTGGAGTTTGGTATGCGACGAACAAGGGAAACCCAAATCTATTCTCACCGTTGACACAGATATTACCGAGAAAAAACATCTAGAAGCCCAATTGTTTCGCGCCCAACGTTTGGAAAGTATTGGTACTTTAGCTAGTGGCATTGCTCATGACCTTAACAATATCCTGACACCGATTTTGGCAGGAGCGCAATTATTACCACTCAAATTTCCTCATGCAGATGAGCGAACTCGCCATCTACTAGAAATTTTGGAAATCAACGCTAGACGCGGTGCTGATTTAGTCAAACAGGTGCTATCTTTTGCGCGGGGTGTAGAAGGGAAGCGCATCACTTTGCAACTCAGACATATAATTGTGGAACTTGGCAAGATTCTCAAAGAGACATTTCCCAAATCCATAGAAATTAGCACTGATGTACCACAGGATTTGTGGATGGTTTCTGGAGATAGCACACAACTGCATCAAGTGCTGATGAACCTCTGCGTTAACGCCCGCGATGCTATGCCCAATGGCGGTAGTTTGAGTATTTATGCTGAGAATCTGTTGATTGACGAAAATTATGCCCGGATGAACCTGGAAGCCAAAGAAGGGCCTTACACAGTGGTTACTGTCTCCGATACTGGAGGTGGGATACCTAGAGAAATCTTAGATAGAATTTTCGAGCCATTCTTTACTACAAAAGATGTAGGACAAGGCACTGGTTTAGGACTTTCCACCGTACTGGGGATAGTTAAAAGCCACAGAGGTTTTGTGAATGTGTATAGCGAAGTGGGAAGTGGCACTAGCTTTAAGGTTTACTTGCCAGCAGTGGAGGGAATGGAAACATTCACTCCAGAAGAATTGCCATTACAAACAGGACATGGAGAATTAATTTTGATTGTGGATGATGAAACTGCCATTCAAGAGATTACCAGAACATCATTAGAAGCTCACAATTATAAAATCTTAGTTGCCAGTGATGGCATAGAGGCGATCGCGCTGTACGCTAAAAATAGGGACAAAATCAGTGCTGTACTAATGGATATTATGCTGCCCTCGCTGGATGGTTTAACTGCCATCCGTACCCTGCGAAAAATTAACCCTCAAGCCAGAATTATTGCCAGCAGTGGACTTATGTCCGAGAAGAAGCTCAGTTCATTAACTAACATTGGTGTCAATACATTTTTGCCAAAGCCCTATACTGTCAACGAATTATTGCTTTCTTTACAGAAAGTACTATCGTGAGTCAAACAATTTTGGATTTTAGATTTTGGATTACCTCCCCTTTTTCCCTTGCTTATCCGAACCGTATTGGGGTGCGATCGCACTTCTAAATTAAAATAAAATTAGTTTTATAAAATTAATGTCTCGAGCTTTGCCCGTACTTCTTCTATTAAATGTTGTGAAACACTTTCAACAAATTTTACCTTTCTAATTTATGGGCTTGGTAAATTTTTGACTTTTGACTTTTGACTTACCAAAGGGGTTGACCATTATCTTATCGATAACGGTCACTCATTAATTACTCCTACACATTAAATCGGAACAACATTACATCCCCTTCCTGCACAACATACTCTTTCCCTTCACTGCGAACCAAGCCTTTTTCTTTCGCCGCATTCATCGAACCAGTTGTTACCAAATCTTTATAAGCAACAGTTTCGGCGCGAATAAATCCCCGCTCAAAATCACTGTGAATTACACCAGCAGCTTGAGGTGCAGACATTCCCGCATTAATTGTCCAAGCGCGGGTTTCTTTAGGGCCACAAGTGAAATATGTCCGCAAACCTAAAAGCGTGTAAGTTGCCCGAATCAAAGATTTCAAGCCGCCTTCTTCCACACCTAAAGACGCAAGAAAATCAGCTTTATCTTCTTCTGGTAATTCCACTAATTCAGCTTCAACTTGAGCCGAAACTATCACAACTTGGGCATTTTCTGTTGCTGCGATTTGCCGCACTGTTTCGACAAAATGATTACCCGTTGCCAATTCATCCTCAGATACATTTGCAGCGTAGATAATCGGTTTATAAGTGAGCAGTTCTAATCCTTTAATAATTTCTGTTTCTTCTTCATTCAAGCTCACCTGACGCACCGATTTACCTTCGTTTAAAGCCGCAGCTAATTTTTCTAAGACTGTGATTTCAAACTGTGCATCTTTGCTGGTACGAGCTAGTTTACGAGTGCGATCAATTCGCCGCTCAATTTGTGCTAAATCTGATAAACCCAGTTCTATATTAATGATTTCAATATCTCGCGCTGGGTCAACAGAACCAGCAACGTGGATAATATCGTCATTCTCAAAACAACGTACCACATGGACGATCGCATCAACTTCCCGGATGTGGGACAGGAATTGATTTCCTAGTCCCTCACCCTGACTAGCACCTTTAACTAAACCGGCAATATCTACAAATTCAACCCGCGCTGGGATAATTTGTGCTGAACTGGCAATTTTAGCAAGAACATTTAACCGTTCATCCGGTACTGCGACAACGCCGACATTCGGTTCAATCGTGCAAAAAGGAAAGTTAGCTGCTTCAGCTTTGGCATTAGCAACTACAGCATTAAATAAAGTAGATTTTCCGACGTTGGGAAGTCCGACAATTCCGGCTCTTAGCATTTTGGATTTTAGATTTGAGATTTTGGATTACATTACCAAGGTAATCTAAACAGGTTCCGGTATGGTTTGGGGAATTGGCCCTGGAACCGTCTGAGGAATGGGAGCAGGTACTGGTTCTGGTACAGGCCCCGGTAAGGGTTGAGGAATCGCTGGCCCCGGTACAGGTTCAGGACTAGGTAGCGGATTCGGCTCAGGATTGGGGCTAGGTAGCGGACTCGGGCCAGGAGTAGGAATTTGTGGTTCTGGTATAGAAATCGCAGTAAAATTAATCATCGTAAGTCTAAATTAAATTATTCAACCTCCCCACGCTAGATGACAACCTCATCTGTTGACATCTCCCCAAATATCTATACCCACAAACACATCCTTTAATAATTTACCCCTCTTCTCATCCTCTGTGTCCCTCTGCACTTCCCTCTGCGCGACGGCAGTCGCTCATAGGGGAACCCCCAAGACCGCGCTGCCTCCCCTCTGCGTTTAAATTTCACCCCTCAATTCCCCACTGCACAAAACTACTCCTCCTTAAACTTTTCCACCACCTCTGGTACCGGGTCGTAACCACCTGGATGAAACGGATGACAGCGCAAAATCCGCCGAGTTGCCATCCAGCTACCACGCAACACTCCAAATCGTTCAATAGCTTCAATAGCATACATCGAACAAGTTGGTTGAAAGCGACAAGTCGGGAGAAACAACGGCGAGATAAACATTCGGTAGCCCCGAATCAGCCAAATAAATAATAATTTCATTGCAGCTACCCAAATCTTATAAATTAGTAACAGGGGTAAAAATTTTCATTTTGTCGTATCTTTGTTAATTACATTTTCTGACTTCACCTCAATTCCGGTTTTATGGCTGCAAATTGCGTTGGCTGCAATTTGGGTGTTACTCATCCTTCTGATTGCAGGGGTAGTAAACCGCTTTGCCGATAAGCCAGAAATCGTGCGGAAGATAGTTCATATTGGCACTGGTAACGTGATTTTAATCGCCTGGTGGCTAGATATTCCCGCCAGTGTAGGGATTACAGCTTCTATTTTAGCGAGTGCAATCACCTTATTATCCTACCGATTACCCATTCTTCCTGGTATTAATAGCGTTGGACGGCAAAGCTTAGGGACATTTTTTTACTCTGTAAGTTTCGGTATTTTAGTTGCCTGGTTCTGGTACTTGCAACAACCCCAATACGCAGCACTTGGAATTTTGGTGATGACTTGGGGAGATGGATTAGCAGCCTTAATTGGGCAACGCTTTGGTAAACATAAGTATAAAGTTTTTGGAATAGAAAAAAGTTGGGAAGGTTCCCTAACTATGATGCTCGTTAGCTATCTCATCAATAGTTTGATTTTAGTTGGAACTCAAGGTAACAATTGGCAAACTTGGGCAGTATCACTGTTAGTAGCAGTTATAGCTACGGCTTTAGAAGCTGTTTCATTTTTAGGTATTGACAATTTGACAGTTCCCTTGGGCAGTGCAGCCCTTGGTTTCTTTTTATGTCAGTTAGTTTTTAATTAGTAATTGCCTTGAGTGCTATTTCAAACGCTCTTTTATTACTCTGACAAAATAAAATATTTGTATGTTGGGTTTCACTTTGTTCAACCGAACAAAATCAAAGATTCTTGGTGTTGGGTTTCGTTCCTCAACCCAACCTAATCCTACAGATATCTTTCGTCTAGAAGGCGGCGAGTCCATAGATTGTGGTATCTGTCCGTTCAATGACTTCGGCGATGTCTTTGAACTTAACAATACTTATTATTATGTCAAAATTTTCTTCTAGCAGCAAAAAATGATGCTTATAAATCGATTATTTAAAGGACTGGCTGTTGTATTGACAGTAATGGGAGGCATAGTAATTATTTGCTTATTAGTTAATTTGGTAGATCTAACGATATCGGCCTCTGGTCTTGTAGGCAGTTCTTTCAGCAAAAATTTTAGTTTTGTTTTGCTGGCTAAACAAGCTCAAAAAAATCTTATACTTGTGTTCATTGCTAGCGCAGTTGAGATTGCCTTATTTTGGCTACTAGTACTTCTTGATGTTGTCTCTCGACACCGTGGTTTAATAGCTACTTTAATCCTCTTTATTTTCCTTGGAATTGTCGTCTTTATTGTTTACGATCAGTTCAGTATTTAAGTGGATTTTAGCTGATTGACAAAATTTACACTATTCTAACCTCTCACAGATGATTACCGCGATCGCTCCAAAATCCAATCGAGTAAAATCGGATTGACTAACTCCGGCGCTTCATCCTGCGGACAATGCCCTACTCCCTCTAAAGGAATAAACTTTTCTACTTGGGGAAAGTTAGCTAATTCTCTCCCTAACTTAATTGGCTCCCACGGATCGGCTGTTCCCCACAAGATAATCGCAGGACAGGGTAACAATGGTAAAAGGTCTTCTGGTAATGGCCCTGTAGAATAAGAAGTAAAAGCAAGAAACACAGCTCCAGCACCCGGATCGCTTGCTGGTGACATCAAAATATCTACTAACTCATCTGTCACCATCTCAGGATTCGAGTATGCTTGCAGCAGAATTTTCCGTACCGTTTTTGGTTTGGCGAGTTGATTGAAAAAGAAATCGCCAACTGGTTTGATAGATAACAGGCGTTGCAGTAGAGGCGCTCCATAACGACGAGATAAAGGTAAAGTTACCCGTTTGCGATCGTGCAACAGCCGTAAAGAACAGTTGAGCAAAGCAACTCCTAAAGCAATATCTGGGTTGCTTACTGCTGCTTGCATGGCTACAATACAGCCAATAGAATTTCCTACTAAAAAAGCTGGCTCACCGACAACTTCACGGCAAAAATCTGCCACTTGCTGTCCCCATGTTTCTAGAGTATAGGCAATTTTTTCTCCAGGTTGAGGTTTTGCAGAAGCACCGAACCCAATCAAATCAATAGCATAAACACGGCAACTTTGTGCTAATACGGGAATATTTTTCCGCCAATGCCACCAAGAAGCGCCAAATCCATGCACTAGAACAACGGCTGGCCCAGTGGTTCCTTGGGTTTGATAGCAGATAGAGAAATCTTGCCAAATCCAGGTTTTTGTAGAAGTAAGTGCTGTTTTTGAACTTGAGGTTGTCATAAAAATTTGATGAATACAAGGGTAAAAGCCTCTCAGCAGCAAGACGTAAGTAAAATTGTTGTCAATTTGAATAAAATTTATCAGATTCTCAAAGTAAATCCTTTGTAGTGATAGCTCAGACAGACAGCACGAAAGCTCCTTGGCTGATAGTTTTATCCAGCATAGATTTCCGTCTTGTTGATAGAGGTAATTTACTCACAACTTAGATTATGTCAGTATTAGAAATCATAACTTCTACAATAATGTGAGTAATATTTTCACTATTTTTAGATGTAAGCGAATTAGCGTCACTGCTAGATTCAGTAGTTTCACAATTTACGATCGCAAATTTGGTATATAACATTGTCGAATATGAGGCATCGGCTAAGGGGTGGTTTGCAACTGGAAACTGACGCTGAATTTAACAATATTTTTCTTGTTCCTAGTTCTGCGAGCCAGAAATCATGAATCTACTAGAAACAATTGATACTCCCGTTGGGAGCTATGCACCTGATTTTGAACTGCCAGGAATTGATGGTCAAGTACACCATCTCAGGCGTTATCTTGAAAAGTTCCGAGTAGTGGCAGTTATTTCTCTATGTAACCACTGTCCTTATGTAGAGTGGTACATAGACAGGTTAAAAAACATTCAAGCCGAATTTGCCCCCAAAGGCTTCACATTAATTGGTATGAATGGTAGTGATGGTAATCATGGCACTAAGCCAAGCTTTGAAAATATGAAAGCTTTTGCCCAGCGTCACGATTTGAACTTTCCTTACCTGTGGGACTCGACGCAAGATGTAACCCGCAGTTTTGGTGCTACAAAAACACCAATGGCATTTTTAATAGATAGTAATGGTATAGTACGCTACAAAGGTACAATTGACGATCATCCTCAAGATCCATTATCGGCGGGAGAGGATTATTTGAGAACTGCGATCGCTTCTCTGTTTCTAGGTGAAGAAATAGATATACCACAAACAGAAGCAACAGGTACTACATTGATTTGGCGTAACTAGACATAGATAGTCCCTGTAACTGCTATCTTAAATTGGAGGCAATTGCAACTTTTTTGATAAAGCGGAACTTCATGGGAACGAATTACCGACGGGTTTTACTCAAACTGAGCGGTGAAGCCTTAATGGGCAACATGGGCTATGGTATTGATCCCGAAGTGGTCAAAGGCATAGCACAAGAATTAGCAGAGGTGATAGCCACTGGCACTCAAATCGCCATAGTTGTTGGCGGCGGCAATATTTTTCGTGGCGTCAAAGCAGCATCGGCGGGGATGGACAGGGCAACCGCTGACTATATTGGGATGATTGCCACGGTAATGAATGCCATGACGTTGCAAGATTCGTTAGAACGCATAGGAGTACAGACGCGGGTGCAAACTGCGATCGCTATGCAAGAATTAGCAGAACCCTATATCCGTCGTCGTGCCATCCGCCATCTTGAAAAAGGGCGGGTGGTAATTTTTGGCGCTGGTTCTGGAAATCCCTTCTTTACTACGGATACTACTGCGGCATTAAGAGCCGCAGAAATTGATGCAGAAGTGATTTTTAAAGCCACCAAAGTAGACGGAGTGTATGATGCCGATCCTCATATTTATCCTGACGCCAAGCGTTACAATAGCCTTACCTACGCGCATGTTCTAGCCAAAGATTTGCGGGTGATGGATAGTACTGCGATCGCCTTGTGTAAAGAAAATAATATCCCAATTCTGGTATTTGACTTAACGGTGCGAGGTAATATCCACCGAGCCGTCTTGGGAGAATCCATCGGTACCCTTGTGGGAGGTTCTTGTGATATTAGCTGACGCGAAAAGTAAAATGCAAAGTTCTGTTGAGTCAACTCAAAGAGCTTTTAACACGATTCGCACTGGTCGCGCCAATGCGAGTCTATTAGATAAGGTATTAGTGGACTATTATGGTTCGCCTACGCCCTTAAAATCACTGGCAACTATTAGCACGCCAGATGCTTCGACAATTCTGATTCAGCCCTATGAGCGTAATACCCTAAACATCATTGAGAAGGCGATTTCCCTCTCAGATGTGGGTTTAACCCCCAGTAACGATGGTTCTGTAATTCGGCTGAATATTCCGCCTTTAACCAGCGATCGCCGTAAAGAATTTGTCAAAATGGCATCTAAATATGCTGAAGAAGGTCGTGTTGCTATTCGTAACATCCGCCGCGATGCTATAGACGCGATTCGCAAACAGGAGAAAGCCTCTGAAATCTCCAAAGATGAATCCAAAGACCAACAAGATAGCTTGCAAAAACTGACAAACGAGTATATTGCCAAAATAGACTCACTCTTGGCAGAAAAAGAAAAAGACATCACGACTGTTTAAAGTTTAATGTCTGAAGCATAAAGGCTGAAGGATGATGGATAAATTCTTCAGCCTTTATCATTTGTTAGATATTTAACAAAACAAAAATTAATTAAAGTAATTCAGGAGCAAAAATTCAGCCTTATGTACGATTGCATCATCGTCGGCGCTGGGCCAGCTGGTGGAACAGCTGCATATCATTTAGCTAAACAGGGCCGCTCAGTATTAGTGTTAGAAAAAGAATCTCTACCAAGATATAAACCTTGTGGCGGTGGTGTATCTCCAGCGATCGCTCAATGGTTTGACTTTGATTTTAGCCCTGCAATTTCTGTCAAAGCCGACTCCTTTCGCTTTACCTGGAAATTAGGCGACCCAGTAGAAGCAAAAATCGCCACAGAAGAACCAGTCTGGATGGTGCGACGAGATATTTTTGACCATTTCCTAGTGCAGCAGGCGCAGAAGCAAGGAGCTGAACTCCGAGATAATACTGAAGTAACGGGTATTGAATTTAAAAGTGACTATTGGCAAATTAACACAACCAATGGGCCAGTTACAGGTCGCTACTTAATCGCGGCTGATGGTGCTAAAGGGCCAATGGCAAAATGGCTAGGCTTCAAAGACCGTAAACGCAGTTTAGCAGCCGCTTTAGAAGCAGAAGTTTCTGCAACTGTTAAAGACAAATCCACAATTCACCTTGAGTTGGGCTTGGTGAAAAATGGCTACATTTGGAACTTTCCGAAGGCGGATGGTTATTCTATTGGGATCGGTACATTTGTTGGTGGTCAACCCCAAGATTTTAAAAAGATTTTAGATGAGTATGCGCGATCGTTTGATCTAGATATCAAAACTAGCAAGCAGTATGGTTATCCCCTTTGCTTGTGGAATGGAAAGCAAAAGTTGCATACTCAAAATGCAGTTTTGGCTGGGGAAGCTGCTTGTGTAGTTTATCCTATGACAGCAGAAGGCATTCGTCCGTCAATTTTTAGTGGTTTGATTGCAGCAGGAGCTATTAACGACGCCCTTTCTGGTGATAGCAATGCTTTAGAAAAATATACTGAAGCTATTAATGAAGAATGGGGTAATGAGATGGCTTGGGCACAAAAATTAGCTGGAGCATTCTATCGCTTTCCTGCTATTGGCTACAAAGTTGGTGTTAAGCATCCCTCCGGTGCCAAAATCATGGGTAAGATTCTCTGTGGAGAACTGCGGTATAGCGACGTTACCGATCGCGCCCTTAAGCGTTTAATTCCTGGCTTTGGAAGTTAAAAATTAGGGATTAGGTAACGAATCTCTAATGTATAAGACGCCCACAAAAATTAATCATCTCTTGTAGGTTGGGCGTCTTGCTCTCGCTATTTTCACTTTAATTATGCCTAGAAAAAAACCAGATAATCATTCCAGTTCCCAATACACAAATAATTCCTGTCAAACCAGCTAAGGGTTTTTTATTCTTACCAGTGAACCAATCAGAGACTTTACCTGTATAAGTAATTAGTTCTGCTGTGTCTATAGTAGCGATCGCCCATATCCATCCCGCGTGTAATCCCCAAGCTAAACCCAAATTGTTGCGATCGGCAAACCGTGCTAACACCAGCACCATTCCCATCAGCCACAATCCAGGTAGTTGAGGTGCGGTTTCGCGTTGCTCCCAAACCAAATGTAGCAAGGCAAATATCAAGCTAGAAATTACTGCTGCTACCCAAACTGGATAATCCTGCGCTAATTCAGTAAACAGGAAACCGCGAAAAACTAACTCTTCTATCCCACCAACTAATAACGCTATCAACAAAATCGGTAGCAAGATGGGTAGCGCTAACTTGAAATTCGTCTTTTCAAAAGAACACCAGCCTAACCCAAATTGCCCACTAAATACAATAGCTAGGCTCACCACTCCCAAAGTAAAACCTAGTGCTAAAGAACCAATAGTTGAAATATTGCCAACAAAGCCGTAATCCGAAAAAGATTTATTGGTAAACCAACTAACTCCCCACAGAATTAGGGGAGCTAATAGATAGAGTGACACCAATAACGGCATTTTTTGCTCTGGCTGTAAAGGTTTAGGTGGTTGCCAATTGAGCAATATTGCTGATACTGTAGCCACTGGCAACCAGCAAATTATCCAGAAAGTAAAAAATGCCATCACTACAACTAGTGCTGGTGCATTTTCCATAAACGTCAATAAAGCGTTGACAGGAGACTCAAAATAAGTTACTAAACTAAACAAAAAAAACACGATAGACTTCTTGCACTATAGATTTCTTGCTGATTAATCAAGACTCTACTAAAATTGGTGACTTCTGCAAGGGGTCTAATCGTATTTTTTACTTGTGACAAAATTTTCTATATAGAGCTACTAGTGCCGCAAGGCAAAACTCAAACGTCAAAAGTCAAAAAGCTTTAATTTTGAGTTTTATGGCTGTAATGAAATACTACGTTTATTTCCGCCGACCTGTACTAGTTTGCTGTCGTGGTAAGGACAAGTTATCATTACCTGAAACTTATCCCTACCATCAGCAAATTTACTCTTCGTCTTCCAAATCTTCGTCCGATTCGTCGGAGTCTATATCTTCTGAGGTTAGTTTTTTGTCACTTTCACCCAGTTGAATTAGGTGAATATGTTTGTATCCCAACCTAATTTCAAACTCATCTCCAGCCTTTAAGCCCATTGCTTTGGTATATGTGGCACCAATCACAATCTGACCATTTTGATGGACACTAACCCGGTATGTCGGTTCACGACCACGACCATCTTTAGGTGCTTCTGGACTTAGAGGAATCCCTCTAGCCGATAGCAAAGCGTCATAAAAATCAGTGAGATTGACACGAACCTGGTTATTCTTAGTAACAGTGTAATAGCCGCACTGTTTAGCTCTTTCTCGGCGTGGTAAAGTGGAAAGTTCTTTTACTTTAGCAAGTAGTGCTTTTCCGGTTAATGGCGCGGTTGCAGTTTCAGTCATTATGCTCAAATTTTCCTTACTCTCTCCAAACTGAAAAACGATGTAGTCTTATGCTGGCATTTGGCTTTTTAGCATTTGCATAGAGCTACTTAGGACTCTAGTGTAACGGGTCAATTCCTGCCGATAGGAGCCAAAAGCACTTCTATATATGGTTGTCCACAACCAATTGGTCATAGTTGCCATAGAAATTCATTTTGCTGATTTCACGGCAATTTTAACCATTATTCGCCATCAGAAATGAAATTATTTTCTCTTTTGGCGCTACTGTAGCGGTGTAACTTTCAGCAACCTTTACAAATTGGGTTAATTCTACTCCAAATAAGTCGTAGATCCCAAAAAATGCAGGTTTTCCACTTTTAGTGCTTGCCCCTCTGCTCAATGAGAAGGTAGGTTTTTTCTACTCATCCTCTCAAGCTTAGGAAAGCATAGTATTTCAATAGAGTCCTACGGGCTTATGCCCTTTTGTACTGCCAGTAGAGACGCGAATTTTCTTGTCTCTACATTACGATTTAACAAAGCAGTAGTAACCGCGCTGATACGGCTATTGATTCTGTTTTGTGTTTTCGTAATTTTATATTAAATACTAGCATGGACTAATAATAGCAAAATAGTTGTTTAATTTTGAATTAAAGTTGCTGGTAAATTTTTATTTAAATTCCAGGACTGAAAGCTTGGAAAAAGCACTGAGGATTTTCCTAACCCTTTATTGCAAGCGTGAGTATTGCTCTATGCCTTTTATAAAAATTTATCTATTTAGACGAGCAGTTTTGACCAATGTGTTAAATTCAAGATTTTCTTGATTGAGAGGAAGCAAAAATTTAAAAGTCTCGCGCATCCGGGATTCCCAGTACAATAACTTTTATTTTAAAGTGTAAGGATTTTTCCTGGGTTTATTATCGTAAGCTCAAAAGCAGTCAGAGAATTTTGTACGTCTGTCTATGGGAAGAATAAATCTCTTAACATCTGCCTATCGGATTGCCACTACTATATATTGAACATACCCTTTTACACTTCTATATAATCAAAAAATTCCGTCAAGTGGTAGCTTCTGCTGAATTTTCTAGTTAGTTGCTCTAACTCAAGTTGACATCAAGAGGTGTCGCTAACCTGACATGCATTTAATTGGGATACGATCGCTAGGTCACAGAAGAAAGTAAAACGCTCTTTCCTTTACATTCCTAAACAGGTAAATTCAATGCAAAGCTATAATTACATTTTTGGCGTTTTATCTGAGAATTTGACACAAATATTGGCTACAGCACTGCTATAAGTGAAGTTTGAATGGTTATCGTTAAACTAGAATCAGCCGCTCTTTCATGGTCAGCCTATTAACGCTAGGCTTTGAATGAAGGTCAAAGAAGTATAGCTCATTTTTCGCAACTACCTGCCTTGAATCATGATTTTTGAGGCTAGTGAAGCAATTTTAAAATTTTGGTAGTGGTCATGGAAGTTATTTTTAAGGTCATTCGACAGCAACAAAATTCCTCCCCAGTGGTGCAAACCTACCTTGTAGAGGCTCAAGCAGGTAATACAATTCTGGATTGCCTCAATCATATTAAGTGGGAACAAGATGGAACTTTGGCATTTCGCAAAAATTGCCGTAATACAATTTGTGGTAGCTGTGCTATGCGAATTAATGGGCGTTCGGCTTTAGCTTGTAAGGAAAATATTGGCAGTGAACTTGCCAGATTACAACAAATAGCATCATCCCAAAGTAAAGTAAATCCCATTCCCGAAATCACGATCGCACCTCTAGGCAATATGCCTGTGATTAAAGATTTGGTTGTAGATATGAGCAGCTTCTGGAATAATCTAGAAGCAGTTGCTCCTTATGTGAGTACGGCAGCACGACAAGTGCCAGAAAGAGAGTTTTTGCAAACACCACAAGAGCGATCGCGCCTCGATCAAACTGGTAACTGTATTATGTGTGGTGCTTGTTACTCAGAATGCAATGCCCGTGAAGTTGATCCAAACTTTGTTGGCCCCCATGCCCTTGCTAAAGCTTACCGGATGGTAGCAGACTCCCGCGATAGCGACACCGAAAATCGTTTAGCAAGCTATAACGAAGGTACTAAAGGCGTATGGGGTTGTACCCGTTGTTTATACTGCGATTCAGTTTGTCCAATGGAGGTTGCACCATTAGAACAAATCACCAAAATTAAACAAGAAATTCTCACCCACAAACAAGCCGATGATAGTCGCTCAATTCGTCACCGAAAAGTATTAGTGGATTTAGTTAAAGAAGGTGGTTGGATTGATGAACGTCAATTTGGTTTACAAGTTGTCGGTAATTACTTTAAAGATTTAAGAGGATTACTAAGTCTTGCACCCCTCGGTTTGCGGATGATTCTCCGGGGTAAATTTCCTCTATCATTTGAGCCTTCTGAAGGGACAGAACAAGTGCGATCGCTCATTGAATCTGTGCAACAAGTAGAAGGGAATAGGGAGTAGGGAATAGAAAGAAAGAAATAGGGAATTTTCTTTCATCACTCCCCACTCTTCAACGTGGTTCTTGAGGTATATTCAACGGCTGTCCATAACGGTCATATACTAAAATATCCCACTGCCCGTTGTTACTGGATTCAAAAGCAATTCTACTACCATCAGCGCTAATTGTAGGGTTGCGGACTTCAGATTGTAGATTATTAGTCAAATTGCGTGATTGGCGTGTTTCCCTGTCGTAGAGAAAAATAGCCGATCGCCCCTGACGGCTAGCAGCAAACACAACATAACGACCATCTTGGGAAACGCTAGGATGAGTTGCGATCGCATCAAAGGAGTTTAAACCCGGCAAATCAACCAAATCACGAGTCACTGTATCAAACATATAAACATCTTGGCTACCACGTCGGTCAGTAATAAAAACAATGTATCTCCCAGAAATTTGGGGGTTTAATTCCGACGCTAAACTATTGAGACTCCGCCCCCCCGGATCAAAGGGATAACTCAAAAGGCGAGGGTAGCCAAAACACCCAGTCAATAAACTTAAGGATAAAAATACAGGTATAAAAAAAACACGTTTCATATATTAGGCATGGGGGATGGGGCGGGCATTAATTATTCTCCCTCATCTCCCTGCTCCCTTACTCCCTGTCTTCTACGGAGGTGAACCTACGGTTGCACCATTAGGAATATCTAACTCAATATTTGGCCCTCGGTCTAGGACTTCAATATCCCACTGACCACGGCTGGCACTTTCAAAGACAACATAACGTCCATCGGGGCTGATATTTGGTTTTCTAACCCAGCCGCGATAGGTTGGTGTGACGATTTGCGACTGTTGTATAGCGCGATCATAAAGCGCCACTACCGGTCTACCTTGGTCACTGGTAAGATAAGCAATATAACGCCCGGTATAGCTCAAGCTAGGACTTTCCGCAATTGTCTCCGCTCGGTTTATTCCCGGTGTACTAATAAACAGTTGCCTCTCTAAATCGAAAACCAGTAGCTGCTGATTACCATTCCGATTAGATACAAATGCTAAAAAGCGCCCATTTCCACTCAAAGCAGGTTGCTCCTCAGTGTAGCGACTGTTGAGGGAAGTAGGCCCCATAGAAATATCGTTATAACCACAAGATGCAAGCAAACTGGTTAAACCAAAAACCAGGCTCCAATGAATTGGTCTTTGGAGCCAAAATGTAGGCGTAAATTTTTCCACCTCAACTGTTTTCCGTCGCCTTTAAACCTACTGTCACCCCAAGTGTTTTAAACATCGTCATCAAAATCGGTCGAATTATCTCGCCCCTCATTTGGTATTTCAACCGGGTTGTATGGCACATAATCAGTTGGGATCGCCTCATCATCTTCGCGCGGTCTTCGAGAAGTCGAGTCAGTGGGTGGACGCCGCCTTCTTGGTCTGGGAGCGACATCATCTTCCCGGCTTTCTGGACGCCCAGATCCGTTATTACGCCGAGAAGGTTTTCTAACTTCCTCTCCCGAACTTTCCCAATCATCAACTTGCCTAGATGAAGAACCCCAATTCTCTTCTTCAGAGCTTTCAGAAGGGCGATTCACAGGACGTCCAGAAGTCCGCCGCCGCGTTCTATCTGCTGGAGCCTGTCTTTCACTGCTGCTGTTGCGGCGTTCTGAACGACGGGGGGGTTGTTCCTCGTAGTAGTCATCACGAGTGGAAATCTCATCTCTGCTACCCCGAATCCGGGCACGCACGGGGCGTTCCTCCTCGTCTTCATAAGGCAATGGATCTAAGTCTGCATCCATTTCAGCCTGATACTTTCTGCGATTCTTGTAGGAATAGTTTCCGCTTACCTCTCGCTCATCATCCACAATCGGAGTGTTGCGCTTTGCTTGCTGGGTAGCTATACTCCGCAGACGAATACTTTCAACTGCAAAAAATACAGTTGTGCCAACTAATAGCAGTTGACCAAATTGTAGAATCGGGTCTAAGCGCCATCCTTGAAACACAAGAATAAAGCCACAGAGCAAACCGACTGCCGCAAAAAAGATATCTTGATCCCGTGACAATTCTGGACGCACAGTGCGGAGAAAATACAGTGCTGCCCCAGCCACAGCCAGGAAAATTCCTAGAATACTGGCTGAGTTTGCCCCAAAATTTACCTGAGCCAGAAAACTGGCTGAGTTCAGCCCAAAATTTATCATTGCTGTTTTCCCAATATCAAATCTATGTTAGCGAGTCACAATTAAAATCACTACTGTAATTAGTCACAATATATTGAAGCTTCAAAGCTTTTGGCAAAGAAGCTCTGAAGCTGTTCACCGAAAAATAAAATAAACCTATGTCTGTTAGCTACAACTGCCCTAGCGGCAAGCACTGCTGCTTTTAGTGCAATTATTATAAATAGCTGACAGACAATCGGTTATGAGAGTTGATTAACTCTCATAAGCATTATGAACGCTGGATTTTATCTTTTTGGCTAATGAAAATTAGACCAACTGTAGCGGGGATTACAACAATTGCAGTACCCCATAACAGACTCCAAAGAAAATTTGCTAAAGAAGGCGTCATACTTCTAAACCTTTTTTTACACACTTCATCCTAATTTTAATAGTGTATTACTTTCTTGAGAAGCCTCTAACTCTGAACTGCCAAACTTGGTAACTGCTGTGGGGAGTTTACTTTTCTATTACACAAGGAAGTGGCAGCATTTGGTTAAAATGATGATGAGAGGGCTTTACAAAGCTTCAAATTTTGTGGACTTAGCGAAGCGCGGCTTGCCGTTGCCTAAATTTTTCTTTTTTTACAGATAGTACCTTAAACCCATGACTGGTGTTGACCTGACTGCTTGGATTCTTGGCCCTGTGTTAGGGCTGATGACATTTTTATTTATATTTCGGATCATTCTCACTTGGTATCCGCAAGTGAATCTGAATCGTTTGCCCTTTAATTTAATAGCTTGGCCCACTGAACCATTTTTAGTGCCATTGCGAAAAGTGGTGCAACCTATAGGCGGAGTGGATATTACACCTATTATTTGGGTTGGTATCTTCAGTCTGATGCGAGAAATATTACTAGGTCAACAAGGATTGCTGACAATGCTAGACCGTGTTAATTAGGCATGGGGCATGGGGCATGGGGCATGGGGCATGGGGCATGGGGCATGGGGCATTGGTTATACTCCATCTCCCTCATTTCCCTCATTTCCTCACTCCCCACCCCCCACTCCCCACTCCCCTAGCCGTTCATTTCCTGCACAAAACTTGTATAGACATTACCCTGCAAAAATTGTGGAGTTTCCATAATTCTTTGATGAAATCCAATTGTGGTAGGTAGTCCAGTGATGGCACATTCCCGAAGTGCGCGTTTCATGCGGTTAATAGCAGTGGGTCGATCTGGGGCCCAAACAATTAACTTGCCGATCAAAGAATCGTAGTAAGGCGGGATTTGGTAATCTGTGTAGACGTGGGAATCAATGCGAACACCAGGGCCTCCAGGGGGCAGATAGCCACTTATCCGTCCTGGAGAGGGACGAAAGTCATGATCTGGGTCTTCAGCGTTGATCCGACACTCGATCGCATGACCCCGCAAGACTACTTGCTCTTGGGTAAGCTTAAGTCTTTCGCCTTGGGCAATGCGAATTTGTTCGGCAACTAAATCCACCCCAGTAATCATCTCTGTTACAGGATGTTCTACTTGAATCCGGGTGTTCATTTCCATAAAGTAGAATTTACCCGATCTATCCAAGAGAAACTCGATAGTACCCGCCCCACTGTAATTAATGAATTGGGCAGCTTTGACAGCAGCTTGTCCCATTTTCTCACGCAGGTCTTTGTCGAGAGCCGGGCTTGGTGCTTCTTCTAGTAGCTTTTGATTCCGGCGCTGAATTGAGCAATCCCGTTCGCCCAAGTGGATGACATTACCGTAGTTATCCGCCAATATTTGAAATTCGATGTGGCGGGGACGTTCAATAAATTTTTCTATATAAACGCCAGAATTACCAAAAGCTGCTCCTGCTTCCCCTTGGGCTGCTAAGAAAAGTTTGACAAATTCATCTTCAGAACGAACTAGGCGCATACCCCGTCCGCCACCACCGGCTGTGGCTTTGATCATCACTGGATAGCCGATTTCTTTGGCGAATTTTAATCCTTCTTCCTCAGATTCTACTAACCCCTCACTACCTGGTACTGTCGGGACTCCAGCTTTTTGCATGGTTTCTTTGGCAGTGGATTTATCCCCCATCAGCTTTATAGCTTCTGGAGTTGGGCCAATAAAAGCAATATGATGGTCGGCACAGATTTCCGCAAACCGGGCATTTTCTGCCAAAAAACCATAACCTGGGTGAATAGCAGTCGCATTGCGGGTCAGTGCGGCAGCAATAATATTGGGAATATTCAAATAACTTTTACTGCTAGCAGGTTCGCCAATGCAAACCGCTTCATCAGCAAGTTGGACATGAAGAGCATTCCGGTCAACGGTGGAATGAACCGCGACTGTCGCAATTCCCATTTCTTCACAGGCGCGGAGAATGCGAAGGGCGATTTCTCCCCGATTGGCAATTAATATTTTGTCAAACTTCATTTTTTAGTTTCGATATCATTACCAGTAGATTGACATTTTCTCTGATCCAACTTGAAACGACGCGATCGCATTATTTCAAATTATCACAGGAGATTCGCCACCCTGATTACTAAGCAAACTCGCATATTGCAGGCTTGCTGCCTCTACGAGTCTTACTACACTAACAACATTGCTGCTGTAAGTCTTAGCTAGCTTACTAAACTAGGTTTCGGCGACGCCGATAGCGACGCGCAAAGCGAGTCCGCGAGCGTCATAGCCCGTCGTAGAGATTGCCTACAAAGGGTGGGTACGCGATGCCTGCGGCGGGCTGCGCCTACGCACCGCACCTCCTACAGTCGTTCTACCCTTTTTAATATCACTTGTGCAGATGCTAGATTTCTGTCAGTCTGATACAGCCTTGAGGAAATTTATATTTTTGAGAAATATAACTTTAGATATCACCTTACTATAATTAGTTTCTTATGCTATAGTCTATGTTTAGACAACCCGTGCGGATGTGGCGGAATTGGTATACGCGCACGCTTGAGGTGCGTGTGGCTTTGCCTTGGGAGTTCGAGTCTCCCCATCCGCATATTTTGTTGATTAGTAAAGGGTCAATAGTCGAGGGTCAATAGACCTTGGACTGTTGACCCTTAAATTTAGAGGGTCATTGGTCATCTTGCAAGATTAGACGCTTCGCGGCTTGCTCAGGCATCAGAAATTTTTAACAAAGGACAAATGACAAAGAACAAATGACTCTATGGTTTTTTATGCTTTTATAGAGATACGTGAAGTTTTGTAAAAAGCATTGAGTATTACTTTTACGGCGACAAACAACCTAACACTGCCAGCAGCTTGGCATCGCCTCACTCCGATTTGGCAAGGAGGGGAGGAAATAATTCAAAAAAGTTTACCTCATACTCAGCTAGCACCTGCTTGGCAGCTAATGCTTTTGGGTGACGGCTCTCCAACACGTCACCTAGAATTGCTTACAGGTGAGCCTATAGAAGTAGATGTCATTGATATGTCATTGATTGGCATGGACTTAGATGACGCTCCTGACTTGATCCAAGCTGTACCAGGGCCGCGATTACGGCGGCAAGTGTGGCTGCGGACTGCTTCTGGTCAGCGATTAGCCTATGCTACCTCGTGGTGGGAAGCTAGTCATGTAGATGAGTATTTGCAAAATCGTTCATTACCAATTTGGGCAAGTTTAGCTCGTCTTCGCACAGAACTGTATCGGGATGTTCGAGGAATTTACTATGGTGACTCATCGGCCCTAGAGTCTGGTTTTGATGTAGCTGGGCCTTTTTGGGGTCGCCATTACTTGTTTTGGCATCATGGACAGCCACTAACCTTAATTTATGAAGTTTTTTCGCCTTATTTGACTAAATATTTGGGAGCTATGCAATTAGATTCTAAATATCAATAAAAAGGCATGATGTGGCAAAAATTTGAGGCGAGCGCTGTAATAAAACTTACTTTTGCCTGCTAAATCAGTTTTATTGTTAACGTATCGACTTGTCATGCCATTGCATCGGCTTGTAAAACTTAAAGCATCTTTTCTTTAAAGCAAGCAATCACACCCGCAACTTTAAAGCGGCCAAGTAATCCCACTGGTTGCAAACTATCCACAAAAGAACTAAAAAACTCAGCGCAGAGTTCCATCACCTTTTTAGTTTTAGGCAACTCACCCAAAATTTATAGTGTATTTGCCACCAAGCAGCAAACACACTATAAAGTTTGCCTTCTTGCTGCTGAACACCAGCATCAGATTCTATAAAAGTTTTAATTTGAGAACGTTCTGTAATTGTAGAAATAAAATCAAGATAATCATTCATCTATGTAAAAATCTGCTGTAAATTTAAAACAAAACCAGGGAGAACATCTTCACCCGATAGACTCGTAGGAGATTGTAAAACTTCTGGTGCAAGATTTGGGCGATAAATGATTACTTGTTTATCTTTAGGATTAATTAACCAACCGAGTTTTAAGCCATTTGCTAAGTATTCCGCCATTTTGGCTTTAATCTCTTCCACATCATCAGTTTCAGAAACTAATTCCACTGCAAAATCAGGACACAAAGGGATAAATTTCTTTCTTTGTTCTGGGGTAAGAGCATTCCATTGTTCTATCTTTACCCAAGAAGCATCAGGCGAACGAGTTGCCCCATTTGGCAGTTTAAACCCAGTAGAAGAATCAAAAGCTTTTCCGAGGTTATTTTGATTGCTCCAAAACCATATTTGACCTAATAAATCAAAATTACGGTTTCCCGTTTCTCCCCCAGTGGGTGACATGATAATTAATTCCCCTTCAGCAGTTAACTCTAGTCGCAATTCTTTATTCACAGCGACAACTTGTGCAAATTCCTCATCAGTAAATTGCAGATTAGGAGGTAATTGTAAGGTTACAGTCATAATTAAGCACCATCAAAATTAAATATTGACCTCACTTCCATTCCTCTCTCCTAAAAGAAGAGAGGTTTTGAATTTTCTCCTTCCCTTATAGGGAAGGAGGTTAGGGGGTTAGGTCTTTCTTCCCACAAAAATCTTAGTTGCATCAAACCCATGTGCAGCTACTAGGGAAGATTTAGCCTCTACTTCTACTTTAGGAATTCCCTCCAACAAATGCGCTTAATTAGTGAAAAGTGACAATAATCTGTTAACAGTGACAGATAATTAAAGCTCTTCAGTACAAAATACTTTAAAAGTGGGTGACGAGGGATTTGAACCCGCAACCAATAGATTAAGAGTCTACTGCTCTACCGTTGAGCTAGTCACCCGCACGAATAATCATAATAGCAAACTTCTGACAAATTAGCTAGTACCGTGCCAAAAAACTAATTAAAGCGGGAATCTGATGCTGAAGGTGGTTTGACCGGCTCCACTCTCTACATAAATTGAGCCGCCTAAATGTCTGATCATTTTCTGCACTAATGCCAATTCTAGCCCAGTGCCGCTATGTTTCCAAGGATCATGTTTGGAAGGGTGATAGAAAGGCTCAAATATCCGTGACAGTTCGTTGCTGGTAAGCTCTAGTCCTGAATTGCTAATATTAAGCTCTACTGCGTCCTCTGCCAGGTGAGCAGAGACTGTGACAGACTCGCCTGCTGGGGTATATTTGCAGACATGGTTGAGTAGTTCGGTGATAATCCTCTCCATATCTGTGATATCTGTCTCTAAAAGCGGAAGTGCGGGATCAACACTCAGATTTAACTGCTGTCGCTGGCAAGTGGTGAGGTCTCGAAAAGACTCGACAATGGGGTGAAGCCAGCTTTGTAAGTCAATGGCAATCAAAGTTGGGGGATCAGGTTCGGCTTCTAGATATGTGAGTGTGAGTAGGTCGTTAATTAACTTGTTTTCTCGCGCACACTCGTTATGCAGAATCTGTAAGAGTTGTGGAACTATTTCTATCTCTAATATTTCTGCTGGTGTCAGGACACTTTCAAGAGTTTGGACTGCAAGGCTGATGCTTGTTATTGGTGTCCGCAATTCTTGGGACAGGTTTCTGAGAAATTGGTTTTTGAGCCGATCGCAATTTTCTAATTCTTTGACCTGTGCCTGGGTTTGTTGGTAAAGTTGGGCTTGACGAATAGCGATCGCACATTCATTTGCAACCTGCTGCACTAACTCGATTTCAAATTCATCAAATGCCTCTTGTGTTGGTCTTGTCAACCAAATATTTCCTAAAATCCCTTGAGTATCGAAAACTGGACAAGCCATCTGAGACATAACCAACAATTTTGGTTGCCATCCAGGGACAATTTCTAAAAATTGCAAAGGTTGTTTTTGCAATAGTGACTGATAAACTTCAAGACGGTCTGCAATCTGTCTGGTCAATCCTTGACAGCGAGGTAGGTTAATGCTGTACTCGTAGGTAATAGTAACCAGAGTTTGACAGGTGCTATAAAGTTCGATTTGGCAACGGTCAAGGTTGAGTAACTCTGCTAATTCTTGAGTCACTGTCTGCAATACCTGACTTTCATCCAGACTGTCGCGGATTTGTTCTGTCATGCGTCGCACTAAGGCTTGAAAGTTTCGCACCTGCTGCAACTGATTTTTTTGTTTCTGTTTTTGCAACTCCAACTTTGCTTGGAGATCCTTGATTTGCTGACGAAGTTCTGCCTGTCTGGCAGCAATGCCGATTTGAGTTGCCAACTGAAGAGTCAAGTCTGTTTCTGTTTGCTGCCATTGACGCGATTGGTGGCAATGCTGGGCAATCAATAGCCCCCACATATCTTGCTCTTTGAAAATCGGCACGGTTAGATTGGCTCTCACCTGCAAAGATGCCAGAAAATCTATATGGCAAGGATGCAACCCATCTGCATAAATATCTTCAACAATTTGAATGCAATCTTGCCTGTAGTGTTCTGGATATTTGCCACTGAAGCAGGGATCGGTAATATTTTTTCCCAACAGGGGATCAGTCACAGTTGATTCAGCAATGATTACCCCACTGCCATCAGTCTCGAAGCGATAAATTAGGACGCGATCGCAATTCAAAAACTGCCGCAGTTGAATTGTTGTCTGATGCAGAATTGTCTCTAATTCGACAGATTGATGAATTCGTCCCGCGATCGCTTCTAGCAGTTGTTCCCGTTCAACCTGGAGTCCAACTGCCTGCTCTGCTTGCTTCACAGGAGTAATATTGCTACTAGTACCAATCAGTCGATAAATCCTAGAGTTAGCATCCCTTAGCGGCGTGAGAGTCGTACTCCACCAAGTCTGAACTCCCTGGAATTGCAAACATTGTTCGTAAGAAATAGTTTTGCCGAATAGCACACATTCAGCATAATGCTGACGCACCTTAGCAGCATCGTTGGGGGAGAGAATATCCTCTGGTTTTTTGCCCCGGAGATCATCTGAGCGAATGCCTATCCACTGCTCATGAGTGGGATTAAGTGCCACATAACGAAAATCTCCGTCCTCCAGAACATCAACTACAAATATTGATGCTTGCACAGAATCGTACATGCTCAGTAAAAATTGCTCACTACTACTTTTCTCATCTACTTCTGTGCCGAAGAGAATCTGAGGTGGTGATAATTTTGTCAACTCCATAGTTGATTCCATTGGATTTATATTCATGCGAGAGTCCCTGTCTGGTATTACTGACTCTTCTAGGCGCTCTCTTGTCGTTACGCTTATATTAAATGCACTTCAGCGCCTATAGCAAAGTATTGTCAGCTATTGCTCATCGAGATTTGGATCTTTCTCTACTTCTTGTCAGAAATCTAGGAAAGCTAATAAAAGTCAGCTTAACAAATCCTGCTTTTTGAAGGCAAAAATACATTTGCAGGTTGGGCAAACTTATTGAAGTTGATTTTTAACAGTTTTTCCAGATTTTTGCATATACTTAAGTGCAAACTTCAGTATACATCAATTAAATTTATAATTCTTAATATAGGCAATAGAGAATGGGAGAATTTACAATCGCAATTTATGAGCATTCATTCCGGTGAAGATACCAACCAGCAGCCAAGTAATAGCTAATCCCATGACTTCGCCTAAAAATAACTGCATCAGGCGATGTAAAATCATCCCGACAGCAGAACCCACGGGGACAGCAACAGCCCAACTTGCCGAAGAGACAAATATCCATCGCCACGCGTTATGCTGGGGAATTGCTAATGATTGTGCCAATCCAATCCCCAAGCCGCCAAGCGCCCCATAAACCGCCCCAGACAGGATTCTCAGGGGAAGAATCTGAGTGCTAGGGACTATCCAACCCACCGCACCAATACCGATCGCGGTGATGATACTCCAACCCAAAAGACTTGACAAAATCCACCTGATACAATAGGTAGGTTCTTTGAGAAGACAACCTTGAGGAAGTGCGATCGCAAATCCGCCGATAGCCGCCTCTACTACCCCAATATCTGGTTTATCACCGACTTCGATAAACAGTAAACTTAATAAAAAACCGCCAAAAGTAGCGAAAGTCCACAGCAATAGAAAGCTAAATCTAGTATTTTCCGGCGCGAATGGCATTAAAGTTTCTTTGGTTGTAATAGTCTGACAGTTTTAGCATTAAACAGATCAAAAAAAGCTTTGCGTCGCTGTTGGGGTGATTCCGGTACAATGTAACCCCAGAGACTCTCCCAGTAGAAAAAGGAGATACCATCAAAATTGCGATCGCGTACAACCTGAACTTGTTCTCTAATTTGTGCCATTTTCACAGGATTACGCACCGTTCCTGTTGATATACCAATACCTACAGGAATTAGACTTTGAGCCAATTTTATGGATGATTGTTCTAGTTGAGCGATAAAAGAGTTTTTGTCATTTCGATATACTTGCAAAATTAACTCATTAACTAAACCTTTTTTTACCCAATTTTCCCAGTCTTGCAAATAGTATTTGTAGGCAAAAGCTTGATAGTTAGGAGACAGAGATATTCTAACTTTAGGCTTAACCGCCTTGACAGCTTGATAGATTTCTGCCATAAAATCAGTAATTTTGTCTGCCCGCCACCGCATCCACTCTGAGTTAAAAGGATCAGTTGGGGGACTTTTGCCTTGATGCTCTTGCTGGTAGAGTTCAATAGTGAAGCGATCGTAGCCAAACTGTACCGGCATCCCAAAATGATCGTCAAGCTGAATACCATCCACATCGTAATCTTTGACTACTTCCAAAATTAGCCCTTGGATAAACTCTTGAACTTGCGGATGTAGGGGATTTAACCAAGCCACCTTACTTACCAAAACATTATCGATTTCTTCTGGTGGAGCATCTTGAGTAGACTTTACACCTTCTTGCCCAATTGTCAACCAGTCGGGATAACGCCTTGCTAATTGTGAATAATGCGGCGTCATAAACCCGTATTCAAACCAGGGGATGACTCTCAAATCTTTATTTTTGGCAAGTGTTACTATTTTTGCTAAAACATCCTGTCCCCCGTGCATGAAGTTGAGCAAAGGTTGAGTTTCCGAACCTGTAGTCATTTTAGCTACAGCACTCTTATAAAAAGTATGTCCTCGATTCCAAACTACAGGATAAATTGTATTAAAGTTAAGAGCCGATAATTGGTTTATAGCACGGTTAATACCCCAAGGAACAAATAGTATACCACTAGCAACATTAGTGAGCCAAACGCCGCGAATTTCTGTAGTTAAAGGACTTATGTTTTGGGAATAAACTGGCACTGAAGAGACTGAAAAGAGCGAAAAAACTGTCAAGGTGGCTACTAATCCCAAACACAGTAAGTAAGAAACATAACGGCGAGCAACCCGATTCATTTGTAAGCGTTACCTAGTGCGATCGGAATATATATAACTACAAAATAAAGTTGTAATCCTCCGGATGATGTAAAGGAATGATGATTCAGAATTCAGGAGTCAGAACTCAGAACTCAGAATAGTAGCAATAATGCAGAGCCAATCTTGGTTATAAATATACTTAACGTATACTAAAACCTGATAAATTATGACTCCAAACTCTTAATTTTTGTACAGACGCGATTAATCGCGTCTGTACTCCTAACTCCTAACTTCTTAAAATCTTTCCACACCTTCAAATTGCTTGAGTGTCGATGCATTTGCTGCTTCACCACAAGTTCGTGGTGTGGGGAATATCTTCTCAGGATTTGCTAACCCTTTAGGATTAAAAACTTCCCGTACCCATTGCATAGTTTCTAAATCAACTTGGCTAAACATCTGGGGCATATAGCACTTTTTCTCTTCACCAATGCCATGTTCACCCGAAATGCTACCACCAACTTGGACACAAAGTTTAAGAATTTTTCCACCCATTTCTTCTACTTGTTCCAATGCTCCATGCACAGAATTATCATAAAGAATTAGCGGATGAAGATTGCCATCGCCAGCATGAAATACATTAGCAACTCGATAACCGTATTGTTCACTTAATGTTTTAATTTCGTGCAAAACATAAGGCAACTGAGTCCGAGGAATTACACCATCTTGTACATAATAATCTGGGCTTAAATGCCCAGCCGCAGCAAAAGCGGCTTTGCGTCCTTTCCATAATTTCAATCTGGTTTCTGGGTCAGTAGCAGAAGTGACATTTCGTGCCCCATTCTTTTTACAAATTTCAATAACTCGCTGCTTATTTCCTGCAACTTCTACTTCTAAACCGTCAATTTCTATTAGCAAAATGGCAGTAGCATCGCGGGGATAACAATTAGTTGCTACAACATCTTCAACAGCATTGATGCTGAAGTTATCCATCATTTCCATACCACCAGGAATAATCCCGGCGCTGATGATATCAGAAACAGTTGCCCCAGCTGCTTCAATGCTAGTAAAATCTGCCAACAGCACACAAATTGATTCTGCACTTTTGAGAATTCGCAAAGTAATTTCTGTGGCAATTCCTAAAGTGCCTTCGGAACCAACAAAAACACCTGTTAAATCATAACCAGGCATTTCTGGGATTTGTCCGCCTAAATCAATAATTTCCCCTTCCGGCGTGACAATTTTTAATCCTAAAACGTGGTTAGTAGTAACACCGTATTTAAGACAGTGTACGCCACCAGAGTTTTCGGCAATATTGCCTCCAATAGAGCAAATAATTTGACTGGAAGGGTCAGGAGCGTAGTAAAAACCAGCACCACTAACAGCCTGCGTTACCCAACTATTAATCACCCCTGGTTGGACAACTGTCCGTTGATTTTCCAAATCAATGCTGAGGATTTGCCGCATTAACGAAGTGACAATTAAAACAGAATCTTCTAATGGTAAAGCACCACCAGATAGACCAGTGCCAGAGCCGCGTGCTATGAAGGGGATAGAATATTGGTTGCATATTTTTACAATTTCTGCAACTTGTTCTGTAGTTCTGGGTAACACCACCACAGCCGGACGTTGGCGATAGCCAGTCAAACCATCGCATTCATAGGTAATGAGTTCTTCGCGGCGTTGCACCACACCATTTTTGCCAAGGACAGCCTCGAATGCTTTGAGAATAGGTTTCCAGTTGCGTTGTTTTTTATCTTGGGTAAGCATAGTTTTTTAAAGTTCAAGGTAGATGTTGCAGGCTGGTTAGTATAGCTGTAATTACTATTGTTGCAAGAATAGCAGCTAAGAGTGAGTAAATGCGATCGCACTCATTTGCAGCAATAATTTAGATGGATAGGAAGCGATCGCGCTCATCTTCAGTTAGCATGAATTTCTGCAAGCCAATGATGTCCGGGGTGACACAGTGTTATTGCTTGCTTAAGCCAAACTTGACGCTCTTCATTAAGTAACCTGCATACACGATAAAAATCATCTTCGTCCTTAGACCTGGGATTCTTGGCTTTGTATAAGAGTACAATCTCTGGAGCAAGGAACGGTACACCGATATCAGAAAATAACCGAATCATTGATAATGGACGTGCAATATCAAGATTTCTACGAAACCTCCACTCGCTCTGTGAAGACTCATCCAGGAGAATCTCTAGTTCCGAGAATAAGTTATTTTTAGTATGAGCATGAATTTCATGTATCGGTAACTCTAGCCATTCATCTTCATTCCAAGGCTCCATTTTTCCATTAACAACCTTGGTAAATTCCCAGCCAAATAAATATTCTCGCAGGCTGTTCTGGTCTTTCCTAAATATTGCGATTTCTATATCTTTATGTACCCTAGTTACATCTCCTATAAAAAGGTCTATCGCCCATCCACCCGCTACAAACCAGGGTTGTCTGAAATCATTTAATAGTCTAGAAAGCTTTACAAGTTCTGAAAAAGATTCCATTGATGACTACTCCTCAGAATTTTTAAGTATAAAATATTGAATCAATGCACTCTGCAATCCCCAATCAATTAACCTAGAAATAACGCTCTTAAATACTGAATAAAATCATGGTTCAGCAAGTTCTAATCAATGATGATGATTACTATGTGCCAGATGCCAACCAGCTAGTCACTGAAGATGATACACCTGTGGACAATTTTGCATCTGCCAAACAACAACGTCTTTTAGTTAGCTCTCTTTACAGTTCCATACAACAGCAGACTTTTTTAGCTGAAGCTAATGTAGGTATCTATCATACAGACGGTCAACCAGCAATTGTACCTGATGTTTTTCTCAGCTTAGATGTCCAAGTTCCTGAAAATTGGTGGGAAAAACAAAATCGTTGTTATATGGTTTGGCGTTTTGGCAAACCTCCAGAAGTTGTCCTAGAAATTGTCTCTAATAAAGAAGGGGATGAACTTGGCAAAAAGCTGAAAATTTATGAACAAATGCGGGCTAGTTACTACATTGTATATGACCAGAATCAACAATTAGGAGAAAAACTACTACGCGTTTATGAACTTAGAGGAAGGCGCTACTTTGAAACTTCAGAAAATTGGTTAGAACAAGTTGGTTTAGGTGTAACTTTGTGGCAAGGAAAATTTGAAGGTAGACAAGATACTTGGTTACGCTGGTGCTACCAAGATGGTAATGTTTTATCGACTGGAGATGAACGTGCAGAACAAGAACGACAACGTGCAGAACAAGCAGAACAACGCACCCAATTGCTAGCAGATAGGCTACGGGCTATGGGCGTAGATCCTGACAATCTATAGAACACTCGCTGTAAAGGCGCAAAGTTTTTTGCGTCTTTGCATGAGTTTATAATTCTCACGAACTTGTGCAACTTATAAATTCATTTATCCGATGCCAAACCTTCTCTAATAAATTAGGATCATCTGCATCAAACCATTCAATTTTTGGATAGGCTCGAAACCAAGTGCGTTGTCGCTTGGCAAATTGTCGTGTATGCAAAATTATTAATTCTTTCGCCTCATCTAAGGAAATATCCCCAGCCAAATATTGCTTAATTTCTTGATAGCCCAAAGTATTCAACAAAGACAAATCAGCACCATATTTTTGACAAAGATACTCCACTTCAGCGACCAAACCATCTGCTATCATTTGCTCAGTGCGCTGTTGAATACGAGTAAGCAACTTTTCAATATCGCAATCTAAACCAATTTGCAAAATCGGATAATTTGGTGGATTCTCCCCTTGCTGTTCTGAAATTGGATGACCAGTGACATAATATACCTCTAAGGCTCTTAAAGTTCGCACTGAATCATTGCCATGAATCTTTTGTGCTGCAACTGGGTCAACTTGTTGTAACATGGCGTAGAGTTGTGGTTGACCGAGAGATTCAAGCTGCGATCGCAATTCCATCTGTGGTGCAACTCTCGGAATTTTCATCCCTTGGACAATGGAACGGATATATAAGCCAGTACCACCAACTAAAAACAGTGGGGTAACACCAACAGAAGCAATTAAAGCTTGTGTTTGCTGCTGATAGTCTGCTACTGTCATGATATCTGCTGGATTGCAGATATCTATTAAATAGTGTGGCACCAATTTTTGTTCAGCTACAGTTGGTTTTGCCGTCCCAATATCGAACTCACGATAAACTTGACGAGAATCAGCACTGAGAATTACAGAACCCAACCGCATCGCCAAAGCCAAAGCTAAACCCGATTTACCCGTTGCCGTCGCCCCACAAATCACAATTAATTTAGTCATTAGTCATTGGTCATTAGTCATTGGTCAAGATTTAGAAATTCTTCCCCTACCTCCCCTGCCCCTCTTCCACGGTAGTGCAACCCCAGTATAAACTTCTCTTGAAAATGCCCTACAGACGCCAGCAAGGCTTTTGTGTTACAATTTTGGAGTGTTTTTACTTTTATTTGCCTTTAGGCGATTTCAACCCCACGCATCAGGAGAGTTTACATGACGAGCAGTTACAGTGCCGATCAGATTCAAGTTCTGGAAGGTCTGGAAGCCGTCCGCAAAAGACCAGGAATGTACATCGGTACCACTGGGCCGCGAGGACTCCACCATTTAGTTTACGAGGTGGTGGACAATTCAATTGATGAGGCTTTGGCGGGTCATTGCACTCATATAGAAGTGGATATCAACGCTGATGGTTCAGTAACTGTAACAGATGATGGTCGCGGTATTCCCGTCGATACTCACTCGCGCACCGGAAAATCGGCTTTAGAAACCGTGATGACGGTACTGCACGCTGGTGGTAAGTTTGGCGGCGGTGGTTACAAAGTTTCTGGAGGATTACACGGAGTTGGTGTTTCTGTTGTTAATGCTCTATCTGAAGTTGTAGAAGTTACGGTTTGGCGAGATAAAAAGGTTCATCTTCAGCGCTATGAACGTGGTGTCCCAGTTAGTGAGCTGCAAACAAAGCCTTACAAGGAAGCTAGAACTGGAACTTCTGTCACTTTCAAGCCAGATATCCAAATCTTTACAAATAGCATTGAGTTTGATTACATCACTTTATCAGGACGCCTACGGGAATTGGCGTATCTGAATGCAGGTGTCAAAATTACCTTTAGTGACCACCGTTTAGAACTACTAAAAAGCGATACATCCAAGGTAGAAACCTACGAGTACAAGGGTGGGATCAAAGAGTACATTGCTTACATGAACCGCGAGAAGCAGCCACTGCATGAAGAAATTATCTATGTGCAAGGAGAACGGAACAATGTACAAGTGGAAGTTTCTTTGCAATGGTGTACTGATGCTTACACGGATAATATTCTAGGTTTCGCCAACAATATTCGTACAGTAGATGGTGGTACGCACTTAGAAGGTTTGAAAGCAGTTCTGACTCGGACATTAAATGCGATCGCTCGCAAGCGCAATAAAATTAAAGAGAATGAACCTAACCTCAGTGGCGAACACGTCCGCGAAGGTTTGACTGCGGTAATTTCGGTTAAAGTCCCAGATCCAGAATTTGAAGGACAAACCAAAACCAAACTCGGTAACACTGAAGTTCGAGGGATTGTTGATTCTTTGGTAGGAGAAGTCCTCACTGAGTACCTAGAATTTCACCCTGCGATCGCAGACTCAATTTTAGACAAAGCTATCCAAGCTTTCAAAGCCGCAGAAGCAGCGCGTCATGCGCGGGAATTAGTTCGGCGCAAATCCGTACTGGAATCTTCGCCATTACCTGGTAAATTAGCAGATTGTAGTTCTCGCGATCCCAACGAATCGGAAATATTCATCGTGGAAGGAGACTCAGCCGGTGGGAGTGCCAAACAAGGACGCGATCGCCGCACTCAAGCAATATTACCTCTACGTGGTAAAATTCTTAACATTGAAAAAACCGACGACGCTAAAATCTATAAAAATAACGAAGTTCAATCGTTAATTACAGCACTCGGTTTAGGTGTCAAAGGTGATGAATTCGATTCTACTCAACTGCGTTACCACCGCATAGTCATTATGACGGATGCTGACGTAGATGGAGCGCACATCCGGACTTTGTTGTTAACATTCTTCTATCGATATCAGCGATCGCTAATCGAACAAGGCTTTATTTATATTGCTTGTCCCCCACTGTTTAAAGTAGAACGGGGACGTAATCATGAGTATTGCTATAGCGATCGCGAAAAAGATCAAGCAATTGCTAAATTCCCTGCTAATGCCAACTATACCATCCAACGCTTCAAAGGTTTGGGTGAAATGATGCCACAACAACTCTGGGACACCACAATGAACCCAGAAACCCGCAAAATGAAGCAAGTCGAAATTGAGGACGCTGCTGAAGCCGATCGCATCTTCACAATTTTAATGGGCGATCGCGTCGCTCCCAGACGGGAATTCATTGAAACCTATGGTTCTAAACTCAACTTCACCGATTTAGATATCTAATATCAATTCTCTAGCACGACTCCAATAATTTGTGACATTGGTAATGGGTGATACGTTTTCACCCATTACCTTTTTTATATCCAAAACTGCTATGAAAGCTACCCCTTTCGGAGGATGTCAAACTACAAAATATGTAGATACTTTGTATTAATATTTTTCAGACTCCAAACTATGTCGTTAGATGAGTGACTATATCCATAAATTCATTAGATATTGTCAATAATTCCTTATTTAACTGGATTTTAGACAAAGCTATGAAAGCGAGCAAAGGCATAGTAGAAATATTGTTAAATATTATTGGCATAAGTAGCTTGATTGCTCTGTCTGCCTGCGTTCAACCTGCCGAAAGTCCTACAGCAACTGTCCCTCCTATCACGCCAACTCCTACTGCCACCATTGCCACCCAAAATTTAGCAGAACTGGCAAAGTCAGCAGCTAGTCAAGGACAGTTTCAAACCCTCATCCGAGCAGTGCAAGCCGCAGGCTTAACTGAACAGCTTGCTAAACCAGGCCCTTACACAATATTTGCACCTACTGACGCCGCTTTCTCTGTTTTACCAAAAACTACTTTAGATCAACTCTTACAGCCAGCAAACAAACAACAATTAGTCAAGCTTCTAGCATATCATGTTATACCTGGGGGAATTGCCTCCCAGCAATTGACATCTGGACAAGTTAAAACAATTGAAGGTAGTCCTGTTCAAATCACAGTTGATCGTGCCAGCAATTCAATCACAGTCAACAACGCTAAAGTGACTCAGCCAGACATCCCAGCTAGCAACGGCATTGTTCATATAGTTGATCAGGTACTTCTGCCACCTAATTTTCCCTCAAGTCTAAAAACCACCCCAACACCACGATAGGTCAGCCCCTTCCGGGAAGTCAAAAGTCACGCATTCAAAAGTTAAAAATTTCCCAACCCCATAAATAAATTTATTTGCTCTGTACCTTTCTATTTCTGGTCAGGGCAACATAACTACAAAAATTCTAAATTTTTCAGTTAGCAATTAACCATATAATTTGCTTATTGTCAATATTTTACAAAAATTCAATCTTCTACTGTTAGCTAAACTACCAACTTTATAGAAGTTTAGTTAAGATGATACTCTTTGGACTGAATGGCTGATTTATTTTGTCCACCAGCTAGAAACACATTTGTTATGCTTTAAGAAAATAACTGAATCTCATCTATCAAACAGCAATTAATAAGTATTTTGAGGATTTCTCATAATAAGATGACAAAAATTTACTGGAATAACAGTATTGAAGATTACAACATACTTACGTAAATTAAGTTTGTAACCAAATCATCAGGCAATCTTCAGGATTCTCTTTGTTCGAGGTAATGCCTACTGGAAGCGGACACCATCTGGCAGCAAACTTGTTAATATCTTCATGTACTGCCTTAGCGATCGCTATTGTATCGGATGTATCTAATGAACTTTTGCCTTAAATAAGACTATACTGGCGAGTTCACAGGACAAATTCTTTTTATATTGATTAAAATATCCTTGTATACAATAAGAAAAGTTTGTCAAGTTTCATAGGGCTGAAATCGCCACAGTGCGCTAACGTGTGAATAAGACCAAATTAGTTAAACCTAAATTGATCTGCTATCAGGTCGATTCTGCCACAGCCTCAACTCCTCAGTTAAGGTAATTAGTACGCAGAAGGTTAACTGCTTTAAGGCAAACACCATCACCCTTGTTGTATTTACCCAAGGTCAAGAACCGCTTTAGTCTAAGGAATGCATAATTTGTGAAGGAAATGTAAAAATGGGTAGATTAAGGCGAATCGTCTGAGTTAACATAAAATTCACTCTTCCTAAGTAATTAATGTTGTGTAAAACACATGAAATTCAGCAAAAGCAAAGGTACTTACTTTGTAATGTAATAAGAGGGTCACTGCAATTCCGAAAAGTAGAAAAAAATTTAAGGGTAGAACTCCTGTTTTTAATGTCTTTTTGGTAATAGTGGCTAATAGTTGCTTTAGAAGTTCATGATTAATACACAAAAAGAGTGCAATTTCTGTGAAACAGGCTACAATCGGAAGAGTCTTTCTAGGAAAATCTGCCAACAGTCTGAACTCATTAGTATAGAGTGGCAAATTTTTTGATAAAGACGAGTCTTTTTTTTGACCAGTTAGTTGAAAGCAGTGTGTGATAGCAACACACATAACATTTACTAAGATGAGCAAGTCACTTTTAGTAATCGCTTAAACTAGTTTTAAAACCTCCGACCGGAGGTGTAAAACGTCCGAAAATATCTTTGGCAAATCTGCCAAAAATCTTATTTTCGGTTAATGAATAGCTCGTTTAAAAGAGCAGTAAACACATCTTGTCTTGAGTAATTGATTCTGCAAGGAGCATGAGGAACGCGGCATGAACCAGGCTAACAACGTACTCGAAAGCATATATCAGCCTGACCTAGAAATAATAAATCAGCCTGAGCTCGAGTTAGAAGAACTCTTAATAGACGATGAAGAGGACTTGCTGATCATCGATGAAGGTGACGAGGAATTTTTAGAGCCTCAGTCTGATGAGGACGACGCAAAGTCTGGAAAAGCCGCTAAATCGCGTCGTCGGACACAAAGCAAGAAGAAGCACTATACCGAAGATTCAATTCGGCTTTACTTGCAAGAAATTGGTAGAATTCGGCTGTTGCGGGCAGACGAAGAAATTGAATTGGCGCGGAAAATCGCTGATTTGCTGGAATTAGAGAGAGTGCGAGAAAGACTCTGTGAACAGTTAGATCGCGATCCTAGAGATAGTGAATGGGCAGAAGCAGTACAACTACCTTTGCCAGCTTTTCGTTATCGCCTCCATGTTGGTCGTAGGGCGAAAGACAAGATGGTGCAATCTAACCTCCGTCTTGTAGTTTCAATTGCCAAGAAGTACATGAATCGTGGTTTGTCGTTCCAAGACTTAATTCAGGAAGGCAGTCTCGGTTTGATTCGTGCCGCTGAAAAGTTTGACCACGAAAAAGGTTATAAGTTTTCCACTTATGCTACATGGTGGATTCGTCAAGCAATTACCCGCGCGATCGCAGACCAATCCCGCACAATTCGTCTTCCAGTTCACCTTTACGAAACCATCTCTCGGATTAAGAAAACTACCAAGTTGCTATCTCAAGAAATGGGTCGCAAACCCACTGAAGAAGAAATTGCCACTCGTATGGAAATGACCATTGAGAAGTTGCGATTTATTGCTAAATCTGCCCAGCTACCCATTTCATTAGAAACACCCATTGGTAAAGAAGAAGATTCTCGATTGGGCGATTTTATTGAATCCGATGGTGAAACGCCAGAAGACCAAGTTTCCAAAAACCTTCTGCGCGAAGACCTTGAAAAAGTCCTCGATAGTCTAAGTCCTCGTGAACGCGATGTGCTCAGACTGCGTTACGGCTTGGATGATGGTCGGATGAAGACTCTTGAAGAAATCGGACAGATTTTCAACGTCACCCGCGAACGTATTCGTCAAATTGAAGCGAAAGCACTCCGCAAGTTACGCCACCCAAATCGTAACAGTGTTCTCAAAGAGTATATTCGGTAGTCAATTAGTTATTAGTCATTGGTCATTAGTAAATAAACAAATGACAACTGACAAATGACAAAACAATAAAAAACCTGGTAGTGAATTAGCACTCCAGGTTTTTTTATTTATAGGTCATCTTAAATATTAAAACTTATAGGATGCCCCAAAAATGTAAAAAGCCTTGACCAGAAAAAAGCTCAACCAAAACGGCTGCCAAAAAGCCGATCATTGCCAAGCGGCCGTTCCAAATTTCTGCTTGTGGAGTAAAGCCCCAACGCCAAGCGTTGCGATCTTCAATTACAGGAGTAGTTACTTTTGTTGTGGTTGCATTAGTCATCGTTCAAACTCCAAGCTTAATTTTTAAGGTTTATTTCCTTATGTAAACTAATATAACAAATATTTTAATAAAGGCAACATGTTTTATACTTTTGTTTCCATAGCTTGACATAAATAGAAATAACTATTTATACATATTCAAACATCTACCTTCAGTGAGATTTACTGAGGTAGAAGAAATGTTAGGTAAATTTTTACTTCCATAAATAATATGGCTTATTGATATTAATATGCAAGTAAAGAACTTACATTGCTTGATTTTCTATAGAGTTTGTTATTTTAAAATAAAAAACTACTTGATAATTTATAGAGATATTTGTAGTCAGAAATACTTGGTTCAATACCAGACCATTTCCATTTCTTTTGAAGTCGAGACAAAACCAAGCTTCTCGTAGATACGTTTACCATCCTCAGTGGCGTGAAGCCAGAGGCGTTTTGCTTCAGTTGTTCTGACAAAGCTGATAATTTCCTTTAAGAGTGCTGTAGCAATTCCCTGTCCTCGCCACATCGGAATTGTATAAACGTTCATAATGTAGGCTTCTAAGCCTGAAAGATTACCGTTATAGGGGGGGCGTTGAAAAAATACTAAGCCGCTAGTGGCAACAATTTGACTATCCACTTCAGCTACCCAAGCTAAAAAGTCATTCTGCGGCATTTTTTCAGCAAAATACTTTCGAGTTGCTTCTGCTAGGTTTGCGGTGTCAGAGTTACCTTTTATATCGCCAGCCTCCCGCAGAAGTTCGAGACGCAGTTGGATTAGCGCCTCTAAATCCTGCAAGTTGGCTTGTCGCAAGTTGAACATCACCCTAATTTACGATCGCACTTCAGCAACAGTAATGATTTTTTCATCGCGGTTGAGTTGAAGGATGCTTTCACCTTTCACATCCCTTCCTAAAATTGGCACTGTTTCCACAGGTATCCGCACCACCCGCTCTTTATTCGTCACTAAAGCTACCTCGCTAGATGCGATCGTCGCTATAACCATACCAGCTAAGTTGTCAGTTTTGCTAGCAAATTTCAGCGCTTGCGTGCCTAAATCGCCGCGATTAGCGGCTCTTAACTGGCTCGCAGGCATTCGCTTGGCATATCCTTCTTGAGTAATTAGCAGTAGCTGGTCATCTTTCCCGACAGTGGCACAGCCAACCATTTGCTGATTTTTCAATAACCGAAATGCTTGTAAACCCATCGCTGCACGTCCCATGATCGGTAATTGTTCATCATTGACTGCAAAGCGCAACAGTCGCCCACCTGAACTAGCTAAAATCAGATGATCTCCTGGTTTGGTGAACTGGGTAAATGACAATTCATCATCATCTTTGAGCTTCAAAATTGTGATTCCGCGCCGAGTTAAGTTAGTAAATTCTCCCAGAGACAGCCGCTTAATCCGTCCCTCTTTTGTTAAAAGAATCATCTGCTTAGTTTCGAGATTTTCCGGCAGTAAAAAGCGGCTGACTACAGCTTCTTGAGCGCCTTGAGCAGTATTACTAAGCATGGTAATCAAAGGTTTCCCTCGTGGGGAACGGCCAGTGGTTGGGGGAATTTCTCCCACCTTCACAGGGTAAACTTTGCCGCTAGCGCTTAATACTAGCAAGTCTTTCTCTGTGTCAGTCAACACAGTTTGAATAATGAAGTCATTATCATGCAGGCCATTTTCACCTTTTGACTTTCTCCCAGATGGCTGGGTACGGCGCACATAACCCCGTTGGGTAAACTCTAAAATTGCCTCTTCTACCGGTTCAGAAGATTTAAGTTCCTCCTCCTCTGCCCCTCTGCTCCTTTGCCCCTCTGCCCCTCTGCCCCTCTGCTCCTCTACCTTAGACTTTTGCTCCTCTCCAATTTTTGTCCGTCGGGGATCGCTGTACTTGCGCTTGAGCGATCGCAAATCTTTTTTCAGTGCCTTGAGTAATTCTCGGCGATCGTTGAGTAATAGCTCCAACAATCTAATTTGTTCACTTATCTGCTCAAATTCCTGCTGCAAATTTTGCTGTTCTAAACTGGTGAGGCGACGCAACGGCATAGCCAAAATTGCATCTCCTTGTACTTCACTCAAATCTAGTCGGCTACAAAGGTTTATTTTTGCCGTACTACCATCGGGAGCTTGCCGCAAAATTTCAATTACCTGATCCAAATTAGATAGTGCTTTGAGTAAACCTTCCAGCAAATGCACACGACTTTGAGCCTTCTCCAACTCGTAATTGTAGCGACGGTTGAGCGTTTCTTCTCGGAAACTCAAAAACTCTTGCAAAAGTTGACGCAAACTTAACTGGCGGGGTTGTCCATTCACTATTGCTAAGAGAATTGCCCCAAAAGTCATTTGCAAAGCAGTTTGATGATACAAATGCTGGAGAACTTCTTGGGGATTAGTATCGCGTTTGAGTTCAATTACCACCCGCATCCCTTCGCGATCGCTTTCATCTCGAAGATCAGAAATTCCTTGCAAACGACCTTGATTTACTAAGTCCGCTACCTTCTCAATCCAAGCAGCCTTATTTACTTGATAAGGCAACTCTGTAATGATAATTGCCGTCCGTCGCTTGCTTCCCCTTGTGGCTGGAATTTCCTCCAGAGTCGCAATTCCCCGCAGCAGAATCCCGCCTTTACCTGTGGTGTATGCTTCTCGAATTCCAGTCTCACCAATTATTTCCCCACCAGTGGGAAAGTCTGGCCCTGGAATTAACTCAAATAATTTTTCATCTGGCAAATCTGGGTTGTCGATTAAAGCAATTAACCCATCGACAACTTCTCCCAAATTATGGGGTGGAACATTCGTCGCCATTCCCACGGCAATACCAGAACAGCCATTGAGCAACAGAAACGGCAACTGAGCAGGTAATACTGTTGGTTCTTGCTGGGAATTATCGAAGTTACCGACAAATTCCACAGTTTCTTCGCCAATTTCTGTCAGCATTCCCTCATGACTAATGGGTGCGAGGCGCGTTTCTGTATAACGCATCGCTGCTGGCGGGTCATTATCGACACTGCCAAAGTTACCATGTCCTGCCAGCAAAGGATAGCGGCTAGAAAAATCCTGTACTAGCCTGACTAAAGCATCGTAAACTGATTGGTCGCCGTGAGGATGGTATTTACCCAACACATCACCCACTACACGGGCACATTTTCGATAGGGTCTATCTGGTACTAAACCAAGTTCGTGCATGGCATATAGGATGCGGCGATGCACTGGTTTTAAGCCATCACGCACGTCTGGTAGCGCTCGCCCGACAATCACGCTCATGGCATATTCTAGATAAGACCGTTGCATCTCGGTGTGCAGGGCTGTTGGAATTACCTGTCCCGTTGAGAGAAGGTTTAACTGTTTTGCCATGAGTTTTTTCCCTGAAATTTAACTACACTAAAGCCGTCGGAACTCAATATTGCAGCAACCACAGCATAACGGATGAAATGGGATTCCTAACAAAATATTGATAGTCAAACAATTTTGGATTTTAGATTGCCGATTTTGGATTGACACCGACTACAAGGATACGAAGCTTGATAGCGCAGCGTAAAGCCTTTGGCATAGCTTCGCTTAGAGCGAGTCGTCGAGCGTCGGATTTTAAATTTTAGGATTTTGGATTTGTTCAGCCCACCATAAAGGCAGAGCTACGGGCATTCCTTGGGACGGGGCATGAACCGAAATGATTTTTAATCTAAAATCTAAAATCTAAAATTGGCATGGTCATAGAAGAAAAAGCAGTAGTATCATCCTTGATGACAGGATGTACATTGACTATTAAAAAGGAAACACATAGCAGGTAGCTGTTTTTTTAATCGAATGATATGCTTGCTGCACACTTAATTTGTATAGACTCCATAGTCACGATACTTGCCATGACTGCATTTTCTCATTTTAAATTTTGAATTGCCTAATCGCCTTACTGTACCTCTATTACTAAAAATCTCATGAAAACTGTTTTAATTGTCGAAGACGATCTAATTAATGCTCGTGTTTTTTCCAAAATTTTATCCAAGCGTGGCGGCTTGGGTGTAAAACACACTGAAAATGTGGAAGAAGTAATAAAAATTGCCCAATCAGGAGAAGCCGACCTGATTTTGATGGATGTTTCTCTGTCTAGAAGCGTTTACCAAGGTAAATCTGTTGATGGAATCAAAATTACACAAATGTTAAAATCTGATCCCAAAACAGCAAACTTACCCGTTATTTTGGTGACGGCACATGCTATGGAAGGCGATCGCGAAAACTTTCTCAAGCAAAGCGGCGCTGATGGTTACATCTCTAAGCCAGTTGTTGACCATCAACAGTTTGTTGACCAAATCATCGCACTTCTACCCACAGACGACCATTGAGAATTGACAACTAATTTCAGGACTACTCGCCCGCAAAGATTTTTGGGCAACTAGTTCCTGTATTTAGTCAGTTTAGTATAGATGTACTACGAAAAGGTACTGTTAGGCAAGTGGTAATAGGAGTAGGGAGTAGGGAATTGGGCATTGGGAAAGAGGATTTGGGGACAAGGAGAATTGGGGACAAGGAGAAAGACTTGTTGAAAGTTCTAAACTTTTGTCACCTTGTCACCTTGTCCCCTTGTCCCCTCCGCTCCCCCTGCTCCCTCATCCCCACTCTCCACTCCCCACTTCTATTGAGTAGACTGTTGTTCAGGGGCTGATGATGAGTTTTCTCGTTGCTGTAGGGCTGCTTGAATACGCGGTAATTCTAAGAATTTTTTCGTATCAGCCAGTAGGCGATCGCCCCAGAGGTTTTCTTTGAGAAAATTCAAACTACCATAGCGCTGATCGATGCGGAGTGCGGCTTCCCCGTAGCTTAATGCTTGCTGGCGATCGCCTTTAGTATACAGTGCCACTGCTAAGGCTAATAAAGGTTCTGCGGCTTGCTTATCAAGGGTTATAGCAGATTGCCATCGTTTAATCGCTTCAGAGGTATTACCCTGTTCGTAGTTGATTAAGCCAATATTATTAATCGCAGGCCAGAATTTTTTATCGTAGGAGACGGCTTTATCGTACTGCGCGATCGCATCTGGCAATTTACCCAGCAGATAGTAAGCATTACCCAAATTAAACAAACCCTCTGGATCGTTGGGTTTTAACTTCAAACCGTCTTGGTAATTGACAACAGCTGCTTGGTAATTTTTCTGCTGAAAATTAGCTGAACCCAAAGCAAACAAAATATCACCATTTTTGGGGTTGATAGATTGCGCTTTTTTCAGGCTAGCGATCGCCCCGTCATACTCTTTGGTTTGCAGTTGCAATCCACCTAAGAGCAACCACACTTTATCATTCTTCGGAGCCAGTTGACTAGCCAGACGCGCTCGTGGCAAAGCTAAATCAATCTGTTGAAACTGAGCCAGTTGAGCCGCCTCTTGAGCCAAGGTCAACCCCTGCTTCTCTAACTTTGTCCCATCTAGTTGCAATGTATGGGGTATTAATGCCTGCGCGTTAGCGGCTTTTGGCATACTCCATAAACTACAGACCATTAGAAAAGAAATCAAACGAACATGTTTAGGCACACTACCGCCTTTAAGCCACTAATCAAAGAATCTTTCAGCTAGCTTAAACGATCTGCGCTGTTGACGGTAGCAAAATCTTCCATCATTAGGATTAATTAGGGAGTGGGGAGTGGGGATGAGGGAGCAGGGGAAGAATTATTGATTAATTTCCAATGCCTATTCCCCATTAAAAAAACTTATGACTTTGGTCATACATGAGTCTGGAATTACTAATGACTTTGGTCATACATTGGTTTGGACGTTTTAAGTAATAATTAATATGTATGAATTTATACGAAGAGGGAAATATTAAACACAACAAATGACTAAAGATTGCTGAATTCAAAACTCAGCAAACAAAATATAACTTTAATACAAATAAGGAATCAATTCCATGTTGAAAGCAAACCGGGTATCGATAGTCTTAGCTGCTGCTGCCCTGATCGTTGTTCCTACTCTCTTAACTGCGCCTGCAAGTGCCCAGACGAAAGTCTACGTTGTTGGCGATCGCAATCAAGATTGGGATCGCGACGGCAGACGCAACTATAGAGAAGATAGAAGTAATTACCGAGATGGCAGATCCTATCCTATAGAAGTCAGAAACCTTAGAGATCGAGATAATTGGAACCGCGACGGCAGACCTTATCCTGTAGAAGTCAGAAACTCTAGAGAACGGGATAATTGGAACCGTAACAACCAATTCAATAACAGAGTAGTCAGACTTGGTAATGGTGACATCAGATATCCCAATGGGGAAATTATTCCTGCTAGATCCATAGCTAGACTGCGTAATCAAGGTTACTTCAGACTTCCCAACGGGGATATTCTTCTTCCTAATCAGGAAATTGTTCCTGCTGGAAGATTAGTTAGAGTGCATGATGATTACTTCAGACTCCCTAGTGGATTAGTACTGCAAATAAACCTTTAAAACACTTAAAAACTCAAAATCATTGTTGGTATAGGGCTACCAGGCTATATTAGCCGTGAATAACTAGCTCGGTAGCTGTTCTTTTGAGACGAAGTTATATGATTGATACACCAAATACCGTAGATTCATCAGTTTTCGTTCCAGAGATAAAGAAAAAAAAGGTGAAACGTAATTGGCTCTCTTGGCTAATTGCTCTTTGCCTTTTGGGTGGAATTGGCTATGCCGTTTATTACCAAGTAACGGTTGCTCCCCGCCAAGAAGCCAGACGGCGGGTGCTGACACAGCCTGTACAAAGGCAGAGTTTAACAATCACAGTTTCAGCCAATGGAACGGTGAAACCTGAGCGGTCAATCAACCTCAGCCCGAAAAATTCCGGCATCCTGAAAAGCCTGCTGGTGAAAGAAGGGGATATTGTCAAACAGGGACAGATTGTCGCTTACATGGATGATTCCAACTTGCGGGGGCAACTCACCTCTGCTCAAGGACAATTGGCACAAGCCGAGGCGAATCTGCAAAAGGCGATCGCAGGTAATCGTCCTCAAGATATTGGCCAATCACAGGGAGCATTAGACGAAGCCGAAGCGAATCTACAAAAGGTACAAGCAGGTAATCGCTCTCAAGATATTGCTGCTTCACAGGCACAGTTACAAAACACTCAAGCAGCTCTAAGAAAAGCAGAAGATAATCTTGTCCGCAATCAACAACTTTACAATGCAGGCGGTATTTCCCTTCAGACTCTCAACCAAAGCCGTGCCGATCGCGACAGCGCCCAAGCTACTGTAAATGCAGCACAACAAGCACTGGCTCTACAAAAAGCTGGGTCACGTCCCGAAGACATTGAGCAAGCCCAAGCTGTGGTGAAGCAAAGACAGCAAGCTTTAGCACTTCTAAAAGCCGGAACGCGCCAAGAAGATATTAACGCAGCCCGTGCCCAGGTAACATCTGCTCGTGGTTCGTTGCAAAACATCCAAGCCCAAATCAATGACACAATTATTCGCGCCCCTTTTGATGGTGTAGTGACAAAGAAGTATGCTGATCCCGGCGCTTTCGTGACACCGACAACAGCCAGTAGTGAAGTAGCTTCTTCTTCTTCTTCTTCAATCTTGTCTCTCGCTTCAACAAATGAAGTTGTCGCAAATTTAGCGGAAACAAATATTTCCAAAATTAGCCTTGGGCAAAAAGTCTCGATTAAGGCGGATGCCTATCCAGGAAAAATTTTTGAAGGTAAAGTCAGCCAAATTGCTGCCCAAGCAATAGTAGAGCAAAACGTCACCAGTTTTGAAGTGAGAGTATCACTTTCAGACCCTCAAAGGCTATTGCGATCTGGGATGAATGCGGAAGTAGATTTTCAAGTCGGTCAAGTTGAAAATGTTCTAGTAGTACCAACCGCCTCGGTGGTGCGGCAAGAAAATGCCACAGGTGTGTTTGTAGCAGGAAAGAATAACAGACCTGTGTTTACTCCTATTGAGGCTGGTGTCAGCGCGAATAATTTTACTGAAGTTAAGTCTGGATTGACAGGAAATGAAAGGGTATTGCTGAGTTTCCCACCAGGATCGCGTCCGCAATCAACACCACGAGGAGGAGTTTTCCCTGGTCTAGGCGGTGGCGGTGGAGGTCGTTCAGGCGGTGGTGGCGGAGGTCGTTCAGGCGGCGGTTCTGCTGGTGGTTCCCCTTAAAGTTAGTTTTAAATCAATACACTTGGGTTAAGGCTTAACTCTTTGTCAAGGTCAACTTTTTTAACGAACCGCCAAGGACGCCAAGGACGCAAAGGAAGAGAAGGAAGAAATGCTTAACTGATTGTATTGAGTTTTAAATAAAACTTTATGTTTAAGATATTTAAGGGCTTTTACAAACCGAAGAATACTCGCACAGTGCCGTTGCTGGAAATTTTGACAATGGCGGCAGAGACTCTGTGGAGTAACAAATTACGCACGGGTCTAACTATGTTGGGCGTAATTATTGGGATTTCTTCGGTTATTGCCATTACTTCTGTTGGTCAGGGAGTGCAAAAGGGGGTTGAACAACAGATACAAGCATTGGGTACAGATGTCATTCAAATTCTGGCGGGTGCGGCAAGAAGTGGGAATGTCCGTCAAGGAGTAGGTTCTAGCAGCACCTTGACTTGGGAAGATGCCAAGGCGATCGCTAAAGAAGCACCATCAGCACAGATGGTTTCTGCTTATCTCCAACGCAGCGCCCAAGTTGTATATGCAGGACAGAACACTTCAACTACGATTTATGGCACAGATTTGAACTACCCAGAAGTTAGAAATACTCACCCCCAGCAAGGGAGATATTTTACTCAAGAAGAATTAGATATTGCCGCACAGGTAGCTATTCTTGGCCCTACAGTTCAAAAAACCCTCTTTGCACAGGGTGTAAATCCGATCGGCGAGAGAATTCGGATTCAGGGAGAGGCTTATGAAGTAATTGGGGTGATGGAACCTAAAGGTTCTCAGGGGCCGATGGATCGAGATGACCAGGTTTTCATTCCTCTAACTACTATGTCAAAGAGACTGGTTGGAAACAATGCCCTAGTAGGCGTTTCTGTAAATGGAATTTTAGTTAAAGGCGCTAATCAGGAACAGTTAGAAGCCGCTCAGTTTCAAGTCACTAATCTTTTACGGCTGCGTCACAATATTTATCCGCCGCAAGCTGATGATTTTCGATTGACTAATCAAGCGGATATTGTTAGTACCTTCACTAGTATTGTGGGTTTATTTACAGTAATGGTGGTAGCGATCGCTGGAATTTCGTTAGTGGTTGGTGGAATCGGTATTGCTAACATTATGCTGGTTTCTGTGGTTGAACGGACGCGAGAAATCGGGATTCGTAAAGCTGTGGGAGCCACCAATTCTGCAATACTTAATCAATTTTTAACTGAAGCGATCATGATTTCCATTGTTGGTGGATGTATTGGCATGGTCACTGGTATTTTATTAGCCTTTATAGCTGCAAACACTTTCAAATTTCCTTTTGTAATTTCTTTATTGTCGATTATTGCTGGCTTTGGACTCTCATTGAGCGTTGGCTTAGTGGCTGGGGTAATTCCAGCACGGAATGCTGCCAAATTAGATCCAATCACCGCTTTAAGAAGCGACTAAATAATTCGTAATTCGTAATTACAGACGCGATTAATCGCGTCTCTACTCAATACTCTTGTACAGACGCGATTAATCGCGTCTCTCCTAACTCTTATGCCAACAATGATCTGGATGGAATCTATTACTAAAACTTACCACTTGGGAGAAGTTAGTGTGCCAATCCTCAAGGGAATTGAACTCTCTATTGAAGAAGGTGAATATGTCTCAATTATGGGTGCATCAGGTTCGGGGAAATCTACGCTCATGAATATTTTGGGATGTCTGGATCGTCCCACAACTGGAGACTATATTTTTGAAGGCAGAAACCTGACGACTTTTGATGATGATGAACTAGCCTATATTCGTAACCAAAGGATTGGTTTTGTTTTCCAACAATTTAATTTATTGGCGCGGGCAACAGCGCTAGAAAATGTTATGCTACCAATGGTTTACGCTAACTTGCCTAAGCCAAAACGCCGTCAAAGAGCATTAGATGCCTTGGAAAAAGTAGGACTAGGGGGACGTATATCTAATCGTCCGAGTCAACTATCTGGGGGACAGCAACAAAGGGTAGCGATCGCTCGTGCTTTGGTCAACCGACCTGCATTAGTATTGGCAGATGAGCCAACAGGAGCTTTAGATACAGAAACTTCTCATGAGGTGATGAGTTTACTGACCGAACTTAATGACCAAGGGATCACGATTGTGATTGTCACTCATGAACCAGATATCGCTGCTCAAACCAAAAGGATTATTCGAGTTCAGGATGGCTTGATTGTAGGCTAATTTGTTAGTATCAGTTTTTTGAGGGGAAGTTTAAAATTCTCTTAGATCAATTAGGATGAAAAGTTGTGATTGTATCCTCGAAAACTAATTAATAACTACAATCTATTTATGAATTTCAGTTTATTCTTCGTGCATTTTACCTGGATTACCGTAGCATTCGCTATTCTTTTTCCAAATGCAGCAAGTGCAGCAACTCCCCCAAAGCCCCAGAATACCTCAACCCCTATAAAGGTTCCCAATTACCTCAACCCCAGTCCCAATCCTCTGCAATTTCCTACTAAACCAGAGGAAGTCAGGATTAAGCAAACTGTGCCAATCAGTTTGGCACAAGCTTTGGAACTCGCACGACGCAACAATCGAGATTTACAGCTAGCCCTATTACAGCTAGAACGCAGTCGTTCGGCGCTACGCGAGTCTCAAGCTGCCTTGTTTCCTACTCTGGATATTAACAGTAGTGTGACTAATAATGGTAATGGTTTTACTAATAATTCATCTCAAGGCCGCACCTCTTTTAATGGTTCAGCCCAATTAAATTATGACGTTTATACCTCCGGTAATCGACAAGCGACAATCCGAGCTGCCGAAGAACAATTACGTGTAGATCAATTGAATGTTGAAAATCAGTCTTTGACAATTAGTTTGAATACCACCACTCAATACTACAATTTGCAACAAGCAGATGAACAAGTAAGAATTAATCGAGCTGCTGTGGAAAATGCCCAGGCTAATTTGCGGGATACTCTAGCCAGAGAACAGGCTGGAGTGGGTACGCGCTTTGATGTGTTGCAAGCTCAGGTGAATTTAGCAAATTCTCAACAAGACCTGGTTAATGCTATCTCGCAGCAACAAATTGCCCGTCGTCAACTTGCCACGTTGTTAAGTTTGTCAGAGTCAGTTGATATTACTGCCGCAGATCCTGTACAAATAGCCGGTCTTTGGCCGCAGACGGTAGAACAAAGTATTGTCCAAGCGTTTCAAAATCGTCCGGAATTGCAACAGCAATTAGCACAACGTAATCTTTCCGAGCAACAGCGACGACAGGCACTTTCACAGCTAGGGCCGCAAATTAGTTTGGCAGCCAACTACAACCTGTTAGATCGGTATAATGATGGCGCTAGCATTACTGATGGCTATTCATTAGGACTTAACGGAAATCTCACTTTGTTTGATGCTGGAGCTGCAAGAGCCAGGGCGGCTCAGTCGAGAGCTAATATTGAGATCGCAGAGTCTCAATTTGGTAGCCAGCGCGATCTAATTCGCTTTGATGTAGAACAGTACTATTCTCAATTGCAATCCAATTTAAATAATGTGCAGACTTCTAGTGTGGCTTTAAATCAAGCTAGGGAAGCTCTGACTTTAGCAAGGCTGAGGTTTCAAGCTGGTGTGGGCACTCAAACAGAGGTGATTTCTGCTGAAAATGACTTGACAAGAGCAGAAGGTAATCGAGTCGCAGCCATTTTGGATTACAATCGCGCTCTAGCTAATTTGCAAAGATCGGTTACTTATAGAGGATCGCGCTAAGGTCAAGGTATTTTGGATTTTAGATTTGCAATTTTGGTGAAGCAGCGCGGTCTTCTCCCAAGGGGAGACGCCAAGAGCGATAGCGCAGCGTTAGCGAGTCCGCGAGCGTCTGGGGGTTTCCCCCATGAGCGACTGCTGTTAGCGCAGCGTTAGCGAGTCTTCTCCCCTTGGGAGAAGGGATTAACCCCCACAACGAGACTTAGTTTCAGAAGCTTAGATTTGCTTTCTTCATAGCGCAGTTGCTCTACAAGGGACGGGGCATGAACCAAAAAATTATTTTAATCCAAAATCTAAAATTACGTGAGTTCGACGGATAGAAAAGCCCAAAAAGCTAGCTAGATATGAATTTGCTTAATTGGTGGCAAGTTCGACAAACAAGCTGGTACACCAAACATTTGCCTTCCTTCTCTGATGCACTGGCTTTGGTGCGGCGATTTTTTGCTCGCAGCACTTTTTCCATGTCCCATGAATCCTTTGAAATGGTAAAAGTACCTCACCCTTTGTTTGAACGTTTGCGGGATCTTGCTGTTTATGCTGCGTAGTTGGATAAAGTCGAGCTAAAAGTCACGATTATATTAATTATATTAATGTATTGCCGGTTGCTTCAATAGTGACAATACCAGCAGTTGTAACAGGTTTCGTGGACATCTAGAAAGGTGGCGATCGCTCCAAGTTGAATTACTTTACCATTGACATCGCTAATCTGACCACCTGTTCCAAGTTGCAACGAACACTTAATCAGTGGATTGACTTAGCCGGAGCTACAGCAGGAAACCTTTTACGTTCTCTGCGCGATAAAGCCAATCAATGGTGGTATTTTCTTGACTACCCTGAAGTTCCTCCTGATAATAATGAAGCTGAACGTTCGCTGCGTTTGGCCGTAACAAAACGCAAAGTTAATGGTGGTTTCCGGTCAATGGAACGGTTTCAACACACTGCCAATTTGTTGACGGTGGCGCAAACCTGTCGTCGTCAAGGTAGGTCTGTGATTGATTTTTTTGTACAAGCATTACTGGCTGACTCTAATAATTGTCTGTCTCGCCCTTCTTTGCTTCCGCAAGATTAGACCTGAATCCTTACGGTTATATTTTAGCAAAACCTAGTTATATCAAGTATTTTAGGGTTTTTTAGTATTAATTTATCAACGGAAGTCTAGGAGAGCCATTAAAATAATGACGTAACCATTCTAAATCAATAAAATGCGATTATCACCTCATAATAAAAAGCGTAAACATATACTCAAATTTATAACTGGTTTTGAAATTTGTTTGTTGAAGTTTTGCCTTAGTAACTAATACAGTTTTTAATTCATCAAATGATTTTAAAATTGAATCTCTATACTACAGGCTCATCGCTACCACCAGACAAACAAGGATGACGCAATTAGTTAAAAATAGAGTACTAAAGTCTTACCCATTTCAATATCTTTGGGTTTTTGTTATAGCAGTAGGTTAAGCCCTCTTTAGTAGTTATGGATTGTCCTTTGCTTGCCTTACTTCTAATAGTACCAATTGAATAATTAGCTAACATCTGCATTTCCTGGTGAGAAAGTCCTTCGATTGTGTCTATTTCTACTGCTCTTTCTGGTTGGATTTGGGATTTTTCGTTGGAAAAATCATCTATTTTGATTTCAGCTTTTTGGGTAGGAGTGATGACAATTTCTTTTGCTTTTTGAAGCCGATAATTCTGCACAGTTAAAAGTTGCCAACTGGAATCTTGTGAAAGCTCTAAAACCCATTGATGATAATCAAACAGGCTTTCCCGATGTCCAACACTAATAAAAGTTGTTTGAGTTGATTGTAACTGTTGATATAAACTTCCTTCATTATTCAAATCTAAGGCACTGGTTGCTTCATCTAATATAGTGAAGCTAGGATGAGTAACTAACAGTCGTGCGAATGCAAGGCGTTGTTGTTCTCCCAACGATAATATATTCTCCCAAGGAACTTCTGTATCAAAGCCATTGACTCGACTTAGCAAATTTTGTAAGTTGACTTGTTGCAAAATTTCTTTGAGTTCTCGATCGCTCATTTGACGATTTGTATTAGGATAGAGTAACTGTTCGCGTAAAGTTCCCAAAATTATGTAAGGGCGTTGGGGCAAAAATAAGACTTCTTCTAGGGGAGGTCGCATCAAACGACCAGTCCCCGCATTCCACAAACCAGCGATCGCTCTCAACAAAGAACTTTTACCTCGACCACTTGGCCCAACAATCAATAAACCTTCTCCACGTTGAACAGAAAGTGACAAATCTTCGACGATCACCTGCTCATAGTTTGGTGTTTGTAAGGTGACATTCTCAAAAGCAAAATAGTTTTCTTCTATTGTTTTAACAGTACTCAGATTCTCAGGTTGTTTAGTGACTTCTTCCAATGCATCTGAGAACTCAGCTAAACGCTCAACGTAACTCGAAAAATTTCCAGAAGTGCCAAATTCAGCTATTAATTCTCCCAGAGCAGTAGCAAACAGATAGCTAGCTAAAGTAGCTTGTCCAACTTGTCCAAAATCAATTTCATTACTAATATATAAAGGTGCGAGTAATAATAACGTAAAAAATTCGATAGCAGACTGATACCCTCTGTTAAAAATTTCGTTATTTCTCTCCCAATTAATTTTGCGTATCGCACTTTTTAGGATATTACTAAATCTTCGTTGAATTATATTTGATTCTTGATTTTCTCCTCGAAAAAAAGCTATTGATTCGGCATGATTCCGAACATGAGTTAGTGCATAATTATAGTCTGCTTTAGATTCAAGTTCCTCTTGATTAATTTTAATTAATTCTTGATTTAAGTACACAGCAATCAAATTACCTATAATCGTATAAATCAGCAAAGCAATAGCGACCTTTGGGAAAATTGACCAGAGAATCGTTAAAAAAGTTGCCATTTGCAGTACTTTTTCTAGGAAAGTAGCTGAAAAACTGAGGGCATTACTAGGAAGAGGTTCAATTTCTTGAGATAAACGTTGATCTGGGTTATCAATATCAGCTTTAAAATTAATTTTATAATAAGCACGATTGGTCAAATATTTATCTAAAATCTGATTATTGAGCCATTGGTACCAATCAAGAGCGATTTTTTTTCTAAGAAATTTAGAAAATCCAACTAAGAGGGTTACGGAGACAAGCCCAACAGCATAAAGCCACACTATGTTAATGAACTTAGAATAATCTTTTTCTTGAATAATTATATCGATCAAATAACGATTAACGAAACTATTAAAAGCAGTTATACCTACAAGTGCGATTATTAATAATATCAGCAGAATAAGCATTGCCCATGCACGAATCACATCTGAAAATGCTCTTTCTCCTGGCTTTGTTGGATACCAGTAAGGCCCTGCGATCGCTCCGACATTTTTCCAGAATTGGATAAAATCTGAAACAGGATTTGTTCCGGGTTGAGTTTGAAGAACTTGGGTTGGCATATTTTAAAAATAAACTGAAATCTTTTATAATCAGATTTAATACTTTTTAGTGCTGAATAACAAGTAATAAGTACCGAGTGAGAAATTACATATAGCACTCGATACTCAAAATCATGTTTGCACTTAGATATTTACTTGTGCTGGCTCGACTTCATCCATTTTTAGGTTTAGGCGATCGCATTATCTACGAAATGCAGGCTCGATAAGAGCTTTGTTGAATAGAGGCTGTAGTGGTGTGTGATCGCGGCTCACCAAGAATTCTGGTCTGGGTTGCCCCTTGAAGCTTGGTATATTGTTGATGCTGTTATAAGTGATAATTAGGAGCCTGCGATCGTAAGGAGAAATGTTGGGTGCTGATCCGTGTACTAAATTACAGTGAAAGAAAAGGACAGAGCCTAAAGGGCCTTTGGGTGCAACGATACCTTTTTCAGTAGCTAGTTTGGCGATCGTTTCTTTCCCAAGAGAGTACTTAAGAGCAGCACTAACATTAGATTTCCAGTCATTTTTTTGGTGATTAACTTCAGATGACTCTGTTTGTCCCAAGTGAACAAGGCTCTTTTTGTGAGAACCTGGAATGAAATACATAGGCCCGTTAAACTCATTACATTTATCCAAGAAAACAGCAACATTCAATGCTTTAGAGGATGGCATACCATCTTCTTGACCCCAAAATACAAAGTCTTGATGCCACGGCCATATATCTCCTCCAAAAGCTGCTTTAAAGTTGATTGTAAATTGGTAGACATATACATCGCTATTGAGAATTTTACAGGTAGATGTTAGGAGGCTAGGGTGTCGAGTCAAAGAATCGAAAATTTCCGTGGTGGCGTGGCATCCATGAAGAGCGCGCACTGTTTTGTTATCCCTTTCTAAAATCCGTCCTGGTATATCTCTTACTATCAAATCTTCAACAGCAGCGTGCATTGCCTCAACTTCTTTTGTTGAGAAAGCTCTGGGATAAAGAGTAGCCCGTTTTCTTTGTAATATTCTATTTGGTCTTTCGTTAATTTCATGGTTTTGTCGATCTGATTGGTATAGAACATAACTATTGTTTTGATGCTTAAAACAAACTAATTACTAATAGGAACTTGTGTTGATTAACATTGAGTCAGGCGATCGCTATTTCACAGTAGAATGCTCCTTATGAGCAGAATCTGGCGATCAAAAGAAGGTTTATACCCCATCACCCATAGTTTCCTGTGCTTCTTCGATACAAGCTTTCAACTGTTTGGCTAATGTCTGAACATAGGGTTGAGTCATCATCGTGACATGGTTGCCAGGGACAAAATGGATATCCATCGGCTCGGGAGAAAACTTGCTCCAGCCCCAGGTCGAATCCTGCAAAATCTCAGAAAGTACTTCACTATTAGACTCCTCGACTGCGGGAGTTTCGCTGGCCCGCAACAAAGTAATTCGGATTGGATAAACCTGTTGTGGCACATAATTAACTAGAGAGTTAGCTTTGAGTAATTGCACCATATTATTAAGCTGTGTAATTTCATCATCGGGAGGCAAGATATCAGCATTTTTTAATCGTTCTAGAACGTATTTCAGTTGATCTTCCCAAACCAAACATTGAAGAATTTCGTCTGAAATATCTAGTTTCTTTGCGTAAATAATTTCGATTGCACCTGCCAATTGAGCTAGCCATTTAGCATTATCCCAATCAAAACCTTCTGGCTTTTCCTGATAAAAAGGTGCTGAAGTATCAAGAATGGCAACTAAAGCAACCTTATGTCCTTTGCGAAGTAACTGCTGCGCCATTTCAAAGGCTAATTTACCGCCAAAAGAATGCCCAGCCAAAAAATAAGGCCCCTGCGGTTGAACAACCTCTAGTTCTTGAATGTACTGGGCTGCCATATCCTCAACTTTGGTAAGGGCTACCGATCCTCCAGAAAGACCATTTGCTTGGAAACTGTAAAATGGTTGATCTGAACCTAGACAACGAGCTAAGTCATACAAGTAGAAAGGAGTACCAGCAGCTCCTGGAAGGCAAAACAAAGGTGGCTTGGAACCGTTCGACTGAATTGCTACTAAGGGAGACCAAATTGAGGAATCCGAATCCGCTTGCACAACAGTTGCCAACTGTTCGATAGTTGAATTTTGGTAAAGGCTGGCTATAGGAATATCTTTACCAAACTGCTGTTTAATTTGAGCCATTAAGTAAGGAGTTAAAAGGGAATGACCACCGAGGTCAAAGAAATTATCTTGTACTCCTACCTTGTCCACTTTCAAAATTATTGACCAGATTTGTGCTAATTGCAGTTCTAATTGGTTACGTGGTGCAACAAATTTATCTGAGTCGCTGCTATGTAAATCAAATACTTTCAATGCGCGGCGGTCTACTTTGCCGCTAGGAGTTAGGGGCAACGACTCCAACATCACAAAAGCATTGGGTACCATATACTCTGGTAGCTTTGCTTTGAGGAAATGGCGCAGTTCGCTAATTGTCGGTGTACAGTGCTGATGCGGCACTATGTAGGCGACTAGGCGCTGATCGCCGTCTTTGTAGGTGATGACACAACATGCCTCCACATCGCCATGTTGGCTCAGTACTGCTTCGATTTCTCCCAATTCGATCCGGAAGCCTCGCACTTTAACCTGATTGTCGATGCGTCCTAAGTATTCAATGTTTCCATCCGGTAAATAGCGTGCTAAATCTCCAGTTTTATACAGCCGGGAGTACGTGTCAGTGCTAAAGGGATTGGGGATAAATCTCTCAAGTGTTAATTCAGGTCGGTTCAGGTAGCCTCGCGCTAAAGAGACACCACCAATGTATAATCCTCCTGCTACACCGATAGGTACAGGCTGTAGATATTTATCTAAGATGTATATCTGTGTATTAGCAATTGGTCGTCCAATTGGAGGAAGTAGCGGCCAAGCGTCCACTGAATTAGTCAGAGTAAAAGTGGTGACTACATGGCTTTCTGATGGCCCATAATGATTGTGCAAAGTACAATCATCAGTTAGTTTGCTTAACCAATGAGAAATGGCGGGAGTAATTTGCAACTGTTCACCAGCAGTAATGATTTCCCGCAAATTACTAGTAAATAAATCACCGCCAACAGCGACTTCAGCTAGTTGTTGTAAGCCAACAAAGGGAATAAACAATCTTTCAACCGCTTTGTTTTCCATCAAAGCTAACAAAGCCACTGGATCTCGGCGCAATTCCTCCGTGATCAAGAGCAATGTACCTCCAGAATACCAAGTAGAAAACATTTCCTGAAAGGAGACATCAAAGCTGATAGGAGAAAATTGCAGAGTTTTTGCTCCACGAGAAATTTTCATATTTTCCAGTTGCCACAGGAGCAAATTGCAAAGAGCAAGCTGACTCATGGCTACACCTTTAGGTTTACCTGTAGAACCAGAGGTGTAAATTACATAACCTAAGTTAGTTGCTTGCACATCAGAGATGAAATTGTCCTGGCTAAACTGGGAAATTAATTGCCAGTTAGTATCCAAACAGACAAGTTTTGCTTGATGCTCAGGTAGTATCTCAACGAGTTGCTGCTGAGTCAACAATATCGAAACAGCCGCATCTTCTAACATGAAACTCAGGCGTTCTTGAGGATAGTTTGTGTCAAGTGGCACGTAAGCCCCACCCGCCTTAAGAATCCCCAATAGTCCTATGACCATTTCTAGCGATCGCTCCACATAAATGCCCACCAACACATCAGCTTTCACACCCAAAAAGCGTAAGTAGTGCGCCAACTGATTTGCTTTGGCATTCAACTGGTAGTAAGTCAGTTGTTGATTTTCAAAGACAGCTGCGATCGCATCTGGAGTACGCTCTACTTGCCCTTCAAACAGCTGATGGATACATTTATTTTGAAGATAATCAACTTGAGTGTCGTTCCATTCCACTAATAATTGCTGTTCCTCAGTTGCTGTCAGCAGAGGCAATTGCAAAATTCGCTGCTGTGGATTAGCAATAATTCCCTCAAGCAATGTTTGAAAATGCTCTAACATTCGAGCGATCGCTGCATCATCAAATCGGCTAGTATCGTAGCTAATCTTTACCAAAAATTGCTTACCAGGAGCAGCAACTACAGTCAGAGGATAATTGGTTTGTTCAATGCTGTGAATATTGTCTAGGTCGAAACTGTGATTGTGTTCTTGCACTGCCGCATCAACTGGATAATTCTCGAAGACAACAATGCTCTCAAATAAAGGCGTTCCTCTGGGGACTTCACTCCAGCCCTGAATCTCTACTAATGAACTATATGAGTATTGCTCAGACTCAACTTGCAGTGCCTGTAAATCCTTCAACAAAGCCAGCACTTGGGTATCATCTGCAACTTGAACTCGCACTGGCAAAGTGTTGATAAATATTCCCACCATCGATTCGATGCCGATAAGAGATGGCGGACGACCGGACACAGTAGCACCAAAAACTACATCTGTTTCTTGGTTGTAGCGACACAGAAGTATTGCCCAAGTTGCCTGCACTAGATTATTTATTGTCAGTTGATGTTGTCGTGCAAAACTTTGTAGGGCTGCTGTTGCTTGCACTGTCAGTTGGATTTGTTGTTCACTATAACTAGAATTTAGCTGTTGTCGTTTTGACGAGGGTTTATCAACTATCAAAGAAGTGGGTGAGGTAAAACCTTGGAGTTTTTCTTTCCAGAATTGTTCAGCTAGGGCTAAGTCTTGTTTCTGTAGCCAAGCAATATAGTTGCGGTAGCTTTGGGTTGGTTGAACTGTCTTAGTTTCACCCTGAAAAATTGCTTGATAAAAATACAATAGGTCTTTGAAAACCAAAGGCATTGACCAGCCATCAAGCAATAAGTGATGAGAACTCCAAACGAATTGATAAGTATCTGCACTCAATTGAATGAGGGCCAGGTGCATCAGTGGTGCAAGAGAGAGTTGGAAACCCTGTTGTCGCTGTGAATGCAAGAAAAGCTCTAATTGCTCTTGCTGATCTTGTGCAGATAGCCGTTGCCAATCATGTCTGTTGAGGTTAATATCCACCTGCCGATAAACTACTTGAAGTGGCTGGGTTAATTGCTCCCAAACAAAAGCAGTCCGCAAGATTGAATGCCGTGCTACCACTTGCTGCCAAGCTTGCTCAAAAGCTGCTACGTTCAACTCACCTTTTAAAGTAAAACTTAACTGCTCAAAATATACTCCTGTGTCTGGAGCATACAAACTTTCAAACAGCATCCCTTGCTGCATGGGAGAAAGTGGGTAAATATCTTCAATATTTTTGGAGTTAGTTTTGCCTAAACTTGTCAACAGTTGGTCTAGTTCTAGCTGGTTTAGGTTGACTAGCGGGAAATCTGAAGGTGTATAACCTCCACTCTCAGGTGATGAACAATGAGCAATCAACCCTTGCAATATTTTGACAAAATCTTGCGCCAGAGTTGCGATCGTGGCGTGCTGGTGGATATTTGTGCTGTAAATCCACTCGATTTGCAACCGTTCTCCAGCAATAATGCTGTTAATGTCTAATAAATGAGCACGGTTGTTCTGCAAACTTTGGCTTTGTCCAGCAGACTCACTAGCTGGCTGCATCCAAGAAGATGTATTGAGAAGTTGATCGAATTGACCCAAATAATTAAAACTGATTTCTGTTTGCCCAAATGCTTGGACTTGAGCAGCAATTTCTGCATCCTGACTCAGATAGCGCAATAAGCCGTAGCCAATTCCTTTGTTGGGAATAGCGCGCAGTTCTTCTTTGACAGATTTTAGGGCATCTGCTGGATTTTCTGTTGCTTGGAGTTCCACAAATACAGGGAAAATGGTTGTAAACCAACCGATAGTCCGTGATAAATCAACACCATCAACAATATCTTCCCGCCCATGACCTTCTAAGTTGAACAGCACAGAGCTTGAGTTAGTCCATTTTGCCAAAACCAGCACCAAGGCAGTCAGTAGCACATCATTAATCTGAGTGTTGTAAGCCTTTGGCACATCTTGCAGTAAGGCACGAGTTTCGATCTCATTTAATGACACTGATACTGTACTGGCAGACGCAACGGTGTTTGCCCCTTGTGTATGGTCAACTGGGATGGAAGGAACTGCGGCGCGAGATTCATTCAGCCAATAAGCCACTTCAGATTTGAGGGCAATTGATTGTGCATAAGCTGTTAATTTTTCAGACCAATCCTTGAAAGAAGTTGTTTTGGCAGTCAGGGCAATGGCTTTACCTTGAGCAAGTTGCTGGTAAGCTGTTTGTAAATCCTCTAATAAAATCCGCCAAGAAACACCATCAACTACCAAGTGATGGATAACTATTAGTAATCGTGCCCTTTTGTCAATACCCAGATGAAAAAAGGCGACTTGCACTAGATTTTCTGACAGATTCAAACTCGCCTGAAAGGAAGCCGCTTTAGTTTCAATGGCAGTTTGTTGCTCACTTTCTGGGAGTTCCGATAAGTCTATTTGAGAGAAAGAAATGTTATCATTTACAGCAGAGTGAATTTGTTGCCAAGTGGACTCATATTGTGTAAAACGTAAGCGCAGAGCATCGTGATGTGCTAACAATTGCTGCAATACTTGCTTTAATAACTCTGGTTCGAGGTCAGATGGGACTGAGAGCAGAAATGATTGATTAAAGTGGTGCGGCTCTGGGAAATTTTGCTCAAAGAAATAGTGTTGAATTGGTGTTAGAGGTAATGTCCCTGTGACTAATCCTTGTTCTACTGCGATCGCATTTGCTATGTTAGCAACTGTCGCTAATTCTGCAATTGTTTGATGTGCAAATAATTGCTTGAGAGCCAGATGCAATCCTATTTGCTTGGCTCTGCTAATAATTTGAATACTGAGAATAGAATCTCCGCCAAGTTCAAAGAAGTTATCGTAAATGCCCACTTGCTCTAGTCTCAGAACTTCTGCCCAAATCTGCGCTAGCATTCCTTCAATGGGGGTGCGTGGCCCTACAAAACTGACTTCTAGTTCCCCACGAAAGTCTGGTGCAGGCAATGCGCGGCGGTCTACCTTGCCATTGGGCAAAAGAGGTAGGGACTCTAGCATCACAAAAGCATGAGGCATCATGTAAGCAGGCAATTGCCCAGAGATGAAGGAGCGCAACTGGTTAACTGTAGGTATCTGCCCTTGATGCGGTACTACGTAGGCAACTATGCGTTTATTACCTGGAGTATCTTCGCAAACAATGACACAAGATGCTTTGACATCACCGTGTTGGCTCAGTACTGTTTCGATTTCTCCCAACTCAATACGGAAGCCGCGAATTTTCACTTGGTTGTCAATTCGTCCTAAATATTCGATATTCCCGTCGCTTAAGTAGCGTACCAAGTCCCCAGTTTTGTAGAGGCGGGAATTTGGATTAGTGCTAAACGGATTGGGAATAAACTTTTCGCTTGTTAATTGTGGAAGGTTGAGATATCCTTTTGCCAACCCCACACCACCAATGTACAATTCTCCTGGCACACCAATTGGAACAGGCTGTAAATATGTGTCTAGAATATATATATTCCTGTTAGGCAGAGGACGACCAATAGGAATTTTTTTCAGATTAATATCTTGACTCAACTGGGGAAGAATTTCAAACAGTGTTGCGGTGATAGTCGTTTCTGTGGGGCCATAAGCGTTGACCAGACGAACACAAGACATTGGACTTTGTTGCCATTGGGTAACATATTCGGGCAAAATTATATCTCCACCAACAACCACAAGTCTGAGTTTGCTGTTGGTATCTAACACTTGTGTTTTGACCCACTCTTGAGCCAGTTGTTGCCAATAGGCTGTTGGGAGATTAACGACACTAAGTCCAAAATCCAAAATTATTTTTTGAAAGTTTGTCGGAGTCCATACATCTGAGCCTCGGAGTATTAAACAAGCACCAACTATTAATGTAGGAAATATTTGTTCTAATGAGGCATCGAAGTTGATTGAGGCAAACTGGAGTACACGATCACTCTGTACAAGTGCATAAGCTTGTTGAATAATACAGCAGTGGTTGGCGATCGCGCCATGTGAGATAAGAACCCCTTTGGGTCTGCCTGTAGAACCAGAGGTATAAATTACATAAGCCAAGTTAGTTGTTTGTACTTTTGTGATACCTACGGTAAGCTGCACGATCGCATTATCCTGACTTGACAGTGAAATAGATTGCCAGTCAGTATCTAAACATACAACCTGCGCTTGATGCTGAGGTAACTTTTCAAGGAGTTGCTGTTGTGTTAGCAAAACTGGAACTTGAGCATCTTCTAGCATAAAGCTCAAGCGTTCTTGGGGATAGTCTGGGTCAAGTGGCACATAAGCCCCACCTGCTTTGAGAATACCCAGTAGTCCCACGACCATTAAGAGCGATCGCTCTACACAAATACCTACCAATGTATCTGGTTTTACACCTAAAGACTGCAAGTAATGCGCCAACTGGTTAGCGCGACAGTTCAATTGCTGGTAAGTCAGTTGTTGATTGTCAAAGATAATTGCTACAGCATCCGGGGTACGCTTAACCTGCTCCTCAAACAACTCATGGATACACTTATCAAACGGATAATCTACTTGAGTCGAGTTCCATTCAACTAATAACTGATGCTGTTCAACTTGTGTAAGCATTGGCAATTGGGAAATTCGCTCTTTGGGATTAGCCACAATTCCTTCCAGCAAAGTCACAAAATGCCCAGTCATCCGCTCAATTGTGCTGCTATCAAATAAGTCTGTACTGTACTCCCATACACCCACTAATCCAGTACCAGAGTTGTACATTGATAAACTCAAATCAAACTTAGTAGTTTTGCTTTCTGCTGTTAAAAAACTGATAGTTAAACCAGCAAGCTCTAGTTTAGACATGGGTGCATTCTGGAGTGCAAACATCACTTGGAACAGTGGTGTATGGCTGAGATTCCGTTCTGGCTGCAATGCCTCAACTAGCATTTCAAAAGGCAATTCCTGATGAGTATACGCTCCTAGAGTTATTTGGCGAACGCGACCAAGTAATTCGCTAAAACTGGGGTCGCCTGCTAAGTTAGTACGCATCACTAAGGTGTTGACAAAAAAGCCAATTAACCCTTCTATCTCACTGCGATCGCGGTTGGCGATCGGTGTCCCTACCAAAATGTCTGATTGCCCTGTGTAACGGTAAAGTAAAATATCAAAGGCTGTTAATAGAGTCATAAAGAGAGTACAACCTCCCTCTTGGCTCAGTTTTGTCAGTCTATTAGTCAACTCAACTGAGAGTGGAAATTCTTGAGTTGCACCAGCGAAAGTCTGCACGGCAGGTCTGGGACGGTCTGTGGGTAGTGACAATAAAGTTGGTGCATCTTTTAATTGTTGTTGCCAATAATTTAGTTGAGTTTGTAGTGCATCCCCTTGCAACCAGTCTCTTTGCCATAAGGCAAAATCTGCGTATTGAATGGGTAGTGGTGCTAAAGGTGACGGCTCACCTTCAGAATAAGCCTTGTACAGTGCTGCTAGTTCTTGGACAAACACACCCATTGACCAGCCGTCAGAGACAACATGGTGCATACACACTAACAAGACATATTCTGTCTCATTCAACAATACTAATGTTGCTCTAATTAGTTCTTGGTTTGCCAAGTCAAAAGGTTGAATAGCTTCTTGTTGTACCAATTGCTGTGTAGTAATTTCTTGTTCATTTGTGGATAAATGCTTCAAGTTAACAATTGATACGATCCCCTGTTCCTTGTTCCCTGTTCTCTGTTCCCTAATGATTTGTAGTGGTTGTCCATCAACAGTGATAAAGTTTGTGCGTAAAGCTTCATGGCGATCAATAATTTCTTGCAAGCTTTGTTCTAAAGCAGCTTGATTGAGATTGCCCACTAGACGCAAAGCTAAGGGGATGTTGTATGAAGCACTATTCGGCTCTAACTGGTCTAAAAACCACAAGCGCTGTTGAGCATAAGATAGGGGTAATAATTCTTCAGTAATCATCTCTTGCTCCTTGGTAGAATGCGTGGAACAGTTAGGTCTAAGTTTTGTTGCTGTAACTTCCCGATAGATTGCGCTAGTTCAGCTATTGTTGCGACATTGAAAAATTCGCTTAAAGAAAGTTGCACTTTGAAGCGATCGCGGATGCGTGAAACCAGTTGGGTTGCAAGTAGCGAGTGTCCGCCAAGTTCAAAGAAGTTATCATGAATTCCTACTTGCTCTAATCCCAGCACTTGTGACCAAATTTGTGCCAGTGTTTCTTCTATTGGTGTGCGCGGGGCAACATATTTATCTGAAATTTCGCTTTGTAAATCCGGTATGGGCAAAGCACGGCGATCTACCTTGCCGTTAGGAGTTAGCGGCAATGACTCCAAGATGACAACAGCATTTGGCACCATGTAATCTGGTAATTTTGTTTTCAAGAATTGCCGCAGTTCGCTGCCTAAAGTGGGTGTACAGTCCTGATGCGCTACCACATAGGCTACTAAGCGTTTATCACCAGGGATATCTTCACGAAGGATGACGCAAGATGCTTGCACATCACCATGTTGGTTCAGGACTGTTTCGATTTCTGACAATTCGATGCGGAAACCGCGCATTTTTACTTGGTTGTCAATACGTCCTAAGTATTCAATATTGCCATCAGGTAAATAGCGTGCTAAGTCCCCAGTTTTATATAATCTACTCCCTCCTGAATCCTCAAACGGATTGGGGATAAATTTCTCTTGTGTTAATTCGGGACGGTTGAAATAACCCCGCGCTAACCCTGCACCACCAATAAACAATTCTCCTGGTACACCAATAGATACCAGTTGCAGATTTTTATCTAAAATATAAACCTGGGTATTAGCAATGGGACGACCAATAGGAACAGAGACATCTGGACTGAGTGAGGTTGGGATTTGATAACAGCAAGTAAAAGTTGTATTTTCTGTTGGGCCATAGCCGTTAATCAATTGACAATTCCCTACAGTTTGGAGAAATTTCTGGACATGAGGAACAGATAAAATATCACCACCTGCTAACAGTTGACGTAAGGATTTTAAAACATCAATATTTTCATCTACCATTAAATGAAATAGACCCGCCGTTAGCCAAAGGGTAGTAACTTGGTATTGCTCAATAACTTGTCCTAATTCATTTATTGATGGGTTATTAGAGGGGAATACTATTAGTCTTCCACCGTTAACTAAGCAACCCCAAATTTCAAAAGTTGCAGCGTCGAAGGAGATGGGAGCAAATTGTAGAAATACTTCTTGAGCAGAAATGCTCACATAATTGGTTTGTTTGACTAATCGAACTACACCTCTATGGATAATGCTAACGCCTTTGGGTTGACCTGTAGAACCGCTTGTGTACATTACATAAGCTAAGTTATCAGCTTTGATGCTAGTAGTTGGGTTGTGTTGTGCTTGTTGGCTGATGATATCCCAGTTTGAGTCTAAGCAAATTACACCAGCTTGGCGATCGCGTAGCGTCTCCTCTGGAGAATCGGCAAAGCCGCGCCGGAGGCGATCGCCTAGTTTGTTAACTAGTTTTTCTTGAGTCAATACGACTGATAGCTGAGTGTCTTCGAGCATGAAGCTTAAACGCTCTTGGGGATATTCTGGGTCGAGAGGTACATAAGCCCCACCCGCCTTGAGAATTCCCAACATTCCCACTATCATTTCTAATGATCGCTCCACACACAACCCAACCAGTACTTCTGGTTTGATCCCAAGGGTTTGTAGATAATGGGCAAGTTGATTTGCTCTGGCGTTTAACTCGGTATATGTAAGGTGTTGATCCCCAAATATCACCGCCGTTGCATTGGGTGTTTGTTCTACTTGCGCTTCAAACAACTGGTGAATGCATTTATCTTTGGGATATTCTAATGCTGTCTGGTTCCACTCCACTAGAAGTTGATGATGCTCTTCTAAAGAAACAAGAGAGTGCAACTCATAACGTCCTTGTGGCTGGTTCGCCATTGCAGCAAGAACTCTAAGGTAATAATCGCTAATCCTGTTAATTTGTTCGGAACATAATTCACAGGGATCGTATTTCAAATTCAGTGCTACCTCAGAGGAGTTGGGACTGACGCTGAATTGAGCAAGAAAAGTAAAGTTTGTTTGTTCAAAAAACTTTCCACCTAGCAGCTGTAAATTATCGAGTCCCAGTACTTGTTCGTAGACATGGAAATGCGTGAAATTAAACGCCGTCTCAAACAGAGGAGATTCGCTACCCAAACTTCTCTGTATTTCTGCCAAAGGATAGCGGCGGTGTGGCAACATTTCTCGTTCTGCTGCAAACACTTTTTGCACCAGGTCTGTCCAAGTACCTCCAGCAAATTGCAAGCGGAATGGCAATGTATTGAGGAATAGTCCCAGGACTCGTTCACCATCACTTTGCTCAGGTCGTCCGTTAGCTGCTACACCCGTTACTACATCTGACTCACCAGTGAGGAAATTTAATACTCGCAGATGAGCAGCCAACAGCACACTCTTGAGTGTAACTTCTGCCGACTGAGCCAGTTGTTTTAAGCCTGCAAAAATTTCGGGGGATAAAGTTACCTCTTGCACACCAACTTCTCGAACATTAGTATTTGTTTGCACAAAAGACCAGCGAGGTAATTTGGTAAAAGTGCTGTCGTTTAACCTTTCACTCCAGTATCGCGCAGTTGACGATGATGCGATCGCCTGTTGCTCTAAAGCCACAAAATCCCGGAAGGCAATACTAAATGGCGATACATAATCTACTGATTTGCCTAAAAGTGACAAGTAACGTTTAAAAAACTCACTCATCATCGAAGCAACACTCCACCCATCAAGAATGGCATGGTGGAAGCTCAAAGACAAATTAAATGTTTCCGGCGTGCGACGATGCACAAAGAAACGCAATAGAGGAGGATGAGTCCAATCAAAATGACGTTTCTTTTCAGCTTCAAACCAAGCAGCTAAGGCAACTTCTTGCTGAGAACCATCCAAATGACACCAATCTTCTACCTGCAAGGGAATCTCAACTTGCTGATGAACTAGTTGCAACGGAATACTAAATTTACTCAGCTCAAACGAAGTCCGCAGTACAGGGTGATGATTGACTAAATCTTGAATAGCAACTTGTAAAAGTTGAACATCAAACGGGGTTTTGAGATGGAAACTGAAAATGTCGTGATATGTACTATCTTGGCTATACTCACTGTGGTAAACCATTCCCATTTGCAGTATAGCCAGAGGATAGGCATCTTCCAAACCGTTAGGTAGATGTTGTTTGTCTGCGATCGAAATTAGGCTGAATGGTTGAGTTAATTCTAATTTTGTAATGTTATTCTCTTGTGTTTCCAGCTCTTGGATTAGCTCGTGAATTGTTTGATGTTGGAATAGCTGTGCAAGAGAGAAACTCAAACCATGTTCTTTAGCTTGAGACAGCACTTGAATGCTACGGATAGAATCTCCACCTAAAGCAAAGAAGTTATCATGAATACCCACCTGCTCAATACCGAGAACATTAGCCCAGATAGTGGCTAATATTTTTTCTTCTCTTGTGCTAGGCGTAACAAAAACATCTTCTAGTTCTGGTCTTGCAGTGTCAGGTACAGGTAAAGCGCGACGGTCTATCTTACCATTTGCTGTCAGTGGGAGAGCTTCTAACTGTACAAAAGCACTTGGAACCATGTAGCTTGGCAGTTGGTTGCTGAGGAAGCGACGCAGTTCTTGGATTGTCAGAGATTGTCCCACCTGCGGCACTACGTAAGCCACTAAACGTTTGTTACCCAGTTCATCCTCTCGCACTACCACCACACTTTCCCAAACATCTGGGTGAGCAGCTAATAATGCTTCCACCTCACCCAACTCAATGCGGAAACCCCGAATCTTGACTTGATTATCGATGCGTCCCAAATATTCTAAATCGCCATTGGGCAAATACCGTGCCAAGTCCCCGGTTTTATATAGTCGCGCTTTGTCGTAGTTGCTAAAAGGATGAGAAATAAAGCGTTCTGCTGTCAGTTCTGGACGATTCAGATAGCCACGCGCCACCCCAGCACCACCAACGTACATCTCACCAGGAACGCCAATTGGTACTGGCTGTTTATATTCATCCAGCACATAAACCTTGAGGTCAGGTATCGGACGACCTATAATACTGGCTGTGTGATTTAAATCTTCCTTGCTCAATGGACGATAAGTGACGTGTACAGTAGTTTCTGTAATCCCATACATATTCACTAATTGGGGTGAGGTGTCGCCATGTCGCTCAAACCAAGGCTGTAAGCTCTTGATTTCTAAGGCTTCTCCACCGAAAATTACCAAGCGTAAGTTTAAATTACTAGTGGTTAAACCTGACTGTTCAGCTTGAATTAATTGGCGGAAGGCGGAAGGTGTTTGATTGAGAATTGTGACTTGCTCTTGACACAATAACTGATAGAAGGATTCGGGCGATCGCGTCACTAAATACGGAACTACTACCAGTCGTCCACCATACAGCAATGCGCCCCAAATTTCCCACACGGAAAAGTCGAATGCATAAGAGTGGAACATTGTCCACACATTATCTTGACTAAAGTGATACCAAGAATCCGTGGCTGCAAACAGACGCACTACATTTGAGTGGTTGACTAAAGTACCTTTAGGTTGACCTGTTGAGCCTGATGTATAAATGACATAAGCTAAGTTATCAGTTGTAGAGCCACTAACTGGATTGTCTTCACTTTCCGTTGATATGTCTTCCCAGTCTCGATCTAAGCAGAATACACGGGCGGTATGTTCCGGTAAGCTAGTGAGCAATTTCTCTTGAGTCAACAGTATCTGCACCTGTGAATCATTGAGCATATATGCCAAACGGTCAGTAGGATAGTCTGGGTCAAGTGGCACATAAGCCCCGCCTGCTTTGAGAATTCCCAAGAGTCCCACAAGCATTTCTAAAGAGCGTTCTACACACAACCCAACCAGCGTATCTGCTTCCACACCCAATGAGCGCAAGTAATGAGCCAACTGGTTAGCGCGACAATTCAACTGGTGATAGGTAAGTTGTTGATTTTCAAATACAACTGCTACTGCATTTGGGGTACGCCCAACCTGTTCTTCAAACAACTCATAGATACACTTATCCTGAGAATAATCCGCCTGAGTATCGTTCCACTCTACTAATAACTGTTGTTGCTCAGGTTGTGTCAGCAGTGATAATTGAGAAATTCGCTTCTCTGGGTTAGAAACGATACTTTCCAGCAAGGTTCTAAAATGCCCACTCATCCGCTCAATTGTGCGCTCATCAAATAAGTCAGTACTATACTCCCATACACCCACCATTCCAGTCGGAGTGTTCTGCATTAATAAAGACAAATCAAACTTAGCTGTTGCGCTTTCTGCAATCAATGGGGTGACACTTAACCCAGTTAACTCGACTTGAGACATAGGCGCATTCTGGAGTGCAAACATCACTTGGAACAGTGGTGTATAGCTAAGGTCTCTTTGTGGCTCCAATGCCTCAACTAGCATTTCAAAAGGCAAATTCTGATGAGCATAAGCGTCCATTGCCATTTCTCGTACACGAGTGAGCAATTCGCTAAAGCTAGGATTATCTGCCAGGTTACTACGCATGACTAAAGTGTTGACAAAAAAGCCAATTAACCCTTCTGTTTCACTGCGATCGCGGTTTGCAATTGGTGTCCCTACTAAAATGTCTCCTACACCTGTGTAGCGATAGAGTAAGGTATCATAAGCTGCCAAGAGCGTCATGAACAAAGTTACTCCTTGCTCCTGGCTTAGTTTTGTCAGCCGATTAGTTAACTCAACTGACAGTGCAAACTCTTGATATGCGCCAGCGAAAGTCTGCACCGCAGGTCTAGGTCGGTCTGTAGGTAGGGGCAATAAAGCTGGTGCGTTTGCTAGTTGCTGTTGCCAGTAACTTAGTTGGCTTTGCAGGACATCTCCTTGTAACCAGTTTCTTTGCCATAGGGCAAAATCTGCATACTGAATCGGCAGTGGTATTAAAGGTGACGGCTGACCTTGAGAATAAGCATTGTATAGTGCTGCTAATTCTTCGATAAACACACCTATTGACCAAGCATCAGACACCACATGGTGCATACACACTAACAAAATGTGTTCTGTCTCGGACAGCACTACTAATGTCGCCCTGAGTAATGCAACACTTGCCAGTTCAAAAGGCTGAATGGCTTGTTGTTGTATTAATTGCTGTGTGGCTATTTCTTGTTCGTCTGGTGGCAGATATTGCCACTCAAGAACTGAGAGCGTCCAATTCGTTTGTGTTTGAATGATTTGAGAAGGTTTTCCATTAACAGTGACGAAATTCGTGCGTAACGCTTCATGGCGATGAATAATTTCTTGTAAGCTTTGTTCTAAGGCTGCCTGATTAAAAGTTCCGACTAGACGCAAAGCTAAGGGGATATTGTATAAGGCACTGTTCGGCTCTAATTGGTCTAAAAACCACAAACGCTGTTGAGCATAAGACAGTGGTAATTGAGCATTCGTCTCTCTTGGTAAGATAGGTGGTGCAGAGAGTTCTATTTTTTGTTGCTGTAACTGCTCAATGATGAGTGCTAATTCGGCAACTGTCGCTCTTGCAAATAATTCACGCAATGGTAATTCTACCTTGAAAATGTTACGAATGCGTGAAACTAGTTGCGTTGCTAGTAGCGAGTGTCCCCCAAGTTCAAAGAAGTTATCATAAACTCCTACTTGCTCCACTTTCAGCACTTGCGCCCAAATTTGTGCCAGTAGTTCTTCAATCGGAGTGCGTGGGGCTACAAATTTGTCTGAATTACTGCTGTGTATATCAGGTGCAGGTAAAGCACCTCGGTCTACTTTACCGCTAGGAGTCAGTGGCAAGAAATCCAAGATCACAAAAGCATTGGGTACCATGTACTCTGGCAGCTTTGCTTTCAGGAATTGCCATAGTTGGTTGATTGTCGGTGTACAGTTCCGATCTGTTACCACGTAGGCGACTAAGCGTTTATCACCCCTGTTATCTTCACGAACGATAACACAACATCCCTCTAGATCTTCATACTGGCTCAGTACGGCTTCGACTTCTCCCAACTCAATTCGGAAGCCTCGCACCTTAACTTGATTATCAATACGTCCTAAGTATTCAATGTTTGCATCCGGTAAATAGCGTGCCAAATCCCCCGTTTTATATAATCTATCCCTTTGTACCTCCTCAAAAGGGTTAGGGATAAATCTCTGTTGTGTTAACTGTGGTTGGTTGAGGTAGCCCCGCGCCAAAGCAACACCACCAATGTATAATTCTCCTGGCACACCCACAGGTACAGGCTGTAGATATTTATCCAGGATGTAAATTTGTGTGTTGGCAATGGGACGACCAATGGCAGGCAGTAGGGGCCAAGTCTCCACTGAATCAGTCAGCGTAAAAGTAGTGACTACATGGCTTTCTGATGGCCCATAATGATTGTGCAGAGTACAATCATCAGTGAGTTTGCTCAACCAGTGAGAAATGGCGGGAGTAATTTGCAACTGTTCCCCAGCAGTAATGATTTCCCGCAAATGACTTGTAAACAATTTATTGCCAACAGCTACTTCAGCTAGTTGCTGTAAGCCAACAAAGGGAATAAACAGTCTCTCAATCGCTTTGTCTGACATCAAAGCTAACAAAGCCATTGGCTCTCGCCGCAATTCCTCCGTAATCAAGACTAATGTACCTCCAGAATGCCAAGTAGAGAACATTTCCTGGAAAGAAACATCAAAGCTGAGAGGAGAAAATTGCAAAGTCCTTGCGCCGCGAGCAACTTTCAGATTTTCCACTTGCCAGAAGATTAAATTGACAAGAGCAAGCTGACTCATCGCTACACCTTTAGGTTTACCTGTAGAACCAGAGGTGTAAATCACATAACCCAGATTATCAGCTTGTACGCCAGAGATGAAATTGTCTTGACTGAACTGGGAAACTTGTATCCAGTCAGTGTCCAAACAGATAACTTTCCCTTGATGCTGAGGTAGTCTTTCAAGAAGTGAATTTTGGGTTAGCAGTACTTGAACTTGAGCATCTTCAAGCATGAAACTTAGGCGTTCATTGGGATAGTTGGGATCGAGTGGCAGGTATGCTCCACCTGCCTTGAGAATTCCTAACAGTCCCACGATCATTTCTAAGGAACGTTCCACACACAACCCCACCAATATATCGGCTTTCACTCCCAAAGACTTGAGGTAGTGCGCCAACTGATTTGCGCGACAGTTTAATTGATAATAAGTCAGTTGTTGATTGCCAAACTCCACTGCCACTGCATCTGGGGTACGCTGAACTTGCTCCTCAAACAATTGATGCAGACATTTATTGAGGGGATAATCCACTCCTGTATTGTTCCACTCGACAAGTAATTGCTGTTGCTCAACTTGTGTCAACAGTGGCAATTGGGAAATTTTCTCTTGAGGGTTACTAATAATGCTTTCGAGCAAGGTCACAAAATGACCCGCCATCCGCTCTATGGTGGACGCATCAAACAAGTCTGTGTTGTATTGCCACACAGTTGCCAGCCCAGAGGTAGTATTTTTAATGAATAAAGTCAAATCAAACTTGGCAATTGTTCTTTCTATCGCTAACGGACTGACAGTTAATCCAGTAAGCTCTACTTCAGATATGGGAGCATTTTCGAGGACAAACATCACCTGAAACAATGGTGTATGACTGAGGTCTCGTTGTGGCTGCAATGCTTTTACCAATTCCTCAAAGGGCAGGTCTGGATGAGCGTAAGCTTGCACTGTCAGTTGACGTACTCGACTTAACAATTGCCCAAAAGTGGGGTTGCCTGACAAATCGGTACGTAATACTAAAGTGTTGACAAGAAAGCCAATTAACCCTTCGAGTTCTAAGCGATCGCGTTTAGCAATGGGTGTGCCTACTAAAATGTCATCGGAGCCTGTATACCGATAAAGCAAGGTAACATAAGCTGCGAACAGCGTCATGAACAGAGTAGCTCCCTCTTGCCTGGTGAAATTAGCAACTGCTTGACTCAGTTGATTTGAAAGTTCGACACTGTAGAGTGCGCCTCGGAAAGTTTGAATGGCTGGTCTTGGTCTGTCTGTGGGTAACTCTAGTAAGGTAGGAGCGTTTTTGAGTAGTTTTTTCCAATAGTCAAGCTGTGTTTCGAGTATTTCTGCTTGTAACCACTGCCGTTGCCAAATAGCAAAGTCGGCATACTGAATTGGTAACTCAGGTAACTCTGGAGATAGGTTATTGCTAAGGGCTGAGTAAATGGTTGCTAATTCCCGCATTATCACACCCATTGACCAACCATCAAAAACAATGTGGTGTATTGTGATTAGCAAGACGTGTTCTACCTCTGTGAGTTTAAGCACAGAAGCTCGAATTAAAGGAGAATTAGCAAGAGCAAAGGGTCGAGTTGTTTCTGCTGTGGCTAATTGCTGACAAGCGATCGCTTTTTCACTTTCAGGTAAATCTGTTAAATCTATGATTGGCAGACTTAAGATTAAGCTGTCAGCAATTACTTGGACTGGCTGCTCGTTGATGGTGTCGAAGTTAGTACGTAATGCTTCGTGGCGAGAGATAATTTTGTTGAGGCTTTGCTCTAGTGCTACGACGTTCAACTGACCGTGCAATTTTAGAGCTGCTTGTTCGTTGTAGAAGGGGTTATCTGGTTCCAACTGGTTCAATAACCAGATTTGTTCTTGGCCAAAAGACAGAGGTAAGTTCTGAGGGCGATCGGCTTTGATCGGGGGTAAATCAGTATCAGTGGCGATATCATTTTTCTGGTGCAGCCACAAAATAAGTTCTGCTTTATTCTTAACTAATGAGTCACGAGTTTCTGCTGTCAATACTCCCTTTGGAGCATTAGCACGCAACTGTTCACCTTCAACCCACAATTTTACACCTTGTTGAGAAAGTTCAGCTACAAATTGCTTGATATTCATATAATTATTACCTTCATACTGTCAACTAATTCGTAACTCGTAATTCATAGTTAATAACTATTTTATGTCGATCATATTGCTATTTCTTCTCTATCAATTGCACCTAAGTTAATATCTGGTTCTAGTTGTTTTTCTAGCTTTAGTGCTATTTCAGCTATTGTGGGATATTCAAACAAACTTGCTAGAGATAATTTGATATAAAAAATATTTCGTAGCCGGGACAAAACCTGAACAGCTATTAGAGAATCTCCTCCCAATTCAAAAAAATTGTCATTGATTCCTACTTGCTTGATTCCCAATAATTCTTGCCAGATATCGGCAATTTTTTGCTCAAGTTCATTGCGGGGAGCTATATATGAATTTGGCAAATCGGGTCTTGAGTGAAGTACAGATAAATTCTCTAGCTGAAAATTATCCGGCTTTGTTTGTAATGAAAGCTGTAATTTTTGATCAGTCTCTTTTTGTCCAAACTTTGTGCTAAATGCGACTGGTACAGAAGCTTGAGCCATAATAATCTTATGCTCAAACGCTTCAGTTTCTGGAAAAGCAGCAACTTGAACAAAATCGCGATCGCGTAATGCTTCAAACCACTCATTTTTGATAATAAAAGGCTGACCTGGGCTGCGTCTATTATCATCTAAAAGTTTTAACAGCAGACCCCAACTGATATCAAAGTCTATTTTTGGCTGAGTTATTTCCCACAATAAGAGGAAGCCCCCAGGAGCTAATAAAGAGCGCACATTTTGGAGGGTTTGATCTATGTTCCGAGTTGCGTGCAACACATTAGAAGCGATTACTACATCAAAGCTATGCTTCTCAAACCCTTGCTCAGTTGGCGACTTGTCTATGTCTAGTAAGCGATATTCAACAAATGGGTATTCTTTAAACTTCTGTTGCGCTTTAGTCAGAAAGCCGCTACCAATATCAGTAAAAGTATAGTTGGTTTGTTTTGAAGCCAATACAGGTAGTAATGCTTGCGTAGACATACCAGTACCCGCGCCGATTTCCAAAACTCTCAGGTGAACCGATGATGGCAATGACTTGACCACTTTTTCCAGGCTTGAGCGCAAGATAGAGTTGTAGTAATTTAATAATGCCAATTCTGAATTTGAACCGTTGTTTTCTTCTTGATAAATCAGTTCATTGAAAAACTCTAAAGGTTCTTGTTTACCAACAACAACATTAGCTAAATTTTCACCACAACGCTGTACTAAATCTACTGTTAGAGATTTAGCAGCCATTCTTACTCTGACTTCTTTTAAAAGTTCATGAATCAAATCTTGCGAACATGGCACTAGTCCAGTAAATAACCCCTCCTGTTGCTGTAGTTGTCCTTGCTCTACTAATATTTGCAACCATCTACACACCAATTGTTGATAACGGGGAGTTATATGGCATTGCGCCAACAAATTCTCTAAAGAATACTTTTCCTCGGCATTCTTAAAAGCCCCTAGTTGTTTGAATGCAGAGTTGATATAGGCTGTACATAAATGATCCAACCAGTGTCTATTCTCTCGATATGTTAACTCGTTGAGTTCTCCATCTCTAACACTTGCTTGATTCTGGCCTGCTTCTATGAGCGATGTCCACAATTGTGATGTTGTGGGTAAGGTTTGCAACTGCCCCCAAGCTGTTTTTTGTGGAGGGTCAATCCAATAACGTTGGCGCTCAAAGGGATAAGTTGGTAAGGGAAGACGATAATATTCCTCCTGACTATAGAATCCAAACCAATCTATATTGACTCCAGCTAGCCAGAGTTGACCTAGTGTATTGAATAAAACACGAGTATCGGATTGCTTTTCTTGAGGATGACGTAACGAAGTCAACACCGTTTGTGCGGCTGCTTTGTCAGGATGCTTTTTAGCTAATGTAGTGAGTGTGTGTCCTGGCCCCACTTCTAGTAAGACTTGCTCAGGTGTTGCCAATAATTTCTCTACACCTTGGGCAAAAAGCACTGTGGAACGCAGATGTTGAGCGTAGTAGTCAGGATTTGTGGCTTGGGTGACTGTAATCCATGTACCAGTCAGGTTAGAGATATAAGGAATTTTTGGGTGATTTAAAGTAACTCTTTTAACTTGCTCTGCAAATGTCTCTAAAATTGGTTCCATCATTTGGGAGTGGAAGGCATGAGAAGTATGCAGACGGCGACATTCAATCCCTTGAGTAGCTAGCTGATTTTGTAGTGCCTCTATTGCTGCTATAGAACCGGAAACCACGCACTGCAAAGGTTGATTAATCGCTGCAACAGAAAGTTCTGATCCTAATAGGGATTTTACTTTGTCTACGGGCAAGGGAACAGAAAGCATTGCCCCACTAGGAAGTTGCTGCATTATCTGTCCGCGTGCTGCTACTAGAGATAAAGCATCTTCTAGGGAAAAAACTCCTGCTAGAGTTGCTGCTACATACTCGCCAATACTATGACCGATCGCAGCTTGTGGCTCCACTCCCCATGACTGCCATAATTTAGCTAGGGCGTATTCAATTACAAAAATAGCAGGTTGAGCAACAGCTGTTTGTTGAAGTTGCTGCGATGCCTCATCAATCTTTTCATCACTGGGGTAAAGAATATGACGTAAATCTTGCCCTAGTAGGGGTTTAAGGATTTCTGAGCAATAATCAACTTGTTCTTTAAATACTGTCTCGGTTTGGTAAATTTCCCGTGCCATGTTGACATATTGAGAACCTTGACCGGGAAACATGAAGACAACAGACCGTTCTGTAATCTCTGTATAGTTGGTAAATACTTGTTTTGACTCTAAACCTGTAACAGCATCTTCTAAGTCTTGACAAATTAACATCCGTCGATGATTAAAATCCCGGCGACCGCTATTGAGTGTATAAGCTACATCGCCTAAGTTGAGTTCTGGATGCTCTTTTAAATGCGTGATTAAATTATTTGTCGCCTTCTCCAGTGCAGTTGCAGTCTTAGCAGAAAGTACCAAAAGTTGATAATTTCTCCCCTGCTCCCCTGCTCCCCTGCTCCCCTGCTCTAACAAAGGAGTTTCTTCCAAAATCACATGAGCATTCGTCCCCCCCATACCAAAAGAACTAACCCCAGCACGGCGAGGGGTGTCATTTGTTTTCCATTCAGTCAGGGTTGTATTGACGTAAAAAGGACTGTTAGCAAAATCAATTTTGGGATTAGGTGTCTGGTAGTGCAAACTAGGAGGCAGCATTTGATGTTCCAGTGCTAATGCAGTCTTAATCAAACCTGTGACACCTGCTGCTGTATCCAAATGTCCAAAGTTGGTTTTTACCGAACCAATAGCGCAGAAGCCTTTTTCATCAGTACTTTGAGTAAAAGCTTGAGTTAACGCTGCGATTTCAATCGGATCTCCTAAAGGTGTAGCGGTGCCATGAGCTTCAATATAAGAAATTGTTTCGGCATCTACACCAGCTATAGCTTGAGCCTCGCTAATGACTGCTGCTTGACCACTGACACTAGGAGCAGTGTAGCCGACTTTCATTGCACCATCATTATTGATCGCCGAGCCTTTAATAATTGCATGTATGTGGTCGCGATCGCTTATTGCATCCTTTAATCTTTTCAATACCACAATACCAGCACCGCTACCGACAATAGTTCCTTGTGCTTGAGCATCAAAAACACGGCAGTGTCCATCAGGAGAAAGAATCATTTCCTCTTGATACAAATAACCTCTGTTTTGGGGAATGCTGATAGAAACTCCACCAGCTAAAGCCATATCACATTCACCATTTAATAGACTTTGACAAGCTAAATGAACAGCGACTAAAGAAGTAGAACAGGCAGTTTGCACATTCACTGCTGGCCCTGTCAAGTTGAGTTTATAAGCAACTCGTGACGGCAAAAAATCTTTATCGTTGGAAATTCCCAATTGCAGAAGGCTAAATGTCTCTAATAATTGATGATGAGGATAAAGATTATTAAGCAAATAACTATTTATCCCTACACCACCATAAATCCCAATTAAACCGTTGTAAGTTTGTGGGTCATAACCAGCCTTTTCTACAGCTTCCCAAGCTAATTCTAAAAATAGGCGTTGTTGTGGATCTATTAACTCAGCTTCTTTCGCACTATAAGTAAAGAAATTTGCATCAAACAATTCAATCTCTGGTAAAGCAGCACTAGCTTTCACATAATTAGAATTACTCAGCAAATCTAGAGAAATACCAGATTTTATCAATTCTTCATCTGTCAGCCAGGAGATAGACTCTACACCATCACGTAGATTTTGCCAAAAAGATTCAATATCTTTTGCTCCTGGAAACCGCCCAGCAGTAGCAATTATTGCTATCTCAGAATTGTTTAAATCATTATTATGATTAACTGAATTTACTTTCATTTTTCTACCTTTTTTTCTGAGAGCGATGCTGTTGTCTAAGCTGTAATTGTTGGTTTCTTAAAGATTTACTGTCACTATGAGTTTGAGTACGAGAACTCTTTTCTATAAACGTATCTTCTTGATTGAATTTAGTATTCAAGTATTGGCTTAAAGTATGTATCGTTGGGTAATTAAACATATCAACTATTGATAGTTTTAAACCAAATTTTTCTTGCAATTGCTGATTAATTTGTACTAGTAGTAACGAATGCCCTCCTAGTTCAAAGAAATTATTGTAAACTCCTACCTTTTCTAGTTCCAGTGCTTTTTGCCAAATGCCAGCAATGATTTTTTCTACTTCTGTATTTGGCATTACATAATCTGATAGTTCCTGATGTAAATCTGGGTCAGGTAGAGCGCGACGGTCTACTTTGCCGTTAGGTGTCAGGGGTAAGGACTCCAGCATCACAAAAGCGGCTGGCACCATATACCCAGGCAGTTTATTGGAAAGGAACTGTCGTAGTTCGCTTGTTGTGGGTGTTGCTTGTGGATGCGGTACTACGTAAGCGACTAAGCGTTTATTACCTGGAATTTCTTCACGGGCGATGACACAACATGTCTGTATATCACCATTTTGGCTCAGTATTGCTTCAACCTCGCCTAACTCAATGCGGAAACCGCGTATTTTTACTTGATTATCAATTCGTCTCAAGTATTCGATGTTGCCATTTGGTAAGTAACGCGCCAAATCTCCAGTTTTATATAATTTACTCCTCCCTATCTCCTCAAACGGATTGGAGATGAATTTCTCTTGTGTCAACTCTGGACGGTTAAGGTAGCCTCTGGCTAACCCCACACCACCGATGTGTAACTCTCCAGGCACACCAATCGGCACTGGTTGTAAATTTTCGTCTAAAATGTAGACTTGTGTATTGGCGATCGCTCTACCAATAGAAACTTTCTCATCGCCATCAGTGCATTTTGCAATCGTGGCACAGACAGTAGCTTCTGTTGGCCCGTAAGCGTTAAAAAAGTTTCTGCCAGCAGACCACTGCCTGATTAATTCAGCAGAGCAAGCTTCTCCGGCTACAATCATTGTCTGCAATGCCAGGAGTTCCTCTGCTGGCATAACTGCTAACGCCGATGGTGGAAGCGTGATATGGGTAATGCCATGATTGCGTAACTGCTCAATTAATGGTTTCCCTGGCAATAAAGAGTCTTTTGTTTCCAAGTAAAGTGTTGCCCCTGAGCCAAAAGCCATCACGACTTCCCAGATAGAAGCATCAAAACTCAGGGAAGCAAACTGGAGAATACGACTGAAGTTTTGCAAGCCAAAAGTCTTAATTTGAGCTTGAGCTAAGTTGCACAGTCCGGTATGCTCAACCATGACACCCTTGGGTCTACCTGTAGATCCTGACGTGTAAATTACATTAGCTATATGAAAAGCTCTGACTTCATTGACGGGATTATCTTGATTGTTTTGGATAATTTGTGACCAAGCTTCATCTAAACAGACAAGGTTTGCTTGATGCTGTGACAGTTTCTCAACAAGTCGCTGTTGAGTAAGCAGTACTGAAACTTGAGCATCTTCTAATATGAAACTCAAACGTTCTTGGGGATAGTCAGGATCAAGTGGCACATAAGCCCCACCCGCCTTAAGAATTCCCAAAAGTCCTATCACCATGTCTAGTGAGCGTTCTAGACATAACCCGACCAGTACATCTGGTTTTACGTCCAAAGAACGCAAGTAATGCGCCAATTGATTAGCTTTAGCATTCAACTGCTGGTAAGTCAGTTGTTGATTTTCAAACACAACTGCGATCGCATCTGGGGTAAGCTGAACTTGCTCCTCAAACAACTGATGGATACACTTATCCTGGGGATAATCCGCTTGAGTATCGTTCCATTCAACTAATAACTGCTGTTGCTCAGGTTGTGTCAACAGGGGCAATTGAGAAATTCGCTTTTTCGGATTAGCAATAATACCTTCAAGCAATCTCAAAAAATGACCCGTCATTCGCTCAATGGTAGATACATCAAACAAGTCAGTGTTATATACCCACCACCCCACTAGTCCAGTAGCGGTGTTCTCCATTGCTAAAGTCAAATCAAACTTTGCCGTTGTGCTTGCTGTCATCAATGGAGTGGCACTTAACCCAGCCAACTCTATTTGAGGTATAGGCGTATTCTCAAGAACAAACATCACTTGAAACAGTGGTGTGTGGCCCAGATCCCGTTCTGGCTGCAACGCTTCCACCAGCATTTCAAATGGCAAGTCCTGATGAGAGTATGCATCCATCGCCATTTCCCGAACGCGACCAAGTAATTCGCTAAAGCTAGGATCGCCTGATAAGTCTGTACGCATCACTAAGGTATTGACAAAAAAGCCAATTAATCCTTCAATTTCACTGCGATTGCGGTTAGCAATAGGAGACCCCACCAAAATATCTTCTTGTCCTGTGTAGCGGCAAAGTAGGGTATCAAAGGCTGCCAACAGCGTCATGAATAGCGTTACTCCTTCTTGCTGGCTCAGTTGTGCCAGACTAGCAGTTAGCTCCTTTGAAAGTGTAAACTCTTGATGTGCCCCATTAAAGGTTTGCACAGCTGGTCTAGGTCGGTCGGCTGGTAGCGACAATAAAGCTGGTGCGTTTGCCAGTTGTTGTTGCCAGTAACTTAGTTGAGTTTGCAGTACATCCCCTTGCAACCAGTTTCGCTGCCAGATGGCGAAATCTGCGTACTGAATTAATGGGGCTAAGGGTAATGGCTGACCTTGAGAGTAAGCATTGTACAGTGCCGCTAGCTCTTTGACAAACACACCTATTGACCAGCCATCAGAGACAATGTGATGCATACACACCAACAAGACGTGTTCAGTCTCGGACAACACTACTAATGTTGCCCTGACTAATGCTTGATTTGCCAAGTCAAACGGAAGAAGTGCTTGTTCTTGCGCTAATTGCTGTCTTGCAATTTCTTGTTCGGCTGGTGATAGATGTTGCAATTCAACAACTGAAACTGTCCAATTCGTTTGTATTTGAATGATTTGAGAAGGTTGTCCATCAACTATGACGAAGTTGGTGCGTAACGCTTCGTGGCGATGAATAATTTCTCGCAAGCTTTGTTCTAAGGCTACTTGATTGAAAGTTCCTACTAGATGTAAAGCTATGGGTATGTTGTAGAAGGCGCTGTTCGGTTGTAACTGGTCTAAAAACCACAAACGCTGTTGAGCATAAGACAGTGGTAATTCTGCATCCCTTGCTCTTGGTAAGATGGGTGGAGAAATTAGTTCTATCTTTTGTTGCTGCAACTGCCCAATAAGATGAGCTAATTCGGCAACTGTCGCGGCGGCAAACAGACTACGCAATGGTAGTTCTACTTTCAAGCTGGTGCGGATGCGTGAAACCAGTTGGGTTGCTAGTAGCGAGTGCCCCCCAAGTTCAAAAAAGTTATCATGTATGCCTACCTGCTCCAGTTTCAAGACTTGTGCCCAAATTTGTACAAGCATTTCTTCAATTGGGGTGCGCGGGGCAACAAATTTTTCTAGCAGTTTGCTGTCTAACTCTGGTTTTGGCAGTGCGAGGCGGTCTACTTTGCCGTTAGATGTCAGGGGCAAGGACTCCAGCAGTACAAAGGCTGATGGCACCATGTATTCGGGTAGCTTCTTTTGCAGGAAGCAGCGAACTTCACTGAGTAATAAACTGGAATTGCTCCAGGTCGGTTTTACAGAATCGCTGACTAAAGTACTACCAGACTCCTGTCCTTGGTACTGGTTTATGGATGGTCGTCTGGCATAGATGTTGTAGAGTCCAGTATTTTCTAGTACAGCATCCTGCTCTATAGTTAGGTCGTATCCATGTTCTTTTAGCAGGTCTGCAATCTCCTCCAACCTATCGTTAATGTTATGAACCTCTACAACTATCTGCTGAATCTTTTGCCAATCTTTTCGTTGGATGCCAAAAAGCACATCCCGCTCACTTTTCTCTACGTCGATTTTTAGTAAATCCACCTTCTCAACGCCATGCTCATCCATCACCTCAGAAATTGTTCTTAAGTGGCAAGTGAATTGCTGACTCTGCAATTTTTCTGCTAGCAGTTCATCAATTGCCTGACTAGATACTCCTGTGTCATTTTCTCCAATATTTTGTTGTTTGAACAAAAAGGATTTAAGTACCTCTCGCTCTTGCTCGGTATCTCCAAAGCGCCCGGAAATGACGGAAACTTGAGGATAATATGTAAAAATGTCACTTTTTGTCTCGCTGGAAAGACCAAGATTAAATAGCTTTACATTTAAGCCATAGCCCTCAGTATTTAGGCGTAACAGATCAAAAACAGGTGGAATTGGCTCAAATGCGTAAATAGAAACATCTTTACACCTTTGACCTGCGAATAGTGCGAACAGACCGATATTGGCACCCACATCAAAGATACAATCCCCTTCATTGATGGTAATACCATGTTTTAAATAAGCTTGTTCCTCCCAAAGTTCTTTGTAGACGAATTCTGTTTCGTTTTTATTCAAATGGGCAATCACCATGCCATTTGGCAACTCATAGAGTAACTCTTCATTCAGCAGACCTTTGTTTTTAAAACGAAGTAGTTGTAGAACTGGGAAGGCATACTCTTGGTCGGGGACAATATAAGCTACCAGACGCTTATTGTCAGGATCGTCTTCACGGGCGATGACTACAGTTTCTCCCACAGCCTGGTGTTGTGTTAGCGCGGCCTCAATTTCTCCCAACTCAATGCGGAAGCCCCGCAGCTTAACTTGATTGTCTATACGCCCCAAGTACTCAATATTACCGTCACTTAAGTAGCGTGCAAGATCGCCAGTTTTGTAAAGCCGTGAATGCAGCTCGTCGCTAAATGGGTTATGGATAAATTTCTCGTTGGTTAAGTCGGGGCGATTGAGGTAGCCTCGTGCCAACCCCACACCACCGATGTGCAATTCTCCTGGTATACCAATCGGCACTGGTTGTAAGTGAGAGTCTAAAATATAAATTTGTGTATTGGTGATCGCACGACCAATAGGTACTGTCCTAAGATTTCCATCTGGAAAGCATTGCCAATAAGTGACATCAATTGCCGCTTCTGTTGGCCCGTAGAGATTGTGTAATTCACAGTCTAACCGAGCGAAAAAGTGTTCCTGGAGTTCTTTTGGTAGAGCTTCGCCACTACAGATAACTCGTTTCAAGCTACTACAATTTTTTACACTTTCTTCTTCTACGAAAGCCCGAAGCATAGAAGGTACAAAATGCAGTGTAGTCACCTGCTGTTGCTGAATTAGGTTGGCCAAGTAAGCACTATCTTTATGTCCACCGGGTTTAGCCAAAACTAAACGCGCTCCAGTTATTAATGGCCAGAAGAACTCCCAAACTGAAACGTCGAAGCTAAAAGGAGTTTTCTGTAAAATGCAATCTACTGGTGTTAATTGATAAGCTTGTTGCATCCACAGTAGGCGATTGTAAATCCCCAAGTGAGTGTTCATTGCTCCTTTGGGCTTTCCAGTCGAACCGGAAGTGTAAATCACATAAGCCAAGTTACTATCTTGCACACCAGTAATTGGATTATCCTGACTTGACACAGAAATAGATTGCCAGTCAGTATCTAAACATACAATTTGCGCTTGATGCTCAGGCAGCCTTTCAATAAGTTGTTGTTGTGTCAGCAGCACTGGAACTTGAGCATCTTCAAGCATAAAGCTCAAACGCTCTTGGGGATAGTCTGGGTCAAGTGGTACATAAGCCCCACCCGCTTTTAGAATCCCCAACAGTCCGACAATCATTTCCAATGAGCGTTCCACATAAATGCCCACTAGCACATCTGCTTGTACGCCCAATGAGCGCAAGTAACGAGCTAACTGATTAGCTTTGGCATTCAATTGGTGGTAAGTCAGTTGTTGATTTTCAAACACAACTGCTATAGCGTCCGGGGTGCGCTCTACCTGCTCCTCAAACAACTGATGGATGCATTTATCCTGGGGATAATCTACCTGAGTATCGTTCCACTCAACCAATAACTGATGCTGCTCAATTTGTGTCAATAGAGGCAATTGAGAAATCCGTTCCTCTGGATTAGCAATAATACCTTCAAGCAAGGTCACAAAATGACCAGTCATTCGCTCAATAGTGCTGCCATCAAACAAATCAGTGTTATATTCCCAAAGCCCTACCAGTCCGGTAGCAGTATTCTCCATTAGTAAGGTAAGATCAAACCTGGAAGTTGTACCTTCTACTACCAGTGGACTAACGGTTAACCCAGTCAACTCCAATTGAGACATGGGAGCATTTTGGAGGACAAACGCCACTTGAAATAGTGGTGTATGGCTAAGATCCCGTTCTGGCTGTAATGCTTCCACCAGCATTTCAAATGGCAAATCCTGATGAGAGTATGCATCCATTGCCATTTCACGAACGCGATCCAGTAACTCACAGAAACTAGGATTGCCTGATAAGTCTGTACGCATGACTAAGGTATTGACAAAAAAGCCAATTAACCCCTCTATTTCACTGCGATCGCGATTTGCGATCGGTGAACCAACCAAAATGTCTGCCACGCCTGTGTAGCGGTAAAACAGAGTATCATAAGCTGCCAACAGCGTCATAAACAAGGTAACTCCTTGCTCTTGACTTAACTGTATTAACCCACTAGTTAGCTGCTTGGAAAGTGCAAACTGTTGATATGCCCCTGCAAAACTTTGCACAGCAGGTCTCGGTCGGTCTGTGGGAAGCGACAATAAACCTGGTGCATCTGCAAGTTGTTGTTGCCAATAAATCAATTGCTTTTGTAGTACATCTCCTTGCAACCACTGTCTTTGCCAAATTGCAAAATCTGCGTACTGAATCGGTAGTGGTGCTAATGATGACGGCTGATCTATTGAATAAGCATTGTACAGTGCTGCTAATTCCTGAACAAATACACCCATTGACCAGCCATCAGAGACAACATGATGCATATAGACTAACAAGACGTGTTCTGTCTTATTAAGCACTACTAATGTCGCCCTAATTAATGCTTCAGTTGCTAGGTCAAAGGGTTGAATAAGTTGTTTTTGCGCTAATTGCTGTGTGGCAATTTTTTGTTCAGTTGTAGATAAATGCTGATAATCAACAACTGAGAACGTCCAATTTGTTTGTGTTTGAATGATTTGAGAAGGTTTTCCATCAACTGTGATGAAGTTGGTGCGTAAAGCTTCATGGCGATGAATAATTTCTCGCAAGCTTTGTTCTAAGGCTGCAACCTTGAGAGTTCCTTGAAGATGCAAAGCTGTAGGTATGTTGTAAATGGCGCTGTTCGGCTCGAACTGGTCTAAAAACCACAAACGCTGTTGACCATAAGACAGTGGTAATTCTGCATTCCTTGCTCTTGGTAAGATCGGTAGGGAGGTTTTTTCTAAATTTTGTTGCTGCAACTGCCCTATCTCTTGTGCCAATTCGGCTAGTGTTGCTGCGGCAAACAGACTACGCAATGGTAGTTCTACTTTGAAAATGTTGCGAATACGTGAAAGCAGTTGAGTTGCTAGTAGCGAATGCCCCCCAAGTTCAAAGAAGTTATCGTAAATGCTTACTTGCTCTACTCTCAGCACTTGCGCCCAAATTTGTGCCAGCATTTCTTCAATTGGGGTGCGTGGGGCAACAAATTTTTCTAGCAGTGTGCTGTCTAACTCCGGTTTTGGCAATGCGCGGCGGTCTATTTTGCCATTGGGAGTTAGTGGCAGGGACTCCAACATCACAAAAGTGTTTGGCACCATATAGCTGGGGAGTTGATTGGCGAGGAACTGACGTAGTTCTGCGACTGTAGAAGATTGTTTCACCTTCGGCACTACGTAAGCTATTAAACGTTTGTCGTCAAGTTCATCCTCTCGTATCACCACCACGCTTTCCCAAACAGCTGGGTGTTGCGCTAGTAATGCCTCAATTTCTCCCAACTCAATGCGGAAGCCGCGAATCTTCACTTGTTGGTCAATTCGTCCTAAATACTCTAACTCGCCATTGGGCAAATAACGTGCTAAGTCTCCTGTTTTATATAATTTTGAATTGTCAAAAGGACTAGATATAAATCTTTGCGCTGTAAGTTCCGGACGATTGAGATAGCCACGCGCCACCCCTGCACCACCAACGTACATTTCACCAGGAACACCAATCGGCACTGGCTGTTTATATTCATCCAGTACATACACCTGTAAGTCAGGAATCGGACGACCAATTACACTTGCTGTGCCATTTAAATCGGTTTTACTCAATGGACGGTAGGTGACGTGTACAGTTGTTTCTGTAATCCCGTACATATTTACTAACTGTGGCAATTGGTCGCCATGACGCTCAAACCAAGGCTGTAAACTCTTCAGTTCTAAGGCTTCTCCGCCGAAGATAACCAAGCGTAAGTTCAAATTGCCGGTAGTTGCCGTTGACTGTTCGGCTTTAATCAACTGACGAAAAGCTGAGGGTGTTTGATTGAGAATTGTGACTTTCTCTTGAGTTAATAACTCAAAGAAGGATTCGGGCGATCGCGTCACCATGTAGGGCACTACTACCAGTCGTCCACCATACAGTAAAGCACCCCAAATTTCCCATACGGAAAAGTCGAATGCATAAGAGTGGAACAGTGTCCAGACATCTTGAGAGTTGAAGTTATACCAAGAGTTTGTCGCTGCAAACAGACGAACTACATTTGAATGGTTGACTAAAACGCCTTTGGGCTTACCTGTAGAACCAGAAGTGTAGATGACGTATGCTAGGTTATCGGGTGTGGCGGTGTAAGAAGGGTTTGACTCGCACTCTTGAGAAATTTTTTCCCAGTCGCTGTCTAAGCAGATGACACGCGCCTGATGTTGAGGAATTGACTCTACTAATTGCTGTTGTGTTAACAATACTCTAACTTGAGCATCTTCGAGCATAAAGCGCAAACGCTCAGTTGGATACTCAGGGTCAAGTGGCACATAAGCTCCACCCGCTTTGAGAATACCCAATATTCCCACGATTGTTTCTAGCGATGCCTCCGGCAACGTCTCCGACGAACGCTCCACACACAACCCAACCAGCACATCTGCTCCCACGTCTAAAGACTGCAAGTAATGCGCCAACTGGTTAGCACGACAGTTCAACTGGTGGTAAGTCAGTTGTTGATTTTCAAATACAACTGCTACTGCATCCGGGGTTCGCTCAACCTGTTCTTCAAATAACTGGTGGATACATTTATCCTGGCGATACTCCACTTGTGTGTTGTTCCACTCAAACAATAACTGGTGTTGCTCAACTTCTGTAAGCATAGGCAATTGCGAACTTTTTTGTTGTGGATTAGCCACAATTGCTTCCAGCAAGGTCACAAAATGCCCCAGCATCCGCTCGATAGTGCTGACATCAAAAAGGTCAGTATTGTACTTAAAAATCCCAGATAAAGAAGAACTTGCTTCTGCGATCGTCAGATTTAGGTCAAACTGACCCTCCATCTGAGGCATTTCAAAAGGTTTGAGTTTAATTCCTTCTTTATCTACTTCACCTCCTAACCACAGTTGTTGCGTATGCTCAAACTGCCCCAAGTTCTGGAAAAGGAAGTTGAATACAGCCCCAAAGATAGGAGAACGGCTCGGATCGCGCTGTGGCTGCAATCTTTCTACCAGTAGAGCAAAGGGAAAATCTTGATGCGCTAATGCTTCTGATACTGTTTGGCAAACTTGAGTCAGAAACTCTTGAAAACTAGGATTTCCTGAGAGATTCGCCCGCATAACCACTGGATCGACAAAATAGCCAATTAGTGACACAAATTCCGGTTGAGTTCTACCTGATGTGGGCGCACCAACCAGAATATCCTCTTGCCCGGTGTAACGATACAAGAGAACCTGAAATGCAGCTAGCAGAACCATGTATTGGGTCACGCCTTCTGCTTGAGCTAGCTTTTTCAGTTGTTCTGTGAGCTTTTGGGATATCTTGAAATTATAAGAAGCGCCGTTGTAGGTTTGTATGGCTGGTCTTGGTCTATCTGTTGGCAAGTTGAGTACAGGCAACTCCCCTGCGAGTTTTTGCTGCCAGTAGTTCCACAGTTTTTCTCCTTGAGTACTGGTTAATAATTCTCTTTGCCAACGAACGTAATCTATATAGGAGTGCTTTAGAGGAGTTAGAGATGGCTGAACACCTAACTCTAGTACAAGATAGACTGTTATTAACTCTTCTATTAGTAATAATACAGACCAAGCATCAACAGCAATATGGTGTATGGTTACTAACAAGATATGTTCTTGCTGTGACCAACTGAACAAACGCACCCGCATTATCGAATCATTTTCGATATTGAAGGGTTGTTGGTATTCCTGAAAAACTCTTTGCTCAAGCTCCTGCTCTTTCCAAGTAGAGGCATTTATCTGCTGAAAATCTGTGAACTGAGTTTGATGGATCTGTTGAACAACATTATTATCTTGCTTAAAAAACTTGCTACGTAATTGTGGATGACGTTCAAGAATAATTTGTAGACTTTTTTGTAAAATCGTGACATTTATAGGTGAACAGATACGACAGGTAAAAGCTACATTATAGGCTGCGCTTTTAGGTGCTAATTGCCATAGAAACCACAGGGATTGTTGACCGTAGGACAGAGGATAAATATTTAAAATATCTGGGCGATCGCGCAGTAACTGTAAAATTTCAGTTTTGTGTTGTTTGAGTTTAGCAATGACATCAGGAGTTAATAAACTTTCCGAACCATCTATTAGCAATTTTTCTCCATCATGCCCCAATTCAATTCCTTTAAAAGAAATGTCTTGTAAAAATTCTAATAAATTCATAATTCTATTTTAATTCTATTATTATTACTTGCAATATTTATTAGTTGAAATGGCTCATTACTTTCCTCTTGAACTTCTTTATCTAATTCATAATCAGAATCTAAGCCAAGTTCTTCCAATAGATAATCAGTTAGCAAATCTACAGTAGGATACTTAAAAACCAAATTTAGCGGTAAAGAGCATTTTAAACTCTTTTGTAGGTGATTTTTCAAATCTAAAGAAGTTAGCGAATCCATCCCTAACTCAAAAAAGTTTTTCTGTAGATCAATGGATTCTGACAAATGCCAACCGAGGACTTTAGCAACTAGTGAAAAAATATGATCTTGCAAAAGTTTTCGGCGCTTGGTAATATTTGTTGTCTTTATTTGCTCAACCATCTCAGATTGCATAACCACAGTTTTTACTGAAGTTTGCAAAAAGTTAGCGAACAACGGCGAAACTGAATTGGATTTTTCCAAAAACTGCACCCAATTCATAGGCATAACTGCAACTTGAGTAGAGGATTGACATAATAATTGCTCCAAAGCAACTAATCCCTGTTCTGGGTTAAACGTTCCAATACCCCGTGTTTTTGTTTGCTCATCAAGTTGACGCTCTGCGAAGGCTCCTACTTGTGACCAAGCTCCCCAGTTAATGCTCAAACCTGCTAGTCCTTGAGCCTGGCGATGATGGGCTAAAGCATCAAGAAAAGCATTGGCTGCCGCATGGTTAGATTGACCTGCATTACCAAGTAAAGAAGCTATAGAAGAAAACATCACAAAAAAGTCTAAAGGCTGGTTCTGAGTTAAAGTATGCAGATGCCAAGCTCCTTCTACTTTTGGAGCCAAAACTTTTGCAAAGCGTTGCCAGTTTTGTTGTTGTAGAATGCCATCATCCAAAACACCAACAGAATGAATGATTCCGCGCAGTGGTGGTAGAGTTTGCTCAATTTCTGAGAGTACTTTTGTGATTTGTTCGACATCAGACACATCGGCCTGAATAACATTTACTTGAGCGCTAGCCTGTTCTAACTCTTGAAGTTGCTTATGAACAGCAGCACTTGCACTACTACGCCCAACTAACACCAAATGCCTTGCTCCCCGTTGCACCATCCAACGAGCTACCAATAAACCCAAACCACCCATACCGCCAGTTATCAGGTAGGTACTATCTTCACGGAACTTTAGAGGTTTTGGTGCTGCTGTTTCTAGATAATCTTTATGCTTCTGATAGCGAGCTAACCTAGCGACATAACGCAGTTGGTCTGTAAAGGCAACCTGGTCTTCTTTAGTCGGAAACCAAATTTCCTCAAATAAGGCTTGCACAACTTTTGCATCTGCCTTTGGAGCTAAATCTACCCGCACACAGTTGAGTTCTGGATGTTCGGTAGCGATCGCCCTTGCCATTCCCCACAAGCTTGATTGCACTAATCCCTCTAGGTTGGCAAAGCTGATCGCCACTGCTCCCTGAGTTACTAACCAGAGGCGAGGATAAGCAGATAAATTAGTCCCTGTCAATGCCTGGACTAAATGCAAGGTGCTACCACATCCTAGTAAAGATGCCGCAGTTAAATCGGTTGCGGTGAGTTCTGCTGCTTTAACTGTATCTAAACTCCAGCAATGAACTACACCATACAAATTCAAGGGTTTGCTATTGATTGCCTGCAATAGCTTTTGATAATGTTGTGGGTTGCTTGGGTTAATTTTGAATTTTTGCTGGTCTAATTGTTCATATTCCTCACCAACAAATACCAAGGTACAAAGTTGTGAGTGAGTATCTAGCTTGTCAGCTAATTGTTGCGCTATACCTTGCCGATCTGCAAATAACAGCCAATGTTTTTGCTCAACTTGTACCAACTCGTTTGGTGATGGTGGTACTTGTGCCAGCATTAGCATTGCTGGAGATAAAACGCTTTGAGTTTGTTGAGTAGATGATATATTAACTGTGCTTGTAAACCCAGTCTCTTGCAACACTTCTTGCCATTGGGCAGCACTAATTAAGGGATAGTCTGGACGTAAGTGTAAATCGTTAAATCGCCACCATCCTGGAGTTAACCCAAAGATTAAGTCCAGCCAACGCTGACGCTGAGTTGTTTCCAATAAAATTAATATGCCCTGTGGTGCTAATAATTGCTTGGTGTGTTTGAGGGTTTGTTGTAAATCTTGGGTAGCGTGCAAGACATTGGCAGCCACAATTACATCATATTGCTGCTTTTCAAATCCTTGGCTAAAGGGATCTTTTTCAATGTTTAATACTTGATATTTTACAAATGGGAAATCCTGGAATTTCTCTTGGGCTTTTTGGGTAAAAGAGATCCCAATATCGCTGAAGTGGTATTCGGTTTGCTCACAGGATAAATGTGGTAGTAAATAAGAGGTTGTTCCACCAGTTCCCGCGCCGATTTCCAATATTCTTAATCCCCGTCCAGTTGGTAAATGCTCGACAAGTGAAATTATGGCTTGTTGAGCTAAGATATTCATCACTTTTGTCAGTGGCGAATTCTCATATAACTGGGCTGTAGTTGAGTCGTTTTCGGGGAAAAGCAATTGCAATGGATCGCATTCGCCCCTTAGTACTTGGGCTAATGATAGGCCGCAACGTCCTAGAAGAGTGAATTCAGCATTTGCTATTGGATATTGAGTTAACAGGGCATTTAATTCAGCTTGCAAAGCGATGTCTTCTGGCTCGCGGATAACTTGCCATTCCAAAGCTTTTGCCTCTAATATCCCTACTTCTGCTAACATCTCTAGTAGTCGCTTGAATAGCCGTTGATGTTGGCTGACTACTCCTAACTGGTTAGCGATCGCATCTGTAGTGAAGCGCTGCCCTAATTGCGGTTTCCATCCCATTGCTGTCAGGGCTTGCAGCACATAGTTAATGCTGAGTGCTTCTAACTGGCTGACTGCTGCCTGATAAACTTTTAGCTGTGGTTCAGCCATCAATTGAGAATATTGTGGCTGAAGTTTAGGGCTAATTTCTGCAAGTGCTGGCAGGTAATTTGGAGACAGTTGCTCATTGCTAAAGCGCACTTGAGGTTGCCACTCTACTTCATACAGCCAATTTTCTACAGAATTTTCTTTCAAGTCTAGCTGGAGACTTTGCAATAAAGTGTTGGGAGTTGCTTTTTTAGCCTCAAAACCTTTGATGTCTGCAATCAACTGCCCGTTAACGTCAAATAGCCTGATATTTACTACAAGGTTGTCCGAATCGGAGTTCTCAGACTGCGTAGGCGTAGCCCCTTGGAGACATCGTACTGCATGACACCATAACTGCTGACTTTGGGGACGTTGGTAAAATTGGAAACTTTCAATTGCGAAGGGTACAAAAGTGTCTTCACTAGGGAAGAAAAAGCTGGTCAGTTGCAAGCAGGAATCCAGAAGACCTGGATATAATTGATACTTCTCTAAATCATCTACTAGATCAAGCCATTTGAGCTTGGCTAGGGCTTCTCCTTCTCCACACCAGACACAATCAAGCCACTGAAAGCTTGCACCAAATTGAATCTGCCGATTTTGCCAACTTTGGGAAATTTCCACAGCAGCTATTTGTTGAGTACAGCGCGTCTGTATCTGTTGGAGAAAGACAGTTTCTGGTGCAATGTTAACGCCTTGTGAAATTTTCCCTGTGGCATGGACTAGCCACTGACTTATCTGAGTACTACTATTTGCAACTGGATCAAAGCTGATAAGTTTGAAAGATGCGCTACTCTCTTCAAAAGACAGTACCAGCTGTACTGTGCGTGCTTTATCTTCTGGGATAACCAATGCTTGAGGGAAAACTATATTTTCTAACAGACATGACTCACTGGCAAAAGTCAAATCTGCTACACCCAATAGCAAGGAGAGATAACAGGCTCCAGGCACAACAATTTGGTTATAAACTTGATGATCTACTAAAAACGGTAGGGTTTGGCTACTGAATTCAGACTCAAACAAGATTTCTTTGCTTAAGGGCAACTGGAGCTTTTTGTCTAATAATGGGTGCAGTTTTGTCGAGTTTTGTTGCCGTTGAGGTTTAGGGGGTGTATTCTCAATCCAATAGCGCTGTCGTTGAAACGGATAAGTGGGTAATGTAACTTTCTTGCGGAAATAGTCACGGTCAAACCCTGACCAATCTACTGCCATTCCCCCTACATATAATTCACCCAAACTAGAAAGCAACTGTTGCCATTCTGGCACTCCCGGACGCAGAGAAGGCAACCACCAACCCACACCCTCAGGCAAGCACTCACGACCCATACCCAACAAAATTGGCTTAGGCCCAACCTCTAAAAAGACTTCATACCCAAGTTGATGTAATCTCTGCATACTATCGGCAAACCGCACTGTTTGTCGGATGTGATTCACCCAGTATTGTGCATTGGTGATATTCTCATCAGCAATTTGTCCGGTGATATTAGAGACTAATGGTATCTGGGGTTGATTGTAGGTTATTTGACTAGCTACTTGCTCAAACTCCTTCAACATGGGTGTCATGAATGGAGAATGGAAAGCATGGGATACTTGTAACCGCTTCGTTTTTACCCCCTGTGTTGACAGTTGCTGACAAATAGCAGCAATGTCTTCACTGGCTCCCGAAATCACTACACTTTCAGGCCCGTTGATGGCTGCTAATGCCACTGTGTCATGAAATGGCGCTATAACTTTCCGAACTCTTTCCTCGGAAGCCATTAGTGAAACCATCTCGCCTCCAGAAGGCAATTGCTGCATCAACTGTCCCCGATAGGCAATGAGTTTAAGTCCATCTTCTAGGCTAAAAACGCCTGCGACAGTTGCCGCAACATATTCGCCTACACTATGACCCATCACCACATTTGGTTCAATGCCCCAAGATTTCCACAGTTGATACAGGGCATATTCAAAAGCAAACAATGCTGGTTGGGTATAGGCAGTTTCATCCAACAAAGATGATTGCTCAAGAGTCTGGGTAGGATAAAGTACTTCTAACAAAGAATCCTTCAGATAAGGGCGGAGAATTTCATCGCACTGCTCGATAGTTTGGCGAAAGATGGGTTGGCTATCGTAGAGTTGGCGACCCATATTGATGTACTGAGAGCCTTGACCAGTGAATAAAAAGGCTATCTTTGCTGGCTTTTTGCCAGGTTTATCGCTAATTAAGCCGGTGATGTCTTTCCCAGATGCGAAAGCACTGAGTCGATCGACCAACTGCTCTCTAGAGTCGGCCACAATAGCAAGGCGGTAGTCAAAATGCGTTAGCGAAGCGGCTCCTCCGGAGCTTCGCCCAGTGTTGGCGGTGTAACAAATATCTGCTAACGATATCTTTAAATCAGATTTTAAATAAATTTGATATCTTTTTGCTAGTTCTTCTAAAGCCTTATCAGTTTTCGCCGAAAGTGCTATCAAGTGGCTTGGACGCTCAATGTTCGTCACCACTATTTCTTCTGGCACTAACGACTCTTCTAGGATTATATGGGCATTAACACCCCCAAAGCCAAAGGAACTTACCCCTGCTCGTCTAGGAATAATTTTCCCTTCTTTTGTCTTTAAATGTTGCCAATCTTTCGTTTCTTTAACTATATAAAAGGGACTACCATCTAACTTGATTCGAGGATTTAATTGCTGAAAGTTGTTAATTGTTGGCAATTTTTTATATTTCATTGCCAATAATACTTTTATGATCCCAGCAATACCTGCTGCTGATTCTAAATGTCCAATATTTGTTTTTACTGAACCTAATCCACAATAGCTTTCTGCGGTTTGTTCAATACCATAGTGCTGATATAGTTGTGTATATGCTCGTTTTAAAGCATTAATTTCAATTGGATCGCCTAACGGCGTACCTGTTCCATGAGCTTCTATATAAGATATTGTATCAGGTGTAATATTTGCTTTTATACATGCAGACCTCACAACTTGTGATTGAGAATAAGCATTGGGAGAAGTTAAAGTACGCGTATGACCACCATGATTTATGGCGCTACCTTTAACTATTCCATAAATATAATTTTTATCCTCAACTGCTTTTTTCAAAGGTTTTAATAAAATGACACCTGCCCCTTCACCTCGCACATAACCGTCTGCTTGAGCATCAAAGGTTTTGCATTTCCCTTCAGGTGATAACATACCCAACTTACTAAAAGAGATATAACTAGTCGGTGTACACAATACACTGACACCACCAACTAACGCCATCTCACATTCATTTTGATTGAGTGTATTCACTGCTTGGTGTATGGCTACAAGTGAGCTAGAACAAGCAGTATCTATCGGAATACTAGGGCCATGAAAGTTGAAAAAGTAGGAAATTCGATTGGGAATAATAGAAGTATATGTACCTGTAGAATTATATCCTTCAATGACTTCGCCCTTATCTTGTAATTCTTTATAATCGAAATTACAAACACCAATAAAAACACCAACGTTATTTCCTGATAATTCTAATGGTGAATATCCAGCATCTTCTAAGCATGACCAACTCAGTTCTAGCATGATCCTTTGTTGAGGATCTATTCGCCGAGCTTCTCGCTCTGATATCTGAAAAAATTTTGCGTCAAATTTATCTACATCTTCGATAAATCCTCCCCATTTACTAGTACTTGTATTGGGAAGTTCGATATTTGAAGAATAAAAGTTATCAATATTCCATCGTTCTTGAGGTATCTCCGTTACACTATTAACTCCCTTCTCTAAATTATACCAAAATTCATTATAATTATTCGCTCCTGGAAATCTACACCCTATACCAATAATGGCGATCGCCTCTGACTGAATATTAATATTTTCTGCTTCATCATTCATAATTAAACTCACTAAGAACTAACTCTAACTTTTTAACTGTATTAACTTCTACATTTTCCTAAATATCCTATTTTTTTAAATCAATATTACCTTCTGTATACTACACTTGATGAAAATGAGTTGACTTATATAACAAGCTTTTAGCTCTTCTATAATAAGTAAATCTTTAATTTATTTGATAAGAAATATTACAGATTCAGTCTTTTTACATTTTGCATAAATAGCCATAATAATGGCTTTAATCACATATCCCATTAAAGTATCTCCTACAACCGTTATTAGACTAACATCTCTATACCTCCTACGATGCTAAACGGAGTTGTCAATGCTGTAAGTGTGGCTGCGATCACAGTATAACTAACTCCTGCTATGACTGATGACTTTACTTTTTTTTGAGAAAGACTATTTTATAATTTATCATTAAAACTAATTTGCTTTCTTTAAATTAACATACTTCTAATTTCAATTAGAGCATGATCTCACTTTTCTAGATAAAATGCAACAGCCTGGAAAATAATTAATTTAAGAAATTTAAGAAGTTTAAGAAACAAATTACCAAAAAAATAGTTTGCTGTAAGTTATATCCAATAAGGATTTTGCTGGATTTAATTTTTGTTCTAATTATAGTTTAATATTGATGATTTTGATATTAATTCTTAAATATTTTTTCTTAGCTGCCTGCTTAAGTTTCCTAAATTTCTTAACTTTCCTAACTGCTTTAACGTCATAACTGTCTTAACTGACCTTGAAAATATATTTAATTAATGATATACATTTAAGTTGAAAAACAAGTTAATTTTTTTAAGGAAACTCATGCCTACAAACACAGTAAAAACAGTGGATGTTGTAGCGTTACCATTCTTTACACGTTTCTTGTCAGAGCAAGCTACTGAAGGAACAGAGGTTCCTTGGACTTACAAGTTTCCTTCAGATTTGGAAGATAAATAATTTACTCTTTTACATCTGAAAGTACCTTTCTGATCGGAAAGATACCTTGTAATTGGCTGAATCATCATTTAATAGAGTAGCAGTTATCAAAGAACTGAAAACTACTCATAGAGACGCGATGGCGCAGAGCGCCCGCCGTAGGCGATCGCTTTCATATTGCCTTATCCATAAGATAGAGATGATTGCTTTTTATAAATCCCTAAATCATCTAAAATTTTTGGTTTCTAAAAGGCAATTTGTTTGCTATTTTTGAATAGCTACCTCCTAAAATTCTCAAAAAAATATTTTATGCACCTGTCTCGTGATGTTGTTTTATTAATCACCCACAGTGGTGATTTCTTTACAATAGATAGAGTGGCAGAAGCCTTATCAAAAAAAGGGGTGCAATCATTTCGTCTAGATACTGATAAGTTTCCTCTAGAAGTGCAATTAACAGCACATTTTGATAAGTCTAAAAGCTACCACACTATAGAATGTAACAACCGCTCTATCAACACAGAGCAGGTGCAAGCTGTATGGATGCGCCGTATTTGGGAACCACAACTGAGTCAAGAATTAGCGCCAAAGTTCCGAGAAGCTTGCGTTAGAGAATCACTTGCAACTTTAGATGCTTTTTGGGACAGCCTCAAGGGAGCTACGTGGGTAGATAATTTAGAGCGGATAGATTATGCAAGTAACAAGCTGCGTCAACTGCGGATTGCGTCTGAAGTAGGCTTTGTTATTCCCCAGACTCTTGTCACCAACAAAGCCCAAGCAGCACGAGAGTTTTTTGGGCAAGTCAACGGCAAAATGGTGAGCAAGCTCTTAACTGCTCTTTCCCGCAGTATGGAAGCTAACTCCTCGTTTTTTCTGTACACCAGCATCGTCAAAGAAGAAGATTTAGTTGATGCTGAGTCACTGCGTTATTGCCCAATGGTTTTTCAAGAGCAAATTCCAAAGCAACAGGAATTACGGATGGTGTATGTGAATGGTAATGTATTTGTGGGGGCGCTAAATGCAGATATGTATGCAGCAGCCAAAGTTGATTGGCGTAAACCTGGTGTTGAAGTTGGCGCATGGCAACATCACCAGCTTCCTGATGAAGTAATTCGTCGTCTCAAAGCCTTTATGGAGAAATTTGGGCTGTTGTTTGGAGCCTTAGATTTCATCGTCACACCATCAGGGGAATACGTCTTTTTGGAAATCAACCCTGTGGGGGAGTGGGGAATGCTGGAAAAGGATTTAAACTTACCGATTGCAAGTGCGATCGCAGACGCCCTACTTCAAACAAAGAATGAATAATCAAAAACTTAATATTTGATATTAGCCCGCGGCAAGCCACCCAAAAGGTGTCTACATACTTCACTGTTCATACTTTTTATGACCGTATTAATAGTTACGTTTAGTAAAGACAACGAAAGTATTCCTCTAGTCATCAAAGAAATTGAGGCTAGAGGAGAAAAAGCATTTCGGTTTGACACAGACAGATATCCCACCGAAGTCAAGCTAGATATTTACTGCGGCGATAGTGAACGAGTAATTATTACTGATGGCGAACAAAAGCTAGATTTGAGTGAAGTCTCCTCAGTTTGGTATCGGCGGATGCGCTACGGAGAAAAAATTCCCGACTCAATGGACAAGCAATACAGAGATGCATCAATTAACGAATGTCGCGCCACAGTCAGGGGTATGATTGCCAGCCTTCAAGGATTTCACTTTGATAAAATGTCCAATGTGGATCGAGCTAATAATAAGCAATTACAATTGCAAGTTGCACGCAAAATAGGTCTTGTAACTCCACGTACTCTGACTTCAAACAATCCAGAAGCAGTCAAGCAATTTGCTCAAGAGTGTAACCAAGGTATAGTTACCAAAATGCTTTCTTCTTTTGCTATTTACGATCAGCAGGGGCGAGAAAACGTTGTGTTTACCACTCCAGTTACAAATAATGACCTGGAGAATATGGAAGGACTGCGTTTTTGTCCGATGACCTTTCAAGAAAATGTGCCCAAGGCGCTAGAATTGCGGACAACTATTGTCGGACACCGCGTATTCACTGCCGCAGTAGATTCCCAAAGCTTAGAAGGATCTACTTATGACTGGCGCAAAGAGGGGA
>NZ_JAVRBU020000017.1:0-224825 GCF_034531135.2 Nostoc sp. CmiVER01
ATGCTTTACATTTTTTAATCAAGTTTTATTACTTCAGTAAACCTGATATACGTTATTAGCTTTACTTATTTAAAGGTCAGAAGTTAGGTAGATGTAGCCCAGCACCCTTGAGTTCTGTTACCCATGCACACCATCTATATATAGAACTAATGTTTGATTTCTGAAAAAGATCAGTACAGATCAAAAAGCCTAATTCCTTATTCCCTACTCCCCACTCCCCAGCCACGTAGATAATTTCAAAAATCAAATACTAATCCTATATACCTATATATATAACCTGAGTTTGGGTTAAGCCAGAAGCTGAAAAGCTTATTCTGTCAGGATTGAATAAAGCTGGAAGTGATGAAAGCAAGAATAAAAGTGGAATCATTTTGTCAATAAGGTTCATAAATGAAACTAATCTCAACAATATGTATTATTGACAATAAATAAAAACAGAGCTTTAGACCGAACAACGATAAGTCAAGGCTTTTGAGGATTTCTTATCCCGAACTCAGGTTATATAAGAAAATTCCTTTACAAACTTTAAAAGCAAGGGCAATGTCTACGACGGGTTGCGCTATCCTTTCGAGTTCTCTCAGAGAATTCATGCACACAGGACTTACTCGCCTATTCCAAAAAATTGTTACAAAAAAGCCTGGTTACTTGCGTAACCAAGCTCTTAGCTATCTCAATCAATCAAGGGAGGTAAAGTTATCTGATCACAACCTATTAGTTAGCATGTTGTTCCAAATTAACTTTGACAACTTTATTCTTTTCTTGCTCACTTTTAGGTAGTGTCAGATTCAATATGCCGTCTTTATAATCTGCCGTAACGTTAGTATTTTGAATCCGAGCAGATAGAGGGATTACGCGTTGAAATTTTCCGTAATGAAACTCACTTCTAGTAACACCTTTTTCTTCAGTTTTAGTTTCAGACTTCCGCTCACCGCTAACGTAAACAGCGTTTTCTGTGACTTGCACATCCAGGTCTTTAGCTTCTATTCCTGGTAGTTCTAGCTTCAGATGAATAGCATTTTCAGTTTCTTGTATTTCAGCAGCAGGAACTTTGCTCAAGCCTCCGTCCAAGAAGGCAGATGGTACTCTGGTGTCTTCAAATATATTATTGAGTTGACGTTGTAGAGTGTCAATTTCTCTCCAAGGGTTCCAACTAACTAGTGTCATAGCTCTTCCTCGCATCAATTAGCTTTTGTTTAATCAGCTTCGCACTTCAATTGGTGCTTACATATTTATATTATGCAGAGTTAGACCTGCTGTAAATTCGGTTATTAACACCAATTAATTGATGATTACCGTCCTAAATTAGACATGAAATAAGTTACGGTTTACCCTAATTTTTATGTTCGGTAAATTTGAATATACAAATAGATTGAATCATAATTAACCGATAAAGCTGCTATTGAAGGATATAGTACAGAAATACAATGCCTGGGTTGGACTCCCCTGCTTCCCCTGCCTCCCATACTTCCCCTACTTTACTTGTTACCCCTACAACTGAGTAACGGCAATTGCATAAATTTTTAGATTGCCTCAGTTAAATATATATCTGTTCAAGTTTGTCTTGAACTTTACTCTCGATTTATTTTTTTAGTTCTTGCGCTCAATGAGTTCACCCGAATGGGTGAGGAATAAACCAACCGCTCAGGTGACCTGAGTGCAGGAAGTTGAGACTGATAAAAAATAAGACTCTATTACTCAATAACACTAATTGCACTTTACTCTAGCTAAGGATAACCCTATGAAATTCTCCACCTTGATTGATTCTATGCTCATTGTTGGTTCAATTGCTTTATTACCCGGAATCGGTGGCGCTCAAATAGGTAGTAACAATAGTGGGGAACCTATAGCTATCAATTCTAATAATTTACTTACTCATTTTACGAACGTCAGTTACCTCAAACCCTTTGATGCTGCATTTCTAGCTTATCAAGGTAACTTGAAAGCACAGGGTATTCCTAGTGGTAGTGCTTTGGTTTCTCAATACCAAACAGGAAACTTGACTGCACTAGATGTGGTTAAGGCTGCTGTCAACGCTAAAAAGTTACCAGTACAAGCTTTGAATGATACAGGTTATCTAAATGCCGTTGAGTGGAAGCTGACATCATTCAGTAATACTAGTAGTTTATCTTACTAAGTACAGCCTTGCAGAGGTTTGTAAGGAATTTATAAAATGCTGTACTATCATCTCGTTGCTTTGATAAAAAAATGCTTAACACACAAAGGAGGAAAACTTGCTGTCTTCCCCTAATCAGCATCTTATTACCAAAATTTACTTTAACCCCTTCAATCTTGGAGGGGTTTTTAGTTGGTGCTACGCTTGCTCTAGCGTCGCTTTCTTTGCCCAACGCACCTTTTCATGTTTGACGCGATCGCCTCTCGCCCCGCTTTGCACAGTGCGTTCAAGCCTAGCGGTTACTTCTGGAATGCTTGTATAGCAATAGTTTTATGACGAACCATTAGATTATCCTGTGCGTAGGCGTAGCCCGTTGAAAACATCGCTTGTACACTCGTACACCACATTACACAGATGAAAAAATGGTTGAGTAATAAATTATTTACTGTTCTATCGAATTAACGTTGTTAAGTTACTCAACAGGTGTAGTTCTCACCTCCAAGCTGTGTTAGATATTGTGACGCGAAACAGGAGTATAGATACGTTGCTAAAGCTTTCTCCAGAATCTCCTCTATTTATTGTATTAATTATTATTAGTTTCCTAGTAGTAACTTTGTCAACTTGGCTCTCGTCTAAACCATTCGTTTTAAAACCATTTGGGCTTAATGATATTATCCAGTTACTCACCTTACAATTATTTATTTCTTTATTGTTAGAGCGTTCTTTAGAAGTTTTTATAACTACTTGGCGCGGCCCATTTGTTGAACAATTAGATATTACTATTCAACAAAAAAAGGCTTTACTATCGGAAAAGATCAGACTTACGGAAGTGCAACAGAACCAATTCCCTTCTTTAGAATCCAATCAAATCAGTGGACTTCCACCTGAAGGAATGAGTTTAGAACAGCAAATCATCCAAAATTTTACACAAAATCAACAAGAACCGTTAAAAATATTTAAGCCACAAATTGATGATATAAATGAAAAAGAACAGCAAAAAACAGCATATAAATCCGATACACGAATAATTGCTCTATGGACATCCCTTTTATTTGGTCTTTTAATGAGTGCAATAGGTATTCGCTCAATCGAGCCACTTGTAGTTGTTGATTTAGATAATCCAATGCAAGTAGTTATTTTCCGTTGTTTAGATGCATTGCTAACAGGAGGTTTAATTGCAGGAGGTAGCGAGGGAATTCATAAGATCATAAAAGTTTTTATCGATTTTATGGAAGCTACATCTAAACAAATAAAAAATCAGGGATCATCTTGATTAAATAAAGCATTTTTTTAAAGATTTTAACTACTATTTATGAAAATAATAGAAATTTTTATACTAAATAAATAGTGTTATCTTCCCATAGATAATCTTTAATATTTACAGAAATTTTATTTAAATTACTTAATAAATTTGTTTCAGATACGACTTTAACTCCTTCAGCTTCCAACTTATCTTTTTGCTGGGCAACATAATCTATCAAATGACCTTTAGAGTTTAATATTCTATGTACTGGATAATCAGCAGGCGAGGTTTTTTTCAGGTATGTAGGAATAGCTCTTAAATAACTATTATCTACTCCTATACCTTTGATGATCTGTTTATATGTAACTACTTTCCCAGTTGGAATTTTGATGATAAAATTTAGGAATCGTTGATATGGATTTTCAGATAATGCTGGAAATTTATTAGCTTGCACCTGAAAATTACTACTAACCTGAATTTTACCTGATTTAATAACTACGCCTAAAATTCCTCTTTTTACTTGGATGCTTTTTAATGATTCTACCAAGTAGGCTATTCGCTTACAGGGTTCGCAGTGAAAAGTTAGACGAATCGCTGCACCACTTTCAAAGGTTAGCAGAGAGCCAGGGATAAAATTATCAAATTCTATACCTGTAACTACAATATTTTCTCGTAATTCTCCTGGTTTAATTGATAAATCTAAAATATCTTCATCCCTAACAATTAAAACTTGTCTAGGACTGATAGGATCGGCATTAATATCTCCTTCTATACCATGACCTACTTTTAAATTTAATGTTTTAAGCTCTACCATCGCAGAACCTGGTTTTGTTTTGGTGAAAAGATGCGTTATTGAGAGTGCCATATTAATTCGGTGGCGCGATCAATTTAAAATTTAGCTGAAGTTAGGTAAATCAGGAGACTTACTAAGAATGAATAAACTTCCATCTCCTCCACGTCCAATTCTTAAGGTTTCATCCAAATAAGTAATATCTAGTGTCGCAGTTCTGCTAGTAGGATTATTCGCTGGGATAACCTTAAATGGGTTGAGTTTAGGGGTATTAATGCCAACAATTTTCTCAATCGATAGGTAGCGTTTCTCAAAATAAACGTTAATACGTTTGTTCGCTAAAGGCGCTAAATCTTCTTTGGCTGGCTCAAAGCTAGCTGTCACTTTGACATATCCTGATACTAGCCCCAGAGAATGTTTAACTTTCGCTAGATTGAAAAACAATTTATTTGCAACATCAATCACTTGATAAACTTTACCAAGCTTTAATCCTAACGGGAGAGAAGCTAAAGAACGGATTTCTCTTGCAGTAGAGTATTGCAGTTGCCAAGTTCCATTCAGCAAATAAGTAGCATAGAGAAGAGGATTAGGATTGGGATTGACACTCTCTAGTTCTGTTGTCAATTGTTCAATTTCTTCGGCTAAGGTTTTGTCTAGCTGCAAATCAGTAATAGGAGCATCGCTATTGGGTTGAATGTTCTCAAGCGTGGCTTGTAATTTTTCCTTAATTAAAAGTTGATTGTTCAATGGTTGTAGATTTTTCTTTTACATATCTTATTAATTTAATTCAACTTTTATGCAGGAATTACATAAAAGTTGAATTATCTAGATGATATTAGTCAATGAGTTGTGGGGTAGGAATTTGCGTATCAATATCGGCTTGAGAGAAATTGGGAAGTAACCAGCTGCTCTCACCCGCCTTGAATACTTTGGCAGGTTCTACATTCAATTCAATTGCACCAGTGACTGGATTGGTTCTTGCAATAGACTGTGTGCCGTCCACAAACTTAACAGCGATTGGTTGGGCTAGTTGTTGTGGTTGAGCGTTCGGGCCTAGAACCACTTGAGAACCTGCGGGTAAGTAAATGCCATCGCAATCCCAATCGTCATCTGTGATTGTTCCTGCGCCCAGGAAGTAGAGTTGGGTTGGAGATTTTTTCGGTTTATTGGCATAGACAGCCAACGTTTTTCCTGTTTCATTGCGGCACTGCGCCCGCTTTCTAGCTGTTTCTATAACATTTTTCTGAAGCTGCAATTGTGCCAGTCGCTTCTGGAATTGCTCAGGTGTATAACCAGCTTGCTCAGGTGTATCTTTTACAGTTAGAAGTTGATTGAGCGCCTGAGTTACCTCAGCATAGTCTGCCCCCTTAGTAAAATCCTTGCCTGCCCAAGAGGGTTGAGCAATTACTAGGTTTACCATCAACACGAGAGCGACAAGAACAATTTTGAGAAACTGCATATTTTTCTGCTTTTTTTGAAATTAGTGTTCAGTGCTACTGAAACTTTACCAGATTTCAAAATTTTGAAATATGTCCTTAATTCAAGCGTTAGATGATTAATACCAATTTTGGATTCTGGATTCAATGATCAAACCCTTAACTGAGTTACCGCAATATTGCCGGAAAAACATACATCTACATCGCTACCAGGAGTGCGATCGCGTTTGCCATATTCGCCTGCATAATAAAAATTATCGCCTTCAATTCGATAGTTTACTGGCAAAGGTCTGTTGCAGGGTTGGCAAAACACTATCTCAGGATGCGGTTCTCCTGGTAGCAGATTCGGCAAGTTCACATTCCAAAAGCTTCCCGGTTCTAAGGGACGCTTGAGTAAGTCGGCTAAAACTTCAGCTGTCAATTTGGCAGCCAGATCCCAATCAAAATTTTGCTTGGCTTTGCGATAGTGGGAAATAGCAATTCCGGGAATACCGTGCATTGCGGCTTCCCGCACAGCAGCTACTGTGCCAGAAATGTAGACATCGACTCCTAAGTTACCTCCAGCGTTGATACCTGAAAGCACAAACTTGACATTTGCGTTAATTTGCGTTATGGCAATTCTTATACAATCGGCGGGAGTGCCTGCGATCGCATACTCAGTCTCAGAACGTCGCTGGAGGTTGATGGCACGAGTGGTAGTAACTTGATGTCCACAGCCAGACTGATGATCAGCAGGAGCAGCGATAATAGCATTTTTGCCGTTTACAGCTTTGAGCAGCGCTCGGATGCCGGGGGCATCAATACCGTCGTCGTTAGTTAAAATTATGGTCATGTATTGATATAAATTTTGGCTAAAATTTCCGAAAAATGCAGATATCAACCAATCAATGGGTAGAGTAGGAAAAGCTACTTGCAGATATGAAAAAATGTGCTTATTTCTACCAAAAATATTGATTGTACGATATTATTTCTAGATGGTTTGCAAATTCCGCCCTAAGTTTTTGGGTTAATCCCCAAAATGGGCGGTATTTCTTGTCAACTTAATGCTTGCAACCGCCCTCAGAACAAGTTTGTGCAATCAAAAAATCCTGTAAAATATACATCTGCTGGCAATAGCAGAAATTTAATACTTGAGAAAACTGGGAACGAGAAGATTTTGGCAGTAGTTCTGTAGTATTTTTGATGCAAGTCTGTCTTAGGGATCACACGATGAAACAGCTCCTCAAACAAGTATTTAGCAGTCAAAAACACCTCATCCGGCTAATTCTGCCTTTGGTGACAGTTATTTTAGCAGCCTCGCTGTTTGCCGTACCTGCTTTTGCCACAGGTGTGAATCAAATACCCAACCTCACAGCAGGGAATAACTCCTGGGTTGTAGATCAAGGTGAAGTCATCAGCCGTCTTAATGAAGGTAAGATTAACAGCGCTTTCGAGGATTTGGCAAAGCAAACAGGTAAGGAAGTTAGAATCGTTACTGTTCGTCGCCTCGATTACGGTGAAACACCAGAAAGCTTCACCAAAGAACTGTTTGAAAAATGGTTTCCGACAAAAGAAGCCCAAGCTAATGAAACCTTATTGGTTATTGACACAGTTACCAATGGTACTGCCATTATTACAGGAGATGAAGTCAAGCCATTGCTCACCGACTCTATTGCCGAGAGTATAGCTACGGAAACAGTAAGTGTACCGTTACGCGATGGTAACAAATACAATCAGGCATTTCTAGATGCAAGCGATCGCCTTGTGGCTGTCCTCTCCGGCAAACCCGATCCAGGCCCACCTCAAATCGCTGAAACTGTACAGGTAGAAGGAACGTTCAAGAAAGCAGGCGAAACTGACCAAGGTAACGCTACTGCTTGGGTAGTAGGATTGTTAATTGCCGCTACTGTTATTCCAATGGCGACTTACTATATTTATCAGATAAATCAGCCATCATCTAATGGGTAATGGGAGAGTTAGGAGTTATGAATTTTTAACTCTTAACTTGTCACTCCTAACTTTAATCCTGAACATACTCTTGCTCTTTGACTAAAGCTATCTCAGCCCGAACAAATTCTCGACCCAAATAAGCTGCATGATTTAATTGAGTTACAGGAGAGGGCTGAGTTTCCTCAAATATTTTCACGCACAGTTCTTTCGCCGTCCTCCCGCTAAAAAGCGTCGTGTGGGTTCGTTCTACCTTTCCTCTAGCTGGAATTACCTTTCCCGTTTCGGGATCGACAGCTAAACCGCGATCGTCAATCACATTTGTAAAATGCTTGGCATTAATTAACCCGGCATCTCGATCTAAGTAAATAATGAAATATCCACCGGGATCAAGATCAATATGACGCTGGGAAAGTTTATCATCAATTGCGGCTAAATTTTCAACTATCAAATCCATAAGCACTATAAAAAGAAATTTCTTTCTTGAGGGTTTTTTCACTCTATATCAAGTGTAATTCGTCGTTCACCCTCTGCCTTGGCAAACTTTTAAGAATCTCGGTTACTAAATGGCAACTCTGCATTAATCGCCTCAATCTGCTGTTGTTCGAGTTGATTCACTTCTTTAATGTAGGGACGTAAAATTTGTCCTAAACGATTATTGTAAAAGCGGTGCAAACTATGATTGGGCATAGCGGGGAAACCACGGCGTTTTTTGTGGCGTCCACCCGCGCCAGGATCAAAAATTTGGATATTGTTAGCGATCGCCCACTCAATCGGCGCATAATAGCAAGCATCAAAATGTAAGCAATCTATTTCTTGAAAACTTCCCCAATAGCGTCCATAGAGTTTGTCACCTTTAAACAAACAAAAAGACATTCCTAAAGGATGAGAGTTATCTTCCTCGCTATATGCAGCAATAAACAAGACTCGATGGCGATAATCGGCGTGTAGCTGCTCAAAAAACCTCCGTGTGAGATACTTGCTACCCCACCAGCCAAACTTATCACAGGTGTCAGCATAGAACTGGTACATCAAGGGAAACAAAGACTGAGGAATTTGATCCCCACTCAGAGGTTGTAATCGTAAACCGGCTTTTTCCACAGCTTTGCGTTCTCGCTTGATATTGCGGCGCTGATTGGCGTTGAAAACCTTCAAGTAGTCATCAAAAGTTTCAAACCCAGCATTTTCCCAAACGTAGCTGTGGTGCAGCCAAGTTGTAAAACCATGCCGTTCCAGCATCGGCCGCCATTGGGGATCAACATAGAGAAAATGACACCCAGAAATTCGATTTTTGGCGCAAAAAGTGTCAATTTCATGCACCATAATCGCGGTGATTTCGTCCTCATCTTCTCCTGGGGCAATTAAGAAGCGATAGCCTTCTGCTGGGGTAAATGGTGTCATTCCCAGCAATTTTGGGTAATATTGAACTCCGATGCGATCGGCTAACTCTGCCCATTGGTGATCGAAAACAAATTCGCCAGAACTATGTCCTTTAAGATAAAGTGGCGCAGCAGCAATCAGCGTTCTATCTCGCCACAATGTTAAGTGATTAGGCAACCAACCAGTTTTAGCCGTAGCACTATGGGAGGTTTCAATATTGTTTAGCCACTCCCATTCTAAAAACGGTGTTTTGAGTGGCATTGCCAAAGCATTCCAGGCACTTTGGGGTACTTCAGCAATTTTGTTCGTCCAAACGACAGAATAGCGAGGCTTAAGTTGTTCCACCATTGTCTGGGTTTTTTAAGGGAGTAGGGAGTGGGGGAAAGAGGCAGGGGGAGCAGGGGAAGAAGAACTATTGATTGATTCTTAAGCAATACCCAATGCCCAATGCCAAATGCCCCAATAACTTTACTTAGCGTAATCTAATCTGCTGGTAGTTGCAGGCGATAGTGCAAAAACACTTCTTGCTCAACTGTATGAACTTCTAGTAGTTGTAGTTTGGGAGCTAAATCGGGTAAAAATCCTTTCCCATCTACAGGAGTGGGTGCGGTATTACTACCTAAAATCAAGGGACAGACGGTTAGCCATAATTCATCAATTAAATCTAATTCCAGCAAGGAAGCGACTAATTCACCTCCACCCAAAACCGCCAAGCGTGTTATATGTAGAGTGGCTAGATGCTTTAAAGCTGCGGAAATGTCTATTTCTTGCGTTGGTGTTTCAAAAACTAGAATTTGCTCAAATTCTGGAGGGCATTCCTTTGATCTGGCTACCATTGAGGGAGGCGTCCTTAAACGTTCTTTCCATGAAACTGCCCCTGTTGTTGTCGTGAGTAGCCAGCGTCTAACTGGTTGCTTAAAAAATTTAATTTCCGGATTGAGGTTTGCAGAGTGTGAAGTCACTATATAAACTGGCTGCGGAGGCTTCCCATCTTGCGCCCGAAGTTGCACTAGAGTTGGATCTGATATAGTAAGTGTTGTTCCGTAGGCGCGGAGAGTGCCAGCACCGAATAAAACCGCATCACAGGCAGCGATTTGTTTTTCTAAGTGTGCTTTATCAACCCTTGAACCAAACCGAGCAGGCGATCGCCTAAAATCTCCTATTTTACCATCTGCACTCATTGCTAAAACAACTGTAGTGTGAGGACGATGTTGCAACATTAAATTGATTTTAGATTTTGAATATTTTCTTTGCTAGTGTGTAGATTTCCAAAAAAATCCATGCGTGCAAATTACTCTTTTAAAACTTCACCACTGTATTTATATGCAACCCAAACAGCTTCTCAATATAGCATATCTTAATTTTGGTATACCACGTTTCTTTTTGAATCATAGCAATTTGTTAATTTTAAACATTGAAAATAAAATTCTGATTATTTAATAAAATGTCTCATCTAGATCATCTAATTACATATCTTTGCTGTTGTGGTTTGCAGATGCAAAGTGAGACACTCGATGACTAATCACCGCCAATCATCTTTTCGTCGAATTTTAGTAACGAGAATACTGCTTCTGTTCGTTCCAGTTTTACTTATAGGGGAGATTGTTGCCTTGAATAAGGCACGTTCTAGCATATTGGGATCTGCCCGTCAAAATTTAACAGAAAGCGCCATCAGTAAAGGTGAGCGAATTGGCGATGCGATCGCTATCTTAAAAGCTACTTTGCTGAGTGTAAGTAAAACAACGGTGATTCCGTCGGATTCGCCTATACAAGAGCAAGAAATTCTCACGCAGATAAGGCAACAACTTCCAGCCAGTATTGAATGTATCCAATTAACAAATCTGTTAAGCCAGAAAATAGTTGCTAGTAGCTGTGGGGATCAAGCAATTGGAGAGTTAAGATTACCTTTGCCTAGTGATGGAATTGATGTCAAAGCAATCTTTCCGCCGAAGGCAGGAATAACTGGAAAAAGAAACACACAAAATCAATTGCAAGTAGTGTTATCTGCACCAGTCTCCGATAGCCGAAAAAATTTGGTTTACAGCTTAAGCATTCAGTCTGCATTGTCGCAACAAACCAAAAATCCGCCGGGATCGCTTACAGGCGCTATGGTAGTGATTGCTGAAGATGGCACAATTTTGGCACACCCATTCACAGACTGGGTGGGAACTAATATTAATCAGCACCCAAATGCTTCTCAACTCAAAAGCATAATTAAAAATGCGCTTGCAGGGCAAAACAATTCGATAAATTTGTCTTTTACACAAGGGAACGAATTAGTCGCTGGCTATACGGCTATTGCCAATCCACTTACCCAACAGCAGCAGCAAAAATGGATAGTCTTAGCTGTTACTAGTGTCGATAATGCACTTTTTGGTTTAGAGGAAATCAAACTAATTCTTATCGTTTTAACAGTTGGTTTGATTGGTGCAAGTTTGTTAGCATCTTTATATCTAGCACCTTACTTGGCACGTCCTGTAGAAGAATTGCGAGACTACGCTCTAAATATTCACTCTCACCATGCAGCACAACCAGTTCCGCACAATTTTCAAATCCGGGAATTTAATCAACTAGCCCAAGCATTAGACCAAATGGTAGAACGGCTCAAAGCTGGCTCAGAAGAACTGGAAATAGCTTGGAAAGAAGCAAAAAGTGCTAACCAGATTAAAAGCCAGTTTTTGGCAACGACTTCCCATGAATTGAGAAATCCATTACATACTATTATCAACTGCATTCGCCTGGTTGAAGAGGGCTTATGTGATAGCCGAGAAGAAGAAATGGAGTTTCTCAAACGCGCCGATGAAACAACGCTTCATTTGCTAAATATTATTAATGATTTACTCGACATTTCTAAAATCGAAGCAGGGAAGCTTTCTGTAGTTACCACACCTCTTGACCTCAGACAAATATTGCTAGAGGTGATTAATTTACAATCAGTTAATGTTCAACAAAAGGGCTTGCAATTAAAATGCGAGTTAGATCCCCAAGTAATACCAATTAAGGCAGACGCAGCAAAACTAAAGCAAGTGCTGATTAATGTTATCGGCAACGCCACTAAGTTTACTGACACAGGAAGCATTACCATTGCTACAGAAATTCAACATAGTAATGGTAAATCTCAAGTGGTAGTAATAGTTAAAGATACAGGTATAGGAATTGATCCCACTCAACAGCACAAACTATTTCGCCCTTTTGTGATGGTGAATGGCACAACTAGCCGCCAGTTTGAAGGGACTGGACTGGGACTAGCAATTTCACGGAACTTAATCGAACTCATGGGAGGCAGCATTACTATTGAAAGTACGGGACTTCATCAAGGTACGACACTGAAAATTACCTTACCCTTGATTGATATCTCACTCTTACCTATTGCCAAGAAAGAAGAAAATGTAGGGGATCTTGGATTTTCCTCTGTGAATGATGCGGCAAAAGCAAGTCACTATCCTAACCTACAAGAGTCTGAGAGAAGTCCTTCCTTGAGTCTTAACAAATCTGTAAAAGCAGATGTAGATAAAGAGAAGTCCTCGAAGTTCCAAGTGTTACTTGGGAACGAGACTTACGAGATTAGTCTTTCGCCGCAGCAAACTCTGTTGGTAAGTCTTCCAAAAGGGGGAGTTTGTGCGGATATTCTTTTAAAGAGGTAATTATTTAACAAGAGTTGTTCTAGCTCATGGTTTGTAACCTACAGCTAGCATCACAGAAGCGGGGATTTCCACACCACTGTACGTCGCATACTTTGATGCTCCGTCGATAATAGCATTCTCAATATTGCGCCGTTGGTCAGGGGTTTGCATTGCCAATATCGCGCCAAGACGCGCCGTACTTACAACAACCTTTGCCATCACATCTTCAGGTGTAGAGAAAGTCCACTTTATAGACAATTCAGTGACAGACACCTCAGTGAATCCCTCGGCGATCAAAACCCTTTCACATTCGCCTCTTTCGCCGAAGCGGAACAAAGGTGGCCCCAGAGGTAGATCCAGATCCATGTTGCCATAAGTCTGCACCGAACCCAGTATAAGAGCCATAAACGGATTGCACGTTGGCGGTGTCCAACAGGTGAAGGCATAGCGCCCTCCCGGTTTGAGTACGCGAAAGGATTCGGCGATCGCTCTTTCTGGGTTGGGGAAATGGAGGATGCCCAAGCTACAAACAACCGCCTCAAACTGCCCCGATTCAAAAGGAAGGTTTTCTGCATCCCCGTTATGGAATGATGCTTGAGGGCATCGCACTCTGGCAATAGCCACCATATTCTCTGCATAGTCCAATCCTGTTACTATAGCTTCCCGCTTTAGTGCTGCGGCACTGAGCCAGCCAGGCCCGCAAGCTATATCCAGCAATTTCAAACCAGACTTTGCTCCCACAGCATCCAATATGGCTTCATTCACCTGAGAAGTTACAGCAGCGATCGCTTCATCATATTTTTGGGCTACAAAAGAGAATTTGTCACGCTCGAACTGCTTGAATGCATCGTCAACAATGGTCGAGTCATCTGTCATTTGTTACTTTTGCTCCTTATTATTCAGAAAAACAGGTTGGCCGCCTTGGTTAAGAGATGCTGTTAAAGCAGCAAGAATTTCTACTAACTGTGTGCCTACCCAGCCAGACGAAACCTCAGAGGGAGTATTGTTAAGAACAGAGACAACAAAGCAGGAGCAAACTCGCCCCAATGGTTCCCCTGGCTCTAATTCCAGTACCACCTGCTTTTGATTTACTGGAATAAATTGATGCCCCTGCTGTTCAAACTCACCATGTATTAAGGTGAGAGGTGATAATTGCGACATTTCATCAAAAATCAAACTACCAAGGCTGCCCACAATTCCCAATCGTCGCTGCTTATCAGAATTCAGCCAGCACAAGTGAATATAAGCTTGAAAGTTATCTGGATATGTCAGTGTTAGCCATACTAGATCAGCTAGTCCTTGAGATGGAAAGCGGGTCATTTCCCTACTCCCCTCTTCCTGTAGCCACACTGTACCCGTTGCTTGTACTTTCACAGGGGTCTGGCCCAGCCAAGCGTTAAAGATAGCTATATCGTGAATAGCTAAGTCCCACAGCGCATCAACATCTTGCCGAACAGGCCCCAAATGGGTGCGCGTCGCGTAGCCATAGCGTAAATCTCCTAATTTACCCGCTTGTACTACACTTTTTCCTTGCTCAACTGCTGGGTGAAATAAATAAGTATGGTCAACCACTAGTATTAAATGATGCCGCTCTGCTAACTGGCAAAGTTCTCGACATTCTGCTGGGTTAAGAGTTAGGGGTTTTTCAGCTAAAACATGATATCCCTGTTGGAGAGCGTCTTTAATTAAAGCATAGTGGGTGGTGGCTGGAGTTGCGATCGCCACCCCTGTCAACCCTGGAACTTTCTTTAAATCTTCCCATTGAGTTGTTAAAACTACATTATCATCTAAATTAAACTGCTGTTTTATCGCCGCTAATCGTTCTGGATGGGGGTCTACTACAGCAACTACATCTACTTGAGGATGTGCTAAGAAATTCCGGAGCAAATGCACTCCCCAACGCCCAACTCCGATGACAGCAATTTTAATTTGGTTTGTCATTAGTCATTAGTCATTAGTCATTAGTCATTAGTATGCAAGGGACTAAGGATAAATGACCAGTAACAACCAACTGAGTTATCAGTTTCTTAGCACTATTTTTGGTTTAGGGTATTTCCGGTTGAGGAATTGCTAAAAAGGCTACTTTCGCTGCGGCTTGTTCAGCAGTTTTAATTGATCGCCCTTTACCTTCTCCAAGCTTGTTTCCGTGTAGCCAAACTTCAGCCACAAAACGTTCTTGATTGCGGTGCGGTTGAGTGACTTCTACAACCCGATACTCTGGTAAAACTTTAAATTGTGCCTGAGTCCATTCTTGGAGAGCAGCTTTGTAATTAAGTCTGGCAGGATCGAGGCGAATTTCTGTTGTTAATTGTTGGAAGTGGGGATCTAGCCAAGAGCGGATCAGTTCCAGATTTTGAGTACTTAAGTAAAGCGCACCCAGAACTGCTTCAAAGGCATCTGCCAGTCGTGACTCTTGACCAACTTTATCGGCGGTAGCACTACCAGCGACTAGTAAGTATAACTCTAAACCATAAACTCTGGCCAATTGGGCGAGGATGCGATCGCTCACCAACACCGAACGAATTGCCGCAAAATCGCCTACTGGACAATCAGGATAATTTTCCCATAACACAACAGCCGACACCAACCGCACCACTGCATCGCCAACAAACTCCAGTTGTTCATAATTTGCCGAATCAGAGACAGTAGGATGAGTTAGCGCTAAATCTAGCAATTCCCACTTTATAGGTGCTTCTAGGGACAAACCTAATTTTTGGACTAAACTTTCGAGTTGCCGTTGACGGCGTGGATAGGCAAGTGGCATTGGAGGCAGGGGAGGCAGGGGAAAAATACTAACTTCTAACTCTTGTACAGACGCGATTCATCGCGTCTCTTCTAACTCAGCACTCAGCAATAAAAAAGGGGGGAGAGAGCAGGACATAAGCCGGGTTCTGTTCTCTTGCGAGGGCAGTTATCTATCTGGGACGCTTGTTACCAAACGCCTCTAGCGGCTCTCATTGAGCGGAACTGGTAAAAGACCAACCGTAGTTCCTATCGCCTTGCTCCCAACCGGGGTTTACCGAGCCAGCACCTCTCGATACTGCTGGTGCGCTCTTACCGCACCTTTGCACCCTTACCAAAGATTGGGGAGTGGGTAGAGACGCGATTAATCGCGTCTGTACGGAGTGGGGAGTAGGGTTTTTCTTTGCCTATTCCCTATTCCCTATTCCCTGTTCCCTTATTATTGGCGGTATCTTTCTGTGGCACTATCCTCACGATCGCTCGCACTGGACGTTATCCAGCAAGTTTGGTCTTTCGGGAGTCCGGACTTTCCTCAAACCAGTAACTATGACTGATCTGCAACCGCCTGCGCCTACTCTCTCCTTAGATCCAGTTTACTGTTGACGTAGCCTGTTGACAGGTATTACTTTTTTTTATTCCAAGGTAGAGCGTAAGTCCAAGGTAGTTTCCTGACTGTGAAAGGACAATTGATAATGCTAATGGGAGGAAAATCACGACCTGGAGCGAGACCTAAACGCACCTCAGATATCCTTAGTACCAGTTGCAGGGAAAAGTCCAACTCCTTTTTTCTGTTAATAAAGTCGTTGTACAATTTTTTTTGCCCTTTTTGCAGCCCGTTGATATCAATTAGTGGTTTTTTTGCTGAATAGGTTCCAGCTACTTGATCGCGCTCAAATACATCTTCTGCTGTCACTGTTTCAGAAAGTGTTTTTTTGGGAGCAATCAAGCTAGGACTTTGGGGTACTGCTAAGTCGCGGGTTAAATCTGGTGATTTCCGAATTACGCGGCGTGATTGCTTGCTATGTTCAACTACTAAAGAACTGTTGTCCCAGTCAACGTATACAGCAACATTATCAGATTTATTTTCAATGCTAATTCCTAAATCTTTCAAATCGTCAATTGGATATGAGGATTTGAGTTTAAAGGAAATTCCAATTTTATCATCGAGATTGTGTTCTTTGAGTTGCTCGTCAACGATTCCTTTTTTAAACTCAAACTTAATTTGATCATCGATAGATTCAACCATCCGGTTAAAAATGTATGAAACACCGATAATATAAATCGTTAAAACTACTAAATTTTGGTCGCTACTCCTCATAAGTTAAAATATTAACTCCTGATGCTAATGAATGTATATTTGACTCATTATCCATCTACAATTTTTAATTACGTTTAATTGTTACAGAATTTTGCAGCCAGCCTCGTCGCCAAAAGAACAACAGCAATCCAAGTGCGATCGCTAACATCACTGCCCAGCAAAGTGGATAGCCCCAATACCAATTCAACTCAGGCATATTATATGGCGATTTTTCAGTATTGAAATTCATACCATATATTCCGGCAATAAAAGTCAGTGGAATAAAAATTGTTGAAACTATCGTTAGTACCTTCATGATTTCATTCATTTTATTACTCACTGCCGAAAGGTACACATCCATCAAACCAGATGCTAGTTCTCGATAAGTTTCTACCATATCCATCACTTGCACTGTATGGTCATAACAATCTCGCAGGTAAATTCGTACTTCTTCACTAATTAAATCGGGATCATCACGAATTAAAGAATTAATTGCATCTCGCTGGGGCCAGATAGCACGACGTAATTGCAGTAATTCTCGCCTAATTTGATAAATATTTTGTAGTGTTTGCGGAGTAGGTTTAATTATTACTTCTTCTTCTAACTCTTCAATTCGCTCCCCATAAAGCTCCAGCACTGGGAAAAAGCCATCAATAATTGCATCTAACACGGCATAAGCTAAATAATCGGCTCCCTGTTTGCGAATGATCCCTTTGTTTTTTTCAATTCGCGATCGCACCGCTTCAAAGCAATCATGTTCTGGTTCTTCTTGTACTGTCAGCAAATAGTTTTTTCCTAATATCAAACTTACTTGCTCGCTGTGAAAACCACATATTCTTTCCTTTGGTACTACCATGCGGGCAATGAATAGCAATTGGTCTTCATAATCCTCTGTTTTGGGGCGTTCCGGTACATTAACTATATCTTCTAAAACTAGAGGATGTAACTTAAAAACGTTACCTAATCGTTGTAATATGTCTTGACTACCTAAACCTTGTACGTCTACCCAAGAAATCGATTCTCTCTGCAAATATGGAATACATTCTTCTGGAGTTGCTATTTGTTCACGGATAAAATTGGTTTGGTTATAGTCAATCAAAAAAATTATCGGTGGTGGAGCATCTGCATCAATAAAAATGGTTCCGGGTATAGTCCCAGGTTGATGATGGAACTCATCTTCATATACCTTGGTGATTATTTTAGGAAGGCGACTCAGTTTTCGTGCCATGCAATATTACCTAATAGCTACTATTCATTTGTCATTAGTCATTAGTAAAAATAATTGACTAGTGGCTAATAATCGGTTTAATTTAATTTAACAAAAACTAATATAAATACGGCAATTTTTAGATTAAGTAATTATTTAGGTTGCTAACTTGGTCATCAGCATTTTATTGGTAGTTAGTTGTATTTAGAACTAACCACTGAAAAGTTTCATAATTACAGCTATTTTTAGTTGTAGGGGCATAGCATTGCTCATTGGTGTTAACTTAACGTAAAAATCATGTCCTGCAAGGAACTGAAGTTTCTTACTAATAGTAAAAGTAATCTTTTGATTACTAAATATCCCCAAGAATCTTTAGTCTACTTCAGTAGACTTTAGCTATTAGCCTTGAACTTTAGTTCCAGGCGGGTGAGGTAGCCAACAGTTAAGCTAATAAATAGCTTAAGTTGACACTAATGAGCATTGCTGTGTCCCTTCGATAGGTGTGGTTTTAATAGATGAAAACTGCTGTAAATTTATTTAGGTTCAGTGAGTTACCAGCAATACAGATAACATATTGCTTCTAAATCAGCAATGGTAAGTATAAAAAAACAGTTTGCGTAAGACAAACTGCTGAAAAAATATTTATCTGAGTCAAAACAGGCAAGGGAGCAGAGGGAAAAGCTGAGACGGAGCTTGTACTTTGCCCCAGTTCAAGCGAACGAAAAAGGACGGGGCTTCATACCGTGTTTCGCTGCACTCCACGCAGTTTTTAGAAGGGCTTGCTCCCCTTGCTCCGTGCTCCCTTCCCCCCTGCCTCTTAGGTGAGCAGAAGTTAGAACATGCCCATGCCGCCCATACCACCCATGCCACCCATGCCGCCCATACCGCCCATACCGCCCATATCAGGGGCCGGAGCAGCAGATTTCTTCTCAGGCTTTTCAACAACGATCGCTTCGGTAGTCAAGACCAAACCAGCAATAGAACCAGCGTTTTGCAAAGCTGAACGCACGACTTTGGCAGGGTCGATAATACCAGCAGCAATCAAGTCTTCAAATTCACCAGTAGCGGCGTTGTAGCCAGTGTTGATGTCGCTCTCCCGGACTTTCGAGACGATTACAGAACCTTCAGCACCAGCGTTGTCTGCTATTTGGCGCAAGGGGGCTTCTAGCGCTCGTTCGACAATATCAGCCCCAATTCTTTCTTCGTCATTTTCTAGAGTGTTTTTAATCGCTTCTACCGCCTTAGCTAAGTGAATTAGGGTTGTTCCACCACCAGGAACAATACCTTCTTCCACAGCAGCTTTAGTAGCGTTGAGCGCGTCTTCAATTCGCAGTTTACGGTCTTTAAGTTCGGTTTCGGTTGCCGCACCTACTTTAATCACTGCCACGCCGCCAGCGAGCTTGGCGATACGTTCTTGCAGTTTTTCTTGATCGTATTCAGAATCAGTTTCTTCCAACTGTCTGCGAATTTGACCAATCCGCTTTTGTACTTCTGGCTTGGTGACGCTACCAGCAACAATTGTGGTGCTTTCTTTGTCAATGGTGATTTTGCGGGCAGTTCCCAACGCTTCTAGAGCAGCAGTATCCAAACTTAAGCCGATTTCTTCCGAAATCAACTGTCCATCGGTGAGAATAGCAATATCTTCTAACAAAGCTTTGCGGCGATCGCCAAACCCAGGTGCTTTGATTGCAGCTACAGTAAGCACACCCCGCGCTTTGTTCACTACTAAAGTTGCCAAAGCATCACCTTCGACATCTTCAGCAATAATCAGCAAAGGCTGACCAGAACGGGCGACTTTTTCCAAAATCGGCACTAAATCTTGGATACTGCTGATTTTTTTATCAGTAACCAAGATCCGGGCGTTTTCAAATTCCACGATTTGGCGCTCGTTGTTGGTGACAAAGTAGGGTGAAATGTAACCCCTGTCAATCTGCATCCCCTCAACTACTTCTAGTTCAGTTGTGAGAGATTTAGATTCTTCAACGGTAATTACACCATCTTTGGTGACTTTTTCCATTGCTTGGGCTAACATTTGGCCAACTTCTTCATCGTTACCAGCAGAGACAGTGGCAACTTGAGCGATCGCACTTCCTTCTACTGGCTTGGCTATCTTGGCAATTTCTTCTACAAGTGCCTCAATGGTTTTGTCGATCCCCCGTCTCAAGCTAACAGGGTTACTACCCGCCGCGACGTTCTTCAAACCTTCCCGAATCAAGGCTTGTGCTAAAACTGTTGCGGTGGTTGTACCATCCCCAGCGACATCTTTAGTTTTTGAGGCCACTTCCTGGATGAGTCTTGCACCAGTATTTTCCAAAGGATCTTCTAATTCAATTTCCTTGGCAACAGTGATACCATCGTTGACAATTTGAGGTGCGCCAAATTTTTTCTCTAAAAGGACATTGCGACCTTTGGGCCCCAAGGTGATTTTTACGGCATCGGCAAGGGCGTTAACACCCCTTTCTAGAGATCGCCGCGATTCCTCGTCAAATGCAATAATTTTCGCCATGTTTTATTTTTCTAGCGCTTCCATTAGACAATTTAGCACTCACAGCGCCAGAGTGCTAATCTTCCAAGCGGCTCAAGTTACAAATGGAAATAAAAAAATTGATTAATATACAGGTGATGCTCATATTACATACAGGCAGTAATGCTTGAATTGGGAGATGAATCTAGACAACTCCCTTAAGTCCCTCGGTATTGCCGACCCTAGCGGCACCGGCTGGTTGGCGGTAGTATTTACGTTTCTTTTGGCTTGCCTTGTAACGTGGCGTTTAATTCCGACAGTACGCAAATTCGCCTTGCGGGTAGGTTGGGCTGACCAACCCAACGCCCGGCGGCTCAACCGAGAACCTTTGCCCAATGCAGGAGGGCTGGCTATCTACGCGGGTGTGATTGCCGCACTGATATTAGCTAGCCTTTTACGACCTATCGAACTCCAAAATGTATTGGCTCAGGTACTGACTATTCTGTTGGGGGGTTCGATATTAGTCCTTGTAGGCTTTATCGACGATCAATTCGGCTTACCGCCCTCTGTTCGTTTGTGGGCGCAAATCCTTACGGCGCTATTACTGGTAGCAAATGGTATCAGTATTCATGTTATGTTTGGTACTCCCATAGACTCGCTCCTGTCTATGTCGTTAACAGTACTTTGGGTAGTAGGAATTACCAATGCCATCAACTTGATGGATGGTATGGATGGTTTAGCGGGAGGAATCAGCTTTATTACCGCCATGAGTTTGTTGGGTGTTGCAGCCCAGTTTAACAATCGTGCAGCAGCAATCTTGGTGTTAGCAGCCTTGGCAGGTGCTGCACTGGGCTTTTTACGTCACAATTTTCACCCTTCGCGGATCATTATGGGTGATGCCGGAGCATACTTTTTCGGCTATGTATTAGCAGCAACCAGTATTTTAGGTAGGTTACAACAAAACACAGTTTATGCGCTAATTCCCACGGTTTTATTTTTGTTATTGCCAGTACTAGACACCACTCAAGTATTTGTGCGACGGCTATTAGCAGGAAATAACCCTCTAAGTACTCCTGGCAAAGACCACTTGCACCACCGCTTACTTGCTTGGGGACTCTCTCAGCGCCATGCTGCGTTCACACTTTGGTCAATTACCTTAGTTTTTAACTTGCTGGCTATGAGAATACAAGGCATGAGTTTGGCTGTGATGCTGACTACCGCCAGTAGCATTCTCATTCTTTTGGGCTTTACTATCTGGCAAAGGATACGTCAACAGCCTTAATTCTTTGTAGGGTAAGCATTGTAATGCTAGCCCTACTATAGGAATCGTATTTGATTTTTGAAATTATCTCCGTGGGCGGGGAGTAGGGAATAGGGAATTAGGCTTTTAATTTGTACCGAGCTTTTTCAGAAATCAAACATTAGTCCTATATGGTTTATTCAGTCCACCAAAAATTCAAACTTAAGTTAATAACAATTTGCAATGGGCTTTGCCCCGCTACGCTAACGCAATGACGCTCGTTCCTCTCTAAGAGACGCTACGCGAACGGGAACGCTGCGCTAACGCAATTTGTAATGACGCTCCTACGGACGCTCGTTCCGACGTTCGTTCCTCACTAACACTGCGCTAACGTAATTAAGAAACTTAGATACAGCAAGATTTTATATCTATTTATTAGTTTGCCTTAAAAGGATTTTTTAAACTCATTTAACAGATTTTACTTGCCAAAAAATAACATGCTCTAAACAATTAAAAAATAGTAATAAATGATAATATTGGCGCGATATAGGTATCGGCGCTCATATTTTTATTTTGCAATTTTTATAAATAAATCCTTAAAAATCCAAATGAATTCTTCTTCAAGAACGCTGTTGTGTCTATTTGCTATATAACAGATGTACATTATCTGGTTGCCGTTATAGTTAAGTATCTTTGTATTTCATATTAAGTACTTGTGTTACTTTTGCTCCCCTTAAGTTTGTGAATTATGAGCTATATAGTTGTTCAACTTAAGTATTAAATAAAATCATTACCAATAGTCTAGGAAAAGCAAAAACGTGAACCGTTTCCAAAAGCTATCCTCAATTGTATTACTGCTATTAGCCTTCATTTATCCACCTGCTTTGGCTGAAGCCAAGGATAATACTCTAAACAATGTTCTTAATGAACAGAGTATTGACGCACAGACAAAATTAGTTGGAGGGCAAAGTGAAGAGCTTTTGTTAGCTCATCGACGGACTCGACGACGTTATCATAGACGGCAACGGACTGGAAGATATTATTATCAACACCAGAGGAATCGACGACACTATAGACGACGCTATCGCTCTGTAAGTTATCACGGACAACCATATCGTCATGGAGAATGGGAACTTGTGCGCGATCGTCATGGACGATTAATGTATGATTGGCAGCGTTAATAATATTTACATCCAATTTTCCTAAAGAATCTTTATGCGTAAATCCTAATGTAAGCAGACTTATTCAAGTTATCTGATATTCTTGCTTAAAGTAGCGATTGGCAAGCGCCCCCACAAGTGCTTCTTTGCCTGAAAAAATTAATGCAACTACCCTACTAGAATAGCTGCACGGATAGCGTCAAGCTTGATTAATAAGTTCATAGTTGGCGCTTTAGCGCTAAAGCACCAACTATGAACAATCGCTACCCCTCAACTATTTAGGCCATTACCATACCGCCATCGACATTAAAAACTTGTCCGGTAATGTAGTTGGCGGCGGGGTCGGCGGCTAGGAAGCGTACCATCCCAGCGATTTCTTCAGGTTGACCGAAACGGCCGAGTGGGATGTATTTGAGAATATCTTCGGGGTTGTTGAGGTTGCTGGTCATATCGGTGGTGATAAATCCAGGGGCGACGGCGTTAACGGTGATCCCACGAGTAGCTAGTTCTTTAGCTACGCTTTTGGTAAAGCCGATTACACCTGCTTTGGCGGCGCTGTAGTTTGACTGACCTGGATTGCCCATTTGCCCAGCAACGGAGGTAATGTTGATAATCCGCCCCGATCGCTGCTTGAGCATGATTTTACTGACGGCGCGTGTACATAGGAAAACACCAGTTAGATTAAGGTCTATCACAGCTTGCCAATCTTCTGGCTTCAAACGCAAAAGCAGTGTGTCGCGGGTAATACCTGCGTTATTGACTAAAATATCCGCACGGCTGAACTTTTCCATCACGGTGTTAACTAGTGCGTCTACTTGATCGCCTTTAGAAACGTCTGCTTGGATAGCGATCGCTTGACCTCCCGCATCTGTAATTTCTGTAACAACTGCTTCAGCCGCCGCACTGGAACTGGCATAATTGACAACTGCGATCGCTCCTTGTGAGGCTAATTCAATTGCGATCGCTCGTCCAATCCCTCGTGATGCACCTGTGACAATTGCAACTTTATCTTGTAATATTGTCATTTAATGTTCCTCAATCTTAGAAATACCGCGCTAATTATCTTATGGCGATTTAGGGAACATCTGAATATTGTCTGGATAATTAAATATCTATAGTTATTTCTCTCTTAATTGATGAATAACTTGAAGCAACATATTGTTGATTTAATTTATAGTTATGATGCCTAATAGATCATTGTAGACATCGCCCGATTACATACACTAGAAAGTGTTGCAGCTACAAGCATCGTAGGTATCACTTTTAGGAATGGCAGTTATAGCTTTTCCTAATCAAATGAGTTACATCAGAGCAAGCTTCTTACTTGCTCTTAGGAGGTTGAAGGTGGGGTTATGTACCTACTCAACAGAGAACTCCTATAGTGATGTGCTTGGTCAAGATAGGTTTAAATACATATTTAACCTATATACACAAACAAGAATAGTATACGAATTTTATTATAATTATTTAAGATTTTTTGCTGGCAAATCACCCTATATTGAGTAATTTAATCCTTTTCCAACAAAAACCCATAAACCTATACCGCTTTTATTTTCTAAGAATTACTATTGAAACAAACAATTGAAAATCGGTGTGTATCACATGGCAACTAAAAAGCAATTTAGCAGCTTTGAAGAAATGCTGTCTGCTTCTGATGTACCTGTATTAGTAGATTTTTATGCTGACTGGTGTGGCCCATGCCAAATGATGGTGCCAATTTTAGAGCAAGTCAATGCCCAACTTAAGGATCGCCTGCGAATTGTCAAAATCGACACAGAGAAATACACAGATTTAGCTACTCAGTATAAAATTGCCGCTCTACCAACCTTAATACTATTTAAGCAGGGTCAGCCTGTGGATAGAATTGAGGGAGTGATGCAAGCACCGCAGTTAGTGCAATATCTACAAACAAAGGTTTAAGCTAATATTTAAAATTTGGATTTTAGCTGCCAAAGGCGCGGAATATCGCGTCTTTTTTAGTGGTGTACCATAGCTTGTAGCTCTACAAATCACCGTGTAAAACCTTAAGTAAATATTAAGCATATCTACTTATACGTCTAGAGAAAGTAGTTTATAAATATAAATGACTATATTGTGTAGATATAACAAAATATCTTGACAAGTAAAACCATATATGAACTACAAGCAAAAAAGACCTGACAAAGCCTATATTTGGGTGAATATTGATTTTGATAAGGTTAAATATAGAATAGATGCGGTGACTTGCCAAATTGAGCGGGTTATACAAAAGTACCAAATTTCAAATCAAACTGGTCAATCAGGCAAAAGAAATAATTAAGTTATCTGTAGGGCGATGTCTAGGATGAGCTACACTGCACAAGTTATTTTGAGTGTAGCGTAGGCGTGTCCAAGGTAGGCAAGGCAACAGTTTTGCACAACAGATTTTAGGCAAAGCAACTATATATTTTTGTCAAACACTAAATAATATTGTTTGATAATCGTCCACCAAATTTATACTTATTTGTTAGTCATTATTTTATCCTCGACACTCCTGAAAAGGAGTGTTATTTTTCGGAGGATATTTGCTTGCTAATTATGCTGTAAAAGAGTGTGGATAGATGATGTGATGGTTATTTGGAGGTCTTATTAAACAATTTGAAGGTGCAGCTAATACCATTTCTTTGTGAGGCTGCGCCAAACCTTCTTAAATTCTTTCTTTCTTTGTGTCCTACCTTGCGGGAAGCCACTTCGTGTCTATGCGTCCTTTGCGGTTCGTTTTTCTTCATTGTTCTTAAATATGGTTTAGCGCATCTTCATACAGAATTGGTATAAGGAAGTTGTGAGAGAGAGTAACAAATAAATAACTACCTAGTTTGATAACAAACTTTACCTTTTAGCTGGCAAGCTTAATTATATAGCTCAAGAAAGGATTAATCATGCAATAGAAATAAGTGAATACTTAGAAAGTAAAGTTCAAATTGATACTGAATATCTGTTGAATACCGCAGATGAAAAACTTAAAAATAACCTTGAGAAAATAGATAAAATTCGTGAAAAATCCCTCACGGAGACTGTTAATAAAAGTAACAGTATTTTTTCTTGTTCTGCCGTACTTGATAACGTGTTACCCAAACACCTTCGGGTGCAAGCTCACCCTGCTTTACGTAAAGCGCATTAGATAAATCCAAAAGCCGCACTTTCAAATCTCAGTGCGGCTTGCAAAAATAAATATTTGTACAAAGGATCTGAGATGTTTCTATGTCCCAGTACTTGGGGTTATGGCATCCCTTACTGGTTTAAGATTCCATCCTCATTTCCAGTGTAGCTCTCTCTCTGTGCAAGTACGAGTGGATGCCCAGCGAAAAAATCCCCTTGCTATCTTTAGTGGGGATAATTTCAATGTTTTTTCCATAGAAGCTACAGTGTTGCCTCCAGTTTTTTTCGTTCCTTACCAGCTGGTACAAAGATATCCTCTAGCGATCGCAAGATTAACTAGGCAGGAATCACTTGAACAACTAGTGCGCGTTTATCCAACGACTGGATTTTACCTACTTGACTAAGATCATTTGCAATTCGGTCTAGCATTTCTCCTGCTTTGTCACGATATTGATGTTCTCGGCCTCGTAAACGGATGGCAAACTTGACTGAATCGCCTTTACTCAACCACTGGCCTGCTTGTTCGATGCGTAAATTGTAATCAGCCACACCCACGTTTAGACCAAATCGAACTTCCTTTACCGTGGGTCTAGCACTCTGGCTCTGACGTTTTTTCTTTTGATACTGAAGCTTGCCATAGTTGAGAATCTTGGCGATTGGAGCCTCTTTACCTTGCGAGACTACAACTAAGTCAAGCTCTAAGCTTTCGGCTAGCTGTAGCGCCTCATTGGTGTCGATCAGACCACGATTGTTATTCTCATGGTCAATCAAGAAGACACTAGGTGACTTGATTTGTGAATTAATCAGTTGCTTTTGGATTGCGATAACGAATTTCTCCTAATTGTTCAACACTTTACATTCCAAGTAATGCTAATTTAACACAACACTGAATTAGAGCAACTTTAAACCACACAATCGACTACAATCTGTTAAGATGTGGAATTGCGGCACTCGCTCTTCAGTCTTTGCGCTATTGCCCATCAGCCTTTCAACGCTTTTTTATCCGTCCGCCTAAGACTGACGCCGCCATTGGCGACAGGCCGATGTTATTTTTGGAGTTTTATGTCTTTTTCTAATCTCGGCTTGTCCAATGAAATTATCCGTGCGGTTATCGAACGTGGGTACACTGAACCCACGCCAATTCAAATACAGGCGATTCCTGCTGTATTGTCGGGTAGCGATTTACTAGCTGGGGCACAAACTGGTACTGGAAAGACTGCTAGTTTTACTCTACCGCTTCTGCATCGGTTGTCGTCTGACAAGAGCATCAAAGGTACATATAAGGGATACCCGCCAATCCGGGCGCTGATTCTTACCCCAACTCGTGAACTCGCTGCACAGGTAGAAGAAAGCGTGCGCGAGTACGGCAAGTACTTGCAGTTAAACTCGATGGTGATGTTCGGCGGAGTCGGTATTAATCTGCAAAAACAGCGTTTGAAGAACCGAGTAGATATTCTAGTTGCTACTCCAGGGCGACTGTTAGACCATGTACAGCAAGGGACGCTGAACCTCTCGCATATTGAGGTTTTGGTGCTAGATGAAGCAGATCGGATGCTGGACATGGGCTTCATTCATGATATCCGCCGCATCCTCTCACTATTACCTAAAAAGCGGCAAAATTTGCTATTCTTCGCTACTTTCTCGGACAAAATTAAGACACTCGCCGCCGGACTGCTGAATAACCCGACGATGATTGAGGTAGCACGCCGCAACGTTACCGCCGAGACGATCGCACAAAAAATTTACCAGGTAGACCGTGACAAGAAACGCCAATTACTTGCTCACCTGATTCGCCGAGATAATTGGTATCAAGTGCTAGTGTTCACCCGCACTAAATATGGTGCTGACCGTTTGGTTAAGCAATTGGGCGAAGACCGCATTCAAGCACTGGCCATCCACGGGAATAAGAGTCAGCCGGTGCGTACTAATGCTCTAGCAAAGTTCAAAAATGGCAGCTTACAGGTATTGGTGGCGACAGACATTGCTGCTAGGGGTCTTGATATCAGCGAACTGCCTCATGTAGTTAACTTCGATCTACCCAATGTACCGGAGGATTATGTTCATCGCATTGGGCGTACTGGCCGCGCTGGCGCGTCAGGTGAAGCGATATCACTGGTATCCGTTGATGAATATCCTCTATTGAAAGATATTGAAAAACTGATCGAGCAGCGCTTGCCAAGGGAAGTAGTGGCTGGTTTTACTCCTAACCCCGATACCAATGCCGAACCAATCCCAAATGGACGGCAACACAGAGCCAAAACCGAACGTGATAAGCGTCCGGCTCGTACTGCTAACCCGTTACCACAGACATCAACTAGACGTAAGGCAGCACCACCCGCCACAAATGGCGATAAGCCTGGTGCGCGTTCGTCGGCATCACGCCGTTCTGCTAAACGCGATCGCTAATCTTTGTTCTTAAGGATTACTCTTTCAACAGCGCCCCATGCTCAATTACAAAATTCCCAAAAAATGGTTAATTTGGGTTACATTGGCTTTGATATCTGCCTTGTTGCTGGCGATCGCTTTTTCTGCCTCAAGTATTTACTTATATGGCAGCAGTACTAATAATATCAAGGCAGATGCAGCAATTGTTTTAGGAGCAGCAGTTTGGGGAAAAGAACCATCTCCTGTTTTCAGGGAGCGAATTAACCACGCCATTAACTTATATAAAAATGGATCTGTTAATACAATCATTTTTACTGGCGGAGTTGGCGAGAGTAATGAATTAGCTGAAGCTATAGTTGGAAAAAATTATGCACTCGCACAACAGGTAAAAGCTGCTGATATTCTCACTGAAACTCAATCTCGTACAACTCACCAGAACCTCAAAAATGCTTTGAAAGTAGCGAATGCTCAACAATTAACCAAGTTTCTTATTGTTAGCGATCCATTGCATATGAAGAGAGCCGTATTGATGGCACGGGGCTTAGGAATGGATGCACATTCGTCTCCCACACCGACTACGCGCTATCGCAGTTTTCACAGCCAGATGGAGTTTTTAAGCCGAGAAACTTATTTTTACTTTGTCTACTTAGTGTTTAAAATCTAGCTGTATATTCTTACTCTGTAGCTCTTTTTTGAAACTGGGCAATAACCCAGAACTAAAGTTTTTATTCATATTTCTTTCCTTCTGCCCTTTACCCTTTCTCCTCTGCCTTTCTTGGTAAACCGAAACTACAATAACTCTGTAATGGAAAATAACCGTTGTCGGTCTATTTGTTGCAGCTTGATTTTTTCAGCGTAGAAAGCCTGATAATAAGATTCATAACGCTCTGGTTCAGCTTCTGGATCGGTTTGTTGCCATAATTTCAAAAAGTGGCGATAGCGTTTTTCAAGCATCACTAAATCCATGCAAGCGATAGCAGCTTGAACCACTTGCGGAGTCCGAAGTATTTCTTTTTGGGTTTTTTCATCCACATGGAATAAATGGGAAATTAACCCCATCTCGCTACCAAATTCTAAAAACTGGTCTTGCAGGCTGGAAATTAAATCTGGTGGAGACGCAAAATTTCTCGTCTCTCCATCAACGGATGAAATTTCTAAAATCTGTTGCCATAAAAATCGGTGGTGGGAAAGGCTAAATTGCAAATCTCGCTCCTCTAGTTCGTCAATAATCACTTGACGCTGTTCAGGACAATGCAAGTAAATTCGCAGTAATAACGCCTCTGCATGTTCTAAAAGGCTCCGTTCTGTGGGGAGTGGGGAGTGGGTAGAGACGCGATTAATTGCGTCTGTACGGAGTGGGGATTTGCTACTTCCCCATGCAATTCTTGCTGACACAGGTTTAGAGTATGTAGCCGGAGGGGGAGCAATTTGAGTTAACAGATTTTCGACTCGTAGGGGTATAAGTCTGGTATCTCCTAAGCTGAGTATTTCTGCACAGTAGGAAACGTAATAGTTGCGTGTATCACTATTAGCTATATTTTTAAGTAATTTGACTATTTGCTGAGTTACTTGCCCAAAATCAGTAGCCTGTTTTAAATCACGGTTTTGAATAATTTGCTGAATCTGCCAGTCTAACCAAAGTGGCGCATTTTTTAGCAGTTCTCCATAATCTTCTGGGGTGTGGCTATGCAAATATTCATCAGCATCTTTACCATCGGGTAAATTGAGAATCTTTAGCTGAACTTCGCCTTTGTATGCTAAATCGGCAATTTCACCGATCGCTCGTTCGGCGGCATTGGTTCCGGCTTTATCAGCATCAAAGTTGAGTACTAATTGTTTCGACTCGGTGTAGCGTAATATTAACCGCACTTGTTCTAGGCTTAAAGCTGTACCGAGTGAGGCTACGGCATTATTAATACCAGCAGCGTGGAGAGCGATCGCATCAAAATATCCCTCTACCACTACTGCTTGATCGAGTTGAGAAATTCCACCTTTGGCTTGATCGAGGGCAAATAATGTTTTACCTTTACTAAAAAGCTCCGTTTCTGGTGAATTCAGATATTTGGGCTGTTCATCAGTCAAGGTTCTACCACCAAAGGCAATGACACGCCCTTGAACATCGCGGATGGGAATCATTAAGCGATCGCGGAATACATCATAATAACCGCCTCCTTCCCGCCGTGGCTTAATCAATCCCGCTTTTTCTAGTATTTGTACTGGGTAGTGTTTATCTTCCACTAAATAACGGTATAGAGTTTCCCAACCTGCGGGGGCATAACCTAAACCAAATTGCTGTATTGTTTCTTCTTTGAATTGGCGGTTAGATTGCAAATATTGAAGTGCTTTTTGCCCTTGTGATTGTCTGAGGGCGTGTTGATAAAATTGTGCGGACGTTGCCAGAACTTCATATAACTGCTCACGCAAAGATAGCTGACGCTGTAATTCTTGGCGTTGTTCGGGTAAGAGAGTTTGTACAGGTACTTGGTAACGCCGTGCTAAATCCAACACCACATCAGCAAAAGAACGCTTCCCCAACTCCATGACAAATTTAATGGCATTTCCTCCGGCTTGACAACCGAAGCAATAGTACATTTGTTTAGTCTGGCTGACTGTGAAACTGGGAGATTTCTCATCGTGGAAGGGGCACAAACCGACAAAATCTTTCCCGCGTTTGCGTAAAACTACGTATTCCGAGACGACATCTACAATATCAGCCCGTAATTTAACTTCCTCAATTGTGTCTGGGTGCAAGCGGGGGATTTGCATATACTTAGTCATTAGTCATTGGTCATTTGTCATTTGTCATTGGTCATTGGTCATTTGTCATTTGTCATTTGTCATTTGTCATTGAGCATTGGGCATTAATCAATAGTTCTTCTTCCCCTGCCTCCCCTGCTTCCCCTGCTCCCTCATCCCCACTCTCCACTCCCTGGACATTAACTTTAGAGAAATAACAAAGGATAAATGACTTTAGACTTCTGATGGCTATTATATTCTTGTTGTTAGACCAAGAATGATTTATATAATTGCTTACATTTAATTTTATCAGAGGAATTACTTAAAATGGGGCGTATTTTTATTTCGGCGGCTCATGGAGGCAAAGAAGCTAGAGGAGTCGATCCAGGTGCGATCGCAGGTGGTACAACTGAAGCTAAAGAAATGATTCTGCTGCGAGATTTGATTGTCACGGAATTGAGAGCGCGGAATGTCGAAATTTTGGCAGTCCCTGATGACTTGAGTGCCGCCCAAACTATCACCTGGATTAATTCTCGTGGTCGGCGGGGTGATGTCGCCCTAGAAATTGAATCTAATGCGGCTAACAGCCCTTCTGTGCGTGGGGCTGGCGTTTTCTATATAACTAATAATAGCGATCGCAAGAGTAATGCTGAACAATTGCTAGTGGGGTTGTTGCGGCGCGTACCTCAATTGCCGAATCGGGGAGTCAAGCCAGATACAGATAGTGGGTTGGGTAGTTTAGCATTTTGTCGCCAGACAACGCTTCCAGCTTTGATGATGCAAGTGGCGTTTCTCAGCAATCCAGAGGATCGGGCTTTGCTACAAAGTCGTCGCCGCGATTTTGCTTTGGGAATTGCCGATGGATTAGTAACTTGGAGTCGGATAATTGATCCTACTCCTGGAACTCCAGCCGAAGCAAATTATCCGCCAATTAATATTAATATTAATGGTCAAAGTTACACAGAGCAAGGTGTTTTAGTTAATGGTAATGCTTACATCCCCATTGATTTAGTAGACCTTCTGCGAATTGACCTTTCAAAAGCAGCTAATACTAATCGGATTACCTATCACAAAATAGTTTATGTTAAAGCTATCGAACTGCGAGATTTTAACGTTGCAGTCACTTGGGATGCTGCTACGCGTACTGTTACCTTACGCTCGAATTTGGCGGTTTGCCCTGGTCAATTTTCGCGGGTGATGTCGAACGGTAATACTTCCGAAGTCCAGTTACAATTATTTTTGAGAAACAATAATGAAAATGCTTTAGTAAGCTTTCCTGACATCCCAAAACTTTATCGAGAAGAATCAGGTATAGAGGGCGTGAACTATGACATTGCCTTTTGCCAAATGTGTGTAGAAACTGGATTTTTACGGTTTGGTGGCGATATTAAACCTGAGCAAAATAACTTTGCAGGCTTAGGTGCGATCGGTGGTGGTTCAGAAGCTGCATCTTTTCCAAGTGCCAGAATTGGAGTTAGGGCACACATCCAACATTTGAAAGCTTATGCTAGTTTAGAACCTTTGGTACAAGAAGTAGTAGATCCCAGATTTCGCTTTGTCACGCGGGGAATTGCACCATTAATTGATCAGCTATCAGGACGATGGTCAGCAGATTTGGATTATGGTACGAAGATTTCAGCTATGCTTAAACGATTATATGAATCAGCAGGACTTCTTTAAGTATTAAGTAAATAAACTTGTACTAATTACTTGAATCCTTTCTTTCTTCTTTACGAGACGTTGCACGTTGGCGGCGTGGCGTGGGCGGTTCGTTTGCATCCTTATAGCAAACCTGTACTAAGGTTTTGCACAGCGCGATCGCCTACGGTGGGCGGAACGCGATCGCAAACGTGGTCTGCTTCAGCTAAAAATGTCGTAAAGTTGTAAACTTGATAGCAATTAAGAAGACAGACTGTGATCCTCCCATCAAGTAGTAGAGCGTTAGTAACAAGTCATAACAGTAGTTTAGAGTTTACCAGCCTCGCCAAACTATTAAGTGGAAACTTGCTTGCAGAAGTGGATCTGTATCGAGCTGTAGTAAGTTTAAAGCTAAGGCAAGACAAAAAAGCTTCAATGGGTCAGTTTCTGACTCCCGCTTCAGTAGCCCAATTGATGACTGGGATGTTTAATAGCCTGGATTTGCCTGAAATATCCTTGCTTGATGCTGGAGCAGGAATTGGTTCATTAATAGCCGCTTTTGTAGCAAAAGTATGCAAGCAGCGAAAACCCACGTCAAGTTTGCGCGTTGTAGCTTATGAAATTGACCCTTTTCTAATTAAATATTTGCATCAGACTCTAGAATTATGTAAAAAAGAATGCGACTATGCAAGTATTTCCTTAAACTACGAAATTCGTGAGACTGATTTTATCGAAGACGCAGTTAGGCTGCAAAAGCTTGGTTTATTAAATAGTGCGATGCCTACGGCGGTAAACTACGCAACAGAATTTACCCATGCTATTCTCAACCCGCCTTATTTGAAAATCAATGCTCATTCCAAAATGCGCGAATTGCTACGTTCCATTGGTTTGGAAACCAGCAATCTTTATACTGGTTTTATGGCTGCTACAGCACAACTTCTAAAACCAAATGGGGAGTTTGTAGCGATTACTCCGCGCAGTTTTTGTAATGGGCCATATTTCCGTGACTTCCGCAAAATGTTTTTAGAGATGATGGCTTTAGAGCAAGTACATCTTTTTGAGTCGCGTCAAGAAGCATTTAGTGACGATGATGTTTTGCAGGAAACTATCATTATCCAAGCTACGAAACAAAAGCAAAAGTCTAGCAGCGTCAGCATAAATAGCAGTTGTAGTGCTAATGATGACTTGATCGTGTCACACTCTGTACCATATACAGCCTTAGTTAACCCCGATGATCTAGAGCAGTTTATTCATATTATTCCAGATAATCTTAGCCAACAAATCGTTCAGCGAATGGCAGTTTTTACCTGCACTTTAAAAGATTTAGGGCTAACAGTTTCAACCGGACGGATAGTAGATTTCCGAGTAAAAGATTATCTAAGGATAAATCAAGAAAATAATACTGTTCCATTAATTTATCCGGTGAATTTAGCGAATGGATATGTAGAACACCCAAAAATAACTAAAAAGTCTCAAGCAATAGTGTATATAGAAGAAACAGCAAATCTTCTAATACCAAATGAGCATTATGTCTTATGCAAAAGATTTTCATCGAAAGAAGAGAAAAGGCGTGTTGTTGCGGTGGTTTATGATGCCAACCAATTTAATTATAGCTGTGTCGGCTTTGAAAATCACTTGAATTACTTTCACAAAGATGGGCGTGGACTTAGCCTTACCTTAGCTCGTGGGCTTGCTATTTATCTCAATTCAACCCTAGTCGATGCTTTTTTTCGGTTGTTCAATGGGCATACTCAGGTCAATGCAACAGATTTGCGAAAATTAAAGTACCCTAACTTGGAGCAGCTATTGTCATTAGGGACGGAGTTTAAAGATCAGTTTCCTTCTTTGCAGGAAATTGATGAACTTATCGAAAATAAGCTATTGAGTATGTCAAATTTGTCAGAGAATAATCCAGTTGCAACTAAGTCTCGAATTGATGAAGCGCTGCAAATTTTGACACAATTGAGCCTTCCACGGGCACAGCTTAACGAACGGTCTGCTTTAACTCTCCTGGCGTTGCTTGACTTAAAACCGACCGACTCTTGGCAATTAGCAACTTCTCCTTTGATAGGAATTACGCCGATGATGAACTTTATGGCTCAACATTATGGCAAAACATATAAGCCTAATACACGGGAAACAGTTCGCCGACAGACAGTACATCAATTTTTGGATGCTGCTTTAATAATTGCTAATCCAGATGATTTAAGTCGTCCTATCAATAGTCCTAAAACTGTATATCAAATCGAGGGAAGTGCGCTCGAACTATTACGAACCTACGGTACTGACGAATGGGATAAGAGCATTTGCACCTACCTGGCTTCAGTTGAAAGTCTAAAAAAGCAATATGCTCAAGAACGTGCAATATCTCGTATTCCCATAGTAATTAATGGAAAAATTAAAACTTTATCGCCAGGTGGTCAGAATATTCTGATTGAAAAAATTATTAATGATTTTGCTCCTCGTTTTACTCCTGGTGGAAAGCTCATCTATGTTGGGGATACAGATGAAAAATTTGCCTACTTTGATGAAACAGTATTAGCAGATTTGGGCATTAATATTGATTCCCACGGCAAAATCCCAGATGTGATTATTCACTTCACCAAAAATAACTGGTTAGTGTTGATTGAAGCTGTAACCTCACATGGTCCAATTAATCCTAAACGCAAGAAGGAACTTGAAGTCTTATTCAGAGATGTCCAAATACCTTTGGTGATGGTAACAACATTTCTCAGCCGTAAGGCAATGGTGGGATATCTGGCAGAGATTGCTTGGGAAACAGATGTTTGGGTTGCTGATGATTCAACTCACCTAATTCATTTCAATGGTGAATATCTATTGCAGGCTTACCAAACAGATAAGAAGCAAACTTCTTAAACATACGAAAATAAGCTCGGTGTTCGTGATATTTTGCTTCGGAAGATCCCCCTAAACCACCTTAAAAAGGGGGCTTAATTCCCTGCTTTTTTTACAAATTACTTTTTTACATATCTTGTTTATATTCTTCTAACAATTGCGGAATGTGATCATACCCATCTACACCAATAACCGCAATCATTTTCGGGCGATGTTGCTGTAAGAACTTTTGGAAAGCTTCTGCCCCAATTTGCCCTTGTAAAATTGTCAGTAACCCTGCTGGTTGTCGCCATTCACGAGAGGCAATTTGCTCCAAAAGATACATTCCCAAGCAGCCTGTGTAAACAGTTTTTTCTGAATTTTGTAGATGATAATAAGCTTCTGCTAAATAAGCTAAGTTACGCCCTTGGAGATACAAATCACCGGAAACTTGTGCTGTTTTAAAGCCATCTTCGAGATATTTAATTGCAGTTTGGTGTTCTCCAATTACTAGATAGGCAATTCCTAAACTGCTGACACATAAGGCTTTACTTTGAAGATCGCCTAATTTTTCTGATAATTTTAAACCTTGTTCCAAATAGTTAATTGCAGCTTCATAAGTTTCTGGTTCTAAGTTTTCCAGTTCTTGAGCTTGCATGACTTCGCTGTAACCTAAATTTACCAGCGCGTTTGCTTCTCCTGTACGATCGCCTGCTTGCCGACTCAGTATCAATGCTCGTTGACTGTTGTTAATTGCCTCAGCATAATTTTGCTGTTGTACGTAGGTGCGGCTGAGGTGGTTGAGATTGGCAATTTCACAGGTGCGATCGCCTGCATTTCTAGCTATCTCTAATGCCTGCTGATGAAAATCAATAGAACGCTGATATTGTCCCAAAGCACGCTGAGAATAGCCTAAAAGTGTCAAAATCCTCGCCTTTTCTTGGGTTCCCTCGCCTTGACGCAATGGTTCATCCAAATAATCTAGGGCATCTCGCAAATAAGTGCCTGTAAAAGAGGCAAAAATCCCGCCGTAAAAGGGAAAATACGGACGCTGGGCAAAGGTTCGCAAAATCTGGAGCATAATTTGAGAACAGGCATCGCTGTATACTTTCCCAATGCTCCCAAAACCGCTTGCTAGCTGACTCCAAATCACCGCAAAGGTCAAAAATGTGGAAATGGATAACTTTGGCCCGGCCTTGATATCGTAAGCTTGTTGGTCAAACCAGCTAATTAGTCCCCGTTGCAAGTACTGTAAAATCAATGCCATTTCCACCCAATCTCTAAGGGTGATCCCCCGTTGTCGCTCGGCAAACTCTATTGCAGATTCTTCCATAGCTAAGGTGCGAAACAGTGCTTGAGGTAACTCACTGTTGAGTTGTTTCGCCCAACTTGCCCAAGGGCCACGTTCTCCCGGTACACCTCCAAATCCCAAAGATTCTTTTTGCTCGTACATCCAACTGAGCAAGTTGTCTTGTAATCGCTGCCAAGAAGCTAAACCACGGGTAATCCCTTCGGAAAATTGTTGTAAATCAGCATCTGCCTCAGCAAATTGCTGTAATCCTTTTGATAATTGCTGTAGCTGTTGCAAATTTAGCGGATACTTCTGATTAGGATCAGTAACCCGTAAAAATACCGCTAGACGCTCATCAGCAGGAGCTGTGGTAATTTCTGTAACTGCGGAGGCGATCGCTTCTGTGGTTTTGTTTTGCTCTTGCCAGCGTTGCCATTGACTTTGAATGGTCTTAATGGCTCTCAAACTCCGAGTAGCCTTAGCTTTTTTGAGTTCGTCTTTTTCACTATCGACTTGATTTTGAAGAGTATTCAAGCGATCGCTCAAAGCTAGTTCAAAGACTTCCCCTGTACCGGAGGTAATTCCTTTAAGCAGCATTTGGTACACCATCTCAACAGAGCTAATTTTGCCCTTGAGGGTGGTTTCGACAATTTCATCGATTAAGGCAAGATAGCGATCGCGCAATGGCAAAGAGTCTGGCATAGCTACTAGAGAACATCACGTCCATTCTAATTCTAGTTTGAGTGGATTAGACGCGTAGGCATTTACCTGCAAAGTTTAGAATGATGTCAAGGAAACTTTTTAGCAGAATATAACAATGCTGAGAATTAGCCTAAAAATATCTTATGGTGCGATCGCAGGAGGCAAAAAATGGGCTTGGCTGGATTAAGAATTGTGTTGGTAGAGCCAGCTGGGCCGATAAATATCGGAGCGATCGCTAGGGTAATGAAAAATTTCGGGCTAGATAATTTAGTATTAGTGAACCCCCAATGCGATCCGTTATCGACGGAAGCTTTGATGATGGCTGTTCATGCTCAGGAAATTATCGAATCTGCGGTATTAGTGCCGACTTTACCAGAAGCATTGCATGGATGTGTACGGGCGATCGCTACCACTGGTCGCGTTCGCAGTTGGGAAACACCCTTAGAAAACCCCCGCACTGCGCTACCCTGGTTATTAGAGGAACTAGAAAAACCCGTAGCACTGATTTTTGGCAGGGAAGATCGGGGATTAAGCAATGAAGAATTAAATTATGCACAAAGGTTTGTTCGCATTCCCACTAGTCCAGATTATGTAGCCCTAAATTTGGCTACCGCCGTAGCAATCTGCTGTTATGAATTGTCACAATGTACTCAGCAACCTGACACTAAAACCTTAACCCAAACTGAACTCGCCCCTTTAGATGTTGTGGAAGGATACTATCAGCAATTAGAATCATTATTATTAAAAATTGGTTATGTATATCCCCATACGGCAGCTAGTCGGATGGAAAAATTTCGCCAAATATATAATCGCGCTCACCTGAAAACTGGGGAAGTATACATGCTGCGGGGAATTTTGCAGCAAGTAGAATGGGCCCTTAAAAATCAGAGGGATGGTGAAAACTTGTAATTATTTGTTTAATATATACGCAATTATCCCCCCAAAATATTTAATATGGCTTAGACTAAACACAAAAATGCTACTTAGTGGCAAAGTGAAATTTGAGTATTAATATTTGCTTAAAGATTAAGTTTGGGGTTAGGAGTCTGCAAGAAAACAGCCAAGTGGGTCACAAGGAGTAACTGTGTCAGAGTCAAGTGACGAACTAACAGCTTTCTCGCGGCGTCAACCCTTAAATCGCCGCCAGCCGCCACAAAAAGTTCAAAAAGTGGTAAAGAAGAAAGTTAAAGCTAACAGCCAGCAACAAGCTGCCAATGGACGAGAAGCGGCATTAACACACCCAAAAAAACTGAGCAGTCCTCCCTCAACCCCTAGTGCTACACGTAGGGTAAAATCGGGATTAGTCATGCCAACGGCAGTAAAACCAATACCTAGTGTGAAGGGTAAAATTCCTCCCTTTCGACCAGGTGCTGTGATGGTGAAAACAGTGCGGATGGAAAAGCCAAAAATCGGCAGGCGTTCATCGCCCAAAACGCGGTTAAAGCCAATGGCCAAAACCTTGTTATATATTGTGCGGTTGTTGATTGTGGGTGTTGGCATGGGTGCAATTGTTGGCACAGCATTGTCAGTCTTAGACCCGGCTAATCGCATCAGCACAACTTCTGCGCCGCAATCTAATAGTAATGTGGCGCGATCGCAGCCACAACCTACCCAAACTCCCCAAGCTGCACCTTCGAGCTTATACCTATCTCAGGAAATGGTTTCCTTAAAAAATTCCGTGCAAAATTTGGCGGCGACCAACCCAAATCTTACACCTGGAGTATTTTTAGTAGATTTAGATACTGGTAATTTTGTAGATATCAATGGCTCTACCAGTTTTCCGGCGGCTAGCACAATTAAAGTGCCGATTCTAATTGCTTTTTTCCAGGATGTAGACGCGGGTAAAATTCGCCTGGATGAAATGCTAACTATGCAACAGGAGATGATAGCTGGCGGTTCGGGAACTCTGCAATATAAACCCGCCGGAACCCAGTATACTGCTCTGGAAGTCGTCACTAAAATGATTACAATCAGCGACAACACTGCGACAAATATGCTGATTGCGCGACTAGGAGGAATGGAGGCGTTAAACCAGCGTTTCCGGGACTGGGGATTGACAACTACAACAATTCGTAATAAGCTTCCGGATTTGCAAGGGACAAACACCACTACTCCGAGGGAATTAGGGAATTTGATGGCGATTGTGAGTCAGGGAAATTTAGTGAGTATGCCATCACGGGATCTCATGCTCGATATCTTGCGTCGCACCCAGAGAGACACTTTGTTACCATCCGGTTTGGGAGCAGGCGCGAGAGTATACCACAAAACGGGCGATATTGGTACTATGCTGGCAGATGCAGGTTTAATTATTGTTCCAACTGGCAAACGCTACATAGCCTCTGTCATGGTACAACGCCCCAATAATGACCCTCGCGCCGAAAAATTGATTAGTTCAATTTCTAGTGTTAGCTACCAAGAATTCAGCCAAAATGCGGTTACACCCAACAGTACCAACACTATACCCGCAAATGGTTATCAGCCTCCTGTTGTAAGTCCTGGTTTTCCTAACAATACAACGGGCACTGTACCCATGAGCATTTATCAGCCTCCTGTTGTGAATCCTGTACCCAACAGTATGGGAGGTACTGTACCCCCAAATGGTTATCAATCTCCAATTATGAATCCGCAATATTATCCGGCAAGATAAATTAGATGCAGCAAGACTTTCCTGATTTACATCTGTTGCTTCATTTTGGAGAACTGGTATTATTGGTGGTACAACCCAAACTCTCTGTATACTTGCCATCATCGGCATTTCAGTTATCAAACCTTGGGGTGGAAGAGTAGTACAATCTCCAGAGTCGTCTACCTCATCAAGTAGCTAGAAACATCGAAAATGCGATCGCCACTAGCTTTTTGTTTCTAAAAGCTAAACTGTATTGTTATCTTTTAATTTTTAACTTTTTTGATACCGCATTCCTGGTAATTGCGAAACGAAACCCATAAGTTCCAACTGTAATAACGCACCAGAAACTGAACCAGCAGCCATGCCAGTTTGCTGGACAATAAAATCGAAGGGTAAAGCTTCACTTGCGATCGCATCCATTACCGTTTGCAATTCTGGCGATAAAGTTGGCATTAACTGTTCTGGTGCTGTGGAAGCCTCCACTCTATCAATTTGTGGTATTGCTCCTAGCATTGTTAACAGTTCATCTAATTCTTTGAGGATGAAAGAAGCTCCTTGACTCAGTAACTTTAAGCACCCTTGGGATGGATGATCGTCCAGTCTTCCAGGCAGTGCATAAACATCTCTACCAAATTCATTAGCGTAGGTAGCTGTAATTAAAGCACCAGATTTTATCGGTGCTTCCATTACGAGGATGGCGCGGCTCAAGCCTGCAATAATTCGGTTGCGGCGGGGGAAGTGGGTGCGATCAGGTGGGGTTTTTGTGGGGTACTCACTCACGACTAACCCAGCCGTCAAAATCTGCTTGTACAAATCCCGATTTTTATGCGGATAAATTACATCTACACCAGTTCCCAAAACTGCGATTGTGCGTCCACCTGCTTTCATGGCGGCGCTGTGGCTTTCTGTGTCAATTCCCTCCGCCATCCCAGAAACAACTGTAAAGCCATTTTTAGCCAAAGCTGTACTAATCTGGCGAGTCCAACGGATACCGTATTCTGAAGGTTGGCGGGTTCCGACAATTCCAACCATTGGTTTTTGTCCGAGATTTTCTTGGAGTTCGACTTCACCGCGATAGTACAAAATCGGTGGTGGACTCGGAGTTTCCAATAATAAGCGGGGATAATCTGCATCTGCTGGTGTCCAGAAATGAGAATTTTCTTGCTGGTGTTTGGTAAATAGTTGTTCTGGATGCAAACGCGATCGCTGTTGTACTACTTTTTCTAGTGTTTGAAAACCAAAACCTTCTACTTCTCCCAACTGTACCCTAGTAGCGTTCCAAGCTGTTGCTAACGTGCCAAAATGCTGTTCCAGCCGTCGCAGTAATACCGGGCCAATTCCCGAAATTTGCGCCCAAGCTAGCCAATATGCGCCTTCTTCTACCACAGTTTCATCCTCACGCCTACTGGATTAAGTATTCCCAAATTGGGGTTGGATGTTGAGGGAGCAGGGGAGGCAGTGGAAGAATTAATGACTAATGACTAATAACGAACCCCTTGACTTTTGACACTTGACTCTTGACTATTAACTATTGACTATCTTCTTATTTTGTGTGATGAAATATTTCTATCGTCTTTTAATAAGCCTATCTGGGTGCTTAATATTTTTACTGTTGCACAGTGGCCTTGGTTTATTGCCTAGTTTAGCTGCTGAGAAAGTTACTGTCAGATACGGATTGTTTGAGCGATCAATCCCTGTGGCAGATATACGCAACTATGGCGAGAATCAAAAGGTTTCTGCCGATTTGCAATCTTTTCTAGATTACCTCAGCCCTAAGGAGAAACAGAAGTTCCAAGATGCCCTTCAAGTAAAAATGTCTCTTGATATTGTGGCTTTAGATAAGCTGATAAATACAGGAATGGGCAAGCAAATTTTATCTTTTGCATCCCAAGCGATCGCCCGTCGCGATCAAGCCAGTATACAAGCCCTACGATCAGCCATTATCATCGGAGCAAAATCACCAGAAGGTCTAGGATTAGTCAGCTTTCTAGCAGCCTATCCCAGTAATCAACTAATTGTTGATGCGTCAAAAATTTCTAAGCTAGTCGGCATGGCAAATTCCTCTTCTGGTTCTGCTGATGCACCTCCAAAGGACAATGTAAGTTCTTCACCCTTCGGGAAAATTGCACTGCAATATCAAATACTTGCCGCCCAAAATAAACAGTTTTCAGGTTGTTTATTTGGTGATTCTGTTTCGGCTGAACTTGGTAATACTCTTGGGAATGGTACTTTTAATTTTGGGTTAAATGGTTTGAGTACAATCTCATTACTAGAACAACTGAAAAGTTTAATTCCTACCAAGGTTACATGCGAAAAAGCTATTATTGCTGTAGGTGGAAATGATGCTTGGTATGGAATGAGTGATGAGTTATTTAGCAAAAATCTGCAAGAGGCGATCGCACTTATCCGCACAATGGGAAATAAAGAAATTTTTCTCATTCCAGCTTTTTATTCAACAGTTGCAGCAAGCTCAGATCCAACTATATCAGCCCCCAATTCTAGAGTTGAACAAATTAATGCTTTGATTAATAAAGTTGGTGAAATAGAAAAAGTACCAGTTGCAGCAACAGGAGTAGCACCATTGTATGAAAAGAATGTTCTTAAAGAGAATTTATCGAGCGATGGTGAGCATCTGAACGCAGAGGGTCTAAAAATTTACCGACAAGCATTATTACAAATTCTGGAAAAGTAATATGATATTTGTCTAACTGCCTATAGTAAAAGCACCCCACCAAAGCTACGTTTTATATAGCTATTTTTGGTTCTCAGTTGAGTAGGTACTGAACCTCACCCCCAATCCCTTAACAACAAGCTCCTTTTTTGCCCTGACATAGCTCATTTAATTAGGAAAAGCTACATAACATAATTCGTAGTTCGTAACTTAAAATTACGAATTACAAATTATTACTTTTAGGATTTCCAATTCAAAAACCGCGCATAAATATAAGCTATGCCTTCATCAATAATTGTCCGTACACCTTGGCTATAATCCCACCATTTGTTTGGATCATAATCTTGTGTTTTGGCAGCGATCGCACCAACTTTGATGTTAGGGCTAAGTAGTTTTTTGAAGAGCAACCAACTCCTACGGGTGTGAACATCCAAAGAAAAAACATTTATTGATTGTAGCTTTAAATTTGAATCGGATAGCCAACGATGAAATTCGGCAGCAGATGCATAACTACGATCCTTGATTACCATAGGTGTCGGCACAGCTACTACCTTCTCTGATTCTAAACCAAGTTTTTTGAAGGTGGCGGCTGACACTTCTGCAAAGTTCTTGTATTCGCTAAGATAAATCCCTTTTTCTATTGAGCCTCCGGTAGTAATTACTAGACTATAAGAACCGTTTTTAAATTCAGTCAAAGCTTGTTGTATGGCATAATCTGGTAGCCATCCTTCAACAACCAATACGTCTGCTGATTTAATCGGGGAAGTCACGGCGAGAAATGAGTGTACATGAGTAATAGTGAAGAATATTAAATAAGCAATCGAAGCGATTGCAATCGCCCACCCCTGAGCCGTAAGTGTCCACATTTCTTGGCGTTTTATTAGTTTAATTTTTGGAAATTTTCGACACCGACGATTTTTTCTCTGCATTAAGCCTTAGCTAAACGTTGTTCTTTCAAATAAGTAAACACAGACTTATCTCCGATATCAGGAGGAATTGGTTGCACTGTCTTTCGCAGAGCAAACACCAAAAATAACGTTGCCCAAATTCCTAATAAAACACTTTCCCCCTGAGTTGGTAAAACTCTTACTAAATGTCCTAACAATAGTAGCGGTACTATTAGAGTTAATACTTTGGTTTCCAGGCGATTGAAGCAAAAAGCCTCTTTAAAATAAATACCTGTCAAAGCAACGAAAATAAAACCAACTCCAAATAATGTAAGAGGGTGATTGTAAACAGTAAGAGCTAAAGGCTCACTACTAGAGATTGCCAGAATCACTGATGCTATACTACCGATCGCCCAAAAAATTTGCAATATTCGGTGCAGTGATGCCATATAAATATGAATGGTAAATAAACTTACACCAAGAGCGACACTAAAACAAGTATATAGAGGTGTAAGTGCGGTAACAATAGCCGGGTTATTAGGGAGCAAAACCAAAGCACTGCCTATGGCAAAGCTCAGTGCTGCTACCATTAGCCCAGCACGGTAGATAATTACGCCTGTGCGATCGCTCTGAGTAATTGTAAATTCTCCAAACTGACCTTGATAAACTTCTGGTGGAGGTAGTGTTTGCGTAGTCATAGTTAAAAATATAGTTATGAATTTACTAATAGAGTACAACAGTAAATTGCTGAAGGGTAACTTTTATATGATGGGCAATGAGACTAACTAAAGTGTCACAATCCCTAAAGTATTAAGCCATTTTCGTAGTATTAGTTGACTTGACAGACGCACTAGAGTCGTGAATTATCTCTATCATTTGACCGGATTTCCTTCGAGAGCGAAAGACATAGCAACAGTAAAGCATGGCGTAAATCCAAGTACCATCTCCATTAACCAGACTAACAAGAGGATTTTGCCCCTTGTTAAAGGTAGGCAAACTTCCGCCATATTATACTAGTAATTAGCAATGGTTTGTATAGTATCTAGTTTAGCTGAAGACTTGATTTTAACATTAGACTTTAGCTATAAATAGTAAATATTGACAAATTTAAAATTTAGTGCATATAAAAGTTTGGCAATCAGATAACCCGATAATTAGTTGATATAGGAAGATGAGGTGAGCGATGGCGCTGTTTCTCCCACGGTAGGCGATCGCATTTGTTTAAAGAATTGCAAAACTGTAGACTCTTCTTGGGTTTGTCATGAGATATTGCTCTTTGCCCTGGATGTGCGCTCGCTTAAAATACTTACAGCATAAGAATTTCACCAAAAACCTTAATGTTAGACATTTTTTTTAGAAAATAAACGTTCAAATTCTCGCTCCATCTAAAGTTCAGAAATTTGCTATTATTTTTATTTTTGCAGAGGAATTTAAGAGCGATTATTTGGTTGTTAAGGGTTTACCAATTCCAGCTTACTATTAAGTTTAGCGATCGCCTGAGATTCGAGGTTGGTCATTACCCAATTCCAGAAAAAAGTAACGCCTATCTACGTCCTAGACATAGAGAACATAGTTTCTACTTCAGCCCAATACCTGTGAATGAAATTGATTTAAATTTGGAAACCCAAGTATTGTAAAGTTTGATTTTAGAAAAATTCAACCTTAAATTTACTAGTTATATATATAAATATCGAAATATAAAAAGCTGCAAAGATACCAAATAAAAACATATTTGGTGTCTTTGGAGCTTGGTATTTTCTTGTCTTTGTTTTTATGGAGATTAAGGTATGCGATCGTTCAAACGGTTCAGGAAACAGCTAGCTTTTATGCTCTTAATAAGTTCTGCTGTGTTTTCCGCATCCTCATCTAATGCACAAGATGTATCGAGAACAGTCTTTGTCAATACTGATGTGATTATTGATCCTGCTGTCTTAATAAATCTATTCCCTACAGCTACTCAACTTGCTGTTGTCCAAATTGGTGGGGTTGTTAGAATTGATGACTCTGGTGTAGGTGTTGATATTGACAGCACGGGCGTCTACGATCCATTTGCAACCAACTACTTACAAAACTTGAACAGATCCCGGTAATTTATTCAAAATATTGCGATCGCAAGTTGATACTCTTCGACAATGCAATCGCGTTTTGTTATTTTAATTTGTTGAGCGCGATCGCCACCGCAAAAATCGGCCAAAGCTGAATTTTTCTCATTAGGGACTTCCAAAAATTAAATTACTCAATTCCTGTATCCAATACGACTATCCGATTTCTTCTTCCCCTGCTCAATAACTGCTTACCAAAACGATTGATTATTTTTCTATTTGGAAGTCTCTTATGTCTTAGTTTAGTTAAAAATGATAGACAACAAGCTGCACAAAGCAGGGATATCCGCTCAATAATGTCAGGAATGGTTGACACAGCCTTGAGCAGCGCAGTTGGAAATTTTTTTAACTTGCTTCGGAGCTTTTATTTCAGTGAATAGTTGAATCGCTCGATTAAAATTCATTTGGCTATCATCAGGCTTTGCCATCTTTTGATAAGTTAAACCTAATTGGAAGTAAGCTTCAGCCAGGTCACACTTAGCACTTATTTTATCTAAAAGTTCGATTGCTTCTGTATGATGAGTAAGGGCTAATGTAAATGCTTGTTGTCGATGGATTTCTGCTAAACCATTCAGTATTTTTGCTTTTACCTGCATATAGTGGCTTTCTTCAGCAAAAGTCAAAGCTTGCTGAAGTATTTGATTTGCCTTAGAAAAATCTCCTAAATTTACATAGGTTTGACCCAAAATTTGCATGAAATAGACAAATCTTCCAGTCTGTTCCACCAATTTTTCGTTTGTAATATTTTGATAAGCTACATCTGCTAATGCAGATGAGGCATCATGCAAACCTAAATAAGAATAGACCAAAGCTAAACACACTGAAGCTTTCTCTGCCCAGCGATGATGCTCGGTATTTTTAGCCAAATAAATTACTTGCTGAAATAAGTTTACGGCTGCTTCTAGTTCCCACAAATCTATTTTGTAAAGACCAATACTTAATAAAGAATCTACCTCTAGCATCCTGAGATAATAAACTGTATGTTTATTTCGTGGCTGAGGTACAAGTGATTTGAGTGCTTGGGTTGCCAGAGTAATAGTCCTTTGTTGACAAGCGATCGCTTGACTAATTTTACCTGTTATCCAATATAAATCACCCAATATATTGTAAAGCTCACTGAGATTTTGGTCATTTTCCAGATTATTAACAACTTGATTAATCGCCGCAAGTATCGGCTGAATTAAACCCATCCGATACAACGTACTACCAAGAGGTAAAAACTGCTGCCATTGATTATTTCGGCTTTTTAAAATGACCTTACCCGCCAATTCAAATTCATTAATATCTATATAGTGATAATAAGCTTCTAAAGCTTGCAAAGCATCTTTAAAGGTTTCAATTTGTTTAACATTAGTTGTCCAAAATTCTGCGGCTTTGTGGTTGGTAATTTGCCATTCATTGCAAAGGCATAAACGTGCGATCGCTTCTTTTTGAATCACGGGATGCAGCCAGTATTCCCCTTTCTCGCACTCCACCAAAGACCGATTTCTCAAGGAGGCGATAATTTGGCGATGTTGCTCGGATGGGACATCCCAAAGTAAACAAAACAATCCTTGAGATGAAATGGTGGGTATATCTTGGTAACGATAACATCCCAAACGGCAAAGCAAGCGATATGCTTGGGGGTCGAGGGCTTGTAGACGATTGATTTGACTAACTGCTAAATTTTTTAAGTCGGTTGCGGCTAACGGATCGGCATGATTTTCTTGCCAATAAAGAGCCATATCACCGTCAAAATCCTCCTGAATCGAACCACAGAGAATTCCCATTGCTTTAGCATTACCGCCATAAGTGCGATGCATGATTTGCAAGGTTGGCGAATTGATGACTAATCCCTGGTTGCTAAAAAACTGTTGCCATGCGCTTTCATCTAAACCAGGAAGCCGATAGTGATTCACATTCAACCCAGGTTCACAAAGGCGATCGCGACTGGTAATCAAAGTAACAGATTGCACCCTAGCATCAGCCAAAACCCGCAATAGTTCTACATAGTTGCGGTGAGAAGCAATCAACCCACCTTGTTGATCCAATGCAGGTTCGAGATTGTCAATTAACACCCCAATTCGCCGATTGTGGAGTTGGCGCTTGAGTCGTCCTAATGTAACTCCAAATTCTACCCCAGGTTCTTGATCGAAATCTTGTTTGAGCCATTCTTCTACAACTCGTTCGGCGGGGGTGATGTTTTGAGTTTCCTTCGCCATCAGCAGTTCTAAAACCAACTCAAACCCCTGAGTTTGCAAATATTGCTGCGCTAGAGTGGTTTTGCCTAAACCGCCTTCACCTTGGATAACTATGACTTTCGATCCTTGATTTGCCAAAGTATTCAGGTGAGCGATCGCTTCTGTTCGTCCAATAAAATTGGTATCCTCTAATTTTGGGGTGGGTTGGGGCGATCGCGAGTAATCAATCAGACTGGATGATATTGCAGTAGTTTTTCTCAGAACTCGCTCCAAAGTAGCGCGGTAATTACTTTTGGTTATCTTTTCTCGCAATACTTTAGAAAGCAACTTCCATAACTGAGAACCAGCATCCTTAGCATGTCCTTCCGTACAACCGTAAGAATGAGCGATATCTAAGTATTTTCTACCCAACCAAACTTGCACAAGAATCACTTTTTGCAAATCGCTCAATCGTTCCCCAGTCTGAGGAGGAATTATGGCGTCTAACCATGCTAATGCTGCTTCAGCGTCCATTGTGTAACAACAAGGGTAGTTCAGATTTTAGGGACAACTATAAATCAATCTACAGTTATGTTGCTGAAGTTTTCGGATAAGATTCTGTAAACCCGACTTTTTTCCCGACTTTTGCAAACTTTATTCAAAATTCAGCAGCAAGTTCTTGAAAGGATTGCTGTTATTCCAACGGTAAGTATTAAAGTCTCGTTGATCAAGCGTTAAAATTCGTCCATGTCCCAGATGTTCTGCTAGAACAACCAGAGAAGCATCTGCCATATCCATTGGCAAATCTGCATATTTTTCCATGAGTTAAACCATGCGTGCAACATGGTGACTTTGTAAGTTAAACACTTCAAATGCTTCTTGTGCAACCTCTCTCAAAAAACTACATTGAGCATTATTACCACCTCCTCTAGCAAGAAGAAGGTAACAAGTTTCGGTAATAACAGGGTAAGTAGTCACTAGTGGTTCATTGAGAGCATTTAAAACTTGTAGTGCTAATTGATGGTATTGATCGTTTTGGTTCCCAAGTGCAACGAAAAAGCCAGTATCAGCGACGATCATACTTTTCTTGCATTAGCGATCTTACAATGGTTTCGGAATTAGCAGCTAAGTCAGTTTCTCCTTTGAAACAGCCGATAAATTTACTTTGCTTAAGTTTAGCTAAGGGATCTGTTTTTTGTTGCTGAAGTTGTTGATAGCGCAGTTCAATCAAAGATTTAATTGCCTCTAGTGTATCTTGATCAGCCTCCTGTTGGATGTAGGCAAGCTTTTGAGCATATTCTTCATCTAGCTGAATATCAAAATTCTTCATTGCCACTAACTTGGAACGTTTACCTAAAGTATATCGTCCGCCTCGAATCGTCTAGAATAAAAATCATTAGGTAACATCAGCACCATCATTACTTATGGTGAAATCAGATCCCCGTCAATTGCCTAGCAGTGCTGAACTTCCTTGTTCAGACGATACCCCTGTGGATAACGAAGACCAGAATTTTATTCCGAACCTGCTTCTATTCTTGCTGCAATATATCTGGGCAAACCGTAATGACTGGTTTTTCAGTGTCGATATGGGCGTTTACCATACCACAGGGGTTAGTCCACTTGTGCCGATTGTGCCAGACGGATTTTTGAGCTTAGGTGTAGAACGCCGCAAGGCAGATAAATCTCGTAAAAGCTATGTTGTCTGGGAAGAAAATAACATAGTGTCTGGGAAGAAAATAACATAGTGCCTATCCTGGCTTTAGAAATTGTCTCCTTAACTCCGGGTGGAGAATATGACAAAAAATTAGACACCTATGCCAAGCTAGGGGTACTGTACTACATTATTTATAATCCAGAGTATTGGCAACGCGATCGCCACCAACCTTTTGAAGTTTATCGCTTAGTAGATAATAGCTATCAATTACAAATTGGTGAACCCTTTTGGATGCCAGAAATTAGTTTGGGAATCGGTAGAGGGCAATACATATCTGGTAATATCCAGCGTCAAGTTTTGTATTGGTATGACCAACAGGGAAAGCGCTATCAAACTCCAGAAGAAGCTGAACAGCAAACTCGCCAGCAGCTTGAATTACTACAACAACAACTTGAGCGTTATCGTCAGCAATTTGGTGAACTGCCAGAAGCGTAATGGGACGATTGCTGATATTTGTTATTAACAATAGATTAGCCCTCACCTAGAAATTTAGGATGAGGGCTGACATAGCTGACATAAAGATGACTAGTTAAATCTTAGGCATTCCTTTAAAGTAAGGGTTGACAAAAGTTCCATCTTTCTTAACGTACCCTTTAACAACTTTTACTTTGGGCATTTTAAGTGCTTTGGGTGGTTTTGGTGGCTTTGGTAGCTTTGGTGTTTTAGACATTTTCTTGTTTCCCTTTAAATAAATAGCTTCTAAGACTCTTTATCTATAGTGAACTCAGGAAACGGAAAACCACCTCAGCAAAAATTCTAATTTTTCTAAATAACTCATAAAGATAAAATGAATATGTGTTATGAGCTTAAAAAACTATTGTCCTTTTTTATACTAAAAATATTTGTTTTGATCTGATTAGCTAATCTTCAATATCAAATCAGCACAATTCAAATCCGGCTTTTTCCTTGACGCTTCCAACCGCATCACATAAAACTGCCGACTTCAGCCGACTGACAAAAGCAAGTGCGATCGCTTAGTTTTATACGGTGTGTTATGCCGCTATCTTACGCACCCTACCAGATTGAAGCTTATTCCCTCACATCATAAACTAACTTTTTAAATAAAGACAGAGAAATAATAGTTGTGTTTAACAAAGTTTGCGCTTCATTAAAATCAGCATCACCCGTAATAAAAAAATCTGCTCCTGCGGCAATAGCACAAGCTAAAAACTTTGCATCTTTCCTATCTCTGGGGAAATCAACCTCCACATCCACATCAATGAGTGTTGTCACTGAATCAATTAAATAAACCCATCTTTGGTATTGTGCCTCAGTTAATTTTAAACGAGGACGCTTTAAAACTTCCTTATACTCTGCAATAATCTCTGCCGATACAACCCACTCAAAAGCAGAATTAGCAATCACAAATAAAATTACTGTCTCTGGATTTTTATCAGCTATAGCAGCAGAGACTACAATATTAGTATCAATAATAACTTTCATTCTCCCTGTCTATAAGCTTCAATTTCTGCTGCTATTTCTTCATCAGTCAAGGGATTATCTGCGTGTATCGCTTGTATTTCTTTGAATAACTTTTTTAATTCTTCTGCTAAAGTAACCCTTTGATTATCGTCTGTCAAAATAATCACCTCAACTCTCTGTCCTGCTTTAAATGGTAAATCAGATAATACTAACTGCTTTGGATCTTCAATAGTGATATATCTTTTATAAGCGTTCATGATTTATCCTGTTACTCAACTTTTATCTACCCTTGTTCTAACAATTTCGCTACATTCTCTGCAATTCTCTTTTCTAACTTTGTAAAGTCGTCTTAGAAGGGCGAGGTTGGAAACCCAAATTTTCTATAACCAACTTTTTCCCCGACTTTTGCAACACTATCACATAAAACTGCCGACTTCAGCCGACTGACAAAAGGAAGTGCGATCGCTTAGGCTATTGGGCATAGAGATAAAAATTTAAGTATAAAAATATGCTTAATATCCTCAGCCCAATTACAGCAGACTTAGCAGGTCAAAGCTATCCTAACCCTCATTACTTGCAAACACAGCACCGCATTCGTTCACTTATAGACAAATATATTGCAGTCGAAAAACTACATGAGCGTCTACAAGATTTACCGATACAGTTTGCCAATCCTCAACCGCGTCCCTGGAAACACATCGACTGGCAAACAATTAATCGCAATCAAATTATCGGCTTAGATGCAGAGGTATTTTTATCTATATTGATAGGTGCGATGGATACAGAAGCTCCCATTCGCGGTTATACCCAAACCAGTCGGCAGTATTTGGAAAAATTGCATCCTCAGATGGCTCGGTTTGTTGGTGGAACTGTCGGTAAAGATGGCGAACTGCTAGAACTTGGTTTGTGGGAAAAGGAAGAACGTCAACACACACCTGCATTAATTAAAATCTACACCCAATTAACAGGCGAGAAAATTACCCCAAAACTTCGTACTGTTAGAGGCTATCTCCCTACAGATAACGCTCACGAAGATTTATATCGCCACGGCTTACACCGCATTGCTACAGAATACGGTGCTACCTGTCTTTATATTTGGTTGATGGCTCATACCACTGGCGCACTCCAAGATGTTCTAGAGGAACTAGCACAGGATGAAATCAACCATACGACCAAATTCTGGGGGTTTGGAGTCTGGACTTTCCCTGATACTGGGTTGATGCGAATTGGACACACGCTGATTAAAACGCGATACCTTCGGTGAGCTTCGCTAACGCAAAACTATCAGCGTAACAACCTCATACGTACCCTCCGCCGCATGATGGCTACTCTTAACTGGAATGCTTGGTCATTAAGCAACAAAACAACTCTCCTTTTCACCTTCGCCTACACCATGCATCGTTTATGGAGTTGGAACAACACCCTTACACCAGACTATCTGCAAGATTTATTTGAAATTAGATATTAGTAAAAACAAAGGACAAAGGACAAATGACAAATGACAAATCGAAATTACCCACCGATTTAAACCCTCAAAAAATCCCCCAACATATTGCCGTCATCATGGATGGTAACGGCCGATGGGCAACGAGTCGAGGATTACCACGCATTGCTGGACATCGCCAAGGAGCAAAGACGCTCAAAAAACTATTGCGTTGCTGCAAAGATTGGGGAATCAAAGCGTTGACAGCCTACGCTTTCTCAACAGAAAATTGGCAGCGTCCCGTTGAAGAAGTGGATTTTCTGATGCATTTGTTTGAACGATTACTACACCGCGAGTTAGCTCAGATGCATCAAGAAGGAGTACGAATCTCATTTATTGGAGATTTATCGGCTTTACCCAAGTCCCTACAGACGGAAATGGAAGGTTCAATGACAGAGACGTTGAACAATCAAGCAATCCACTTTACTGTTGCAGTCAACTACGGGAGCCGCAACGAAATTACCAGAGTTTGCCGTCAAGTAGCTCAACTCGTGCAACAGGGCGAACTTAGTCCCCAAGAAGTGAATGAAAGTCTCGTAGAACAATATCTTTATACAGCAGATACTCCAGAACCCGATTTGCTGATTCGTACTAGTGGTGAGATGCGATTGAGTAATTTTCTCCTGTGGCAGATGGCGTATACAGAAATGTATTTCACCGATATTCTTTGACCAGATTTTAATAGAGAAGCGTTTCATCAGGCTTTGTTGAGCTACCAAAGACGCGTAGGCGTAGCCCGTCGTAGACATCGCCGTTTCGGTCAAGTTAAAGCTTCAGTGTCAGCTTAGTCTACCAAACACTAGACATCGCCTAAAAATTAAACCGGATTCTCGCAATGAGCGATAAAGTAAAAGCACCCACATTACCATGATGGTATATGAGCGCTAATAAATGAAACATTATTGAGGATAATCTATCTGCTATGACAGACCGAAGTAACTATAAGAATAGCAGGCACTGGGTAAATAAACTGCAAGGGTAGTTACAAATGTTTTGTTAAAAATATTACTTACCGTCAATGTGATGCTTGATTTAGGCAAAATCCAATCGATTGCGAAATCCTATTCTCCTCAAGAACTCTTTGCTGCCTTGGTTTGGCAGCGTCGGTTTAATGAGTTTGATGGCGAAGAAGTGATTACTGACCTTTCCAACCACAGAAATTTATGGGCAAGCTTTCTGTTCACAAAACCAATCTTTGCACCAGATGAAAACGGTTTAAGCTTTAGTGGTATGGTTGATACCCTCCTGGCAATGGCGAACTATCGCCCCATGCCTGAAACCAGCATCATCCATTTCATTGCTTATCCTGCCGATACGTTGTACATCCTTACAGAGAACCAAGACACAAAAGTGTCTGAGCTTTTAGACTTGGGCAAAAAATGGCGAGCTGATTCGGTAGAGATAAGTGATGGGACGAATGAAGACTACGGTTTGCGGCTTAAGCGCCGACTGAGAACTAGATTGGAAGGGGGACTATGGGGTGAAGATGTTCACCAGGATTGTGATGCGGTTATTCTTACCTATTGGTGGGATTAAATTCTTGAAGTATCTCAATCAGAGAAATTGTGGACTAAAATATGCACTTATTTCCACCGTTTTCCTCCCGATATTACTTACACCTAAATGGAGCAGCCTGCGATCGCAGGCTCTTAGTTTTTTTGACTAAATTATTCTTTGGTACGTATTGAGCCAAAATCCTTAGCTCAATACCTATATTCGCTTTTATCACAAAATCAGACTTATTTAATTATTATTTTGTCAATATAGTAATCCGATTTTAACTTTGAACAGAGAAAAATTGGAAGCATTATGAATCAGGCATCCTACTGAACATACTGTTCACGAACCATTTATAATTTTCTATGGTAACTATAAGAACTATCAATATAACTTGTTGTTAATTCTTTCCAAAAATAGTATTTACTATAATTTAATACTTGCGATATGAGCTGATGTTTTGGTAAGTTAATTCAGAAAAAATCCTGATACCAAAAATTTAAAGTTAACAAGACTCTCTTGCTAGATTTACTTTAAATTTACTTATCAATGCATTTTAAAATCGCAATTAATTTTTCCATTATTTTATTGGTGTTGGGAGTTATGATGACAAAATATCTACTAGCTTCTGCTAGTGGGATGGGATTTTTATGTTTAATTGCTGGGTTATTACCTGTGCAAGCCCTTCCTAGTCCAGAAATTGCAGATAAAAACGTAGCTGTTAATCAAGATGATGGCAGCTATCAAAAAAATGATTCTCATCAAAGCAATTTAGCAAATAATACCTCCAGTCAATTGCTGATAGCTAATGAAAGTCAAAAAAACTTACCCTCAGTCAATCAACAGCAAAAAAATCAAGATTTAGGAGTAGATTCTGCTGTTAACTTTTGGCAGCCAATCATACAACAATCAGCAAGTTTATCTCCATCCTCATATAAACTTGCACAAGTAACATCGGTATCCCAATTATCTGATGTACAGCCGACCGATTGGGCCTTCCAGGCACTACAATCTTTAGTCGAACGTTATGGTTGTATTGCAGGTTACCCCAATCAAACCTATCGCGGCAATCGGGCGATGACTCGCTATGAATTTGCTGCTGGTTTAAATGCTTGTTTAGAACGAATCAACGAACTGATTGCCACTGCAACTGCTGATTTGGTTAAGAAAGAAGATTTAGCCACATTGCAGAAACTACAAGAACAATTTGCGGCGGAATTGGCAACATTGCGGGGTCGAGTAGATGCTGTAGAAGCTCGCACAGCAGAACTAGAAGCAAATCAGTTTTCTACGACTACTAAACTTAATGGAGAGGTAATTATTGCTGGTGTTGGTGCTAGCGGCGGCGCTCCTAATAACAGCGACTCGAACATCATCTTAGTTAATAGAGTGCGGTTAAATCTCACCACTAGCTTTACTGGTAAAGATTCATTAATTACTGGATTGCAAGCTTATAACTTTTTGGGTGGAGCCACTGGAGAGGGTAGCTTACAACAAAGTTTAGGATTAGCTTCGCCGATTTTAAGTTCAAGTAGCGCTCGTACCAGTTTTGAGCCGCAATTTCCGGGGTTAAATGTCAATACTTTGTCGAGTGTTGGCTCAAACAGTGTTCAGCTTTATAAATTACTGTATATCTTTCCCGTCGCTAATAAATTAACCTTGTTTGCGGGAACTGCGGCGGAGACATCAGATGCTTTCCCAGCAATTACGCCTTTTTATGGTGAAGGACAAGAGTCAATTTCTCGTTTTGGCAACTTGAATCCTGTGGTACGGGTTTCTGGTGGAACTTCAGGTACTGGTTTAGCATCGGCGGCGGGATTTATTTTTAACATTTCGCCAAATTTGGATTTAAGAGCTTTATACGGCAATCCAAATGCCAATTTAACCCAAAAATCTGCTACTGACGTTGCGGGATTACCAGGAGTTTCTACTACACCTTTGGGAGCAGGTTTATTTAGTGGTAGTAGTGTAATTGCCACACAGTTAACCTTCAAGCCAAGTTCCGCTTTTGATATTGGTTTAAACTATGCCCACAGTTATCACGAAATCAATATTTTGGGTACAGGATTAGTTAGTAGTGATATCAATGCTTTAGCAGGGGTTGGGCCTGAAACACCGGTCACACTCAACTCTGTTGGGGGTACGTTAACATGGCGATTGTCTCCCAAAATAGCCTTATCTGGCTACGGTGCAGCACTATTTGTTGATGCTGCTTCAAATACCGTGAATGCTTCCACCACCTTTACAAGTTGGATGGCGGGAGTTCACTTCAGAGATTTATTCAAATCAGGAAACACTGCCGGGATTCTTTTTGGTCAACCGCTTTTCCGTACTGATACTGGTGGTTCTGCTCAACTTACCCCTACAGGCGAGAATCGGGCGACTCCTTACCATTTAGAAGCCTATTATCGCCTTCAACTTAACGATAATATCAGCATTACCCCAGGTGCATTTATTCTCTTTAACCCAGAAGGTAACAGCAACAATGACACTACGACTGTAGGTGTACTTCGGACTACTTTTACGTTTTAAGAGATTGGGAGTATGGTCAAAGTCCCCCAATTTATTGGGGGATTTTGAGATTGGATAACAAGTCACGGTAATAACAATATTGCCCTGTCTCACTAGTATCGTGACAGAAAAATATTAAGTCGGCGCTGAAGCGCACTAATATTTCTAAAATCCAAACCTACTAACCGAGATAGGGATTGAAAATTTTCTTCATTTTATCGCTAATTAGAAAACCGTTCCACAATATCCTTTACTGTCTTATAACTTAGATGAAACTGCTGGGCGATCTGGCGACTAGAATACCCCTCTCTGCTCATCGTTAAGACTTGAAAGGCATACTTATCTAATTGTTTTAAATCATCCATCTAATTTTTAGACCTTTTGTATAGGGTTGGTAAAAATCCGTATTATTTAGATGCAAGAATTATTGCAAAAGAAGTTTTTACAGTCATTTTTCGTAATTCCTATAAACTAGAAAACTGACCGTGGTTAATCTTATGTAAAAAAATTACTCTTTTTGCAAAATTTATTCTTCTATCTAGTGAATTTGTGAAGACAGATAAAGTATAGTTTAATGTTAAGTTCGCTAGCAATAAGAGATACAAAGCAAAATTATCAGAATTTCGGCATAGTTATTAAAATAACCTCAATGCCTTTCTCCAACTAGATAAGTACTTTATCTATGGTTAGGGGTGCTTTTAAGAAAATTGAGTCAGAAAGAGAAATCCTATACTTTCCAAAAATGTCTATTTGTAAGGGTTATAGGGAGAAGCAACCTTTCAACCTCGTTACTTGGTTGTAGTTTATCAAAGCCAGAGGGTAAGAACTCGTGGCGACTCTTACAGCGATACCGGGGTCTAAGTATCAAGAACAAACTTTCATAATATTGTACGAAATCGTACTGACTGAGAGCGACTAGGTGTTTTAGTCTTTAAATAATACTTCAATGTAGGCAATCCCGAAGTTATGAGAAGTTAGGATCAAATTCATAGATGGTAATATCCCTTAACTTATCGTTACTGGCTAGAATCCCGTAACAAATCATTGGCGGGATAAAATCCATTAGAAATTGGTTAACAGTCTTTTTGTTTTTATTCAGGGATTGAAATTTAGATGCCACCTGAATTGATAATGAACTTAGATATGTTTGCCCAGCAGTTAAAATCAGTGCAAGGGCGTTTAGCTAACCTTTACCAAGATGCAAACACCCCTGTACAGCCAGAAACCGATTTGCTGCTAGCATTCTTGAAGGAACTTGATACTGTTTCAAAAAGACTAGAGATAGTTACAGAGAAGCTGTTTGAGCAAACTCAAAAATTGGGAGATGTACAAGCACGACTTAGAGAGGAATACAAGCGCTACCAAGACCTATTGGAGTTTATCCCAAATGCTTACTTGGTGAGTGACACACAAGGAAAAATTCAGTCAGCTAATTATGCCACTGCCGCACTGTTCAATGTTCAACAGCGATTTTTGGTCAACAAACCGTTAGCCTGTTTCATTCCAGTAGAAGAACGTCACGCGTTTCGTTGCCAACTAAATCAGATATACGAGTGTGAGTGTGACTATATCCAAGAGTGGATATTACGCATACAGCCTCGTGATTGTGAGCCTTTTGAGGCTGCTATGACTGTAGCTCTTATCCGCGACGTTAAAGGCAAGTTAACAGGTTTGCGCTGGATGGTGCGCGATATGACTCATATCTGGCAACAGCCTCAATCAGCGCTTTTAATATGAGAAGGGCTTATAAGAGGCAGGGGAGCAAGGGGAAAGACTTGTTGCAAGTTCTCTACACGTTATCTCTCTAACTTAAAGTTTAGAAGGCGATCGTATTCCTCTTTGATTACTCTATAACACTCACAGGCAGCCTCTTCTAGCCCCTGTCGATCAACGGTTTTGATTTTCTTTCGGCCGCATTTGATAAGACCTTTCTTTTCTAAGATGTGCGCGGTTTCGGTGATACCAGAACGGCGCACGCCCAGCATGTGGGAAAGGAACTCATGAGACAGGAACAGTTCATCCGAGTAGAGACGATCGCTCGACTCAAGCAACCAACGGGCCATGCGTTTTTCTATAGTATGAGTGCGGTTGCAGGCAACATTCTGCGAGATTTGCGCGAGATAAGCCTGTGTGTATTTGAGCATCACGTCCCGCAGCGACTTATTGGTGTCGAACTCATGCAGCAGCAGATGTGCCTTCGTTTTCACCGCTTTGCCGGGAACCTGAACGATGTACTGGGTCTGCGTCGTCTCCTGGCCGCCCATGAAAGCGTTAATTCCTACCATCTCGCGGCTTCCGACCACTCCGGCTTCAACCGTGATGCCGTCCATCATCGTAATAGTGACTGAGATCAGGCAAGTGAGAGGAAAGTAAACTTCTTCAATGGTTTGGCCGGGTCGGTTGAGTATCTCGCCGTATGACAGCTCGACCTGCTCCATTTTGTTTTCTATCCGCTTGTACACCTCACTGGGTAGGGCGGCAAGCAGAAGGTTTTCAGTAGCCATATATTTTTTAGAGCTTTTTTATGAACTATTTTTAATATTTTTAATCTACGCCATCCGAAGACTTATAAGCATAGCTATGCAAGATTAGCCAATTTTGAAGAGATATTGGCCAGCAGTTTTTTAATAATTAACTGATACCTTTTCAAGATTTTACGCTAAGTAAGGTTTTACAATGCGTATTAATAAAAAGTATTTTAATTGTATATTTGGCCCGGATTTCTCACATGTGAGAAATCCGGGCCAAATATTCTACCATTGAGTTATATCATATTTACTTGATTACTTATTAAACTATAAGCATAACTACGTAACGTTAGCCAATTTTGAAGAGATATTGGCCAGAAATTTTTTAATAATTAACTTATACCTTTTCAAGGTTTTTACGCCAAGTAAGGTTTTACAATCTGTATTAGTTAAAGGTATTTTTATTGTACACTACGCCCGGATTTCTCACTTGTGAGAAATCCGGGCCAAATATTCCAGTATTGAGTTATGTCATATCTGCTTGATTACTTATTAAACTCGGAGAACCTCACCCCACAGGCGTAAAGGGGTTGGGGGTGAGGTTGTTTTATGATTATGGATAATTTGGCAAACACGATCTTAATCAAGGTAATATTTGACCTTCTGACCGAAGAAGCGCCGGGAAATAGCTAATCTAATCAGCGCATTTATTGATTAGGTGTGTCAAGGCATCAATCAGGCGATCGCTTTCCATTGGTACAATATCCTGTCCATGCATCACATTTTGAGTAATATGAAAATGCACCAATGCTCCTATAAGAATTCTTGCTGTTGCCTCTGGGTCAGGTATCTTTAGTTCTGGAGCCGCTAAGTACTGAGTCAGAGTTTCCGCTACTGGCTTAATTAGCGCCCGAACACAAATTTGAGCTAACTCAGGAAAACGCCCAGATTCTCCGATTAATACTCGCATAAATGCACTATGTTCTTTATCGTTAAGCATCTGCTCTAATGCTTTAGTTACTACCTGGTGCAGTATAGTGGCTGGTTCTCCCTCAATAGGTTCTGTGCCAAAAATGGAGCTGTTCTTTTTGCTTGCTAGTTGCTCTAACAGTACTTTAAAAAGTCCTTCTTTATCTTGAAAGTGGCTGTAGACTGTCGCTTTAGAAACGCCTGCTGCTACTGCTACCCGATCCATGCTTGTACCAGCATAGCCATGTTGAAGGAATTCTTGCATTGCCCCTTGCAGAATTTGCTCCACTTTATCAACGGAATTGTCTCGATCAACTTCGTCAGCTTTGATGCGTACCATTTATTAATTATCCTTTCCTATAAACAATATTAATAGATGCTGCAAAATGCTCCAGTAGAAAATGGCGAAAATAAATATATCCTTTGTTGAAGGGGGCAGGGGACAGGAATAGCATTTTGCTCCATAATGCCGAGTAAATTGATTGACAAATTTAGTTGTATCATATTGACTAAACTAGTCCGTTTAGTTTAGCATAAATTGAACTGGACAGTTTAGTACAAGTTGCTACTGGTGGTAAGGAAAAATAGTATGGAGCAAAACAGGAATTCAGAGGGCTTAAGGTCTTCTCATAATCTTGTGCGATCGCCTGTTCTACTTGCAATAATTACAGCTCTAGCAATAGGCGGAATCAGTGTTTATGCTGTGATGAAGTTCCAGGCTACAGCTAATGAAAAACAAAAAACCCCAGTAGCAGTTCAGCCTGTGGTAAAAACGGTAACAGCATTAGGGCGGTTAGAACCAAAGGGAGAGGTAATAAAACTGTCAGCGCCTTCTTCAACTGGTGAAGGAAATCGGGTAGATCAACTATTGGTGAAAGAAGGCGATCGCGTCAAAGCTGGACAGATAGTTGCGATTATGGACAACCGCGATCGTCTACAAGCTAGTTTGATTGAAGCCCAAAAACAAGTTCAAGTTGCCAAAACCCGCCTTAACCAGGTAAAAGCTGGAGCCAAACAGGGAGAAATTGGAGCGCGTCAAGCTACCGTAAATCGTTTACAAGTAGAACTAGAAGGAAATATTAAAACTCAACAAGCCACAATTAATCGTATAGAAGCTGAACTCCTTGGGCAACAACGCAGCTTGCAAGCAACAGTAGCTCGCGTAGCAGCCGAGAGACGTAATGCCGAAGCTGACGTGCAGCGCTACGAGACTTTATATAAAGCAGGAGCAATTTCTAGTCAGGAAGTTGATAGTAGACGCTTAAACGCCGAAACTTCCACTCAAGCGTTAATTGAAAGCCAAGCCACTCAGACAAGAACTGTCGCAACCCTACAACAGCAACTTAACGAAGCAAAAGCCAACCAAGATCAAACCCTCGCTAGCTTACAACAGCAGATTAACGAAGCAAAAGCTAACTTGAATCAAACTGCTGAAGTCCGTCCAACAGATATAGCAAACGCACAAGCAGAGGTAGACAGCGCTCAAGCTACGGCAGATAAAATTAGAATACAACTGGCGCAGGCTTATGTTGTGGCTCCTAAAGCCGGTCGAATTTTGGAGATTAATACACGAGCCGGAGAAACTGTAGGCAATGAAGGAATTGTAGCTCTAGGCCAAACCGACCAGATGTATGCAGTAGTAGAAGTCTACCAGAGTGATATCAAAAAAGTGCGTCCGGGACAGGATGTGCGGGTAAGTAGTGATTCCCTACGCCATGAACTAGAGGGAAGAGTGGATTGGATTGGTATGCAAGTAAAGCGGCAAAATCTGATCAATGCTGATCCCTCTAGCAATATTGATGCCAGAGTGGTGGAAGTGCATGTGCAGCTGAATAAACTATCTAGCCAAAATGCTTCTAGCTTCACTAATTTGCAAGTCAAGGCGGTAATTGAAATTTAAAAGGAATTGGGAATTGGGAATGGGGCATTGGGTATGGGGCATTGGGCATTGGGCATTGGGCATAGTTAAAGAATCAATAGTTTTTCTTCCCCTGCTCCTCTGCTCCCCTGCTCCCCTGCTTCCCCTGCCTCCCCTGCCTCCCCTGCTCCCTCATCTCCCCACTCCCTACTCCCCACTCCCTCTTATGAAATTAATCGAACAACTGCGGCGGCGAACGCCTTTAGGATGGTTGCAACTGAGTCATGAAAAAGGCCGTCTTTTGGTAGCATTGTCAGGTATTGCTTTTGCCGATGTTCTAATGTTCATGCAGCTAGGGTTTCAGAATGCCCTGTTTGAAAGTAACACAATGCTGCATCGAAGTATGCAGGCTGATATGTTTGTTATCAGCCCCCAAGCACGTAACTTAGCATATATGTCTAGCTTTACGCGGCGGCGGTTGTATCAAGCAATGGATGTACCAGGTGTAAAGTCGGCAGAAGGAATGTATGTCAACATTGTTGATTGGAAAAATCCCCAAACACATAAGAAGACGACAATATTAGTTATGGGGTTCAATCCCGATCGGCAAATGTTGAACTTAGCGGATGTGAATCGTCAGATAGATGCTATTAAGCTACCAGATACCGTTTTGTTCGATCGCGCCTCTAGAGGAGATTACAATGACGCGATCGCCAAAATTGAACAAGGTAAAACTGTCACAACCGAAATAGAACGGCGAACAATTACCATTAACGGCTTATTTTCAGTCGGAGCTTCCTTCATAGCCGATGGTACTTTGATCACCAGTGACCAGAACTTTCTGCGACTATTTCCCAGACAAGAAGCAAGTAGTGTCAGTCTAGGTTTAGTGCAACTGCAACCAGGCTATGACCCAAAACAGATTAAAATAGCTTTAGAATCTCATTTAGATAATGATGTTAAAGTTTTAACCAAAGCAGAATTTCTCGAATTTGAAATAAATTACTGGAAAACAAATACGGCGATCGGGTTTATCTTCAGCCTGGGTGTAGCAATGGGGTTTTTGGTGGGCGTGATTATCGTCTATCAAGTTCTTTCTACAGATGTGAATTCCCACATGAAAGAATATGCCACTTTTAAAGCAATGGGATATAACAATCTCTACTTATTAGGTGTGGTGTTTGAAGAGGCAATAATTTTGGCGATTTTGGGCTTTATCCCAGGAGCGATCGCACCTTTAGGACTTTATCATTTAACTCGTAATGCCACCAATTTGCCAGTTTACATGACCGTAGCACGGGCTTTGACGGTATTAACGCTGACTATGATTATGTGTATAATTTCTGGTGCGATCGCTACCCGTAAATTACAGTCCGCCGACCCCGCAGATATGTTTTAAATTTGTCATTTGTCATTAGTCATTAGTCATTTGCAAAGGACAAAGGACTAATGACAATCATAACGAGTAATTAAGCTATTTATGAGTAGTCAACCAGTAATCTCTGTTAAAAATCTCGACCACTATTTTGGTCATGGTCAACTCCGTAAGCAAGTTCTTTTTGATATCAACCTGGATATTAACGCGGGCGAAATTATTATTATGACAGGGCCTTCTGGTTCTGGGAAAACTACACTTCTCACTTTAGTCGGCGGCTTGCGTTCTGCCCAATCTGGCAGTTTGCAAATATTGGAACAAGAATTGTGTGGGGCTAACAAAGGACAACTTACTCAAGCGCGACGCAGTAACGGTTATATTTTCCAAGCGCACAATCTGCACGGTAGCCTGACAGCGCTCCAGAACGTCAGAATGGGTTTGGAAGTGCATAATAATATTTCCCCGGCAGAAATGAAAAGCCGATCAGCCCAAATGTTAGAGGAAGTAGGATTAGGAAATCGCCTGAATTATTATCCTGATGATTTATCTGGAGGACAAAAACAAAGAGTTGCGATCGCTCGGGCGTTAGTCGGTCGTCCTAAAATCGTCTTAGCAGATGAACCTACCGCTGCCCTTGACAGTAAATCGGGACGAGATGTGGTCAACCTGATGCAAACCCTAGCTAAAGAACAAGATTGTACTATTCTCTTAGTTACTCATGACAACCGCATTTTAGATATTGCCGATCGCATCGTCTACATGGAAGATGGCAAGTTAATCAATGATAGTGCTGCTGTTGCAGTCGGTTAGGGTGTGTTAAGGACACGCCAAAATAACAAATGGGTACGCCGAAATAGCAAATGGGTACGCCGAAATAGCAAATGGGTACGCCGAAATAGCAAATGGGTACGCCGAAATAGCAAATGGGTACGCCGAAATAACAAATGCGTACGCCGAAATAACAAATGCGTACGCCGAAATAACAAATGCGTACGCCGAAATAACAAATGCGTAGATCATATAATGCAGTGTTACCGTGTGGTCTATTTACCTGAAAATTCGCGGTAACTATTTTGCTGAAAAATTGTCTCTGTAGTTTCACTAATGCCAATATAGCGACTCATCTGCTAGAGATTTGAAAGGTTTACTGTTATATAATCAATGCTTGCCAGAGTTTGGAGTGCATCAATTGTGGGCATCGATGCCGTCAAAGTCGGCGTAGAAGTCGATGTGTCAGGGGGATTACCGGGAATTGTTGTCTTAGGATTGCCAGATTCAGCGATTCAAGAATCACGAGAAAGAGTCAAAGCAACGCTGAAGAATGCAGGTTTCGCCTTTCCCATGCGAAAAATTGTAATCAATTTAACTCCCGCAGATTTACGGAAAGAAGGCCCCTGTTTCGATTTGCCTATTAGTGTGGGAATTTTGGCAGCTTCTGAGCAAGTTAGTGCTGATTTATTGGGGGATTATCTATTTTTGGGCGAAGTCTCTCTGGATGGCAGTTTGCGCCCGGTGGCTGGTGTTTTGCCGATCGCAGCAGCAGCCCAAAAGATGGGAATTACAGGTTTAGTTATCCCTGCTGATAATGCCCAAGAAGCAGCAGTAGTTCAAGACTTGGCTGTTTACGCTTGCAAACATCTGTCTGATGTGGTGGATTTTTTAAATAATCCGGGGCGTTACAAACCTGTGCAAATTGATCATACAACAGAGATAGCAACAGTATCTTACCCTGGCGCAGATTTGCATGATGTAAAAGGACAAGCTCATGCGCGTCGTGCCTTAGAAATTGCGGCAGCTGGTGGACACAATCTCATTTTTGTCGGGCCGCCAGGTAGTGGGAAAACCATGTTAGCACGACGCTTACCAGGAATTTTACCGCCCCTAAGTTTTGCCGAATCTTTAGAAGTGACTCGCATCCATTCGGTGGCTGGTTTATTAAAAAATCGCGGTTCCTTGGTACGCGATCGCCCTTTTCGCAGTCCCCACCATTCAGCATCTGGGCCTTCTCTGGTTGGTGGTGGTAGCTTCCCTCGTCCTGGAGAAATCTCATTATCTCATAGGGGCGTGCTGTTTCTAGACGAGTTGACAGAATTTAAACGAGATGTATTAGAATTTTTACGCCAGCCTTTGGAAGATGGCTATGTGACGATTTCCCGTACCAAACTATCAGTAATGTTTCCCGCGCAGTTTACTTTGGTGGCGAGTACCAATCCCTGCCCTTGCGGTTATTATGGCGATACCATCCAACAATGTACTTGTTCTCCTCGTCAACGTGAGCAATATTGGGCAAAACTTTCTGGGCCGTTGATGGATCGAATTGATTTACAAGTTGCGGTGAATCGGTTGAAACCAGAAGAGATTACCCAACAGCCTACCGGAGAGGCATCAATAACAGTACTACAACGAGTCCAACAAGCAAGCGATCACGCCATTACCCGTTTCCAAGGAGAGGCAAATCTGCGTTGCAATGCTCACATGCAAAGTCGTCATCTCCAAAAATGGTGCAAGCTAGATGATGCTAGCCGGAATTTATTAGAAGCAGCAATTAGAAAATTAGGGTTATCGGCAAGAGCAAGCGATCGCATTCTCAAAGTAGCACGAACTATTGCAGATTTAGCAGGGGATGATGAGCTAAAAACTAATCATGTAGCGGAAGCAATTCAATATCGCACAATCGACAGAATGCAGTAGTTGTCTTGTATGATGATAGCTTAACTCTGTTAAAGGTTAAGGCAGATAGTTCGATAGTTCGTGCTACCAGCAGCTAGAACAGCCACTTAAGACGCAGGAGAAATTAACTGACCAATACGCTTGAGAATTTGCAAAACGGCGTATAGTTCTCTGGCAGATGCAAACGGAGCAAAGACTCTTGATAAATCGTACTGTGGTGTATTTGTTTGCGTCACTTTGACAAATAAAATATCGTCTCCATTCGTCACCATCCCAAATACAGGTTTACTGGAGTTGGGGTTAGCCATCATATAAGCTAGGGCTTGTGGTACAGCCGCCCAAACTGACAGCGTAGTTTTTTTCGACTCTAATACCATCACCCACAACTGATCTTGTAATACTAAAACGTCAATCCGTCCGCGTAGTATTTCCTCGCCATCATCTAGAACTAATTCTACAGATGATTCAGCCTTAATTCTGAAAGGAGGATCGTAAAATCCAGAGAGTGCAAGTACAAGTATTGGTGACACCAATAACAATATGACTGTCCCTTCTAGTAAATCACCTCCGGCACGGTGATAAAGATATCTACGCCGCACGACATCCACAGAGGCTTTTTCCGCTTCCGTAATTTCAGACAATCCCTCATACCACTCTGGGAAAAATTTTTCGTCTTCAACACGGACAAAACCGAATCGGTTTTCTGCATCCTGAAGAGTGGTAATTACTTCTGTAATTGCTGCCGTTTGTGTCATTCCTTTTAGGTAATAGTTGCTTTGTTATATTATCAACATTAGCAGATATTCAATTATCGCCAATTGGCGCGACGTCGATAGCGTAGCGGTAGCGAGTCCACGTTCGCGTAGCGTCTCCTAGAGAGCGTCATAGCCCGTCGTAGACATCGGATTCTCAAACTAGCACGGACTATTGCAGATTTAGCAATAAAGTATCGCTCTAGAGGAGATTGCTTATGCTGAACTAAATTGCAAGCTACTAAAGTCTAATTTTTGATTGTATTTAAATCAGATTTTTACTAATTTTTATTCATCTAAAATCTATGTTAAAATATATTTATTAATAATTAAAGCTAGTATAATAAAAAATTAAAATAATGATTTTTAGGCAAGCAAAAACAAATAAGAATAACTAGTAAAAGTTATTCTTAGCAATTTATCATTAATAGTTCCCAACAAGCAGGAAAATATTTATGGTTCAAACTTGGCTGTGGATTGGTGTCATCAGTATGGCGCTGGGTTGTGCTTTTTTCGGCGTAGGCGCACACAATGGTAAAAATGAACGCTGGAAAATACTGTATACACTTAATTTTTTCATTTGCTTAATTGCTAGTGGGTTGTACTTAGCAATGGCATTCGGTCAAGGAGTTAACATCATCAATGAGCGTCCAACTTATTGGGTGCGATTTGTCACTTGGTTTTGCTCAACGCCACTGTTGTTGTTGGATCTGACTTTCTTGGGAAAAACCAATCTGCTGATTACAGGTAGCTTGTTAGGAGCAAACGCCTATATGCTTGCCACTGGCTTCCTCGCCACAGTTACACCCAAGCCGATCAGCTATATCTGGTATATTGTTAGTTGTGGTGCTTACGCGGCGGTTTTCTACTTATTAGTAAAGCCCTACCGAATCGAGGCAGAACGCAAACATCCCAGATCCAAGCAAGCATTCCGCAAGCTGGTAACTGTGCATCTGGTGCTGTGGACACTTTATCCAATTGTGTGGATTCTTAGTCCAGAAGGGTTTAACGCTGTTGGTCAAGGCGGGGAAACAATGGGTTATACGCTACTAGATATTGCCTCTAAAGTCGGGTTTGGTTTTTTATCGTTAAACACCCTACGTAATTTATAACAGGCAGGAGAATCGGTTACTGAATCGGAAGCGTTAATGAGTAAGTAATAAATTTTCAGTCTGAAGCTTTAGATAGCTAACCGAATTAGGGAAATCAATCAAGGGATTATGCGATCGCTCCACTGCATTTTATATGCTAATGCGTTCGCACTACCTATTATCTACTAAAAAGCAAATTATTTATAGATATTCCCATTAAGGAAATTATAGATTCTGCTAAATTCCTCCCCAAGGAAGCTGCACAAACTCCCTTGGGGGGATGCCTCTACTTATGAAATCAGTATCCAATATATCAGGAAGTAACCGATACCGCTTAAGGAGACTGATTGGATGAATTTGCAGGCGATTTGGAAGTTATTACAAGAGACATTCAAAGAATGGAGTGAGGATAAAGCCTCACGGTTAGCGGCGGCGCTAGCTTATTACACAATTTTTTCTATTGCACCATTGCTAATTATTGTAATTGCGATCGCAGGGGCAGTATTTGGAGAAGAAGCGGCAAGAGGTCAAATCGTTGGACAAATTCAAGGTTTAGTCGGCCGAGATGGCGCAGCATTTATCCAAACAGCCATTCAGAATGCTAACAAACCACAAACAGGAGCAATGGCTTCTATCATTAGTATTGGAGTTTTGCTCTTAGGTGCTACTGGTTTATTTACCGAGTTGCAAGATTCACTCAACACGATTTGGGAAGTTAAACCGAAACCCGGACGCAATGTAACTAACATGATTCGCCTACGCGTTTTGTCCTTTGCAATGGTGATCGGTATTGGCTTTTTACTTTTAGTTTCTCTGGTGATTAGTACGGTATTAGCAGCATTATTAACATACTTTAGTAACTTAGTACCAGGTGTAGATTTTCTCTGGCAGATTATCAACTTCATCCTTTCTTTTGCCATTACTACATTCCTATTTGGACTTATTTTTAAAGTTCTACCAGATGTCGAAATTGGTTGGAGCGATGTTTTAATTGGAGCTATGCTCACTTCCTTTTTGTTTTCTATTGGTAGATTTTTGTTAGGACAATATTTAGGTAATGGCAGTTTTGGTTCAGCCTATGGTGCAGCTGGTTCACTGGTAGTAATCTTAGCTTGGGTTAACTATGCCGCGCAGATTCTTTTCTTCGGTGCAGAGTTTACCCAAGTTTATGCTAGAAGGTACGGTAGTGGCATAACCCCATCTAAACATGCCATACCTTTATCTGATAACACGAAAAATAATGGCAAGGCGCCAACAAGTCAATCCTCCACTAAGAAAAAGCCTCCTTCTAATTTGATTAGTCGTTTACTCCAGTCTTTCAATAAGCCTAAGCGTTTAAAACAGAGAAGGAAAAATCAGCGATTTTAATTCCTGATTGTTAAGAATTTAAGTTTATAAATCTGATAGATGTTGAAGTATTTAACCTCTAATAAAAGTTAGTCTTATAAAATAAGACCACAGATAAATAACCTATACTGGATTTTTTCCAGAAGTATATCGAGAAAGGAAGAAAATCAGTGCTAATGGAAAAATGGTTTTTTATCAATTGGCAGGCAATCTTTATTCCTAGCATCAGCGTTTTTGAGTTGATTATCCGTGGTTCGCTGGTTTATTTAGCACTGTTCTCAGTGCTACGTTTTCTTCCTAGCCGACAACTAGGAACATTAGGAATCACTGATTTACTCGTAGTTGTGCTATTTGCTGAAGCTGCTCAAAATGCTATGGCGAGTAATTATACATCGATTACTGAAGGCGCTATCCTGGTAGGAACTGTGATTTTTTGGAGTTACTTGCTGAACTGGTTAGGCTATAAAATCCCCCAGTTCCAACGTTTTCTGAATCAGCCACCACTGCTACTAGTAAAAAATGGTCGGATGATTGAGCGTCATTTACAACGAGAGTTAATTACAGACGATGAGTTGATGAGCAAGTTACGCCAGCAAGGTGTGGAATTTTTAGCAGATGTGAAGTTTGCATATATGGAGGCTGACGGCAGAATTAGTATCATCACCTTCGACTCCAAAACTGGTACCATCCCTGAGCAAAAAGCAGTACTAAAAAGCGATCTACATTAATTAAACTGTAAAATATGACGGTTGTATTCTGTGCCGAACTGTGATTGAGCGTTATACTTTACCCGAAATGGCTAATCTGTGGAGTGAAGCCTATAAGCTAAAAACTTGGCTGCAAGTCGAAATTGCTGTTTGCGAGGCTCAAGCTGAACTTGGTTACATTCCATCTGAGGCGGTTGAGGAAATTAAAGCCAAGGCAGATTTTGACCCAAAGCGGGTGCTAGAAATTGAGGCTGTAGTCCGCCACGATGTTATTGCTTTCTTGACAAATATCAACGAATATGTTGGTGATGCAGGACGCTACATTCACCTGGGTTTAACTAGTTCGGATGTTTTGGATACAGCTTTAGCACTGCAATTGGTTGCCAGCCTGGATATATTATTGCAATGTCTGGAAGATTTAATTCAGGTAATTCGCGAAAAAGCACGGGAACATCGTCATACAGTGATGGCTGGCCGATCGCACGGTATTCATGCTGAACCGATCACTTTTGGTTTCAAGTTAGCTGGTTGGTTAGCAGAAGTGTTGCGACACCAGGAACGCCTGAAAATTCTCCACGAGACGATCGCTGTGGGTAAGATTTCCGGTGCAGTGGGAACTTATGCGAATGTTGAACCGCGTGTAGAAGCGATCGCTTGCCAAAAACTCGGACTTAAACCTGATACGGCCTCAACTCAAGTTATTTCCCGCGATCGCCATGCCGACTATGTGCAACAATTAGCTTTAGTTGCAGCATCCATCGAACGTTTTGCTGTAGAAATTCGCAATCTGCAAAAAACAGACATTCTAGAAGTTGAAGAATTCTTTTCCAAAGGTCAAAAAGGTTCCTCGGCAATGCCACACAAGCGCAATCCCATCCGTTCAGAACGACTGACGGGAATGGCGCGACTCGTCAGAAGCCATGCTGGTGCAGCTTTGGAAAACGTTGCTCTTTGGCATGAAAGGGATATTTCCCATAGTTCTGTAGAACGGGTAATTTTGCCAGATGCTTGCACTTTGACGCACTTTATGTTGTCAGAAATAACCGACTTGGTGAAAAACTTGTTGGTTTATCCTGAAAACATGGAACGAAATCTCAACTGCTACGGCGGCGTTGTGTTCAGCCAAAAAGTCTTGCTAGCCTTGATAGACAAGGGAAGCAGCCGAGAGGAAGCGTATGCGATCGTTCAAGAAAGCGCTCACGCCGCTTGGAACAAGCCAGAAGGTAATTTTCAGGACTTGATTAGCAAAGATCCTCGCGTTACCGAAAAGTTGTCTCCAGCAGAACTAGAAGTCTGTTTTGACCCCCAGCAGCATCTGAGCCATTTAGAAGAGATTTATCAACGACTAGGAATTTAGGATTAATTTACTTGTAGTGAGCGCTTGGGCGCTTACTACTAACCTGTTACTTAAAAAATACGCAAAGTTTTTCAAAGAAGATATATAAAAATACCAAAAATCTTTAGTATTGCATTGCTGAAGACTATTAGTTTAGTGCTGGAATTTTTGCCAGCACCGGGTAGTATAAATAACATACGGTTACATCATGTCCGCATAATTAGTTGTGATTCTCTAAGTCATCGCACCCCACCCCCAACCCCTCCCCGCATGCAGGGAGGGGAGACAAAGCGCAGCTTTGGCGGGGTGGGGTTCTTAGGGTTAAATAAGTAATTAAACGAACATAATACTACTTATTTATTAGTGCTTCGAGTGCCTAAATGATTGAAATCCTAGCCACACTTTCAGCCTCTGCGGCAGCAGGAATGAGAATAGGTATACCTTTGCTAATCATTGGATTGTTGCAGGGTAGTAGCTTGTGGTCACAAGTTCCGATCTTATCTAACATTTCTCCACCAATATTGTTAGCTTGCCTCAGCTGTTGGTCTTTAGTTGAATTATTAGCCTCAAAAAAGCTATGGGGACAAAGATTGCTACAACTAGTTCAATTATTCATGTCTCCCGTCGTGGGGGCAATTATGGGATTAGCAGTAGCTAGTGCAACAGCAACGCCAAGCTGGATGATTGCCTGTATTGGGGGTTCCTTAGCTTTAGTACTCCAACTAGTTCAAGTTGGCTGGTTTTATAGGTTACGCGGCTTACCTTTGTGGGCAGTCTTTCTTCAAGATACCTTGTGTATTGCTTTAGTACTTTTTGCCTTTGATGCTCCCTGGCAAGGGGGATTAATTGCTTTAATACTGCTCTGGTTTGCGGTTCGTAGTGCAAAGCATTGGTATGACTGGTATCATAATAATGGCAAGGGGCATGGGGCATAGGGCACGGCGCAGGGAGCAGGGGGACAAGGGGACAAGATGACAAAAGTTTAGAGCTTCCAACAAGTCTTTCTCCTTGTCCCCAATTCTCAAGAGTCCCCAAGTCCTCTTTCCCATGCCCAATGCCCAATTCTCTTTATTGCAAAAGTCCAATCATGTGCAAGAAGCCATGACCGGTAATCAATTCGATGATTAAGGCGATAAAGCCCAACATGGCAATCCGACCATTCCATACTTCAGCACTAGTAGTCAAACCCCATTCCCAACGCTCTTGGGGGTACATTTTCACCCTTTTTTTCATTTGGGCAGCTTGTGAAAGCTTGAAACTGGGGTTTTTGAGCGCATTAATCACTAAGTCTGCAAGTGCATTAATAAATACTGGATGGGTATTGGGAGCAGGAACACGACGGAAATTGTCAATTCCTGCTTCTTCTGCTACTTCTCGATACTCAATATCAATTTCTTGCAGAGTCTCGATGTGTTCTGAGACAAAACTGATAGGCACAACAACCAAATCTTTCACACCTTTTGCACCTAGTTCTTTGAGGGCATCTTCAGTATAAGGTTGGAGCCATTCTACTGGGCCGACGCGACTTTGGTAAGCTAAGGTGTGGGCATTGGGTCGATTGAGGGTCTGCATAATTAAGGCAGTACATTCCTCAATTTCTTGCTGATAAGGGTCGCCAGCCTCTTCAACGTAGCTTTTAGGAACGCCATGAGCGCTGAAGAATATATGAACCTCATCCGGGTTAGGAAACTGTTCTAGCTCTTGGGCTATGAGTTGCGCCATTGCTTGCAGATAGCCTGGTTCTTTGTACCAGGAAGGAATGACGGTGTAATCAATGGGTTGAAGCTTTGGGTCTTCTCGCCAAAGTTTTTCTAAAAGCCGGAAGCTAGAACCACTCGTACTGATAGAAAACTGGGGATATAGTGGTAAAATTACCAGGTGTTCTATATTATCTTGAGTGATCTGTGCGATCGCCTCTTCTGTATAGGGATTCCAATAACGCATTCCCACGTAGATATTGGCTTCTTGCCCTAAATGACTCAACTGTTCTTTTAAAGCTTCGCCTTGCGCTTCTGTAATCCGCCGCAGTGGAGAACCACCACCGATTTGCTTATAATTTTCTTGAGATGTTCTGGTTCGCCGCGAGGCAATAAACCAGGCTAGGGGCTTTTGCAACCAGCGAAATGGTAGGCGAATAATTTCCGGATCGGAAAATAGGTTGTACAAAAACGGCCCGACATCCTCTAGCTTATCGGGGCCACCGAGATTGAGTAATAAGACGCCTACACGACCCATAGCAGTTACTTTCCCCCAATCTTTTCAGGTTTTTTACTAATGTTAACAATATATCTTTATTAAATATAAAGCTTAATAGCAAGGAAATATGCAATGGCAACAATTTTAAGAGATTGGAGTTACCGTTATCAGTGGCTGTATGATGGTATCTCTCGTTTAGCAGCCTTAAGTGTAGGTGGTGAAGCCCGTTTTCGACAACTTGCTTTGCAAGGCTTAACAATTCACTCAGATTCTCAGGTTTTAGATTTGTGTTGCGGCAGTGGTCAAACGACGCAATTTTTGGTAAAACTTTCACAAAATGTAACAGGATTGGACGCTTCACCCAAGTCTTTGCAACGGGCGCGACAAAATGTACCATTAGCAGTCTATCTCGAAGCTTTTGCCCAGAAGATGCCATTTGCAGATAATCTATTTGATGTGGTGCATACTAGCGTTGCATTACACGAGATGCAGCCTGAGCAATTACGAAAAATTATTAGTGAAGTTTATCGGGTGTTGAAGCCAGGAGGAGTGTTTACACTAGTAGATTTTCATGCTCCTACGAATCCGATATTTTGGCCTGGAATATCAGTGTTTTTGTTGTTGTTTGAGACAGAAACAGCTTGGCAATTGTTGAAAACTGATTTGCCTGGATTGTTAACTGAGAGTGGGTTTGATGTGGGTGAGCCAACTTTATATGCAGGTGGTAGTTTACAAGTGATACAGGCCATGAAGTGAGCAATACTGCTTTATTAATGGCAGATAAGAGACTCTGCTATTAATAAAGTATGGGTGATTGTTATATAGCACTTAAGCCTGTAGGAAGTGAAAAAATGACGCAGGAACTAATAGACCTCAAAAACAGTATTTTGGAAGGACGTTATGCAGATGCTTTGGCAATTGTAGATGAATTAGAGGGGATAAGTAAAAAGGCAATTTTGCGGCAGATTAAATCGTTTTTAAGAATTTTCCTGATTCATTTGATTAAAAATCAAATAGAAAAACGATTAACAAATTCTTGGGCTGCTTCTATTCGCAATGCCATCCGTGAAATTAAAGAAGTCAATCTAAAAGACAATCAAACATCTTATTATATTAATTCAAATGAATGGGAAAAGTTCATAGAAGAGGAAGTAATTGAAGATGCGATCGCTGATGCAAGCGATGAAATGATGAATGGCAAATTTACTCGCTCTCAGTTGTCTGGAATGCTAGATAAAAGCCAGATATTGACTACAGCTACTAGTTTACTGGCTTTAACATATACTTATTCGCCAAAAGAGTTACCAGCGATTATGGATGATTATCTCAGTGAGTTAGCTGGTGGTGAAGATTGGATAAATCGGGAAAAATAAGGCGATCGCTTGCTCTTTGTTCACTAGTTACGTCAAGTGTTAAATTGAGATTATCACCGTCAACTTTTCAAGGGAATACAAATTACAGCAGATACTACTGTAAAATATAAAATCTTCAAAGTAGTAGAAGAAATGCTTCAGGATGTTCTTTTAAGGAAGTTATAGCAATCTTATTTGAATTGTGAAAAGTAGTTTTTAATCGAACCACAAAGGCGCAGAGAATATAGAGACAAGAATCAACAGAAATTTTCACAAATGATTGAGGAGTGCTATATTATTACTTCAATTAGATTAATTAATCAAACTTGCCGCATCTCTCGATCCTTTTTCCTGTAGTTGAATGTTTTCCTTCTCGAGTCGCAATATTAGCTTTGCTTCTTCCTCTTGCAGTTGAATCTCTTGAGGACTTACATAAAGTAACGCCCAACCATTACTTGGAGTAAAAGCTATATTTATTAAACGGTATCCCGCCTTATAATTGTTGACGATTGTACTAGTAGCAAGTTGTGAAATACCAGTACTATAAGCATAAGCAGTACTGCCGTTATAGGGATTTACAATAAAAATTACCCACGCTCCATTTGGAGTGAACGCAATAGTCTTGATATATCGACCTGTTTTATATATAGCCTTTATTTCATTAACAATATCTTTGGGAAAATTGGTACTAAAATTAGCAGTCTGACCACCGTTAGAGAGAATTATCCACTGTCCATTAGGTGTAAAGGCAACAGTGTTGATAGTTGATTTTTTTTGATTTAGAGTTTTTAGTTCATTCGCAGCATCTTTAGGAAAATTGGTACTCAAATAATAACCATTACCGTTATAGATAATTACCCACTCTCCACTACGTGTAAAGGCAATAGTGTTGATAGTTGAGTGTTGTTGATTTAGAGTGGAAAGTAGCTTCGTAGCCTGTTGTGGAATATTTTCAGAGTTATAACCATTGCTACCATTAAGAATTATCCACCCTCCATTGGGAGCGAATGCAATAGTTTTAGGAGTTATACCTTGATTTGCAAGAGTCTTAAGTTTGGTAGCTGCGGCGGTGGGAATACCAATTTGGCTAGAATCAGCCAAAGATTGTGAAGAAGTAAAAACGATAGGAGATAAAATTCCTATTGCTATTGATGCACCTACAAAAAAGTTACTGGTAGATTTTCTAAACTTCCCTAGTAAAAGAATATTAGGCATAGTGGAAATTTCGATTTTGCTCTTTTAAATTTACATATAATAAGTACAATTTAACTTGAAGTTTGTCAATGATATAAAATATTTAAGCAGGTTAATGAGAAAATAAATAATTTGTAATTAAGTTTTATAACACAGATTTAGACCGTTCGACTGAGCGTCTTTGCACTGAGCGTACCCCTACGGGGAAGCAAGCTACGTGTAGCGTCTCGTAGAGAAGCCGAAGTGTCACGCCGAAGTCTAAAATTTAAAAAGGTCTAAGAGCAAGCGAATTTAAACTCGAGAATAATTCTTTAATCCAATATCTAAAATTAAATGACAGAGCTAGTGACTTGATTGCTGTAATCAATCTCAAATCTAAAATTGTATGATTGTAGTGTTTCAAATCCTATGAAGGGTTACTTTTTATATTGCGATCGCTCTTTGTATGTAGATCAAAAAGTAGCAAACGCTCTTAATATCACGGTAAACTAATTCATAGTATTTACATTTTAGCACTGTACAGTTAACCAACAATTAATTAAGTCTTTGCAAATTTAAAGTAGAAATGATGCAAGAAATAACACGCCGCAAATTTATTGCAACAGCCAGCCTAGCGACGGGTTTTGCCCTCGCAGTACAACCCATTTCTGCCGGAGTCATTACCACCGATGCTAAGGGGTTAGTAGCTGGTGCGGTGAAAATTCCCGTCAAAGATGGCGAAATTCCTGCATATAGAGCAGCACCAGCCACTGGTAAAAATTTCCCAATTGTTCTGGTAATTCAGGAAATATTTGGCGTACATGAGCATATTCAGGATATCACCCGTCGCTTTGCCAAGTTGGGGTATTTAGCGATCGCACCGGAATTATTTATCCGTCAAGGCGATGTCACCAAGTTAAGCAACATAGACCAAATTCGCCCAATTGTCGCCAAAGTGCCAGATGCCCAAGTGTTATCCGATCTTGATGCTACGGTAAACTGGGCTGTGAAATCGGCTAAAGGTAATGCCGATAAATTAGCAATTACAGGCTTCTGTTGGGGTGGCCGCATTGTCTGGTTATATGCCGCACACAATCCCAAGGTGAAGGCTGGTGTCGCTTGGTATGGACGGCTTGTAGGCGATGCTACCGAACTTCAACCCAAGTATCCTATCGATATTGCATCAAAACTAACAGTCCCCATTCTTGGACTCTATGGTGGGAAAGATACAGGTATTACTCTCGATACAGTAGAGCAGATGCGCGATCGCTTAAAGTCTAGCAGCAGCAAATCTGAAATTATCGTCTATCCCGATGCACCTCATGCTTTTTTTGCTGATTATCGCCCTTCTTACCGCGAAAAAGATGCTAAGGACGGTTGGAAACGTCTCTTAGCGTGGTTTAAGCAAAATGGTGTTTAACGGTATCGGTTTACTAACTATGACTTTGAAAAAAATTCCAAATTGTTTCACTGGCGTTCAGCCCCAGGTTTGCATTGAATTTGTTTACGTTCTTGTCAGTTGAGGAACCACCAGGCCAGAAATGTCCGCCGTTTACTACCGCTAGCTGCCAAACTTCTGAGTTGCCACTACAACCTGTGTAGATAGCGGTTTTTACTTTATCTTGAGAAAAGTCAGGGGATTTATTATTTGATGAAGTACATTGATCGTGCGATCGCCAAAAATCTATCATATCTGAGATAGAAAGCAACGCTCCTCGTTGAGTGCGATCGTCACCTTCATAAAGTACATCGTGATCGTTTGTACCGTTGATAGTTAACATTGATATAGAAGTTCGAGGCTGGCAATTAGATTTGAGTCTAACTGGGAGCGAACCAGCTACTGATGCAAAACCAGAAATTTTATTAGGTAACTTACAAGCCAGTGCTTGGGTAAGTATTGCACCTCTAGAAAAACCGGTAGCATAAATTTTATGGCTATCAATATTAATTTGCTGCTGAAGATGATTAATTAAAGCATTGACAAACGAAACATCATCCACCCTTCCTTGAGCGTTACCTCTAAGGCTCCATTTTTGATCAATTCCATCTGGATAAACAACAATAAATCCTTTTTTATCTGCTAATTCATTGAAGCGAGTTACATTACTGATAGATCGACCATTACCATCATCTCCATGAAACACTAAAACTAACGGTATCGGGCGGTTTGGATTATAAGATTTTGGAGTGTACAAATAGTAAGTACGTAACTTTCCTTGGTCATATAGTTCTCCATAATTATCACCACTCAAGATTTTTGCTTTAGTTATACTTTTTTGTTCAGCCTGAATAGAATCGCAAGCTGTCAATAAACTAATCCCAAGTAGAACTATTAGAAGCTTTTTTAAATTCCGATAATTTTGATATATATTCATGTTAATTAAATTGATTTATGCGAAATATTTTTATTTACTTTGTCAGTCTTCTTTAACAAAAAACTAGCTAATAGAGGCTAACAACCCTACCACAGTTGTTAGCCTCTATTCAGATATTAAACTCTTACATTTACATAACGAGCAGGAACTCTAACCTTAACCCACCTGTTACCACGTCGTACTATTTCCCAATGTGCAGGAATCAGCTTTCGTTGATATCGGGCAACAACAGGTTTATGCACAAAAGCAGCTCTATGAACATTAGGTCTAACAATAATTTCTGCTGCCGATGCCTGTGAAGGCAAGGAGGAAATTGCCAATGGTAGAGCAAGTAATGTACCTAATAAAATACGTTTCATGTTCAAATTCCCATCAATTTAATTGAGTTTTATACAGCATTTATCAATAATTTATGAACAAATATTCTTACTTATTAGGTTTCCAGTAAGTTTCCTTTGTTACAGGAATTAATTGATTTGCTGTATTGCTCTCAGTTTAAAACACTAAAAAATAATACACAGTGGAATAAAGTCATAATTTCAGCATGACTTTATTCACATTTTGAATTTTAGCTATAAAATTTTTGCCATTGTTGCTACGGAAGGAAGGTTTTATCAAATTTAACGGTTCTGTGTTAAGTAGGTACTGAACCCAGCTCCCAACCCTCTCTTCGGTTACAAAGAGCTTGCTGTGATATACATTATTTGAATTATGTATTTTCCATTATTTTAAATTGTTACTTAGGTAAAATTTATTAAATTGCAAAGATTATGAGGTACTTTAATTATATTAAAGCATTAAATAATATCTATTTTCCCCTATCTAATTGCTGAATTAAAACGGTAAATGATATTCATATATAACTATGTTTCAAGGCATAGTTATATAAATTCAAAATTATAAAAGCCTTATTTTATCTAGGTTTACAGGTTGGTATCCAATACTTTTCGGATAAACCCAATAATCTCTCTTTTGGTTTGGGGAAAGGTTAAAGGGCAAAGGGGAAAGGTAAATTCAAACCCTTTCCCCCTTAACCGAAAAGTATTGGGTTGGTATCTGTAAAATTGGTATGATAAGAAATCTGCTGTGTCTAAGGACAATTAAACAATTCCTAATTACTAATGACATTGCAAATATAAAAAAAAGCCTCCCGTAACAGGAGGCTTAAAAGTTAGCGGAGAAAACTTGTTAAACTACTGTGTAACTACAGCGATTACTCCTCCTAATGCAGAGAAAACCGCAGATACGGTTGCTGTGGCAAACAGCCACCAAGCTGCTGTTGCTGCGGCTTTGCGGGTTTCTTCTGCTTGTCGCTGTGCTTGATGCTTCACTTGTTCTAGGCGACGTTGGGCTTCATGCTGTATGCGTTCTGCACGTTGCAATACAGTATTGCGGGCCCGTTCAATTTGGTCAATGATCCGGTTGGCATCTTCCTCAGAGATGTCCTCACGAGAACTCATGATTGCCACCAGGGTATCACGGTCAAAAGAAGATAGGCGATCGCGCAGGGCATCAAATCCTGCCTGGGGATCGTCAAAAAATGTGCGAACATCGCGCTTGATATTATCATAGTTAAGTTCCGGGCGATCCAAGGAGTTGAGATAGTTACGAATCCGGGCAAAAACCCCGTCAATCGCATCTTGAATGCCTCGTTGGATATTCCGTACTTGTTCTACAAATTGATCCCTGACGGATACAATGTTATCGGCAATCCGCGCCGCTTCCTCATCGGACATATCTTCCCGAATTTTCAGCAGGGCGATGATGGTAGAACGATCAAAATGGGAAAGGCGATCGCTAAAACTTTCTACCCCAACTCGCGGATCGTGCAACAGTAGTTGTAAGTCGCGTTTAATACCTTCAGGATTAAGTTCTTCCTTGCCAGTTTGACGCAAATACTCTTCTACATAAGCTTTAAATGTTGCCGCTCTTTGCTGGGTGCGGGTAGCTAAACGACGAGGCGCACGCACAAAGTTGCGAATCGAAGTTTGGGTGGAATCAATGATTTCATTGACTTGTTCTTCACTCAAGTCTTTACGTTGACTTAGCAATTTCACCAGTGTATCTCGGTCTACCTGCGACAACCGACGGCGCAGTGCTACGGCTCCCTCTTGGGGATTTTCAAACAATCTGGTCAAATCTCGCTGGATACCTTCTGGATTCAGTTCTTGTTTACCAGTATTCCGCAGATAATCTGCGATCGTGGTAGTAACAGAGTCGTATTGCTCTTTGGCTTTATCCACTACAGCTTGGGGTGTGTGGCGAATGTTATGCCACGACTCCTCAGCAGTATTGATGATTTGATTAACTTGATCCTCACTCAAATCTTGCCGTTGACTCAACAATTGCACCAAGGTATCGCGGTCAAAGCGAGACAACCGCGCCCGAATTGAGCTAATTCCAGCTTGAGGATCTTCTAGTAATCTTTTGAATTCTGCGCGGATGGCATCAGGATTCAGTTCTGATTTTCCTGTATTACGCAGATATGATTCTACATTTAGCCACAGGGTTTCTGCTTGATATTGCGCCTGTTCTGCTAGCCCTTTGGATTCTACCAAGACGCGATCGCGTTGTTTTTCTAACTCATCGATAATGCTGTCCACTTCATATAGCTGGACATCATTACGTTGCAGCAATATCGACCGCATTTCCTGACGATCAAGGTGAGCTAGTCGCAATGTCAGAGTTTCATAATCTGCATCTTGGTCTTGCAACAATGGTTTGAAAGTTTGTTCAATACCTTCTGCTGTCAAATCGGCTTTCGGAGTAACTAGCAGATAACTTTCTACTGCCCGTTGCAAGTCTTGGACTATCTCTCTTTCTTCAATACCTGTAACTATCACTAGTACATCTTTGCGGACAGCTTCTAACTGATCTGCAATGCGCTGAATTTGGGCTTGGGTAAGGAGTCCGCGTTGTTGTAGGATATTAACGAAATCGTTGCGGGATAGTCGTTCTAGTTCTCTGCGGACTATTCCGGGGTCAGCTGCTGGGTCGTAGAGGACATCACGAAATTCCTGGGCGATTCTTTCTGAGCTTAGTTGCCAAGCATAAGTGTTGTGCAGGTAGTTTTCGATATCAGCCCGAATTGGGGTATAGGGTTCTGATGGTGTTGGCAAACCTAGCTTATCTGCTTGTTGGGTAACTTTCTCTTTGGCGGTAGTGAGACTACGCAAGATTTTTTCCACATCCAAATCAGGCAAATCTGACCGTCCTAGCACAGTGGCGGTTAAGGCGGATAGTGCTTGCTGGATTGTACTTTGTGTTGCGCTAGGAGCTGCTTTTTGGTCAGCTTCTTTGGAACTACCCTGTTCTGCTAATAACCGATCCAGTTTGGCGTTGAGTTCATCTGTTTTGTTTTGTCCTGCTGGAAGTGATTTCAGATAATCCATTAACTCACCCAGGCGGTCTTGGGTGGGTGATTGCTGACTCACGACTTGCTGCCAAACTTTATATAAGGTATCAGCAATCCGGCTAACATCTTTTTTGGAAAGGTCGGTGCGGCTGCTGACTAACTCGATAAACTTCTGGCGGTCGATGTTGCGAATATCTGAAGTCCCTGCGATCGCTTTTAGTTGCGGATCATTGAGTAAATTTTCAAAGTCACCCCGAATCTTTGACAAATCTAGCTCTGGAGGACGCAGCCTATCTAAGTAATCTTCTATATTTTCGCGGATACTTGTAGGGTCAATGGCGCTTCCTAGTTCCCGGCGGACGGCGGCGGCGGCGGCTTCAGCTGTTGCTACAACTTGGTTATTCACAGCCTTTGCGCCCAGTGCGGCAGTAGCTGTGCCCATAATCGCCTGAAAACCAGAAGTTGCCGTATTGACAACTGAACCAATTAAGGAACCGACAGTGGTGGAACTTACCCAGACGAGGAGTAAAAAGTAAGCACCCCAAATCACCAAACCGAGAATTGCTCCCAATCCTGGGCTAAAGATTTCCTGGCTCAATTTCACTGCCAGAAAAGAAGCGATTAATAAGGCGATCGTCACAGTGACTAATGTCCAAAGCCCCACTGCGGTGCCAATTTTGCGAATGTTACCACCCAAACTTTCCGCTTCCCCACTATCTGAATCTGAGTCAGATGAGTGCCCCAGGTAGGAAATACCGGCTGCAAGGGAAAGATTAGTTAGAACTAATTGGAAAGCAAAGGCTAAAATCACACCGGAGATCAAAGCCACAAAAAAGTGCGGCCCGGAGATGAGAGCCGATGCCTGTGCTGGCGTGACGTTTGAGGTATCTGGAATCTGTGCCACCCACAATAGTGGTTTGTACAGTCCCAGCATAATTTCCGTACTTTGGAACATTGTATTTCCTTCTTCTAAGGTTGAAATTTGGGGAATTAAGATTTTCTTGAGAAGCAACTCTTAGTATTTATGTATGTTTGTACCTATGGCAATACCTAACTCATTAGCTCAGAATCCTGGAATTTGACTATTTAAAGCATCTCTCTAAAGATTGAAAAGTATATCCAGCGAAAGATATAACTTTTATTATCCTTCGGTGAGAGTCTTAATCAAATTACCATCTGCTCTTAATTATGTATAGCTAATTTTTACTTTTTAATGACTTCTTTGTAGCGATTGATTCTGTTTAAGTTATAGTTCTTTTATAAGTTTTTTACATTTATTTACATATTCGTTTTTAGTCACTCTCTCAAGGTGGATTTGTCCAAAAAAATACGTTTCTGATAATCGTCCAGAAGAAGTGCCTACGGTTTGTACCCAGAGACAGAAATAAGTCTATTAATAAACAGCTACATTAAAGTTAACAAATGAATTGAGGATAAAAAAATAAATGGCAACTCGTTATTCCAAAGATTTGCCACTATTTCTAACAGAATTGAATGGCAAATATCGCAATAAAATTCTGTTTGTCTAAACTCCTCAAACCGAAATTTCGGAACGTTCATTTTGCAATAATTGGCTTTTTGCCTATTTATTTTGGTATTTAGCAGGCTATAGCGTTGTTCGTGACGTTTTGCGCTTAGTTAGTTACTAGAACATTACTAAATATCGGAGAAAAAAAATGACAACTCAAGAAACTCGTCCCTCTACTGATTTACCACCTGTTGCAGCAGAATACAACGGCATAGATCGCAATGAATTTCTGTTTGGCTGGACACCCCAAGCCGAAATTTGGAATGGTCGTTTTGCAGCAATTGGATTTCTAGCCTATCTATTGTGGGATTTAGCAGGCTATAGCGTTTTGCGTGATGTTTTACGCATAGTTGGCTACTAAAACTTAAACACTTGGAACATTACTAAATATTCGGAGAAAACAAATGGCAACTCAAGGAACTCGTCCATCTACAGATTTACCAACTGTTGCAACAGAATATAATGGTCGCGATCGCAATGAATTTCTGTTTGGCTGGACACCCCAAGCCGAAATTTGGAATGGTCGCTAGCAATTGGATTCCTTGCATATTTACTTTGGGATTTAGCTGGGTATAGCGTTCTTCGTGACGTGCTACACGTCATTAGTTATTAGCAAATAGCTAAGAAGTTAAGAGGAACTCCTGAAACGCAGTGGTTCCTCCTTTGGTTTATTTATTTAGTATCGAAAAAAGCCACCTAATTATAGGTGACTCATCTATGATTACAATTGGATAAAAATTATTCAAATTCTTAACAGTGATTATTCATCAATACAACTGGGAATACCTAAAACAGCGCAGGGAAAATTATAACCTAGTGCTTCAATCATCGGATGATTGACAGAGTTGCAACCGAGGAATAAGATATCGGCAGCCTCTGATTCAACAACTTTTTTAAGTTCTGTAGAAATGCTGCCAAACCGTAAATGAGATTTGAAGCAACCTTGCCATTCTTCAGCCAGACTTCGAGCTTGCCAGAGAATTATATCTGCTTGTTGCAGGGGAGTTACTACTGTCTGCAATTGTGGTTGAGTTAATACCTGTGTGGCAGAATTTGATATTTCATTGATTTGGCACTCAAGTTGAGGCTGTTGTATTGGTAAGCTTAAGACATTTTGATAATGGCTTTTTGAATTGTCTTCTAGCACATAAACGGCTTGAACTGTGACTTCTGCATTGGTGGCCAAACGCGTTTGATGAGCAATCCAAAAGGCAATATCTAGCGCCGTATGACTGTTAGGAGATGCGTCATAAGCAACAATTAAATTAATTGCTTTTGCTTGTTGAGGTTTTTTAGAAAAAGGTTTTTTTGGTTCTGGCAACAGTACCATTTGTTCAATTAAATCATCTCGGCCCGTGGCACTTTGCAGACGTGCTAACATTGGCTTAATTTGCACAGCTTTACTTCTCCCAATGAAATGAATTAACAATGAGAAGCAGGGCAATCAATTTAAGATTTTGGATTTTAGATTGAGTAACGATAACCAAAATTTCAAATCTTAAATCAATCAAGGAAACCCCAATAATAACTGTATTACAGCCAAACTCTTGGGGGTTCCTTCCATTGCCTACGGAGTTAGCTGACGGGCTAAGACTGGAAGGTGTCTCTCGTAAGATTAGCCCCAAACATTGGTTCCTCCGTTCCAAATTCAGCTTTCATGAATTTGAATTAGGCTACCCACTAAAAAAAATGATAATCTAATTTACTCGTCTTGGGCAAAATATCGATCGAGGAAATTCAGAGCGTGATTGCGAAGTTCAAAATATTCTTTTGAGTTTCGCATAGCCGCGCGATCGCGTGGATGCTCAAAAGGAACTTCTAATATCTCTCCTATACTAGCAGCTGGGCCATTGGTCATCAAGACGATGCGATCGGACATATAAATTGCTTCATCAACATCGTGGGTAATCATCATCACTGCCTGACGATTATTTTCCCAAATATCCAATACCTGCCGTTGTAATTTGCCACGAGTTAGTGCATCTAGCGCTCCAAAAGGTTCATCCATCAGCAACATTTTCGGACGAATTGCTAAAGCTCTGGCAATACCTACTCGTTGTTTCATACCTCCAGAGATTTCATCAGGATATTTGTCAGCCGCCGCCGTCAAGTTTACCATTGCCAAGTGTTGATTTACAATGCTAATTTTCTCAGCCCGATTAGCATTTTTTAGCACTTCATCGACAGCCAAACGGATATTTTCTCGCACTGTTAACCAAGGTAACAGCGAATAGTTCTGAAATACCATCATCCTTTCGGCTCCTGGCTCACGAATTTCTTTTCCATCTAGCCTTACTGAGCCGGAAGTGGCTTTTTCTAAACCAGCTACTATTTTTAATAGAGTTGATTTACCACAACCAGAGTGACCAATTACAGAAATATATTCATCTTCACCAATCGTTAAATTAACGCCATCTAAAACAACAAAGCTATCTTTATCAGGTGTCGGATAAGACTTGACTAAATTTTCAATTTCTAAAAATCCAGCGCGGGGGATAACTTTGGTCTGGGTATTAATCGGTAATGAGGTATATTCCATCATCAAAATGCTCCGGGAATAATTTAGTCATCAGTCAATATTTGAACTTGGGATTTCAGCTAAATTTTTTTATTTGCATTCTCCCAAAAATAAATCTCTTGTGGGGTGAGCATCTTGCCCGCCCTAGCTGTGCAAATTAAATACACACAGCTTAATACATGAAAAATTTAGTGGGAGCATTAGCCCTGATGGCAAAACTATTCAGATAGCCCACAGGATCGCTGGGGTCGAAGCCTTTCTGATCTATAAATACTTCTGGTGGTTCGACCTTGTAATCATCCTTGGGACACTGAATGCCCATTTCAGATGCTATCTCCCGATATAAATCTGTTCTCCAGCCAAGTTCGGCTAGTTTATCGGCATTTTTGGGGAATTCCTTAATTTGTCCCCACCGTGCTGCTTGTGTCATCAACCAGATACTTCTCGATCTCCATAAAAATGTGGAGTGTTCTCCTGGCTGTTTGGGAAGGTTGTCAGGAATATCGAAGAAAATCGTGGTATCAGCTGCTTTGATGGTGCGATCTTTGCTGTCAAAGCCGCCATAGTTGTAATTGCCGAGAATTCCCGGACTTGTAAACTTCGCAATTGGGGCATTTTTCTTTTTAGGTCTTGCACCTGTAAAGGAACGATCTGTTATCAGTTCGGCTACTTCTTGGCGATTTTCTGCTTTGCTACAATACTGACAGGCTTCAATCATCGCCTTGACTAGGGAACGATAGGTTTTGGGATATTTGTCGATGAAAGATTCCATCACGCCCAAAAGCCGATCTGGGTGTCCCAACCAGACTTCTTTACCTTGTGCGAAGGTAAAGCCGATGTTTTCGTTACCTGTTATTGCTCGTGTATTCCAAGGTTCTGCAACCATGTAAGCTTGCATTGCACCAATCCGCACATTTGTCACCATTTGGGGCGGCGGAACGATAATGACGCGAAACTCTTTAAGCGGATCAACCCCTGCGGCGGCAGATAAGTAACGGATAAAGTATTCGTAAATGGAGGAACTTAATACTACTGCCCAAACTCTGTTTTCTGGCGATTGCTTGTCAAAGTAACCTCGGAAATCGCGCCCAAAGGCTTCTAAAGCCCCATCACCATATTTTTCTTGATACTCGTACCACGGGCGCAGCCCAAAATCCCACATGGCTTTGTTCATCGTCATCGCATTACCGTGGCGGTGTATGGTCATGGCTGCACACAATGGGGCGTGGCGTGCGCCTTCAGCACCAATTCTGGCGTTAGTGACTGCACCAGATACTACAGGTGAAGCATCCAGGCGACCAAAAATTACACCGTCGCGGGAGGTGGCCCAACTAGCTTCGCGGTTGAGTGTAACGTTCAAACCATACTTGCGGAAGAAGCCTTTTTTCCAGGCGATCGCAAATGGCGCACAATCGTTAACGGGAACATAACCAACTGTAATATCGGCTTTTTCTAGGTCGCCGCTTTTAACTACTGGTTGCACAGCTAAAGCTTCTTCGGTCAATCCTTTGGCTGATCTATCTCCTGAAATCCCACAGGAAGACAGCGCCATTCCCGCCGTTGTTGCTCCTATTCCCTTGATAATATCTCGTCGAGTCCAGTTAATATCACCCATTCTTGTAGCTCCATTGGTGATTAATTACTCACGCTTCAGGCGCAGAGTCTCTGCTGTTTTGATAGCAGCCGAATTTTGTTAGTTGGAAGTTTTCGGGCGATGAGTTACTAATTCTTGAATTTTACCCACGGCGTAATCTAGAATTAACCCAGTTACACCAATTACCAACACAGCTAAAAACACTGAACTTAGGTTTAAGCGACTCCATTCATCCCAGACAAAGAAGCCGATACCAATACCGCCTGTAAGCATTTCTACGGCGACAATTACCAGCCAAGCTATCCCTAAACTAATTCGCAAGCCTGTAAAAATATATGGTAAACTTGCAGGCCAAATGATTTTTGTAATCCGTCGCCAACGGGGCATTTCTATAACTCGTGCCACATCTAAATAATCTTTGGGAACGCTAGAAACTCCTAAAGCGGTATTAATAATTGTTGGCCAGAGAGAAGTAATAAAGATGACAAAAATGGCTGAAGGATCTGCTAAATTGAAAATTGCTAAGGCGATGGGCAGCCAAGCTAAGGGTGATACAGGTTTAAAAATTTGAATGATCGGATTGAGCGCTAGCATTGCCGATCTAGACATGCCAATTAAAAACCCCAGAGGAATCGCTACTACCGCACCCAACAAAAAACCTATTAATACCCGGCGTAGACTTGCAATCAACAGCCAACCAATTCCTAAGTTGCCCGGGCCTCGCTGGTAGAAAGGATTTAATATGTAGTCTAGATTAGCGATTAACGCTTCTGGCGGGGTGGGCATCAATTCATGGTTGGCAAGTGCAATAATCCACCACAGCACAATTATTCCCAAGAACCCCAACACAGGTAGAAAAAAGACATCTCTAACGATGACAGGTTTTGTTTTTTTCCAAGCAGCTTGTCCAGCGATCGCTGCGATCACTGCTAAATTTAATTGAAATATCATTTACGACCTCAACAGATTTAAGTGCAGGTACAAAGAATCCGAGCAGTACCAGCCTTGGACACCGATGAGATCGGAACATTAGAAAAATGCCGTCTCTTCAGTCTCCTCTCAAAGCCTACGAAGTTAGCTGACGGGCTAGGGCTGAGAGATGCCCTTCTAAAAAAAGTTATGAGTTATAAGTTATGAGTTAAATATTTAGTAACTCTCAACTCCTGACTTTTTATTAGATACGCCCCACAATTTGGTTCCTCCGCTCCAGCGTTATGCACTGTGACACGCTGAATTAGGCTGACTTACTCTAATGGATATTAAATTATGGACAATATAACATCTATGCTCAGTAAAAGCTATCTATCTTATGATAAATCTTGTTAATTTTAATACCAAAATTCAGTGTTAATCTTGGGGTCTTGCAATAAATAAAACTTACATTTTTAAGTATGCTGTGAGTGAACTCCTTACATAGACCGCTAAACAATATAGTCGAGCCAAGCATCAAGAATCTTACGTCCTTAATTAGTATTTTTTTATACAAATTATATATTATACTGAAAAAATTTTATATACGGTTAGTTAATCAACAAAAAAATAGCATATATAATCTATTACTTTTGGTAGGTGAACAAAATTGTTAAATTTGGTAAAAACTCCCTGCACTCGCTAAACTAATTGGATATGGAACTTTACTCATCTATCTCCTAGCTGATATTTAACATAATGGATTTTAGTCAAGTACTGGCTGAAAAAACGGACACCATCATCGATAAATGGGTTGCAGCAGTTCGCAAGGATAGACGAATTGAAAGTGCTGATGACCTATCTTACACAGCAGTAAAGGATCACATCCCTGATGTTTTGAAAGCAATGGTGACAGTGCTTTCAAAACATCAGGATAACGATATTCAGTCAATAGTTACTGCCAGTTTTCAGCATGGAGCGATTCGAGCGGAACAAGGCTTTGACCCAGCAGAAATTGCCAGAGAATATCATCTGCTGCGAACAGTAATATTTGATGCTCTACAACCAGATTTATTGGGGGGAACACCTGTAGAGATAATTCGTTCAATGCGTTTGATTGACGCTATCATAGACGAAGCGATCGCTCGGTGTTTCAAGAGTTATGTTGAGGAGCGGTTCCGAGAATTACAGCAGTTGCATTTATCACTAACACTTCATAATGATGAACTCACGCGCTTAATGAGTGCTAATCAAGAGTATCTTTCGCAGCTAGCCCACGAATTGAAACATCCCCTAACTTCCATTATTGGTTACTCGGATCTGTTTTTACGCCAACAACGACGAAAGACTCGGATAAAAGACACCTCCGCCAATCTCGAACATATTGAGCGGGTACTACGCAATGGCAGACAATTACTTCATCTCATCAACGATGTATTAGAACTTTCGCGGTATGACGCAGGGCAGATGAAACTCCATTTAGCACCCACCGATGTGCGTGAATTAATCAATAATGTCTGTGAAATGTTGGAACCTTTAGCTGGTGGGAAAAATTTAAAAGTCGTAGTCGATTGTGATCGCGCTCCCAAAGAGATAACTACAGATCCTTTTCAATGTCAACAAATTTTTACAAATCTTATTAGTAATGCAATTCGCTATACAGAATCGGGGACTATTATTATAATGTGTCAGGTATTGGAGAATCAGAAATGGGCGATCGCGGTTTCTGACACAGGAATTGGCATTGCACCAGAAAACCAAGCCCAGATATTTGAACCTTACTTTCGCGTCAGTTTTAGCGATCGTCCCTATCTCCCTGATAGTACAGGATTGGGATTAGCGATCGTCTCCCGCTTAGTAAAATTACTCGAAGGTGAAATTAAGCTAGTCTCTGAGGTAGGCGTTGGTTCTACCTTTACCGTAATTTTGCCCTTACGAATAGAAAGTTGATTTCGCGCCAAGACGTAAAATTCTTCTTTGCGCCTTTGCGTGAAATCAAAAGACATTATTACAACAACCCTTGTTTTTTCAACTTATCTAGCGCATCCTCAGCAGCAGCTTTTTCTGCCTCTTTCTTATTCCGTCCCTTACCTTCGCCGTAAATTTTTTCATTTACCAATACTTTTGCTATGAATTCTGGCGCGTGAGAGGGGCCTCCTATTTGTTCTGTAAAGTATTTGGGGGGATTTGGAGTAACGTTGCGTTGTACCCATTCTTGAAAGCGATTTTTTGAGTCTACATTAGAACGAGACACAATTATATGCTTAGGATCTACAGAATCAAATAGCGGTTCTATAATTGCGCGAACTGCTTCAATATTGGAGTCATTATCTAAATAGTAAGCACCAAGGACAGCTTCAAAAGTGCTACTGAGCAAATTAGGATTTTGGAAGCCTCCGTCTCGAATTGCGCCTTTTCCTAACCGCATTCTAAAATCTAAACCTACCTCTTCGGCAAACTTGGCCAATTGCTTCTCATCTACCAGTGCCGAACGCCGTCGGGTTAATTCATCTTCTCCCATTTCTGGGTGACACTTATATAGATATTCACCACTTAAGAAATTCAGCAAAGCATCACCGAGGAATTCTAGGCGTTCATTATGTTCGCCTTCTCCGGGATTTTCATGGACGTAAGAACGGTGAGTAAGCGCACGGCGTAAAAGTTTTTCATTATGGAACATTAGAATTTTGTGCATTTTTCTTTTGTGTTTTGTTGCGTAAATTGGCTGTTGGAAACTTTACGAATGCTATTGTCTTCAGACATGAAAAAACCGCATATAGCGGTGTTGATAAAACCCAGCTTTGACTCAACTGGGTTTTTAAAAGCTTTTTTAAGCAGCTAATTTCTATAACTCAACTAAAAACAATTCCTGACCTTGCTTTCGGACTTTGCCATCGTTGACAGCAGCATCAATAAACTGACTAAAACTCTTAAATTTCTTGCAATCACCTGTAGAAATAGATGAGCATCCTTTATAGTTAGCACAACGTTGACGCATCAATCTATCAATCCGACCAAATACGGTAAGCTTACCTTGTCTTAAGGCAGTTTTGATAGCTTCAGTTAGATACTCTATAGCCTCATTGTAATTAATCTGAGACACAAGATCCGTGTTTGGAGGTTGAGTCTTATTGCTATTGCCAACTAGCTGAGGTAATTCATCTACAAAGTGGAAGTTATCATTACCAACGAGTTTAATTAAATTTGGACTAACACTACCTCTTTGAGCAAAAATTATCACCTTTTTACCCAAGTATTTTAGAATATAAATTAAGCCAGCATAGTCCCAGTCTCCTGAAAATAGGATAATTGTTTTTAGAGAAGGATTAAATGCAACTGCTTTAACACAGTCAGCGATCAATCGATAATCTGCACTATTATTTGAATGCTCAGGAACATCAACACACTTCATACCAAGAAGTTCTAGCTCATTTTTGGTACAAACTTGGTTTAGGTAGTGTGAATTATAGTAGACATTTTTGAAGTCTATACGCCCATTGGATTGGGCAAATTCCAGCAAAAAATGACCCTTTCCTTTAATTGAAGAGACGTTCTGAATATCGGCAAAAATACCTACAGAATTTTTTTGCTGGCTTGTTTGTTTTTTGGAAGATTGATTAGCGTGTGCCATTGTAATGTATCCAGTATTCTTTAGTAAACTGGACAGCTTCAACAAATCACACATCTAGCAGTAGCAGGGCTTTATACGAGGAATTTCTACTTAAAAAGTACTTCCATGCAATAAAGCTCTCTACTGCCGCTTTCGTTTGGTTTAAGTCTCAGCCGTAGAATTCCTGGCTTCCTACCAAGTTTCGCGTCATCCTTTCCCCTGAATATTCATCCAAACATCTTGTCTTCCCATTGAACGTCTAGCCAATTATTTGACCTGACATTGGGCTGAATATTCAGCCGAAGGAACAACACGAAGCTCGGCAGGAAACTAGGAATTCTGCTGCTGAGACAACATCAAAAACCTGCGTTTTAGAGTGTGGTTGTTTGTTCTGTCTTATGTACAGAGTTACATGGATGACTCTGGATTGTCAATATACTTATTCATGAAGATTCGTTAAAGCGCTCACCCATATCCATGAACTTTAAAAATGCTCTATAGTATTATTTCAAAAACATTTTAATGAATAAATGATTTACGGTTTACTTTGAGCGATCGCACCATACAAAATACCTAAAATCCTCTTAATATCCTTAATATAATATTCACTCAAATCAATCGAAACTACATTGCCTTCAAGCTTAAGAAATTGCCAGATAGTACCGATAGTAACAGCACCATATATAGCTTTGATTTGATTTCCACCTCTCTCGTTAAATAACTGAGCCGCTACCATTTCGGCAATACATTGGGCTAAACCAGACCTCAAATTCTCATTTTTACTTTCTACTAAAACAATCACCGGACTACGTACAAACAACTGCTCCGAAGAAAGACTCAAAATAAAATCACAAAAACCGTTTAATCCTCGCTGACTATCAACAAGTAAAATCAACTCCCGAAAAAAAGCTTATTTCATAATTAAATTTGCGTCTAATTTCTAATAAAATTGGACTTATTATCATTTAACTTCGAGCTTTTTTTGAACTTATCGCTACTGCTAAATCAACATTTTCCCTAAGAATAGTAGATAATAAATTACTACATTCTTGCTCCTGTACATTTGCGAAGAGTCCAGATGATTCATGAATAACTAAGCCAAAGTAATCAATAACTTCAATAAGTTTAAAATCACTATAAGCCATAAAACTTACTCCTTTGTCTTATGACCGAATCATATATAGCAGTACTCAATCATTCGTGAAAATTATATCTCTCTTTTTTCTTTCCTTTGCGTCCTTTGCGTCCTTGGCGGTTCGTTTCCTAATTCGGTGGCAAAGCAATCGGGGCTTGAGATTGCAAAGTTGCCTTATCACCTACAATTTTTGGAAGTTCCCGTAACAAGTTTCGCAAACAAGTTTCATGGGCTGTACCTTTGGATGCCGTTTGAATAATTTCCCCATTAATTAACTCAATATGGTCATCTTCATAGAAAAATCCCAATTCTCCAAGCCTGTGGTATTCATCTAGTGTGAAGCGTTTAGCCTGAGCAATACTCATAACTTTACCTTTCTCTCATTGCCATAATACTTATTCTAAATGTGTCAGAAATTGGTATGCTAAAGGCCGAGACTCGCTATTGAAAAAACAATGCCTGCGCCTACTATCAACCCCACCATCACTGCCTTTCCTTTGACAGCCGTAGTCGGTCAAGAAGCAATTAAATTAGCCTTGCTGTTAGCCGCAGTTGATCCTGGTTTGGGAGGAGTAGCGATCGCAGGTCGTCGCGGTACGGCAAAATCTGTAATGGCTCGTGCTATCCATGCTCTACTACCGCCGATTGAAGTTGTCAAAGGCTCAATCAGTAATTGTGACCCCAACCACCCCGAAGAATGGGACGATCAACTTTTGGCGGAGTATGCAGACAAAGACACTCAAGATGTGCCCGTCGAAATCATTCCCGCGCCTTTTTTGCAAATTCCTCTAGGTATTACAGAAGACAGACTCCTTGGTTCTGTGGATGTGGAAAAATCGGTAAAACAAGGTGATACGATTTTTCAGCCTGGATTACTGGCTACAGCAAACCGGGGTGTACTGTACGTAGATGAAATTAATTTATTAGATGACCAAATATCAAATCAACTTCTAACAGTATTATCTGAGGGACGCAACCAGATAGAACGGGAAGGGATTAGTTTTCAGCATCCGTGCAAATCCCTATTTATTGCCACCTACAATCCAGAAGAAGGCGGATTACGGGAACATTTATTAGATAGAATTGCGATCGCACTTTCTGCTGACGGTGTACTCGGCTTAGATCAAAGAGTAGAAGCAGTAGAACAAGCGATCGCTTATTCTAAATCTCCCCAAGATTTTCTCGAACAGTACAACGAAGATTTAGACTCCCTGAAAACCCAAATCATCTTGGCACGGGAATGGTTGAAAGAAGTCATCATCACCCATGAACAAATTGCCTACTTAGTAGATGAAGCCATTCGCGGTGGAGTTCAGGGACATCGCGCCGAGTTATTCGCCACGCGGGTTGCCAAAGCTGCGGCGGCTTTGGAGGGACGGACAACAGTTAATGCCGAAGATTTGCGCCGTGCTGTGGAATTGGTGATTGTACCACGCGCCACAGTTGTGCAGACACCGCCACCCGAACAATCACCACCTCCGCCACCGCCGCCGCAACAGAATCAAGAAGAACCCCAGGACGAATCTGAAGAGGAAGAAGAACAAGAAGAACAGGAAGAAAATCAAGAGCAAGAACCCCCTAGCATCCCGGAAGAATTTATCTTTGATCCAGAAGGGGTAATTCTTGATGACAACGTGCTGTATTTTACTCAAATGGCGAAGCGACAAGGTAAATCTGGTAGTCGCAGCGTCATCTTTTCCGATGACAGGGGACGCTACATTAAGCCGATGTTGCCCAAAGGAAAAGCGCGACGCATCGCAGTAGATGCCACGCTCAGAGCTGCGGCTCCTTATCAAAAAGCACGCAGAGAAAGACAACCAGATAGAAAAGTTATTGTAGAACAGCCTGATATTCGCTCGAAACGCTTGGTACGCAAAGCCGGGGCGTTGGTAGTGTTTGTGGTAGATGCTTCTGGCTCAATGGCCTTGAATCGAATGCAGTCGGCTAAAGGTGCGGTGATGCAACTATTAACAGAAGCTTATCAAAACCGCGATCAAATAGCATTAATTCCCTTCCGGGGAGAACAAGCAGAGGTATTATTGCCTCCAACACGTTCTATTGCTTTGGCGCGTAACCGTTTAGAAAGATTGCCCTGTGGTGGGGGTTCGCCCTTAGCGCATGGTTTAACCCAAGCTGTACGCGTCGGCTTAAATGCTCAGATGAGTGGAGATATTGGACAAGTTGTCCTTGTAGCAATCACTGATGGACGGGGTAATATTCCCTTAGCGCGTTCTTTGGGTGAACAGCTAGAACCAGGAGAAAAGCCAGATATTAAAGGAGAATTATTAGAAATTGCTGCCAGAATCCGTGCTTTGGGGATGCAACTATTAGTAATTGATACAGAAAGTAAATTTGTGTCTACTGGCTTTGCCAAAGAATTATCGCAAACAGCAGGCGGTAAATATTATCATTTGCCGAAAGCCACAGATCAAGCTATTGCTGCTATGACCAAAGGTGCGATCGCTGATTTAAAATCTCGATAATTAATCAATTGTCATTTGTCAGCTGCTTTTCTACTAACCACTGATTATTGACTAATAACTACGAGCCAGTTGGCATTGCCTGTGGTTGCAAATAGCAAACCAAATCTTGGATTCCCTTTTGCAGATAGCGCGTTACCGTCATTGGACTAGTACCAATGTTTTTAGCAGCATCCTTGCGAGAAAGTTCTTTCAAAAATACCATTTCAACTGCCATGCGGGGCTTTTCTTCCAACATATTGATTGCGCCTTGGAGTTGTTGGCGTTCTTCTTCCTGTTGTAGGAGGACATGAGAGCGAGGACAAGGAAGTGCTTCACCCAAGGTTATTTGGCAATCAACATAGTTAACTGCGGTTGCATCTAAACTCAAAGGCATCCGATTTTGAGCAGCTAACTTGGTTTCTTGCCACTCTTGCACAGATACCCGGAGGTGGCTGGCAATTTCAGCATCCTTGGGCTGACGACCTAAAGACATTGCCAAGTCCTTACGAATCTTTTGCCCTTCATTATATAATTCTTGCCAACGACGGGGAATTTTTAATAGAGTACTGCGATCGCGCAAAAAGTGCAGCATCTCACCGCGAATATATGGCACTGCAAAGGAACTAAAAGCATATCCTTGGCTAGGATCGAAACGCTCAATTGCCCTAATCAAACCAAAATAACCGATTTGTTCTAAATCTTCATAAGGTTCATTACATTGATGGCTGAATTTATGAGCCATCTTCCGTACTAAGCCGGTATGTAACTGTACAAGTTTATTACGAAGTTTAATAGAAGGATTCTGGTGGTACAAGTGTAATAATTCTATACCATCAGTTCGTAAAGAGGACTCACTTGCTGCCATATACATTCCTTTGTTGTAACTCCTATCTCTGGGAAAATGGAGTTGCGTATATTTTCTTCTAAGCTGTTATTATTTTCCTTAGCAAGGGCAGAATAAGCTATCGTCGTTTCACTGAACTTGTGAGGGGTCGTACTCTATAATTCAGTATTTGTACGCATGATTTTATTACCCTCGCTGTTTCAGGTTATGTTTGTTTTTCAGATAACAATTTCGACCTTACATAATCTTTTTTGTTTAGTTGTCCCGTACCTTACTTAACCCTTTACTGGTTTCTTGCCTTAAATCTTGGTAAGAATAGAAATAGGCTGAACGTTTTCCTAAAAAACAGTTTTTCAATATGAGCAATACCAGTAATTTTCGTGAAGCTATCCGTGAGGCGAAATCTCACGCCCTCGTTGGCCCAAATGTAATTGCCAACGCCCTACCCTACGTCGGTGGTGGATTGGTGCTAACGGCATTAGGAACCTACGGCGGTTTGGGAGTTATCCGTACTAACCCCGGAATCTTCTTTCCTACCTTCATTGGTGCGGTAATTGTAGAGTTAATTTTGTTCTTTGTTGCCCAAAATGTTGCCCAAAAAGGTAATAAAGGTCTTGCACTACCTCTGCTGGCAACCTACAGCCTCTTGTCTGGGTATACTCTTAGTGGCTTGGTATATGTCGCTTTGAGATCCCAAGGTGTTGGCATTCAAGGCATTGGTTTAGCTGCCCTTGGTTGTGGCGTTACCTTTATTGCTGCTCGTCAAATTGGTTCAAATCTCTCTGAACAAGATGGCATGGCTTTGACAAAAACCATCAATCTCGGCGTTATCGCCTTGGTAGTTGTCTGCCTAGCCCAATTCGGTTTTGCGATGTTTGGTGTTTACACGCCAAATTGGTTAGAAATTGCCATCTCCGGTTTAGGAGTATTCTTGTTTGTTGGGGTTTCTGTTGTCGATTTCTACATTTTGCCTCGCACTTACAGCGATGACCAATATCTGCCTGCTGCTTTGTCGATGTACCTTACTTACATCAATTTGTTTGTCTTTATCTTGCGGTTGCTAATTGCCATCAATGGCCGTGATTAATTGTCTGTAGGTACTGACAAAAGTAAAGTTTTATAAAGTAAAAACCGTGGTTAAATTTTTAGCAACCACGGTTTTTTTTATTTGTTTAACAGTAGAATATGTAGATAAGTTAAGCCTCAAGTGAGCAAAATTATGCTTGAACTCTTAAATATCAAAATTGAAGTACAAAGGTTGTCTAATATCTTGACCAAGGCTGAAGGCTGTCTTTGACCTCCCAGAACTGAGTGCAAGAATTGAAGAGTTGAATCAATTGATTTCTCAAGCTACTTTCTGGGATGATTCTGCCAGTTTTTATCAGATACTTCAAGAAATTGATTTCCTCAAGGCTACAAAGAAACAATATCAGCGATCGCACTTCATTCTAGAAGATATCAAAGCTGCACTAGAACTACTAGAATTATCTGCTGATGAAGAATTATTGCAAGAGGCGCAAACCAACCTTACCCAACTCCAGCAAGAACTTGAAATAGTAGAAATAGAACAATTCCTGTCCGATCCCTGCGACCAAAAGGGGGCATTCTTGGCAATTACGGCTGAGGTTGGAAGTATAGATGCTCAAGACTGGGCAGCTATGTTATTACACCTATACCATCGTTGGGCAGTAAATCATAACCATAAAGTGCATCTAGTGCAAGAGTCAGCAGGTGATTTAGGAGGGTTCAAACATGCCACCCTAGAAATTACAGGGCGTTATGCTTATGGCTGACTAAAATCGGAACAAGGAACTCATGCAAGAATAGAGCGAATTTCTCCTGTTCATGGCAATGGCAGGCGGCATACTGGCCTAGCCAGCGTAGAAGTCTGCCCTATTTTAGATAAGTCTATTGATTTTGAGATTCCAGAGAAGGATTTGGAAATTACTTTTTATCGCCATCGGGGAAATATCAACCGAACAGAAACGTGGGTAAAGATGGTTCACATTCCGACTGGGATTAGTGTCTCTTGTAACCAAGAGCGGAGCCAGCTGCAAAACAAAGAGAAAGCCATAGTTATTCTCAAGAGTAAACTGTTTGCGATTGCACTAGCCCAAGGTGCCCAGATTGACAAAATTCAACCCCGACAGATAAAATCTCTATCCAACAAGCTCATCCGTGAATATATCTTGCATCCTTACACCAAGGTGAAAGATTTACGTACCAATGTAGAAACAGCTGCTGCGACAGAGGTATTAAACGGTAAAATTGATTTGTTTATCAAAGCATATCTGCAACAGTTAAATCACGCTACTTCAGTAGCTAAAGAAGCGCTTGATAATTTCAAGTAATTTTTGTAATTTATATAAGTAGTGCAGAAAAAATTTGCCCAACTACAGCTAAAATCAAGAAACATAAGTAGAATAAAGAGCAATTTTCAAATCTAAAGCGCTCTATCTATCATTCAGCAAGCACTATGGAAGTTTTAGAACTCAAACGCGAAATCGAAACGTTGTCTGGCCGCCTGGGTAAAACCCAGGACTATCTTTGACGTACCTGCACTGACAGCCAAAATTCAAGACCTCGAAAAAATATCAGCACAGCCAGAATTTTGGGATAACCAAACCCAAGCCCAACAAACGCTGCAAGAACTCAATGACTTGAAAGCCCACCTCCAGCAATACGATCAGTGGCACGCCAATCTAGAAGATACTAAGGCAGTTGTTGAATTGTTGGAGTTAGAAACCGATGAGGCACTACTCCAAGAAGCAGAATCTACCATCACTAAACTGAATCGTGATCTGGATCAGTGGGAGTTACAACAGTTACTATCCGGCCCCTATGATGCGGAAGGTGCTGTACTGACGATTAGTGCTGGTGCCGGTGGTACAGATGCTCAAGACTGGGCGTTTATGCTGATGCGAATGTACACCCGTTGGGGCGAAGCTCACGGCTATAAGGTAACTTTAGCTGAAGAGTCGGAGGGTGATGAAGCCGGAATTAAATCGGCAACCCTAGAAATTACTGGTCGCTATGCTTATGGTTACTTGCGATCAGAAATGGGTACACATCGCTTAGTGCGGATTTCACCTTTTAATGCCAACGGCAAGCGGCAAACCAGTTTTGCAGGGGTGGAAGTGATGCCGCAGATTGATAACTCTGTGCAATTGGATATTCCAGATAAAGATTTGGAAATCACCACAACTCGCTCTGGTGGTAAAGGTGGGCAAAACGTCAACAAAGTAGAAACTGCGGTGCGGATTGTTCACCTTCCCACGGGTCTTGCTGTGCGCTGTACAGAAGAGCGATCGCAGCTGCAAAATAAAGAAAAAGCCCTAAATCGTCTTAAAGCAAAGCTGTTGGTCATCGCCAAGGAGCAACGCGCCCAAGAAATTGCCGAAATTCGTGGCGATATGGTGGAAGCCTCTTGGGGAAATCAAATTCGTAACTATGTGTTTCATCCTTACCAAATGGTGAAGGATTTGCGTACAAATACAGAAACAACGGCGATTGGCGATGTGATGAATGGCGAAATTGATCCATTCATTCAAGCTTATCTGCGCCAAGAAAATAAATTAGTAGAAAACACTTCTGCATAATTTGGGATTATTTACAAGTGCTAAGTAATTAATTTTAATATTACTTAGCACTTGTTATTTATTTTTCTAAAATTGGCACGATTTCATACCATTCCTTTTTATTAGGGCGTTTTCAGATAAATTCCTGAGTAATATACAGGCGATCGCCATTCTATTCCAGACCAACTGTTACAGTTATAAAAGAGTCTGTGGACAAATAACTATGAGCAACACACCTTCAACAGAACCTCAACCTAGCTACGTAAAACTCGCCATGCGAAACATGGTGCGGAAGGGTGGAACTTCCCTAAAGCATTTTGCGTTGACTGCCGTAGGGCTTTTATCTCTCCTTGTTGGTCTTGCCTACCTAACTCACTAAATTAGTCATTAGTCATTAGTCATTAATTATATTTAAAAGGACAGATGACCAATGACAAAGGACAGTCTTAGCGACAAACCGTAAACCTCAGACTAGGAGACTGTGTGCCCCTGAGCGTTGAACTATACGTAGAGGATGATTTTTACGAGTTGTCCCCGACAACATCTGTAAAAATTGATCATACTGATCCCCGAATCACTCCTGAAACTTGGGAAAATTGGTTTAATCATTGGTTGGAAATCCTTCACCCTCAAATTCCACCAGCGCCAAGCTATGAAATCGGGCTGCGTTTGACAGATGACTCGCAAATTCAAGAACTAAATAGCCAATATCGTCAACAAAATAAGCCCACAGACGTTTTAGCCTTTGCTGCTTTGGAGGTGGATTTTCCTCAAAGCAAAGAGATGCTTGCTTCTGTACCATTATACTTAGGTGATATCATTGTGTCTGTAGATACAGCACAACGTCAAGCTCAACAGCAGGAGCATAGCTTACCCACCGAGCTAGCCTGGTTAGCTAGCCACGGTTTGCTACATCTCTTAGGCTGGGATCATCCTGATGAAGAAAGTTTGGGGCGAATGTTAGAACAGCAAGTGAGATTGCTGAATGCAATAGGTATTGCTATTGACATGGAATAGCAGTATTTCGTGTATTTCTATAATGTTAATTTTGGGTAATACTTTTATAATACTTCTGTGGAAAATTGCTTAAAGATTGCCTCAAAGTTAATTTCGCCATTAAAATCGGCGAATATTCCCACGTAGCAACTCTGTTTTTGTATTTTTAAGTCTATGTCCCAAAAAATCTCTCCATCACCAACTCCGACCTCGTTACAAACACTGGTGTCTAACGAACGGGAATTCTCCTGGAAAGTAGCCTCTAATTTATTTGTTAGTTTTAAATATGCCTGGGCTGGAATCAGCTATAGTTTTCAAACTCAACGTAATTTTCGCATCCACGTAAGTGTTTGCGCTTTAGCGATCGCTTTAAGCGTTTTTCTACATCTGCAAGCGGTAGAAATAGCGGTAATTGGTATAACTAGTGGTTTAGTTTTGGCATTAGAGTTGCTAAATACAGCGATCGAGTCTCTTGTAGACTTAACCGTTAAGCAGACATACCATGAATTGGCAAAAATTGCTAAAGATTGTGCGGCCGGTGCAGTGCTTGTCTCTGCTTTGGTAGCGGTGCTAGTAGCTGGTACGCTCCTGCTCCCTCCTCTGGTAAAGTTAATTATATCGACTTTGTAGACTTGATTTACTCCGGCATAGTCTAACCCAGGCATCGCCAAGTGAGCCGATAAACACTCTGTCCGATCCCTTAAAGAACACATTATAAGCAATTCAAAAGTAAGGCATCGCGCCAAGCATCCTTGATAAAGGGTTACTTGGTAATTTTTAGCCGTCCACATCAGCGTTATTTTTAGACCTAGCGAACAAATAGCATGAGATATTTGTCTATGCTTTTTGCAACTGATGAGTGGTAAAAACAGGAGTTATAAGCTTTGATTATAGTTATCGATAATTACGACAGTTTTACATATAACCTAGTGCAGTATCTGGGAGAATTGGCAGCAGAATTCCCAGTAGCAGATGATATTAAAGTTTTTCGTAACGATAAGATATCCATAGATGAGATTCAAGCATTAAAGCCGGAAGCCGTAGTTATTTCTCCTGGGCCTGGTCGCCCAGAAGACGCTGGTATTTCTTTAGAATTGATTGAACAGCTAGGGCAAGAGTTGCCAATTTTGGGTGTTTGTTTAGGACATCAAAGCATCGGTCAAGTGTTCGGTGGTAAAATAATTCCTGCTCCAGAGTTGATGCATGGCAAAACTTCTCAGGTGTCTCACACTGGGGTGGGGGTTTTTCAAGGATTAGAAAATCCTTTAACCGCCACCAGGTATCATAGTTTGGTGATAGAACGTGAGACTTGCCCAGATGTGTTAGAAATCACCGCTTGGGTTGAAGATAACACCATTATGGGAGTGCGACACCGGAAGTATCCTCATATTCAGGGCGTCCAGTTTCACCCAGAGAGTGTCCTGACATCTTCAGGAAAACAGTTATTGCGAAATTTTCTGGAACAGTTACAGTCGAGAGCATAATTAATGAAACGACGACAGTTGATGGGCTATGCTGGGGCGGGGTTAGTCACAGCTTTGGTTACTAACTTGGGTTCTGAATCTCAAGCTGACGCACAATCTAGCGGTTTATCAGTTCAGTGGTTGGGTCATACTTGCTTTCTTTTTACTGGTGGCGGTGCGAAAATTCTTGTTAATCCATTTCGGACAGCCGGTTGTACTGCTGGGTATCGTCAACCAAAAGTTGCAGCAGATTTAGTACTGATTAGCAGTCAATTGCTGGATGAAGGGGCTGTGGACGTATTACCAGGAAATGCAAAACTCATCTACGAACCAGGAGTTTATGAGTTCAAAGGCATTAAATTCCAAGGAATTGCCATAGACCACGATCGCAAAGGTGGTAGACAGTTTGGTTCAAACACCGCTTGGAGTTGGAAGCAAGGCGGAATTAATATCTTACACTTAGGTGGAGCTGCTGCACCCATTTCCATTGAGCAAAAAATCTTGATGGGGCGTCCCGATGTAGCATTCATTCCAGTGGGAGGCAGTGCAAAAGCCTACAATGCTGAGGAAGCAAAGCAGGCTGTGCAAATCTTAAATCCCAAGATAGTGATTCCAACCCATTACCGCACACAGGCCGCTGATGCTGCTAAGTGCGATATTTCACCACTCGATAATTTTCTGACCTTAATGCAAGGTATGACGGTGCGGCGTAGCAATGGAGATAGTATTTCCATTAGCCCTAAAGATTTGCCGGAAAATAGCGTGATTCAGGTTTTGAGTTACAAATTTTGAGGAGTAGGGGAAGCAGTGGAAGATTTCTAACTCCTGTACAGACGCGATTAATTACGTCTCTACTTAAGACTTTTGTACAGACGCGATTAATCACGTCTGTACTCCAGCTTTTAGAACGTATACCATTCTGGGCCAAGCTTATCTGCGTCGCTGATGGGAGTCTCGACGGCTGTCGTTCCATCTATAGTCCAAATTTTGTCTGCACCGGCTGTCTGATCGCGCCAATAGATGTCAGTCTTACCATCGCCGTTGAAGTCGCCAAGAGATGGTGTCAAAGCTGCGCTATTAGTCGGTAAGAAAGCTTCAGTAGCAACTGTTGTACCATCCATCAACCAAGCGGTATTCTCACCAGTTGTGCTATTGTGCCAGAAGATATCGGTCTTGCCGTCACCGTTGAAATCGCCAATTTTAGAAGTCCAGGCTGAGTCAAGTGTCCCTAAAGCACCTTCTGTGACTAAGATACCATTCATCGTCCAAACCTTGTTCTCACCAGTTTGAGTGTCTCTCCAGAGAATATCAGTCTTATAGTCGCCGTTGAAATCACCAAAGGTAGGAGTCCAGGCAGCATCCTGTGATTGCAGCGCGAATTCAGTTTTTTGTGCGCCATCCATAAACCAAGCGGTGTTATCGCCAGTTGTTGGATTGCGCCAGAAAATATCGCTCTTACCATTGCCGTCAAAATCAACAATGGTAGGAGTTAGTGCTGGATCTGTTTTATCTAAAACAGTTGCATTCAGAACGGTGGTGCCATCCATCTCCCAAATGGCGTTCTCACCAGTTGTAGCATTATGCCAGAAGATATCGGTTTTGCGATCGCCATTGAAATCCCCAATCTGAGGAGTCCACGCTGGATCAACGCTGGTTAAAGATGCCATACTAGCAGCTTTTGTACCATCCATCAATACAATGCTATTTTCACCTGTTGTCTTATTGCGTAATAAGAAGTCGGTTTTGTTATCACCATTGAAGTCAGCAATTTTGTAATCATAGGCAGTTAGGTCAAATTTACCTAAAGAACCCTGTTCGATAACTTTTGACCCGTCCATTAACCGAATGATAATCTCACCGGTTGTAGAATCGGCCCAAACTTTATCCGTTTTGCCATCACCGTTAAAGTCAGGAGTAATCGCCGCACTAGTTATGTAAGGATTAGGATTGGGATTTGATGATGTTTTGGCAGGCGTGGTTACTGATTCACGTTGTGGTGGTAGTGACGAACTGCTAAGTTTAGACCCGAAATTAGAAGTTAAACTATCAATAGAAGTTGTCAAAATTTGTGATTTTGCAAAAGAATCTGATGCCCATTCGGATGTATTTAAACCTAAGGGTGAAGACTTTGGAGTTTCAGGCATGGTGTATTTTTATCGTTGGTTATCATATTTTTTTAACTTTTTTTGATAATCTCTTTCTGTAACGAAATAACATTTACGAGGAGTTCCAAATTTCTTTATAACTATTTTTTCTTTATTAATGTCATTACTTGCAGATATATATCTGCTGATTTTAAACGACCATGATAAAATTTTCAAGTCATATATAAGCAATTAAAAAATATTTTTTGTGCCTTATATATATGATGATTTATAGATAAAATCATCAGATTTTATCTATTTGCTTTAACTTTTAAATGTTGGATCAAAAATATACTTATATAGGAACCGTATTTGATTGTTGAAATTATCTACGCGGGTGGGGAGTAGGGATTATACCATTTCACGAAAAATCTGATACAGATGTAAACCTTGAAAGCATTGCTATATCTAAGTCTTTTAATTGCGTTAGCGGAGCGGGGCGTTAGCCCATTGCGTTAGCGCAGCGTCTTGTAGAGAGGAACGAGCGTCATTGCGAATTGTGAATTGGTATTAGGGAGTAGGGAATATCTGTACCGAGCGAGCTTTTTTAGAAATCAAATATTAGTCCTATAGCAGTTTCTAGTTGAGTCCAATATAAACCTAACCCCTAACCCATTCCCTCGTAGCTTTGGGGAGTAAAACTCAAAGACTCTCTCCTTTTAGGAGCTACAGTGTACTAGCCGTATTTTTATACAAAGTCCCAAATACGCAAAGAAAGAAGCGATCGCTACATTAGTTCTAATTCATTCGATAACAAAAAGATTTCCAAGCAATTTAAAAAGTAGGAAATCTGAATCTTTCGAGATAATTGATTATTCTCTAATGATCTATGACTTGAGTGGAAAGAAATATTGGTTAGAATAACTTAGATTAGCAACTATTAAGAGGCACAAACTGTGCATCCTGTAGCTGTAGTAAGTGTAAAATAGCACAATAACTTAATATATACATCAGCTATGCAAGCAGAATATAGGCAGCGTCGTGAGCAGTTAATGGCAAAAATTGGTGATGGCACAGCCATTTTTCGCAGTGCGCCAATGGCAGTGATGCACAACGATGTCGAGTATGTTTATCGCCAAGATAGTGATTTTTTCTACTTGACTGGTTTTAATGAACCACAGGCAGTAGCGGTGTTAGCGCCGCATCATTCAGAACATCGGTTTGTGCTGTTTGTCCAACCGAAGGATCGCGAAAAGGAAGTATGGACTGGTTATCTTTCTGGGGTAGATGCAGCCAAGGAAATTTATGGTGCTGATGAAGCGTACCCCATTAGCGAGTTAGATGAAAAGTTGCCGCAGTATTTGGAAAAAGCCAGCCGGATTTACTATCATTTAGGACGCGATCGCACTTTTAATGACAAAATCCTGCGACATTACCAAAGTTTACTACGAACTTATCCTAAACGCGGTACTGGGCCGATCGCCATTGAAGATACTGGCCCTGTTCTCAACAGCATGAGACTAATCAAAAGTGAAGCTGAGTTGAGGTTGATGCGTCAAGCAGCTGCAATCGCAACTGAAGCACACAATTACGCCCAAGAAATTGCTGCACCCGGACGTTATGAGTACGAAATTCAAGCGGAGATGGAACGCATTTTTCGAGTCCGGGGTGGAATGGGGCCAGCTTATCCTTCAATTGTGGCTTCAGGCGTGAATGCTTGCGTACTGCATTACATTGAAAATAATCGGCAAATGCAAGATGGAGAATTACTGTTAATTGATGCCGGTTGTGCTTACGGTTATTACAACTCGGATATTACCCGGACATTTCCTGTTGGGGGTAAATTTACGTCTGAACAAAAGACGCTGTACGAGATTGTTTTAGATGCACAAAAACAAGCGATCGCTCAAGTAAAACCAGGTAATCCCTTCAAATTAGTTCATGATATAGCAGTGCGCGTTCTCACGGAAGGTTTAGTTGAACTTGGCATCCTCAAAGGTGAAATTGATAAGTTAATTGAAGAAGAAAAGTATAAGCCATATTATATGCACCGTACCAGTCATTGGTTAGGCTTGGATGTGCATGATGTGGGAGTTTACCAGCACGGTGAAGACAAACCGCAGATTTTACAACCAGGCCAAATTTTGACAGTTGAACCAGGACTATATATTGTGCCTGATACTAAACTAGCAGAAGATCAACCAGAGACTGATCCTCGATGGATTGGCATTGGTATTCGGATTGAGGATGATGTGTTAGTTACATCTGATGGACATGAAGTGTTAACTGCGGGAGTTCCCAAGGCAGTGGATGAAATGGAAAGATAAAAAAATGGGGATGGTGTGTACCATCCCCAAGCTAAAATAAAATTGCGGACAAGCCATCATCGTTGTCAGAATTCTTAAGATTTTGTCTATTTCTTTAATAAAGTAATCCTTCTTATCAAGAAAAATGGTATTCTCACAAAGTTTGAGAGATTTCCAACCTGTTCCTGTTGTAACTACACCATAAGTTTGATGATATCTCAGATCAAGAACAGCCTTCAACAAATTCAACTTCTGGTAGTTTACCTGACCGAAACTGAGTGACACGCTTACCGTCAGTCTCGAATATCACACGATAGTTCTGGTTAGCACGATCTTTCGGGATAAATGTCAAGTAGTGTCCGCCTTGGACGTATTTATGAGGTGTGACTTTAATTTGTCCTGGATAGAAAGACTTGATTTGCGCTTCCGTGTCGCCAATTTTTGCACCTTTAAGGGTAGTAATTTGGGTATTCTGCCGCACATCTACTCTAGAAATGCGACCTTTTGTAACCATAAACAAAAGATTTTTAGGTTCGTTTTGTGGTTTAACGTAGTAGCAATTTTTATTAGGTGTATCGCCCACTAGCTTAGTACCAGCAGCCTTTGCCGCTTGGGAAACAGTCATCCCAACTCTAACTTGTCCGACACCATTAATGGATAATTTTGATTGATTTGTCAGTTTTGTCTGTGCTAGCACTGTCCCAATTATTAAACAATAAAAGGCAAGTGTTGCGGTACTAAGAGTCAATAATTTAACTTTGCTATCATTCTTTTTCACCAGATGTCTATTGATAATTGACATTATTCTCCGCGCTGAACTAGCTTGATATTATACGCCTACAAATGGTAATGTAATACTGTCAAAATTGTAAGTAGCCTGCATATCTTCATTTACTAGGCCACTTATAGTTAAGCACAGTGCTTTTTCTCTTTGCAGGATATCATTATGTTTGATGGTCTATCCCGACGTGAATTTATCAAAGTCACAGGCGGTTTTGCAGCTGGAGCCGTAGCAGCAGGAAGCGCACCTCTGATTGAAACCCTCACTGCTCAAGCCTTGAGCAGTACATCTAAAAGATATAAATTTGTTGGTTACTTTGGCAACTGGGCACAATACCGCCAAGGCGGAGGGAAGTTCTTTCCCGAGCAAATTGACCCTTCGCTATTTACACACATTAACTTTGCCTTTGGGATGTTCGGCTTTGTGAGTTGGAGTGTCGATCCATCGCCAACACGAACCGGAAACCAACGCTATACAGGCGACTACACAATTCAACCAGTGGAATGGAACGATCAGACAGTTCTGTACCCGGCGATGCAGAATTTAAAGAAGAAAAACCCCAACCTCAAAACCATTCTCTCAATTGGTGGTTGGAGTTTTAACAGTTGCGATGACACGCCTGAGTCAGCCGGAACAGCTCACCCCTACGGCCCCTTTACCTGCAAATTATTTAGCAAAATGGCAGCCGATCCTAATGGCAGAAGGCAGTTTATTAATTCTGCGATCGCCTATGCTAAAAAGTACGGCTTTGACGGCATTGATCTCGACTGGGAGTATCCCGCAGACTCTGCACGCGGTGGTCAAGATGCCGATTACAACAATTACCTAACACTGCTCAAAGAGTTCCGTCAAACTGCTGGGCAAAATTTCATCATCACTATAGCTTCTGCTGCGGTACCCAAGGGTAGCAAAACGGGCGACCAATTCTTTCTATGGTTGGCTCAATGTGGTCAATATTTAGATTGGTTTAATGTCATGTCCTACGACTACCACGGGGCTTTTGACGATCCCAAGACAATGGGAACAGGAGTCAACGCGCCTCTTTTGAAAGATTCCATACCCAATGGTACGTTTTGCATCAAAGATACGGTGGAATCTTACCTCAAAGCGAATATTCCCAAGGAAAAGATCGTGCTAGGAATGCCCACCTACGGACGAAGTTATGTTGTTGCAGACCGTACCGATGGCTACGGAAAGCCTTTTAGCGGCCCAGGCCCCGCAGGCACAGCGACAGCTACCCCTGGTATCCTCGCTTATTATGAAATCCTTGAGAAAATTGCCAGTGGCGAACTCAATGTCCAAAAGTGGGATGATGCCACTTTGACTCCCTACGCCTACAGCACTAAAACCGGACTTTGGGTCAGTTATGACAACCCGAAATCACTTGGTTATAAGGTCAGTTATTTGATTGAAAAAGAATTGGGAGGTGCAATGGTATGGGCTATCGATTTAGACAAGTTTTAATGATAGTTCTGCTGCACAATTTATTACACATATTTTTGGTCAGCTTACAAACAAATGTTGCCAAATTAAAGGCATCGTGCAGTCGGTAAGAATATGTCACAGAAGTTATATTGAGCGATTCAATAAGCTAATCGCCATTAATTTTTCTAGACTGATTGCCTTGTATTAAGCGGCTCTAGCCCTGGTTTTATGCAACTTCAATGCTCATTAACTTAACACTATACGCCACCGAGTTTCACGTATAGTACGTCAAATATTGTCATAAATCAAAATCAGTTGATAACCACATTGATTCAGTTTGGGATTTCGTTGCTCACAGATGATGCTAGTTTACAGAGTTAAATTATTACTATGGACTCAAACCGTTTTCCGTTGCAGAACGCAATCAAAAAGATTTTAGATAACCCAAGCACAAGACCAGTATTACCAGTATTAAAAGATAGTTCATCTAATGGAGATGGTTCATCTGTTGGAGATAAAAATTTTGGTGAAGCTGATGTCTACGATACTGGTACATCGCCATCTGTTGCTTTGAATAATCAAAATGTAGTTGTAGAAGTTCACAAAAATGCAAAATCTGATGCACTCTACTATCACGTTGGTAAAGTAGCTGGTAAAAATATCTCTTTTGGTGGGAGCCAGAAATATGATAGTGGAGTACAGCCTTCAGTTGCCATCACTGATGGCGGGTTAGTGGTTGAGGTTCATAAGTCTGAAAATTATGATACACTCTACTATCACATTGGTAGAGTTAACGGTGACAAGATCACTTTTGGTGGGAGCCAGAAATATGATAGTGGAGTACAACCCTCAATTGCCATCACTAATGACGGTTTAGTGGTGGAGGTTCACAAGTCTCAGAGTCATGATACTCTTTGGTATCATATTGGTAGAGTTGAGGGTGACAAGAAGATCAGTTTTGGTACAAGCCAAAAATATGACGATGGATTATATCCCTCAGTTGCTATCACTGATGACGGTTTAGTGGTCGAGGTTCACCAGGCTAAGGATTCTGAGAATTTTGGTACACTCCACTATCATATTGGTAGAGTTGCGGGTGACAAGATTAACTGGGAAAAGAGTTTCCAATATGACACTGGATCACGACCCTCAGTTGCTATCACTAATGACGGGGTAGTGGTCGAGGTTCACCAGTCTGAGATTCATGAGACTGTTTGGTATCGCGGCACCGGTAAAGTTAATGGTAACACCATTACCTGGAGTAATGAAAAAAGCCAAGAATATAGCAAAGGTAGAGAGCCAAGGGTTACTTGCAACGGGGAGTTGGCAGTGGCAACTCACACCGATGGTCAAAAGCTTTTTTCTTCGGTTTTAACATTACCAGCCTTTCGTTCCAACTGGATTAATTTGTATGGTGACAATTCATACTGTTATTGTGCATGTAATAGCGCTACTAATAACAAACAAAGGCATGCCTCCAGCCATACGATGAATATCAAAGCGGGGGCACCTTATTTGTATGCAATCCTCACTAAAGACGATGACTCAATCGATTTCCCAACTGGTGCAATACTGACAATTGAAGGACCTGATGGAACCAAATACGATCATAATATTCAAGAAGAAAATCTACTAGTAATCATGTCCGGTTCTTCAGTTCGATGTCTTATTGTCAAAAATCCCAAGCCAGGTGATTGGAAGATGACGATGACAGTACCTGAAGGTGTAGGATTCCATTGTGAATGCAATACGGTTCCTTCTAAAGATGTATACCATACGATAACAGAGACCCTAAATTCACCCAAAGTAAAAACAGGTCTTCAACCACGAAATATCGTCGCGGCGGTGAGCGCTGTCGTGGGATTTATCGCCATAGCGATCGCGATGATGATGAAACCAACAAAAGCATCTGAAACACGACGACAACCGATGTTGGGCTTGGTTCAAGCAGGAACTGGGGCACCATTGGAAGTATCAGAATCTTTGTATGGAGACGCACCAGGGATGGGAGTATCCAGCAACGCTTCGGTTCTTGCTGAGAGCAGTAGAACAGCAGAACAAAGAGAAAATACACGACGAACAGTTGTTAGATTTACAACATGGAATATGCAGGGTGGCAGAAACCTCCTATATCTTAACCAAGTAGTACAACGACCACCTGCTCAACCTAACGATAACTTAATTCAAATACTTGCCTTACAAGAAACCGGCAACCTGCCAGACTCTACTAATTTTGTCAACGAACGCCCACTACTCGATCCGATTACTGGTGAAATACTTGGCAATATCTTGAACAGGGTGATAAATAATAACTTCATGGAATTTTTGTACTGGGAAAATCATTGGGCGCAAGGCGGTATGGCTATTGCTAGTAACATTCATAGAGGGAGTGAGGGGATTCTCCCTGCTGTGAATGTAAATGATTTCATACCTCGTAATACTAGGAATTTGCCTTGGACTACTGTAACTATTCCTTCTAACAATCAAAACACTAGGCTCACAATATATACAATACATGCGCCACCTGTTTTTGGTAATGTTACTGTAGCTCATGTACGTCAATGGGTTACTGCCCAAATAAATCAAATCACTCAGCGAGAAGGGAATAATAGATGGATTCTTTTGGGCGATTTCAATCTCACTCCTGAGCAATTAGGTAATATACCTGGTGTTCATGTTGTTCGTGGCGACAGGGCAACTCACCAAAATGGAGATATTTTGGATTATGTCGTTACAAATGTTCAAGGTTTAATAAGACCCGCCCCACGAGACAATGTGCCGGGTGCTAGCGATCATTATCCGGCAGTTTTTGAGTGGGAGCAGCCTTGATTGAGAGCGATCGCACTTGTTTCTATTTGGTGCGCGTTTTAGCCAAAATAAAAATGAGTATGGTTTGCTTACCATACTCATTTGAGAAAGTCTATATCAAATATTACAGTTGCGGTACGTACTGTTGCTTCTCAGGTACTTCAGCGTACTCAGCCACAATCTGGCGGAATTCTTCGCCGTCAATGGTTTCTTTTTCGATGAGCAAATCGACTAAGCGATCAGTGACAGTGCGATGGTCACGGACAATCTTTTTAGCGTTTTCGTAGCATTCTTCCACGATCGCTCGCACTTGTCCATCAATGCGAGAGGCGATAGATTCGGAATACTCAGATCGGGTTGTCCAGTCACGACCCAAGAACACTTCACCCTGCTGGCTTTCTAACGAAAGTGGGCCTAAGTCGGACATGCCGAAACGAGTTACCATCTGCCGTGCCATTCCCGATAACTGTTGCAAGTCTCCACCCGCACCAGTTGTAACTTCCGCAGCCCCAAAAATTACTTCCTCAGCAGCGCGACCGCCCAAAGCACCAGTAATCCTTGCTCTCAACTGAGAACGAGAAATTAACCCTTGTTCTTCGTTGGGAGTAAACCAAGTCAAACCTTGCGCTTGTCCGCGTGGAATCAAGGTAACTTTCTGTACTGGGTCATGGTCTTTTAACAAAGTGCCAACCAAAGCGTGTCCGATTTCATGGTATGCAATCAAGCGCTTGCTCTTGCTGTCTACCAAAGGAGTGCCTTCCATCCCAGCGACGACCCGATCCACCGCGTCATCAATTTCGCGGAGGGTGATAGCATCTTTGCGTCTTCTCGCAGTCAAAATTGCTGCTTCGTTGAGTAAGTTGGCTAAATCAGCACCAGTAAATCCAGGAGTGCGGCGAGCGATCGCATCCAAAGATACACTAGGATCTAATTTCTTGTTGCGTGAATGGACTTGCAAGATTTCCAAACGCCCTTTGATATCGGGTGCATCGACAGTTACTTGTCTGTCAAAGCGACCGGGACGTAACAATGCTGAGTCTAGTACGTCGGGACGGTTGGTAGCAGCAATAATAATGATGCCAGTGTTACCTTCAAACCCGTCCATTTCGGTGAGCAACTGGTTGAGGGTTTGCTCTCTTTCGTCGTTACCGCCACCAATACCAGCACCCCGTTGGCGTCCAACTGCGTCAATTTCATCAATGAAGATGATACAAGGGGCGTTGTCTTTGGCCTTCTTGAACAAATCGCGGACGCGGGATGCACCCACACCAACGAACATTTCCACAAATTCCGAACCGGAAATACTGAAGAAAGGTACGCCTGCTTCACCAGCGATCGCTTTTGCTAGTAAAGTTTTACCAGTTCCAGGAGGCCCAACTAATAGCACTCCCTTGGGAATCCGTGCGCCTACTGCGGTAAATCTTTCTGGCTGCTTCAGGAAAGTGACAACTTCTTGCAATTCTTCCTTGGCTTCTTCAATCCCGGCTACGTCGTCAAACTTGACCCCGGTTTTCGCTTCCATTTGGAAACGCGCCTTGGATTTGCCGAAGTTCATCGCTTGGCCTGGCCCACCGGGGAGGTTGCTAGAACGCCGGAACAAAAAGAACAGCCCAGTAATCAATAAAACTGGAAATATCAGATTGCCCAACAATCCCCAAATTGCGCCATCATTACGCATCGGGTGAGCATCAAAGCTGATGTCTTTTTCTTTGAGCTTGCTAATTAACTCAGGAGCGTTAACAGGCAAATCCACACGCCACCTTTGGACACGATTTTCGATGTCTGGATCGCGGGCTTCGATAATTGCTGTCCTACCGCCTTCGTACAGATCCACGCTGGTGACGCGATCGCCATTTAAGTATTCTAGAAAGCGACCATAAGTCATGCGCGTATTGGCTGCATTCTTACTCATGTCAGTAGGAGCGCCTGCAAAGGCCCCTTGCCAGAAGAAAAAACCAATTACCAAAGCAGGCAATGTCCAGAGTACTACGACTTTCCAAGAGAATTTCATCTTAATTTGCCTCTAGATGCCTATACAACTCATTAGCCTCAGCAACCGAATGTTCATCACTCTGTCACTTTAAGCTGTTAAACGGATGTCTATAAATCCATTTTGTTTAATTTGATCTCTTATATGCACTCCATAAGGCAATTAGAGCATTATGGCGATGCCAACAAGAATCTTAATCAAAGTTAACTTAATTTTAATACAAAATCGCACGAGAAAAGAGAGCGAAACGGGATGCAAAGACACGGATAATTTCTCCAGAATGTTCTTCGTGTCGTTCCAGCCTCTCTTAATCATCATTATGGGAGAGTGAGGAAGATGAGGAAAATAACCAATGCCCAATGCCCCATTCCCCATTCCCTACTTAACTTCTGTAATTTGTAGAGTGTAAGGAAGATACTTGTCTTTTTCGTAGGAACCAACCCAAACTTCGTAATTTCCAGGCAGCCATTCACCAATCATGCCAGCATTTTTGCCATCAAAATCGTCATTGCACCAAGTACCACCAGGCCCCTTAATGATGATGGTGGTGTCTTCAGGACTTTGTACTTGCAGCTTTAGGTAATCAAATTTACTTGTTAGCACTAATGTGTGGTCTGGTGTTTCATCAACAAAGCCGGTGCAAGGCCCAGTGGCTGTTTCACTTCTGGCACCTACTTGACTCCCAGATATTGAACCACCACTCATCCCGCGAACTGTCAAGGGATCTGGAGAAAACTGAGGGCTAATGGTGACATCTCCAAATATCGTTGGCGTTTCCTCAGCATCAACGGCAGCATTTACTGTTGATGTGATGAACAGCATAACTATCATGAACGATAATCTCATCCCACTATTGAGCGCTTTTGTTGGCATTGTAATTACGTTCGCTTCTAAGTGTTTTTGAAGACATGAATTTTACACACCAAGTTCCCAACGTGAGGATAATTGACTACCTATTTTAGATTTGAAATTAAGAAATAGGAAATAGGGAAAAAATTCTTATAATTTCTCACTCCCTACTCCCAATATGGTTCGGGTAACAAAGTTATCTTATCTGTTGAGGCAAGCAGGGGGAGAAGAGAAGCAGGGGAAGAGAAATTGCAATAACTCTTTTTCCTTTCCTGTTTATCCGAACCGTATTATCCCTACTCCCAAATCCATCTAAAATTCGTTGTTGTAATCGCTAATTAGCTTCTGTTATTGCCTTACTCAAGCGTGACTTATCTAAACCAATCTGATTTAGTAGTAACCAAGATTGTATAAGGTCGGGGCCATGAACATCTCCAGTTAAGGCTGCTCTGAGCGATCGCATTACTAAGCCTTTTTTGACTTTTTGTTCTTTCACCACTTGTTTGATAATGTCCTGGGCGGCAGCTTCTGACAGTTGCGGCTGATTTTCTAAAGCTGTGACAATTCCTTCAAGGACAGCAGTAGAACCTTCTTGCTTTAATTGTGTACTACCTTCGTCGCTAAATTCAACTGTGTCAGTAAAAAACAGTTGGCTTTGAGGTACTGCATCTACTAAACGAGTCAAACTCTGGCTAATTAAAGTTACTAGCTGTTCTAACCAGGTGCGATCTCTTCCACCATCAAATTTATACCCAGCTGCTTGCCAATAGGGTATGAGTAAATCTGTAAGTTTATCTACTGGCGTCTTATGGATATACTGGCTGTTCAACCAATCCAGCTTGTCCCAGTCAAACTTTGCACCTGCTTTATTTACACGTTCAAAACCAAATTCTTTGGCTGCTTCTTCTAAGGTAAATATTTCTTGCGTCGAGTCTGGTGGCGACCAACCCAACAATGTCATGTAATTCACCAAGCCTTCAGCAGTAAAACCCATTTGCTGAAAGTCAGAAATGGAAGTTACACCATCTCGCTTAGAAAGCTTGCGCCCTTCCATGTTCAAAATCAGGGGCGTGTGGGCAAACTCTGGAATTTTTGCACCCATTGCTTCATAGAGTAAAATTTGTTTGGCGGTATTGGCGATGTGGTCTTCTCCTCGAATGACATGGGTGATTTGCATATCGATGTCATCCACTACAACTACAAAGTTGTATAAAGGTTGACCGCTTCCTTCTTCTGAGGCGCGGGCGATGACCATATCACCACCTAAATCGCTACCTCGCCAAGACATTTTTCCCCTTACTAGGTCGTTCCAGATAATTTCCCGCCCATCTTCAATTTTAAAACGAATCACAGAGGAGCGACCTTCTGCTTCAAATGCGGCGCGTTGTTCTGGCGTGAGATTGCGGTGACGATTGTCATAGCGAGGAGCTTCGTTTCTAGCTTTCTGAGCTTCTCTTAGAGTTTCTAGTTCTTCAGAAGTGGTGTAGCAGCGATAGGCTAATCCTTGATCTAGCAGTTTTTGCACTGCTTCTTTATAAAAATCCAGGCGTTGAGATTGGTAAAATGGCCCTTCATCCCAGTTAAGCCCTAGCCAACGCAATCCTTCAAGAATGTTGTCGGTGTATTCGGGACGCGATCGCTCTATATCTGTGTCTTCTATTCGCAGGATAAATTTCCCACCGTGGTGGCGGGCAAATAACCAGTTAAATACAGCCGTTCTAGCTGTACCAATATGTAAATTTCCGGTTGGACTCGGCGCAATTCTGACTCTGACAGTCACAGTTAATTCTCTCTTTCGCAAAGCATGATAAATGTAGCTTATATTCAAACCCTAAATTCTGGGTCAATCCTTTTGGGTAATTCAAAATCTAAAGTCACCAAAATTCAATTCGGCGATTAACTACTCATAAATTTAGAACGGGACTGACGGGGCTCGAACCCGCAACTTCCGCCGTGACAGGGCGGTGCTCTAACCAATTGAACTACAGTCCCTTGTTTGGCAACTTTGCTATTATCACTATTTTTTTTTTAATTGTCAAGCGTTTTGGAGTTAGAAATTAGGAATTATTTTTGTCTAGTCTCTCCAAGGTACAGATTTTTCCTCAAATAGAGCTTGATAATACAACCTGTGGCTGTGATTCTAGATGCTGCAATATGCGAGATTGCATTTGTTTATACTGCTGCTTTAATAGCTGTTTGCTCAACTGGGGTTGAGAAGCAGGTGGTAGAGTATGAATTTGTTGCGCCCAGTTCTTCAACATTTGTCGCTGAGTTGACTCGATGCGGCTACTGAGAACATTGGTGCAAGAATGTGGTGCTTCCAGAGTAAAGAAAATCAAAGGATAGTGTTCATTTTCAGCCAGTAAACTTACCAGCTTAAGATTTTGGGGATTTTGCATATCTAAGTAGCAAGGTAGCCACTTAGGAGCCAATTGCCGATTGTAGAGTACAGTCACCCATAAGAGCATTGGGTGAGGGGATGTCATAAAGATAAAGTGGTTGTAACGGGTAGAAAGTGCATAGTTTTTGATTTCTTGTTTAGGCAACATCAACCATAGGGCTGTCATAGCTCCCTGTGCAGTGTCTATAAGCTGGGGAAAAACAATTTCTTGAATTGGTTTATTTTGAGGCCACAAAAGTTTATGACAGCTTTGTTCTACTGTGATTGGTAAACCTGAATTTAAAGGACGGCTAAGGATGGAACTAGAAGGTATTGTAGGTATACTGGGATAATTAGACTCTTCTAAACTGTTTAAGACTTGCAAAATTTGAGCGATATTTTGGGGGCGATCGCAAGATTTTTTCGCAAGACAGGACATAATTAAATTATTTAGTTTCTGAGGTATTTTAAGAGTAGGTTGAACATCTGCGATCGCTTTTGGTTGCTCAAAGTGATGTGCTTTATACCAAGCACCAAAGTAATCAGTTTCTGGTTGCCAAGGTTTTTTGCCTGTGAGCATTTCAAACATCATCACACCCAGGCTATAAATATCAGAGCGACTATCTAATTTTTCTCCATCTAGGTGTTCTGGTGAACAGTAGGGTAAAGTGCCATTAAATCCTCTGCTTGTACTAGCTGTTGATGATGCATAATTTAAAAATCTAGCAATACCAAAATCGAGAATTTTAACTAACTGTCCCAATATCGGATCGGGAATAACTAATATATTGGCAGGCTTAATATCTCTATGAACTAACGGACAAATTTTGCCATCAATGTTAATACCTTGATGGGCGCATTGTAAGCCCAAACAAATTTGGCGTGAGAGAGTCAAAAACATGGGCAGTGGTAGTGGAATTAAATCCTTTAAACTCTTACCACATAGATATTCCATGACATAATATGGTTTTCCTTTCTCATTTACACCATAATCATACGCCCGGACTATATGTAAACTATTTTGACTCAAAGCTGCACTCATTAAGGCTTCACGAGCAAAGTCTTGTTGCATTTTGTTATCGACAACAGTTTGAGTCAAAAACTTGATAGCAACTGGTGTGCCTCCTAACAAAATATCATTTGCTAAAAAAACTTCACCCATACCACCGCTACCAATTAATTGCTTAATTTGATAACGATTGGCAAGCAAGCCCGTACTACTTGGAGATGTAAATGGGCTTTTATTCACTTTATTCACCTCTGTTGCTGAGTCTATTTAAAGTTAGCAATACACACATAAAAATATCATTAGGTAATGGAAGCAAGCATTTTTATTTTGATAGCAGACTTTCAATGACGTGATAAAAGGTTTAAAAAAATCTCCAAAAATTTATCCATCCAGCTTTTTAAACCTTCTGTCTCAGATTTTTGATATACAGCTAACTTATGTAAGATGTCTAACTTCAGCTTTTCATAATCTGCTTTTAGAAGATTTTTGGCCTGATTAGACAGAATTAATTCATTTGAATGTTGACTCATGTCTAAACAATCTATAAGTTGCTGGCGCTGGTTAGCCGTTAGGCTTAGAGTTGTTACATGAGAGCAACGAGTTGGATCTTCTATGGCAAAAAATAGTAGATGATAGTAACCTACTTCAGCTAAAGTACGTGCTATATTCTGACCTTTATTATCTTTCAAATCCAGAAAATAAGGTAACCACTTAATTATAGAAGGTTGGGTATCATATAGTATAGTTACCCACAATAGCATCGGGTAAACATTGATTTTACTAATAAATTCAGTACTATGTATTTTATCCAAAAATTTTGTAATTTCTTGTTTGGGTAACATTGCCCAAAAAGTTGGTATAGCTCTTTCAGCCGTTTGTAGTAAATGAGGAAACCCAATTGGCGCAATTGGTTTATTTTTAGGCCAGTTCTTCTGTAAACACTCTTTTTCTGATAATAAAGTTGAAGGTACTAATTGAACCGGAAGTGGAAGTTTAATAATGTCACTGCTATTGTTAGGAATACCATCATTAATCTGAATACTAGCTTTTTCTAAATCTTCTAATATTTGGTTGACATTTTGAGGGCGATCGCTTACATCTTTAGCCAAACAACTCATCACTATTTTTTCTAACACCTGCGGGATTTTGACTTGCGGATTCACTTCCTCAAAAGTAGGTGGAATTTGAAAGCGATGTGCTTGATACCAAGTACCAAAAGAGTTACTTTTTGTCTGAATCTGAAATGGATGCTTTCCTGTCAGCATCTCAAACATTAGTACTCCCAAACTGTAAATATCAGAGCGAACATCTAGCAATTTTCTTCCTTCCATGTGTTCGGGAGAACAGTAAGGTAAACTACCAATAAAAGAATCTGTTAGAGTCATCCCACTTCGCTCTGTTAAAAATTTGGCAATACCAAAATCTAGTATTTTAACAATTTCTCCTTGTTTACTATCTTCAGTAATGAATATATTTTCTGGTTTAATATCTCTGTGAACAATAGGATAAATCTCTCCTTTGAGGCTGATACCTTGATGGGCACATTTTAAGCCTAAACAAATCTGATTACAAATCTCCAAAAACTTCGATATTGTTAAGGGCTGAATTTTGAGAATTTGTTTGAGATTTTTTCCTTGTAGGTATTCCATAACATAAAACGGAGTTTTATCTTCAGTAATGCCATAACTTAATATGCGAACAATATGTTTACTTTTACGGCCCAATTGAGCGCCGATAAAAATCTCTCTAGCAAAGCGTTGGGACATGTGCTGGTTCGCCAAACTCAGTGATAAAATTTTGACTGCGATCGGCATACCACCTTTAGCAGTATCTTCTGCTAAATAAACTCTACCCATCCCACCTTTACCAATCAAATCTCTGATTAAATAGCGATTATTTAAGAACTGTCCAATGTAATTGTCTAATTCCGCTTTTTGCCCTACCATATTCTCAATTTTATTTTGTGGCATAAAAATCATTTATGAAAAATATTGTTGGCAAAATACTTTAATAAGTCTTAGCTAATTATTAAATTTAAATTTATAAACAATCATAATTTGTAGAAAACTAATCATATTTTATAATCATGATTAATCTGTCGGAAAAATCTCCTAAATATTGTGTAACATATCTATTAAGCAATACGGTTGAGAAATTACACGGAAGCTACAAATAAGCTAGATAAAGCTGGCTAGTAGATTCCGTGAATACACAGGAAAAAGTAAATAACATTAAAACCCTGCTACCTCTGTATGGCTAAGGGTTGAGATTCGGGAGTAAACGGCGTAATAATCTGATTAGTGGTGTTTCAATTTTAATTTTAAAGGCTAGTATCTGGGTGCGTTGCAGGGAGTTGAAATTGTTATCACTGATGAGAATTAATGATTGCTGACCATCGGGTAGTTTAGGGCCCAGAGTTAAGCCTTCAATGTTGTCTAGCAGTACATCTAGGGTTCTCAAATCTAATAGAAGTTTTTTCTGAACTGGTTTAATATTCTTAGAGTCAACTGCTAAAAGACTATTTATTTGATGAATATCATCAGATCCTTTTAAGGAAACCTGAAACAGAGAAATAGCAAATCCTAAACCAGTAAAAGACCGTTCTAAACTTAGGAAGTGTCCTTGATTATCCAAAGCAAGTAAATCAGGTAATCCACTAGCGAATTTGCCAGTCACATTCAAAAAGGGGGAAACTGGTTCTGTTTGGTAAAGAAATTCCTTTTCTGGCTGGTTGTTGAGCAAGTTGTATTGTAAAATCCGACAAGGAGTACCGATGTTAGCTTTCGCTGCAACACCATCTTGAATTAGAGCATTTTCAGTGGCTGTGAATAGATGCTTTTTATCGGGTGTGATGGTAAGGCTTTCAAAAGCCAAATTGTTGCGGATACCTTGTTTACCACTTTTTTCGGGCAAAAATTTGTTTGGTATGGGAAGTGTAGTAATTTCTTTACCAGAAGATAATGAAAACTCTTTAATAAAAGGATTAATTAATTTTGCAGCATCACCTTCAGAAGAAATAAATACAGTTGCTTTATTAGTTAAGGCAATACCTTCTGTATCAGTTTCACCAGGGCGAAATGTTTGCCCATTTTCATTTAATAATGTGGTAACGCTGACAGGAACAACTTTACCCTTTTGTAGGGAACCCTTGTTTAAGTCAATTTTCAGAGTGTAGAAACGGGCAGCAGCTTTTTGCCCACGGTCATCAGAAATAGCATAATAGAGGTTGTTTTTGGGATTATATGTAATTCCAGATAAACCTCCAATTTCAGTTTTTTGTAAGGTTAAACCTTTTGCTAAAGTAGCTTCCCCGATAAACTCTATGTTACTTATTTCAATAGCATTGATGGGTAAAAAGTTGAATAAAATGATGATAATTATAATTGGAATAAAAAAGTAAATAATTCGTGGAAGTTTGAATATATTTTTAATTAGGTGCATACATTTTTGGTAGAAGTGGAAAAATTATAAATAAGATATCACGTTAAAACAAGCAGAGTTCACATCTGTACACTGCTACAAATAACATGTATTATAAGCAATTGAAAAGCTTTAAAAAATCCGAAATTACTTAAGCTAGGCGCAAACCATATTCATCCTGAAAAAAGTTTACCAGCCAGTTTTTCACTCTGAGAGTAGCGCGACAGTCATCTTCGTTGTAGCTTTGGATAATTTCTAGTAAGCTGCGATCGCCTGTTTCTAGCCACTGATCATACCAGTAAATACATTTAGCGCCACTAGCTTCTTTTTCCCGCCACTCGAATCCTAACCAACGTGCGATCGCTTTCAGGGCATAGCTTTCTATAGGCAATGCTACACTTTGGGTTAACTGTTCATATACATCCACAAATCGATTCAGTACAGGACGCACTAAGGAGGCAGGAGTGTTGTAAAGCCTTGCCAACCGTTTAACTGTATCAAACTCGTACACACAAAAATGATAAATTGGCGCTTCGGGATATTGCCAAACCAAATCCAAAAATTGCTGCCAAACTAATCCTTCGTCTTCTGGTTTATCTGCTAAAAACGAATAAAACTCTTCTGTATTGGCAAGTCTATCAACGACCAAAACCCCTAAAAGATAATTTAAATCTAAGTCTGGCTGTGCCTCAATATCAAAGTAAAGCTCTATGGGTGCTGTAAATGTAATATCTTTGATTGGTAGCGGGTAGGGTAAGATTAACGGTCGTTTTTCCAGTGAAGATTGAGCTTGCACTATGAGTTTGGGCGCAACTTCTCTGTCAAAACCAACTAGGTTTTCTAAGGCGCTGGGACTGGTGTTAGCCAGAGATTCTAGTGTGGTGATGGCTACGTCTTGCAGTTGAGTGTAGCGAAGAGGTGTTACACCTGGTAATAGTGAGAGATGTTTTTCAGATTGAGCGATCGCATAACATTGACTATACCAATGGCAAAGATTACATTTTTGCCGAGAAATAAACACCTCTGGCGGATTCGGTAATTCTAAAACTTGAATCAACTCTTCTAGAATCTGCTGCATCCGTGGTGTCCATTTGAGCAAATCCACAGGATAATTTCTCTCTTTGGTACGCAATATCAGCCAAGCTGTTTCTGGTGCCAAGTCTTGTATTGTTGCCAATACTTGGGCGTGAAATGCGGCAACAACTTGATATTCTTGTTTAGGGCGCTTACCCAGTTCAATATTAGCCGGAACATACATCCAATCTCCAAAGCAAGATTTTCCTGGTCGTTTGACGAGTAAATCTGGACGACTTAGCAGAGTGTATCCTTCAGAATAATTTTCTAACAATACTCCCTTATAGATATACTCAACACCACGCTGCATTAATTCTAGAGTAGCTGCCTCTGCCGCTTCCCAGTTTCCATAAGAATAATCTGCTTGGTGATAAGTTACCTTTGCCAAAGCACTCAGCTGATGAGCGATTTTATCTTGTTGTAGTTTCTGTAGCAACTCATTAGGAGCATCACGCTGACTTTTGTCACCGTGGATATCTAGAAAAGTGCGACGTTTACAGCGTTGGTATTGCAGTAGGAGTTCAGCATTAATTAGCATTCTTTTAAGTTAACAAGAATTAGTACAGTCTGGGAGTACCTCAGACAACTAATGATGGAGTGGGAGAATGGAGGAGATGAGGAGGATCAGGGAGATGAGTAAAAAATAACTAACGATCAATGACTTTTGACTAATCCAAAATCTACAATCTAAAATCTAAAATTGGTATGACCAGTACTTCTGCCACACAAACCAGGTTGCATAGCCATCGAGAGCAATTTCCGGCTTTAGGGAATAAGACTTATTTCAATTATGGGGGACAAGGGCCGATGCCCCAAAGGGCAATGGATGCGATCGCCCAAACTCAAGCTTATGTTCAGCAAATAGGCCCTTTTGGTAATGAGGCGTATCGCTGGATAGCGCCCCAGACTCAAGCCGCAAGAGAAGCGATCGCTTCAGAGTTACATGCACCAAGCGAAACAATTACTCTGACGCAGAATGTCACTGTTGGCTGTAATATCGCTATGTGGGGCATTGAATGGCGGGCTGGCGACCATATACTGCTTTCAGACTGCGAACATCCAGGGGTAATTGCCACGACACAGGAAATATCACGGAGATTTGCTGTAGAAGTTACTACCTGTCCTCTTAAGGCGACTTTAAATGAGGGCGACCCCGTAAAAATTATTGCCCAGCACTTGCGCTCTAATACCCGTCTTGTAATCTTAAGTCATGTTTTCTGGAATACTGGTCAAGTTTTGCCTCTTGATAAAATTGCCGAAGTATGCAGAAATAATCATTCTTTTTTACTGATAGATGCTGCCCAATCTGCTGGTTTGTTGCCTTTAAACTTGACTGAATTGGGAGTAGATTTTTATGCTTTCACTGGTCACAAATGGTTATGTGGCCCTGCGGGTGCAGGTGGGTTGTATGTCCGACCAGAAGCGCGAGAAAGCCTGAAACCTACATTTATTGGTTTGAATGGCATTGTTGTGGATAGTCAATCTCAACCTGTGGATTGGCTTCCTGATGGGCGACGATATGAAGTGTCTACATTAGCTTATCCGTTGTATGTTGGATTACGAGAGGCGATCGCAATCCATCAGCAATGGGGAACCTCACAGGAACGTTACGAGCAAATTTGCCAAAACAGTGATTACCTATGGCGGCGCTTAGTGGCGTTACCTGATGTCAAGTGTCTGCGAACTTCCCCACCCGAAAGCGGTATCGTCTCGTTTCAACTTGAAAATAATCAGCCCCAGCCTCATCTCAAGTTGGTGCAATTTTTAGACTCACAAAAAATATTAACTCGGACAATTGCCGATCCTAGCTGTATACGAGTTACTGTTCATTACTTTACTTTAGAATCGGAAATAGACCAATTGATTGAGGCGATTCAAAGTTTTAGCAAAATTAATTAAAAGTTAGGAATTACGCCTGATGTGAATTAAAAACCCCTCTTGTCCCGTAAGGGTTTTGAGAATTATTCAAAATCATAGTTTTGGAATTATCAACGAAATTACAAGAGTTTCAACACTTAATTCACATTAAAGGTGAATTATAATTTTCATCCCTAGCTCTGCCAATTTTAGATTTTGGATTGAAGTAAAAATCTAAAATCTAAAATCTAAAATCCAAAATTGAATGACTCCTAACTTGAAAATGGAACGCCCAATCTTATACTTAGCCATAACTAACCACGGCTTTGGTCATGCTACCCGCATTGCTTCTGTAGCTGCGACAATTCAAAAATTATGTCCAGAAGTTCTGCTAATTTTGGTAACTACAGCCCCGCGTTGGTTGCTAGAGTGCTATATAGAAGGTGATTTTATCTATCGTCCCCGTGCATTTGATTTGGGTGTAGTGCAAACCGATAGTTTGACAATGGATAAAATAGCAACTTTAGAAAAGTTGCTAGATATTAAAAAGCATCAAAATTCGCTCATTGCCTCAGAAGTGAATTTTATCCGCCAAAATCGCGTTAATCTCATTTTGGCAGACATTCCTTTCCTTACTCCTGGATTTGCCAAAGGTGCAAATATTCCCTGCTGGATGATGAGTAACTTTGGTTGGGACTTTATCTACCGAGATTGGGGAGGCGAATTTAGCGCAGTTGCAGATTGGATTAGTGATTGGTACTCAAAATGCGATCGCTTGTTTCGTCTCCCCTTTCACGAACCAATGCAAGCTTTTAACAATATCACAGATATCGGTTTAACAGGCGGTTCTCCCCGTCACTCTGCTGATGATTTACGTTCTTTTTGGGGAATAACTGCACCAGTAGAAAAAACTATTTTGTTAACCTTTGGCGGCTTGGGTTTACAGCAAATTCCCTACGATAACTTGCGGCGATTCCCAGATTGGCAATTTATCGTCTTTGATCAATCTGCCCCTGATTTACCTAATTTAGTTCAAATTGATGACCGCAAATACCGCCCTGTAGATTTTATGTCTATTTGTGGACGAGTCGTCTCTAAACCTGGTTACAGTACTTTTGCTGAAGCTACACTATTAGGAGTACCTATTATTACTATCCCTCGTGAAAACTTTGCCGAAGCAACTTTTCTAATAGAAGGCATAACAAATTATAACCAGCATCAAATCATTACTCCGTCTGAGTTTTTTCAAGGGACTTGGGATTTTCTGCATGAGTTACCCCAATTACCAAAGCAATTTGAACCAATTGCTTTGGATGGTAATGAAGCGATCGCTCATGCTGTAATTAATTATTTCGACTCCAATAAAGTTTTTCAAAACAACATAAATTAATAGTGCAACAATGACAATATCAGCAGATTCAATCGCTAATTAGCTCTTACCAACATCAATAACAGTGTTCTAAATGACTCACTACCAAAAACTACTAAAAATTTCCACCACTGGTAAATCTTTTTACAATATCACTGCAAAAATTGAAGCCACCGTTGCAGAATCGGGAGTTGAAACTGGTCTTTGTACTCTATTTTTACGCCACACTTCAGCCAGTTTAGTCATCCAAGAAAATGCCGATCCCGATGTTCTTGTGGATTTAGCTAACTTTATGGCAAAGCTCGTGCCAGAATCAGGTAAATACATTCACGATGCAGAAGGCCCCGATGATATGCCGGCACACATTCGTACCGCACTCACCCACACTTCTGAACATATCCCCATTAATCGTGGTCATTTGGTATTAGGAACTTGGCAAGGAATTTATATTTGGGAACACCGCCAACGCAGTCATTTAAGAGAATTGGTTATCCATATTTCTGGATAGCTGATTCTCAAATTTTATTTAAGGTGGACTTCTATAGAGTTTAAATACTCTAGTTATACCGCTTACCCTTTGGCTATAATCTCATAAACTCGCGGTGATATACATGAAATAAATTTCGCCGCGTTCGCCCTTGGCGTTGGCGAAGCCATCGCTTTGTCATGAAAATTAATTAAGATACACGCTAAATAATTCGTGTAAATTTGTAAATTAAAAAGTAAAGTTTATTTATGATTATTTAAAAACCTACTTATTTCGATATAAACTAATATTTAATGTAAGCTGTCTGGGCTATTTCAATTACTATGAAGCAAGAATTGACACCAACTCATACTTTCCAATTTATTGATGAAATCCTTGCCCAACAGTCTATTAATTTATTATCACTTAATCCTAAAAAAACATTAATTACCAGTTTTGCAGAATTGGGAAATTTAATTACTAAAGAAAACACCGAAATTCAATTCCTCATAAACCTTCAGGAAACTATCGAATCTATAGTCCGTACTCAATTACAAAACTTTCCAGAAAATATATTCTGGGATTTTGATTTTATGGTTAGCAGTATACTAAGGCAGGCTTTTATAGCAGATGAAGGTGCTGTTCCTTTTTTAAAGCTTTTTGGTGAAAAGATGGTTTTACTGACGGAGATGTTCGGAAACAAAAGCGAAATCCGCTTTCGTTATGTTCACGATTTTATGTATGGGTTTGAGTGGGCAAGGTGGGTACAAAAAGAGCCACAAAAACGCGCACACATAGAGCCTTTTAGTCCAGTTTTTTTGGATTATTTGCTTGTCAAAGGCAAAGAACTTTTACAACGGATCAATCATGGTCAAGTTACAGCTTATAAACTATGTGATACAGGCTACCGTAATCCCTTCACCTTTTCTCGTGAACCAGAAGATGAATATCGTCTGTTAACTTGTCTTGCCCAAGAAGAACTTATCCCAGTCGCAATGTGGAACTGGAATGCCAACCCGGTTTGGAACAAACCTTTCCAAGAAATGCGCCAGCAATTAGCATTAAAATTAAATATTCAACCACAGAAACACTGATTAGCAATTAAAATTAAAAATTGCTGAAGAAAATAGTTATGAAAATTGCTGACTTAATTACTTGGTTTGAAGCATGGGCAAATCCCGCTTGGTGTGAAAGTTGGGATAATTGCGGCTGGCAGATTGAACCAGGAGTGTTGCAAGAAAAAGCACGGGTTTTGGTATGTTTGACACCGACTTTGGCAGTAATGCAGGAAGCGATCGCTCTGAATGCTAATCTAATATTTGCCCATCATCCCTTGATTTTTACTCCTCCCAAATCTTTACGCACTGGTGAAGCGATCGCAGAAATGGTACGGTTATCCTTTACCCACAATATTGGTATTTACAGCGCCCATACGAATTTCGATCAAGTACAGGATGGTACTGCTGACGTTTTAGCTCAAATTTTAGAACTCAAAGAAGTTACTCCCATAGTACCGACACAAGGAGGATTAGGATATGGTCGTGTTGGTTTGCTAGAGCCGTTTCTAACATTACAAGAGTTACTTGTAGCCATTCAAACCCGACTTGCTCCCCCTAATTTGATTTTTTCCCCAACTACTGATTTACAGCAAACAATTTCACGAGTTGCTGTTTTAGGTGGTTCGGGGGCCAGTTATATTTCAGCCGTCGCCAAAACTGGTGCCCAAGCTTATCTGACTTCTGACTGTAAGTTTCATCAGTTTCAAGAAAGCCGCGATTGCAATCTCATTTTAATCGATGCCGGACATTACGCTACAGAACGTCCAGCTTGCGATCGCTTGGCGCAAAAATTCCAGTCCTTAAATTTAGACTGGGTGCAATTAAGCCAAAAGGATGAAGATTTCCGCCAGTTTTTTGCTTGATTGCTTATGTTTCACTAAAATTTCCCTATCTTTTAATCTTGTCGAGTTGTACGCCATCTCAGTACTGGCGCTCATTTTTTTTGTAACTATTATCTGCGTACACAAGTAGATAGATGCACCCAGACATCATAGTGTAACCTATTGATGTGATCTAAATCACTAACTAAGTGTAATGATAATCACATCATATTCATGTTCCATATCAATTAATATCAAAGCTAAATGTTCCACACTTGACATAACAATTTGTTTACTCTGTCCTAACCAAGATGATTCGCACACTCGTTGAATCTGCTTTCCAAACTGGATATCTTAGTGTTGAATCTGAGGGATTACTCCATCAAGTGCTTGTCACTAAATGTTGGAAGGAAGAGGATTTGTCAGCCCTTGCAGCCCTATACGATGCAGTTCGAGCAGGTAAAGTTAAACGAGAAGCCTCCTCATCGAACGTGCTTATGGAATTTCCGCTACCATATAAATCTTGCTGATACTTCAAAATAAGCGGGGGATGATTTTCTCATGTTTCCCCTTATCCCCCCTACTCCGTTGCCTTTTAATTAGCTATCATCAGGCAAAAACCTGCAAAAATCAAAACTATTTAGGTGTTATTGTTGAAAACCATCAAGGTCAGCAAGAGAATGAGTTAAGATCATATACACATGGGTAAAAGTAAAATCAAGTCCCCGGACTTCCCAGCAATGCCAATGATTAAAAGTAGGCAAGTTAAACAACCGCAATCAACGATTGGTTTTGAGTATTCTTTATTACATAATAGTAACAAGGACTCACCAGCAAATATGAGCCTGGTTAGGACAGGTTCCGAATTGTTTGACTTCCATGAAGCAGACATTGAGTAAAGTGAGCCGGAGGGAGATTAAGTTCATTGCTGCAAGCATTGATTTCTGACCCCAAATTTCCCAATATTTGACAACTACATGCAAGTCTTGGGATTGGGTGATGAAGCATACTTGTTCTGAACAGTGAAATTAACCTCTTAAAGGTGTAATGTAATTGGGTAGAACCCAGATTTTGACAGGTTTAACTACGTTGTTTAAAAAGGCAGAAACAGTACATGCTACACCGCAAGATTTATCAACTCTGTTGCGATGGGCGCGAGGTATGTGTTTTCTTGCGGGACCAGCAACGCTGGATTGAACGCGCCCGCATCATCGACATAGAGGGAGATTTAGTGACTCTACGCTATGAAACAGAAGAAGAGGACGAAGTTTGTTCTTGGGAAGAAATGGTTCGCCTCGAGAGCATTGGTGCTGTAACGCAAAAACTGGCTTCAGTACCACGCGGTAATGTGGAACCTTTGATGACTGAAGATTGTCCCGAAGCCGAACGCATCCACAACCGTTACACTGACTCGAATCCAGAATAATTCAGTCATTAGTTAATAGTCATTAGTCATTAGTCATTAGTGAGCCAGTGCGGTGAGTTAGCCCCCGTCTTGGCGGTTTCCGTCGATAGCGTAGCGTTAGCGAGTCATCGAGCGTCTGGGGGACTGCCGAACCCGAAGGGTCTTGGGGGTTTCCCCTATGAGCGACCGGCGTTAGTGCAGCGTTAGCGAGTCATCGAGCGTCGGCACGAGCGTCACCCGTAAGGGTCATTAGTCATTAATTAAAAATGACCAAAGGCATCGGATTAATGACTATTGGCTATCATTCAAACCTTCAAAAGCAGGACAGTAACCTTCTAAAGTTACCTTAAAGTTATACAACGGGGAAGCTGGATTCCAACATCGCTGCCCCCTTTGGTGTCGGCAAGTACCGCAACAGTCTACATCTGTCCATGTATAGCGATCGCTATTTTGGTTGAGCAATTCTCGTTGAGACAATCCTCTCAATACTAGTTCTTCGCCTTGCCAACGAGCTTCGATTAAACCAGTATCAGCAAATTGCCGCCAACGAGGATCAGTCGTAATCACATCGGCTAAGGTGATTGTGATTACTGTTCCCAACTCTGTCAGTTCACCTTCGTAATTAGTTTCTGGTGCTGCGGGTTGTAAAAATGTATCACCGATAGGCAATTCTACTAAAATGTCAGCCGCCGGGGAATGGACATGGTAGCGGTTTTGCAACTCCTCTAAGCTAGTCAGATCTGCCAAGTAGGCAGGTGAACCGTGAACAAAAATGACGTGCTGGGGTCGCAAATTATGAATTAGCTGCGTAGTACCAGGGCCATCACTATGTTGGGCCAGCAGATAAGTTTCAACAGTGGTGGGTGCTAAATATTCTTTATTAACTTTTATATCAATTTTTTCTGGTAACAGGATTAGCCAAGGCCCAGTGTCTAGTTGGCAGTGCTTACCCAAATCATCTGTAGAGTCGGTGAGGACAATACAAGGTGATTTCCCCACAGTGGGACGATGTTCTGCTTGTAAACGACGCACGCGCGGACGCACCCGTTCATCCCAAAATAAGGGTTGATGGCGGGCGAAGTTCTGTACAGATGGGGGAAGGTGGGGTAAAAGTTCTAGATAAGCATCACAACCAGTAGCCACAGCACCATCTACCCAGATATCTATATCTCGTCCGGTGAAGTGGTGGTGAGAGCGTAAAAGCATTAATAATTCTTGACCCAATCCTAAAGCCGGAGTGGGAAGGATCACAGAACAATGGTCAGCGATCGCCCGATTAATTCGTTCTGCTAGTTGATTTTCTTGGTTGCGGCGGTGAGGATGACGGGATGTGCCATAACTACCTTCAATAATTAGCACATCCAAGTCTAATCCTCGCAGTTCCTCTAAACGTAAACCTTCTACCAACCGAGAGTTTGACAGGAAAAAATCTCCTGTGTACAGTAGCTTATAAGTACGCTGCTTAGTGGTGTAGGTAAGGAGAATTGCCACAGCCCCCGGTAGATGCCCGGAGGGAAATAATTCTGCCACCAAACCATCTTGGAATTCCACAGGCGATCGCAACGGCAAGGCATGACAAAATTCGGAAATTTTCTCAGGATCTTGATCTAGCCAATTCAAAGGCAGTAACTTGCTGGTTACTTCGCTACCATAAATAGGTAATTTTGGAAAAGCTTTATGAAGTGCCAGTAAGCCTCTGGAGTGATCTGGGTGAGCATGACTAATCAAAACGAAATCTGCTGGTGGAAGCGAACCAGTTCCACGTACCGACTTAGTAAGCCCCTTCGCCAGCGATGAAATATCCTCTAAACCACAATCCAATAGGATGCGGTGTGGGCCCATCTTCACCAATAAACACACGCCCTCATCGTAATGCTGGACACTATAGGGGAAACATTCTAATTCAGTACCCCCTTCCGCAGCATCTACGCGAGAGGATGCTGATAGATTATCCCTCATGCTCTCCTCCCCTCAAACCTTATCATCATGGACATATCCCAAAAGCCAAAAATTACACAAATTTTGGTTTTGTGACTTAGGGGTAAGTTTTATCGCGCGCCCCTACACCCTGAGAATACAGATTTTTGATTGGGGAGGACGCCTCTACTGAACCCGCAATGGTTCAGAAAGGTGGACTAACCAGAAGCCATAGTATTACTAGCTCAAAAATGCCTCTTGTTTATTTTCCCTTTGGAAGCTCTGAACGTTCTTAACCAACTCACCCTATGGGAAGTCGCCCAAGCGTTTACAGATTTATCTCAATGGGCAGAGCCATTGCCATGATAGTTATCCGAATCATAAAATCCATTTTTCGTACCAAAAAATAAGCACGAAAGCGTAAAGATAACTGTCAATCCAGCTAGAATCAGCTTTACATCCATTTTTTTGCTGCCCCTTACTTAAAGACTTTCCTATATTAATTTAGTGCTTTCGCAATCAAACGTAATCACTAGAAAATCTTTACTATGCTTATATGGATTGGGCAATAGGTAAATTTACCGCAATCAGTCAGATTGTAGAACTTTTCGGTTCACCTGTCTATTTATCTAGATGTAAACCAATATGACACCATGAGCAAGCCTCTACAACCTCTAAAAATTCTCAGTAGTTAAGATTGGCCCATTTTTAAAATAAGCTTTTGAGGCTTTTTAGATACAAGCGTTTAATAATTTACTAAACTTTACCAAAAACCTTCTCTTCATCCAAAAATAGTCTCAACGCCAAAACCAAGCCATGACCTTAATATTAAAAACAGGAACAATTATTTCCCAACCCCTCAATAAAAATACCTGTGTTGTATGACTATTGAACGACTTCCCCAAAAACACTATCCCAAGGCTGAAATTGGGCGGCGAGGTATGGCATTGGGGCTTGATTTCCTTGGTGTCTGGTTAGTCAGTTCCCTACTGGGGGGCAGCGATATCGGGGTTCAATTTCTGCAAATCCTAGTTTTTGTGGTATTTTGGCTGATTTTGCGAGTGCTGGTGGTATACAACAATCAAGGGCAAAGTTTAGGGCGTTGGGCGTTCGATTTAAAGGTATTGGAAGTTGAAGATGGAGAAGTAGTGGGCAGAATTCCAGATTTGCTCTCACTAGTGAAGCGAGAGGCGATCGTTGGCTTGGGTGCCCTTTTAGTATCAATTGCCCTCAGCAATATTAGAGCCAATCCCACTGCTATACTGCTAGTACTTCCCCTAGCAATTGATTGCGGGACTGCCTTCTCTGATACCCAGATGCGGCAGGCTTTACACGATCGCTATTGTGGAACTTTCATAGTTTCGTCGCGTCGTGGCTATTCGCTCGACATAAAAATCAAAAGATTAGTTGAAAATATGCGGCGGAATGTGAGAAGATAGTCATTTGTGTTAATTCTCTTCAGGCTTCACTGTTTGTAAGATTATGGCTAAGAGTAAAGGTGCCCGCATTATTATCACACTAGAGTGTACTGAGTGCCGGACAAATTCAGATAAGCGTTCTGCTGGTGTTTCACGTTATACCAGCACTAAGAATCGCCGCAACACCACTAACAGGCTAGAACTGAAAAAGTTCTGCACCCACTGCAACAAACATACCGTTCACAAGGAAATTAAGTAGAGATGAGTTATTTCCGTCGTCGCCTTTCTCCAATCAAGCCAGGAGAACCAATCGATTATAAAGATGTTGATTTACTGCGTAAGTTTGTCACCGAGCGGGGTAAAATATTGCCACGTCGGATTACTGGGCTTACATCTCAGCAACAGCGAGAGTTGACATTAGCAATTAAGCGATCGCGGATTGTGGCTTTGTTGCCATTTATCAATGCGGAAGGCTAAAAAGAGGAGAGACGCGATCAATCGCGTCTGTACAGGAGAGACGTGATTAATTGCGTCTGTACAGGAGTTAAGAATCAAAACTCCTAACTCCTAACTCCTAACTTAAAACTATTTAAACTGTTCACCAAATTAAAGTGCGAGAGTTGTGGAGAAGGGGACGCTAGTTGAATTTAGGGTTCAAGGCGATCGCCGTCTGGGCATCGTAGAACGTCCAGACGGTAAAACCCGCTGGTTTGTGGTAGACGAACGTGGTCAATCCCACAGCCTCGCGCCTAGACAAATAACTTATACAGTTACCGGACAGACGTACAAGCCCTCAGAGATTGCCAATTTTCTGGAGCAGATCAAGCCTTATTTAGACCCATCTAGCTTAGAAGTAGCTTGGGAACTACTGGTTGAAGATGGGGAAATAGTCACCCCTGACCAAATGGCAAATTTGCTATTTTCTGACTCAACTGCCCCTCCTTGTTACGCCGCCTATTGCTTGTTGTCAGACGACAAACTTTATTTCAAGCAAAAAGGAGACGCTTACGAGCCGCGAACTGCTGCTCAAGTGGCAGAACGCAAGCACCAGATGGAAGTAGAGGCGTTAAAAGCCAAGGGACAGCAGGAATTTTTAACTCGTGTAGAGCAGGCGCTCAAAGGTGAAGCAGTAGAGTGGGGGCGTCACGATCGCCAACGCTTAGAAGGGCTAGAAAAATATGCCGCGTTGCTTGCTGACACCGTGCGGACGGGAGTCAATTATGATTCCTTGGCTCGCGCTTATCCGCCAAGCGCTCCAGTATTAGAAACTATGACCATGCTGGGACGGCCCACAACACCCCAAGGAGCCTTTCAGCTGTTAGTGGATTTAGGTTGCTGGAGTCCTTATGAAAACTTGTTCCTGCGTCGTTCTTCAATTCCGATCCAATTTCCTAATAAGGTATTAGAAGTGGCGCAACAGCGTTTGGATTTCCCGCCGATTGACTCAGATACAAACCGCCTTGATCTGACTCACCTGAAGGTCTACACCATTGATGATGAAACTACCACAGAGATCGACGATGGTCTGAGTTGGGAAGTACTCCCCGATGGCCGGGAGCGCCTGTGGGTGCATATTGCCGATCCGACACGATGGTTAGTACCGGAAGATGAATTAGATTTAGAAGCTAGAAAGCGGGGTAGTACAGTCTATTTACCTACGGGGATGATTCCCATGTTCCCAGAGGTATTAGCGACTGGGCCGATGAGTCTGATCCAGGGACGAGTTTGTTGCGCCCTCAGTTTCGGGATTATTTTAGATACAACTGGGGGAGTAGAAGATTACAGCATTCATACCAGTTCGATTAAGCCGACTTATCGCCTCACCTACGAAGATGTAGATGAAATGCTGCAATTACGCGTACAGGCAGAACCGGAAATTGCTGCGATCGCCACTTGGGCGCAAAAGCGCAAAGCTTGGCGTTACGCTCAAGGGGCAATTAGCATCACCATGCCGGAAGCGATGATCAAAGTCAAAGATGATGAGATCAATATTGATATTTTGGACGATTCTCCATCGCGGCAAGTAGTGGCAGAAATGATGATTGTTGCCGGTGAAGTTGCGGCACGTTATGGTAAAGCTCACAACATACCTTTGCCCTTTCGCGGTCAGCCGCAACCAGAATTACCCCCAGAAGAAGAGTTGCTGCTACTTCCCGCCGGATTCGTTCGCGCTTGCGCTATGCGTCGTTGTATGCCCAAGAGCGAAATGAGCATTACGCCTCTGCGCCATGCTGGTTTGGGTTTGGATACTTACACCCAAGCAACCTCTCCCATTCGTCGTTACAGTGACTTGCTTACCCACTTCCAACTTAAAGCCCATTTGCGGGGTGAAGTTTTACCATTTTCCGCAGATCAACTTAAAGAAGTGATGATGACTGTTACTAGCATTACCCAAGAGGTAACGATGGTGGAACGGCAAACTAATAGATATTATGCTCTAGAGTATTTACGCCGTCATCCAGAAGAAACTTGGGAGGTAACAGTGTTAATGTGGCTGCGAGAAGACAGCAACTTGGCTCTAATTTTGTTAGAAGATTTGGGCTTGCAGTTACCAATGGTTTTCAAACGTTCTGTGAAGTTAGGCGAACAGATATTGGTGAAAGTCAGCCACGCCGATCCGCAAAAAGATATGATCCAGTTTCAAGAAATAGTTTATCAAGAAGCCCAAACAGCAGCAAATTAATTCGTAATTCGTAATTGAATACAAATTAGGGCTACGGTGTATACACAAGTCTTGCAGCAGGCATATCTTTAATAAATGGATATTAATGGATCTCGCGCTAAGTTTCTATCTCACCTTGGAATTCATTCCCAGATGAGATAGCTACTACACAAGAGTATTTCACCAAATAATTACGAATGATTTTGGTCTTGCTCCAATTGCTATCGGTTAGGATATAGAGTAAATGGAATGAGGTCTAAGGGATTTTCCCCATCTCTTCACACTGTGCTTTTGCCATCACAGCCTGAATATAATCATTTTTACTATTGGTATAAGCCTCGCAATTGCTCCGAAAAGTTGCTGCTCTTCCAGGACATGGTTGAATACTTCAATAATTTTTGAATTATCCTAGAGTTTAGCTTTTTCTTGTTCAAAGATGTAGCGGTCGTTTTGTTGACAGATAGTAGATTACTTCGAGACCGATGGATACTACCACCATGAAGATTAAAACCCAGACAGTTGGTGGATCTGTTTGCAAAGCAAACCAAATTAACATTCCTAGTGCCACCAAACATATTCCAGCACCTAGAAGTGAAATCCACTGCTTGCTTTTTGTATAACGATGCATACGAGCATTTGCTAAATTAACCGCAGCAAAGATCAACAGAAACCCAGCACTACCCATCGTTGAGATCCGATTTATATCACAGAAATTGGCGATAATCAGAGTAATACCACTAGTAATAAATAAGCCCATTGAAGATTGGTCAGGGCCATTTATTTGGCTGCCAAAGTCAAACCCCCTAGATTGAGCAATAACAGAGCTAAAACGAGATGAGCCGTACAGTGTTGCGTTACTAGCCGAGAGAGTTGAGAAAAGAGCAGCAATAGTAATCAAAACAGATCCCAATTGCCCCATAATTGGTTTGGCAACTTCAGCCAAAGTATAGTCTCTTGCTGCCAAAATCTGTTCTATTGGTTCTGCTCCTAATGTGACCAGTGCGATCAAAACGTAAAGCAAAATAACGAACCCGATTACAGAGTAATAAACTCGTGGCAAAGTGTACTTGGGATTGACAAGATCCTCTGCTGCATTGGCGATCAGCTCAAAGCCTTCATAAGACAAGAAAATCACCATTGCTCCTGCAAAAATTGACTGTAGGGACGACGCTGAAGCTGGTTCAATACGGGAAATATCGATGTGACTGCTCCCCATAGTAATGAACAGTATCAAAATTAAGAGTTTGAAGCTTACAATCCAGATTTGAGATTTTCCAATATAATTGGCAGTTAGTAAATTTAGTCCAGTTGTCCCTAAAATTGCCAAGCTAATCAGTGAGTGCTTCCAAATAGGGTGAGTAGATTCTGTGAACAGGCTAACTCCATAACTACCAAAAGCCTGCAAGTAAAAGGAAAGCATGACTATGTAGCTAAACCATAGTAGAAGATTCAGTGTCCCACTAAACAACCCTCGACCAAAAGCCTGATTTAAGAAAGTTACTGTCCCGCCTCGACATGGATGAGCTACCGAAAGTTTGGCATAAGCATAAGTAGTTATCAAAGCTATTATCCCTGCTATAACAAATGCTAGTGGTGCGCCTACACCAGCTATTTGGATTGCAACTCCCATCGCTGGAAAAAGCCCACCGACAATACCTCCTACACCCAATGCCCACACAGACCAAAAACCTATTTTTTTGTTTGACACCTGTAACCTCGACTAAATGGTTGTGCCCCTTTTATCCTTAAAACATATGAGATTGCTACAGATAATAAGAGTACGATTGCGTTTATAGGGTATATCACTAACTTTATAAGAGTTCGATGAACTTGTTACAGAATATTAAGTCGCACATTGCGTTAGTTGGTTAAATCCTTTATTTAATTTCCATTCCAGCAATTTTATTAGTATAATAATGGATCGTGTCGAATTAAAGCTAAACAATGCCTAAACTAAAGACTCGTAAAGCTGCGGCAAAGCGATTCCGTGCCACCGGCACCGGTAAAATCGTCCGTCGTAAAGCGTTCAAAAGCCACCTTTTAGAGCACAAATCTTCTGACAAAAAGCGTAGTATGCGTCAGAGTGCGCTTGTACATGAACGCGACGAACTTAACGTGCGTTTGATGCTCCCATATTTGTAAGTATTTTAGGAAATAAGTTATGACTCGGGTAAAACGCGGTAATGTAGCTCGGAAGCGCCGCAATAAAATTCTCAAACTAGCTAAAGGTTTTCGCGGTTCTCACTCAACTCTGTTTAGAACTGCCAACCAACAAGTAATGAAGGCGCTACGGAGTGCCTACCGCGATCGCAAAAAGAAAAAGCGCGATTTTCGTCGCCTCTGGATCACCCGCATCAACGCTGCTGCAAGGCAACACGGCTTAAGTTACAGCCAGTTGATCGGTAACTTGAAAAAAGCTGATATCCAACTAAATCGCAAGATGTTGGCACAATTAGCAGTCCTCGATCCAGCTAGCTTTGGTAAAGTTGCTGAACTCGCAAATCAAGCTAAAGGATAAAGGTGGCAAGGGATGTATAACAGATGTAACAAATGGGAAATGATTACTCGGTTACATCTGGTATTATCCGCCACTATTTTTTGGATATCTTGCTTTTCTATAGTGGGGATGGGATTTACTGCCTTTGCTGCCGAAATGCCAGAAATTCAGCAACGAGGCTATCTAACTGTTGCCGTTAAAGATAACTTGCGTCCGTTGGGATTTAGAGATGCTAACGGTAATTTGCAAGGCTTAGAAATTGATTTGGCACAGCGATTGGCACTTGACTTGGTAGGTAAAGCCGAGGCTGTGAAATTGAAACCCGTAGCGAATCGCGATCGCTTGGCTGTAGTCTTAGACAAGAAAGTTGATTTTGCGATCGCTAGGGTAACAGCAACTGAATCTCGCAGCCGCATAGTTAGTTTCAGTGTTCCCTACTATTTGGATAGCACTGTATTAGTTACAAAAAATGCCTCTGTACAGAAATTGAGTGATTTTGCAAAACAAAAAATTGCTGTACTGAATAACTCCAGCACCATTGCTCAAGTGCGTTACTTTGTATCAAACGCCGAGTTAGTAGGAGTGAATTCATATCAAGAAGCGCGAGATAAAATAGAAACTAATGCAGCCTTTGCCTTTGCCGCAGATGCTAGCGTTCTGAGTGGTTGGGTGCAACAATATCCCCAATATCGGTTACTGCCAATTAAGCTATCTACTGAACCCTTGTCTGTAGTCATGCCCAAGGGATTGCAGTACGATAAGTTAAGACGAAATGTGAATCAAGCGATCGCTCGTTACTTAGCAGAAGGCTGGCTCCAGCAACGTGTTCAATATTGGGGTTTACCGTAAGTTAGGAGTTAGGAGTTAGAAGTGAAGAATTATCTCCCTCATCCCCAATAGGCTGATAATAGATTATAGAAGTAACTTTTAATATTTGTATTTGCAGCAATGGATAACAGTCTAGCCGTTGTTTATCTCTCAGTTTTGGTAGGTATACTCACAATTGCAGGCGTGAGTGTTTTTCGCCAGATTTTCAAAACTCGCAAGATTGAAGGCTCCTTTGCAAGATTGCGAAAGAAGTTAGAGAAAGAAAAGGGTACGACTCAAGAATATTATGAGTTAGCCAGTATTTATTCAGAAAAGAAAATATATTCCCAAGCGATACAGCTGTTTCAAAAAGCTATTAAAGCTGCCCAAGAAGAGGGAGAAGAAAATATCGCTCCCATTTACAACGGGCTGGGTTATGTTTATTTTATCCAAGAGCAATATGACCTAGCAATTCGTCAGTATAAAGAAGCCCTAAAAGCTAAACCAGACTACGTAACAGGGTTGAATAATCTCGGTCACGCTTATGAGAAGAAAAAGTTAACGGCTCAGGCGTTACAAAGTTACGAAGAAGCACTAAAATTGGCTCCAAATAACCCTATTGCTAAACGCCGCGCTGAATCTTTACGTCGTTTGGTTTCTGCGTAAATTGGGCATTGGGCATTGTTATTTCTCCCTACTGCCCAACTATTAACAAATTAATTTGGCTTTAGCCTCTTAATTTATCGGTTTTCATGCTTAGGCTTGGAAATAGATAACTATAAGTCTTTTTTAAAAAAGTAAAAGATGATTAAGCGACTAAAGCGTTTTTTATGGCTAGTTATTGCCATGATTGTCGCCATTTCTATATCACTCGGATTAATGGGAAGATTGACTGCTCAACAGCCTTCGATTTCCCATCCTCTCACTTCACTAACAGAGGCAGAAATTAGTACAGCCGTTTCGGTGATCAAAAAAGAAAAAACTTTGAGTGAAATGGCAGTTTTTCCACTGATCGCTTTACAAGAACCAGATAAAGAAGAAGTTCTGAAATTTACACCTGGTAAAGCTTTTGGGCGAAAAGCTTTTTTGGTAATCTATGAGCGATCGCAAAATAAAACCTATGAAGGAATTGTTAATCTAACAAGCAAAACCTTAAGTTCTTGGAAAGAAATATCCTCTGTTCAACCTGCGATCGTCAATCCAGAATATGAACTCGCTACTCAGGTAGTTAAAGCCGATTCCCGATGGCAAAAAGCGATGCAAAGGCGAGGAATTACCGATTTTGATCAAGTCACAATTAGTTGTTGGGCACCAGGAATCTTAAGTAAACAGGAAGAGGTAGCAGGTAATCGTCTGTGTCGAGCTTTATCTTATTACAAAGGCAAAAGCTGGAACTATTACGGTAGTCCCATTGAAGGAGTCTTAGTAACGGTAAATTTGAACGCAGGTAAAATTGTTAGTTTCGTTGACAAGGGAAACGTACCTTTCTCTAAAGAAAACTGGAACTATGATGTAAAGTCTTTAGGCAATTTACTTTCAGCACCTAAAGCATTAAAGATTCTGCAACCAAATGGTGCAAGTTTCCGAATTAATAACAATGAAATTAGCTGGCAAGGTTGGAAGTTTCGCTATTTAATGCATCCTCGTAGTGGATTGGTGCTGTACCAAGTAACACACGACGACGGGGAAAATGTCAGACCAGTTTTATACCGCGCTAGCCTATCAGAGATGGTAGTTCCTTACGGCGATCCAAATCCCACTTGGTCGTTTAGGAATGCATTTGATGTTGGAGAATACAACTTTGGTTTGCTAGCAAATACGATGGAGTTAGGTAAAGAAATTCCTGAAAATGGTCTTTTACTGGATGCTGTATTTGCTAATGAGCAAGGAGAACCTTATAAGATACCAGGAGTTATCGGTATCTATGAACGCGATCGCGGAATGCTGTGGAAACACTATGACTACAGTACTCAGCGTAATGATGTCCGTCGGAATCGAGAATTAGTGATGTCGATGACTGCGGCCGTAGACAACTATGATTACAGCATTAATTGGATATTTCACCAGGATGGGACTTTGGAAATCCAAAATGAACTAACAGGTATCGTACTGGTACAAGGAACGGCTGCCCAAAAGCAATCTGAGGATGATTCCTATGGTCGGCTAATTGCTAAGAATATCTTCGGAGTAAATCACCAGCACTTTTTCAACTATCGCCTAGATTTCGATGTCGATGGACAGGCTAATTCTGTGATGGAAATGAATGTAAAAGCTTTGCCGATGGATGAGAAGAATCCTTTAGGAAATGCGATCGCAGTTACAGAAACTCCACTCACAAAAGAAACGGCAGCTGTCCGCGATTTGGATATGAAAAGCAGTCGGGAATGGATGATTGTGAGTGCAGATAAGAAAAATACGCTAGGGGTTGCACCTGGATATATGCTGATGCCTGGTGGAAACTCCATATTTTTCCCTGTGGAAGGCTCAAACATCCGTCAAAAGGCAGAATTTGCGAGTCACCACGTCTGGGTAACAAAATATAAACCTGCTGAACTCTATGCTGGCGGTGATTATCCCAACCAGACTCAACCAGGACAGGGTTTACCTAAATATATTGCAGACGATGAATCTTTGACGGGTAAAGATATAGTGTTGTGGTACACAATGGGCGTAACTCATGTGCCGCGATCAGAAGATTGGCCTGTAATGCCTGTTCACCAAGTTGGCTTTAAGCTAATGCCTAGAGGATTCTTTAGCCGTAATCCAGCAATTAATTTACCAGAGTAAAATATTCGTATTCTAAAGTTTCCTTGGTTCAGTGTTTTCGCAATATGTAAACCTGTAACTTGAATGCTGATAAGCTTATCGTAGGTAAAATACTGGCAGTTTTCATTCATAGGATACCTCATGAATTTTCCAGAAATTAATATTCCCGGTGAAGGCACATTGCACGCTCGTTTAATTACTTCCTTGGGTGAAATTATAGTTCGTTTGGAGGAAGACAAAACCCCCAACACCGTCAAAAATTTTGTAGGTTTAGCAACCGGAACAATCGACTGGAAAGACCCTAAGACAGGTCAATCTCAGAAAGGGACTCCTGCCTACGATGGAGTTCGCTTTCACCGAGTCATCCCTGATTTTATGATTCAGTGTGGCGATCCCTTGGCTCGTTATCCAGATATGGCCAACCGTTGGGGTACTGGTGGCCCCGGATATCAATTTGAAGATGAGTTTCATCCTGAATTGAAACACTCTAGTGCCGGTATTCTCTCAATGGCAAATGCAGGACGCGGTACTAATGGTTCGCAATGGTTCATTACAGAAGGGCCAACGCCTCATCTGAACGGCAAACACAGTGTTTTTGGTAAAGTTGTCGAAGGTATGGATATAGTCAACCGCATCGCCAATGTGCCTACGACAAGAGATCGTCCAAATCAAGACGTAGTGTTAGAAAAAGTAGAAATTTTTCGGCAGTAACTAACACCTCTCTAGTACAGCAAGGCGGAAGTCAAAAGTCAAAAGAATTGTATTCCAAACTTTTACACCATTTGAAATGGTCTGTTTATTTCCGCCGTGTTGTACTAGTGTTATTCCCCCCTTTTTTCCTTGTTTAACGAAGATTAGGGGGGATATTAGATACTACAACCTAATTCTTTACAAACATCTTCTCAGAGGATATTTGTGTTTATTGAGAAGTTGTACATAAATTTTCTAAATTTATTGGTGATAGTTAATACCATTTATTTGTCACACTGCGTCAAACTCTTTTAACTTCTTTCTTTCTTCGTGTCCTACCCTGCGGGAAGCCACTTCGTGTCTAGGCGTCCTTTGCGGTTCGTTCTTCTTTCTTGTACTTAAATCTGATTTAGCACATCTTCATAGAGAATTGGTATAATACACTGCCCCACCTTGAAAACAAATTTGCCGAAAAATTAAGATTTATTTTAAAAAAGCAACAGTAATATTGTTAAATTCAGAGGCTAGATTCTAATCAGGAACAAGGTTTGAGCGATGCCTACGCCTACATAGCCCAGGTAAAATCCTTACAAGTCTTCACTTCATCAGAGATACAACTTTTGAGACAATCAGAAACGATTTAATAATAATCAAGCACTTATAGTCCACTCTTATTGGACTCCGTGTTATTTCTATTCAAAAGGGAGAACACAAACATGAAATTGGCTTACTGGATGTATGCAGGCCCAGCCCACATCGGCACTCTGCGAATCGCTAGCTCTTTTAAAAATGTCCATGCGATCATGCACGCCCCACTTGGCGATGACTACTTTAACGTCATGCGCTCTATGCTATCGCGGGAGAGGGATTTTACTCCGGTAACAACCAGTGTCGTCGATCGCAACGTTTTGGCACGCGGATCTCAAGAGAAGGTGGTAGATAACATCACCCGCAAGGATGCCGAGGAACACCCAGATTTGATTATGTTAACTCCCACCTGCACCTCCAGCATTTTGCAAGAGGATTTGCACAACTTTGTCGAACGGGCGCAGTTGGAAGCAAAAGGAGACGTAATGCTGGCGGATGTGAATCACTACCGCTACAACGAACTGCAAGCCGCCGATCGCACTTTGGATCAAATCGTCCAATACTACATTGAAAAAGCCCGGAGGCGCGGTGAATTGGCTGAGGGTAAAACTGCCAAACCCTCGGTGAACATTATCGGTACTACTACCCTTGGTTTCCACAACAATCACGACTGCACCGAACTCAAACGGTTGATGGCTGACTTGGGTATTGAGGTAAATACCTTAATTCCTGAAGGTGCATCGGTGAACGACTTGAAAAAGATGTCCCAAGCTTGGTTTAACCTAGTGCCTTACCGTGAACTCGGTTTAACCACAGCGCGTTACCTAGAAGAACAATTTGGCACACCTTATATAGACATTACTCCAATGGGTGTAGTGGAAACTGCCCGTTGTATTCGCAAGATTCAGCAGGTAATTAACGCTCAAGGTGCAGAAGTTGACTACGAAGACTTCATTAATGAGCAAACCTTGCATGTATCTCAGGCTGCTTGGTTCTCCCGTTCTATTGACTGTCAAAACTTGACTGGCAAAAAAGCTGTGGTTTTTGGTGACAACACCCACGCCGCCGCCATCACCAAAATTCTGGCGCGAGAAATGGGGATTCATGTTGTTTGGGCTGGAACCTACTGTAAATATGATGCAGACTGGTTCCGCGAACAGGTGAGCGAGTATTGCGATGAAGTGCTAATTTCCGAAGATCATGGTGAAATTGGGGATGCGATCGCTCGCGTCGAACCTTCTGCCATTTTCGGCACTCAAATGGAACGCCACGTTGGTAAACGTTTGGATATTCCCTGCGGCGTAATTGCAGCACCAATCCATGTCCAAAACTTCCCCATTGGTTACAAACCATTTATGGGTTACGAAGGCACGAATCAGATTACAGATTTGATCTACAATTCCTTCACTTTGGGAATGGAAGATCACCTGTTAGAAATCTTTGGTGGTCACGATACCAAAGAAGTTATTACTAGAGGGATTTCTGCTGATTCTGATTTGAATTGGACAAAAGATGGTCAAGCAGAATTAAATAAGATTCCGGGATTTGTTCGCGGCAAAGTGAAGCGAAATACTGAAAAATTTGCCCGCGATCGCGGTTTCAAAGAAATCAACGCTGAAGTATTATATGCCGCGAAGGAAGCTGTCGGAGCTTAATGAGAATTCAGTTATCAGCTATAAAACTGATAGCTAGAATTCCATAGAAGAGTGTTTATTTGAAAAAACACTCTTCTGCTTATTATGAAATAAATTTTAATGCCAAACTAATTTATTAAAAATGGTATACTTATGAGCAACAATCAATTACCCAGCAGATATAACGAAAATAGACTGTATACCAGATTAGTTACTACACTCAAGATCCTTCAGTTTGTCGGCTTTTTTATTGTAGTCATTTTTTTTATTGTAATATTTTCAGTATTTGGTCAATTTGTCGGTCAATTTGTCAGGTTTGGTACAGGTAATATATTTATTTTCTTACCTTTTATTTCTATAATTATTACCTGTATTATTATATATATTCTGACAGCAGCTTTAACAGCAATTATTGACCTTTTAAGCAGGATAGAACGGAATACCAGGTCTGAACAATAACTAAGGGCTAATCATACATTGAAAGGGTTTTGTTAAGGAAAACGTGGCGTTACAACGTCCCCAAACTGTAAAGAAGGAACAGAATATAAATCTAGTGTAACACCGAGAAATTTGCCCGCGATCGCGGTTTCAAGGAAATCAACGCTGAGGTATTGTACGCCGCGAAGGAAGCTGTCGGGGCGTAGGTTAAAGGGTTAGAGATTTTTAATAATAAAGGGCATATCTTAATGAGTGCCTTTTCTTATTACTTATTCTGACTTCAGCAGACGAATAAAGCCAGCTTGTTCAAAGTGGTGGTCTGTGGTTAATGCCTCTTTAATCCCAAGCTGTTGCATGACTATAAAAGAAGTGCTATCCACCAAAGACCAAGCTTTATCTTCTCTCGTTTTGAGTAGCTCCCAAGCTGCTGAATCTATTGTTGGTTCAATATAAATTAAATTGATATAGGTAGCAGTTCTGACAGCTTCTACGTATTTAAATAATTGGGGACGAGGTACGCGTAAAGGGCTATTCAGCAAAGCCACTAGTTCAATAACAACATAATTAGTTGTTGCCATTGCTTGATTTTGCTGACGTTTATGTTGAAACCACTGCTTTGCTTGTTCATGGTGGGACTCAGTTGCAATAAATAAATTAGCCCAGCCAGATGTATCTATAAAGACTTTATTCGCCAATTTTTAACTCCTGTTGCAAAGTTTGCTGGAGATATTGATCGTGGTTTTCTCCTACATCAGAATTATCAAAATTTAATGTACCTAGTAAAGGTAAAATTGGATCGAATTCGGAGATATTTTCCTGTTTAGCTGATTGAGATAAGGATTGTAGAATTAAATCTTCTAAAGATAGATTGAGCTTTTGTGCCTGAGCAGTTAATTTCCTTTCTAAGTCATCTGACAACTGTATTGTTAATGTTTTAGCCATTTTATTCACCAGTTATGGATATTCAATAATCCCATTATATATAGGTATAGCAAGTAGAAGAAAGTCTTTGTCTACCTTGAAAATAATCGCAACTATTTGTAAAATGTAAATTATAAGTTTTACCTACTATTCAGTAATAATTTCAGTTAACAAAATATAAATCTAGTGCAGAACTAATAAATTTAATCGCGATCGCAGTTTCAAAGAAATCAACTCTGAGATGTTGTACGCTGCGAAAGAAGATGTCGGGGCTTAATTTCGCGAGTTAACAATTTTTAATTTTGAGATTAATTTCAATTGTTTCGCTGATATCTTAGCGAAACGATTTTTTAGTAGCATTACTCAGGACAACTTTAGTCAGAGCAGTACATCATTGCTTTTGGAAGAGAAGTTGAAAAATTTCTTCAGAGCTATAAAAGAGGGTTATAAGCTAGTGGCATAAAGCCACACCCTTGGGTCGGGAAAATCCGACAAAGGTAGAGTCTATCAGGACTTTGGGACTGCGATCAAAAGAATCATCTTTAAACATAGGTCATCGCCCCAAATGGCTCTCATAAAAGACCTAAATCCTGTAATAAGGGGATGGACTTCTTATTACTCAAAGTCCGATGCAAAAAACGTCGGAGAACTTGCGAAACAAGACTACCTCACATACCTGAAACTTCGACGGTGGGCAAAACACCGATGTGGAAACATAAATGATGGACACATCAAATATTGGACTTCCATTGGCAACGATAACTGGGTATTCGCAACCAGGCAAGGGCGAGTGAACCCCTTCCGGTTACTTAATCATAGTGAGTTTGCTTGCAGTAGCACTGACTATGTAAAAGTTAAAAGCGATAAAAGCCCTTACGATGGCGACACAGTTTACTAGAGTAAAAGACTAGGGACACACCCCCAAATGCCTAATCGTAAGGCTAAGTTGCTAAAACTTCAAAAGGGTAAATGTCCTTGGTGCGGGTTAAGCTTCCAAGAACGGGATGTTTTAGAAGTAGATCACAAAATCCCCAGAGCATTAAGAGGCAAGGATGAGTATAAAAATCTGCAATTATTACATCGGCATTGTCACGACGAAAAGACCGCACTTGACTTAAAAGAAATTAGGAAGAAAGACCACTCAAAATTCCGAGAGAAACTTTCTCAATTTTGGAATAAATATAACTGGGAGTGGATACATGATATTCCTAATTTCATAGGTCATGCTGTCAGGAAGTCCGATATGACAAATGGACAACACACTAAGTAGCCGTGTGCGGTGAAAGTTGCAAGCACGGTTCCGAATGGGAGGGGTGATGCAGTAATGCACACCTCGACCCTACCAATATTAACGAACTACGTCAGGAGTTGGGAATTGGCGAAGAAGGATGAAACCCAACCTTAAGACAATAAAGTTCGAGATGTTGTATTTCATCCAGATTTCGAGAGGACTTTGCCTATTGGGTAGAGACAAACCACAAAACTGCGCTTCGCGCTTTTAACTTGGTTGAAGCGATTATGCGAGAACCTTTTACAGGTATTGGCAAACCTGAACCATAGCACATAGCTACAAGCCACTATGCGTCTATAATTTTTGACAAAGTTTATCTTGCAAGATGTTAACCTGTAGCGATCGCTGCTGCAACCCCTCAAGCGATCGCATTCCTTAATAGAAAAATTTACTGATAAATAAAAATTAATAGCGAACAAATATCACAATACAAAATTATTACTTCGGGGATCTAATAGGCAGAATAACTTACTAGAAGCTTAACCGATGTGTCTCCCGTAACGAAGTAAAAAAAGCATCATAAAAGCCTCGCAATATCTCTTATATAAAAAAAGCAGATGCATGTTAATGTTTTAATCTCATCGTCTTCTCTTCGGGTCTTTCCCTATGCATCTGCACTATTTACACCCCCAACACCTTGAAGAATTAGTCAAGAGTAGTGGTATAGACTTACACCTAGTGCAACTCAATTTTAGGTCACTCCAAGGCATAACAGCTTTTGAATACCTATTGATTTCTGAACTACTCCCTCGCACTAATACTGGAATGGTGAAAGCTGGATGGTTGCAGCGTTATGCTCATATTACTGAAGGTGGTTGGTGGTGTTCTGGGCTAGATCCTTTGAATAATTGGCAAATGATGGAATGGGGATGCTTTAAGCCAAACCAACCCCGACAGAATCATAATGGTAAGTCCATCAAATACGAGCATCCCCCCGGCACACCAACGCGGGTGTTTTGTTTGCGCCTAACGTTGCAAGTGTGGCAGCAAGTTGCTGGACGTTACAATCTGGTCATGCCTGACAATATCACCATTACTGTTGATGGTGAAGCTGAAGGCTTTTGGCAATGGGTGATGCAACATAATATTCCCCTGATTCTATGTGAGGGTGTGAAGAAAGCAGCCACACTGTTAACGCAAGGATATGTAGCTATTGCCATTCCCGGAATTACCAGTGGTTATCGGGTTGTTAAAGATGAATTTGGCAAAGTTACCCGTCGTCAATTAATTCCTGATTTAGCAGCGTTTGCAATTACAAAACGTAGTTTTTATATTTGCTTTGATTTTGAAACTCAACCTAAAACAATTGCTGCTGTAAATAATGCCATTTCTCAACTTGGTTGTTTATTCCAGCAAAAAAATTGCGCTGTTAAAGTCATCGAACTTCCAGGAATAGAAAAAGGAGTTGATGAGTTTATCGTTGCCAAAGGTGCAACTAGTTTTGATAAAGTTTATCGCCAAAGTGTTGATTTAGAAATTTATTTAGCTCAAACCAAACCCCACACCGAGTTAAGCATTCCTGCGGCTCTCACATTGAATCGCCCTTATATAAGTGAAATACCTTTCCCCACTTCTGGATTAGTAGGAGTCAAATCAGCAAAAGGAACAGGTAAAACTACAGCACTGCAAGCTGTTGTTCAGCAAGCAAAAATTAGAAATAAACCTGTTTTATTAATTACTCACAGAATCCTACTAGGAAGATTTTTGTGTGAAAAAATTGGTATTCAATGGGGAACACATAAAGAAAATGTGGAGAAAAGAATTGAAAAAACACTTACCCCTGCTCCTCCCATCCTCCGTTCACTCTTTCTACAGCAATCCCTTGGACTATGTGTTGATTCTATTTGGAAACTTAACCCTGAAAATTGGCGAGGAGCAATAGTAATTTTAGATGAAGTAGAGCAATCTTTGTGGCATCTATTAAATAGTAATACTTGTAAACACAAGCGTGTAAAAATACTAAAATTATTTCAGCAACTAATTTCCACAGTTTTAACAACTGGAGGATTAGTAATTGCCCAAGACGCCGATTTATCAGATGTGTCACTTGAATATTTACAAGGATTAGCAGGAATTAAATTAACACCTTGGATAGTTCTTAACCAGTGGAAACCTCAGCATGGTTGGGACGTAACTTTTTATGATTCGCCAAACCCAACACCTCTAATTCACCAATTAGAATTGGATTTACTTGCTGGACGTAAATGTTATGTTACTACCGATAGTCGCGCTGGGCGTTACAGTTGTGAAACAATTGAACGTTATCTCAAAGAACGCTTACAAAAATTACGAAGGCAATTTCCTAAAACTTTGGTAGTTAGTAGCCACACGACAAACACACCTGGCCACGAAGCGGTTGATTTTATCGCAGCTATCAATCAAAAAATCTCTGAATATGACGGCGTTTTCGTTACCCCTAGCCTTGGTACGGGAATTAGTATTGATGTTCAACATTTCGACCGAGTTTATGGCATTTTTCAAGGGGTAATTCCTGACTCGGAAGCAAGACAAGCATTAGCAAGAGTGCGGGATGATGTGCCGCGTGTTGTCTGGTGCGCTAAACGAGGTATTGCCTTAATTGGTAGTGGTAGTACAAATTATCGCTTGCTATCTGATTGGTATCAAGAAAATCAAAAAGAAAACTTAGCTTTACTTAGTCCATTACATAAAATAGATGTGGATTTACCTTTAGTTCATGACCCGATTCATTTGCGAACTTGGGCCAAGTTATCTGCACGGGTAAATGCCTCTATCCGCCTCTACCGTCAATCGATGCAAGATGGTTTAATTGCTGATGGGCATCAAATTCAAATGCGGAGTAATGCTGTTCACAATAATATTATTCGAGATTTACGCCTTGCGTTTTTGGCAACTGACGCTGATGATTTAGCTACCCGCAGAAGATTAATTTTAGAAATTGTTAAAGTTCAAAAAGATTGGGCGCAAAGCCGTCAAAAAGCTAAAGATATTAAACGCAAAATTAAAGAGATTAAGCAGCAAAATCAACTATCGGTAGCAAGTGCTGTAGCTAATGCTAAAAATATCGATTATGTAGAATATGAGAAGCTATTAGTCAAGCATTCCCTGACTGATGGAGAACGTAACCAACTTAATAAATATGTTCTTAGACAAAGGTATGGTGTAGAAGTTACTCCTTGGCTAAAATTGCAGGATGACCACGGATATTATCGTCAACTTTTAATTCATTATTACTTAACTCACGAAAGCGAGTATTTTCACGTTAGAGATCAGCAAGAATGGCATCAGCAATTGTCTTGGGGTGAAGGGAAAGTTTTTCTGCCAGATTTAAAAACTTATACGCTCAAAGTTGAGGCGATGAGAGCTTTGGGAATGCTTCAATTTCTCGAATCAGAAAGAGAATTTACTGAGAGTTATCCAGATTTAATATTGCTGAAAAATATTGTCTTTCAGCATAGTAAGCACATTAAAAGAGCGCTTGGGATTAATTTAATAGGAGAAAAAGAGCAGGTTTCGACAATAAAAATACTTAGCCGATTATTAAATTTGTTGGGCTTGAAACTAAAGCGGGTAAATGAGGTTTATCAAATCGACTTAGAAACGCTTTATGATGGCAGGGAAAAAATATTTACAGTTTGGCATCAACGGGATGAGTTAATGTTGGCTCATGTTAAGAGTGTCGGCTATGAGTTGCCTGATAATTCTTCAGACTGGAAGTTTGAAATTATTCAACCCAAGGCTTATACCGCAGCAGCTAATATCCTTGATAGCTAAGTGTATCTAAAAACAGCCAAGCATTAGTCATACAATTAGCGCAATTTCTAATTTGTCTTCACCCGCGCCTGCTTCACCATCGCAATTAGAGTTTGATGGGCATCTTCCGCATCTGCTAAAACATGATCAAACTGAATGCGAACTGGCACAGCTTCCCCATTCACTTGCGCTGTTAAATCCATACCTTGTGCATCAATTGACATCATTTGTGCTGTATCTGCATCTGTTATACCACCAAAAGCCTTAGCATAAACAACTATGGCATCAGTATGATCGTCATTCATGTGCTTGCAGATGCGCGAACTAATATCAGCAGAAAAATTCTTAGACATTCTTTAAATAAAAGCAACAGCTTAAATTTTAAGCTAACAACGTGAATGAAATTTGCTGATTTTTTTTCTTAATACTCAAGACGATGCATTTTATTCCATTGCATAATAAATTAATTTTTTTTATGGTGGAATAATTAAATTAAAATAAACTTATTCAGTATTTCTACCTTCTACTACGGAAACCAGACAGCTTAAACTGTAGCAGAAGTATTAGCCAAACTATTGAAGCTAAGAGAAAATGAACGAAACTAGCCCCAGACGAATTGTAATTGGGGATGTACATGGTCACTATGAAGGTTTGATGACATTGTTGGAGGCGATCGCCCCCAAGTCAGACGATCAAATCTATTTTCTGGGAGACCTAATTGATCGTGGTCCTCATAGTTCACAAGTAGTTAATTTTGTCAAGCGGCATAACTACTCATGTTTGCTGGGAAATCATGAGCAGATGTTATTAAACATTCTGACCAATGACAGAACTTCCTCCCCGACGATGCAAGCATGGCTGTACAGTGGAGGGCAAGCTACCGTAGCCAGTTACCACCAGGCTTCAATTCCTGATGACCATCTGGATTGGTTCAAGAGTTTGCCTACATATCTCGACTTGGGGGATATTTGGTTAACTCATGCTGGTGTTGACCCTTCCAAGGCGGTGACAGAACAAACTGCCGATGAACTGTGCTGGATACGAGAGGAATTTCATAGCATTGAAAAACCCTACTTCCCAGATAAGCTCATTATTATCGGTCATACCATCACCTTTACCCTGCCGGGTGTTTCTCCTGGCAAACTGGCACAAGGAGAGGGATGGCTAGACATAGATACTGGCGCTTATCATCCCCGGAGTGGCTGGTTGACTGGACTAGATGTCACAAACAACCTAGTTTATCAAGTTAATATTTTTAAGGACAATATCCGTACCCTGCCCTTAGAAGATGTAGCGATCAGAATTGATCCAGCTAAAATCAGAGTTGATCGCCGCAATAAGAATTGAGCAATCTTCGAGATGAGGGGGATGAGGGAGCAGGGGAAGAAGAATTAATAATCAATGCTCAATGCCCAATCCCTAATACCTCAAGACCTCACTAATGGTCGAATATTAGCTTTATAACTAGCTTTATCCAAGCCGTAATTTCCCTTACTAGGTTGAGAGTTAATTGCACGTCTGAGGGCATCAATGCGATCGCTCGTTCCGGGGTGCGTACTTAAAAATGTCGGAGCAGAACCACCCTGTTTCAGCAGCTTTTGCATAAAGGAAACCATTGCAGATTGGGCGTAACCAGTCCGTGTCAAAGTTCGTAGTCCTCTTTGATCAGCCTCAAATTCATTGCTACGACTGCGTGGCAAGTCTCGCGCTAACTGTACACCAATTTGTACCGCCGTATTCCGGTCTAAGCCAGCAGCTGTTAATAGACCACTTTCGAGCGCTTTTTGCTGCATCTGTTTAACTACGTGTTTACCGCCAATGTGGCCAATTTCATGGGCGAGTACACTTGCTAGTTCCGCTTCATTGTCTGCGGTTTTTAGCAAACCCGTATGGACATATACATAGCCGCCTAAGGTAGCAAAAGCATTAATACTTTCATCCTCAACTACTTGGAAAGTATAAGGGAGATCGGGGCGATCGCTATTAGCTGCTAAACGCCGACCAACTTGTTCCACATATCGATTAACTTCTGGATTGCGGTAAAGCCGCACTTCACTGCCTACTAATTCTTTATTAATTTGCTTACCCAGATCAACTTCCTGACGAGGAGACATACTAGAAAGCTGAAATGCCTGAACTCCTTGGAGTAGAAGAGGCAAGAAGTCTAAAGTTCTTCCAGGTAGAGGTGTACTCAAGCACAGACTCAAGGCAACTATCACTGAAATTAAAGGATAAAACAAGCGACGCCGCCACACACGATAATTTGTAACAAAATTCCAGTTGAACATAATACGCTTTGAAGATTATTTTGGGAGAACATAAAATGATGGGACAAATTATGAGACGGATTTAGAGTATTCTAAGTTGCATTCTTAAATCAAGACCAAAGGAGTTGTTATACAACTAATGTTTAAGCAAATCTACCGAACTATGGAAATTAGAGACTCCCTCTATAGATAGGCTTAAACACTAGATATTATTTTCTAGGTGTGTCAATCTTAACAGGCAAAAATTTAAGGGTTAGCTGCCACCACTACGAATTTACGAACTCGTGATAAACTGTCGCATAACCGCAATGCCTAGCCGCTTTGAATTATTACCAAATAGGGAAAATTACTATTCCCATTGAAAACCTTCTTGCTACAATCAATTACTTCGCTATTACCTCGGGAAACTTTTTATGGCTATTTTAGATTCAAAAGGTCGCTTGTTCGGCAAAATTAACCTCTTAGATTTAGGTGCCGCGCTAGTAATTCTGCTAGTTATATTTAGCATTTTTATCTTTCCTGGCACTTCTGGTTCTGTTGCCCAAGTCGGTGCGAAAACAGTACCCATAGAAGTAGACTTAGTAGTTCGTGGTTTGAATGTCCGTGACCCTGAACAATTGTTCAATAACGGATTAAAAAAAGGTGGTAAAACTAATGTGATTATCCGCAATCAACCCCACGGAGAGATTGAGATTAAATCCATTCAACAGCTACCTAGAACAGTAAATGTTTCCCAACCAGATGGCAGTGTTAAAGAATTACCAGATCCAAAAACTAATAATTTTAGCACAGATTTGCTTATGACTTTAGATGGCAAAGCTCAACTCACTGATAATGGCCCTGTTATTGGTAATAGTAAAGTTAAAATAGGAATGCCATTTGAGTTGGAAGGCTTTAACTACAATTTCAATGCAACTGTTATTGATATCAGATTAAAAGATAAATAGCATTTGCATTTTAGTCATCAAAAAATAGACTGATAAACCGAATTTTCTGTTAGCCAAAAAACTCGGTTTATCAGATTCAGAAGCTCCTGGCTTGCAAAGAGGGTTGGAGTTCTGTACCTACTTAGTGGATAACTGCTATATAACTAATTAGCAGCTTTCGTTTTAAACATTAAATACGTTCCTCCTAACCCTTCTACAATTGTGCGTGTATTGGCAATCATCATTTTCTGATAAGTGTCCGCCTCGCTTCCGGGTTCACCAAGTCCCTCAGCATACAACTTCCTGTCAGAAATTTTTACTTCAGCTTGTCTGGCTACAGATTGAAATAAATTAGGGTTAGTTGTCGCCTCTGGGAAAATTGTTGATACTTTAGCTCGTTTAATATTTGTAACTAAATTTTTCACTCTTGCATCTGTCAGGTTTTCGTTAGAACTAATATCTTGTAATCCCCCTACTAATGGAATACCGTAAGTTTTGGCGTAATAACTCAATGCATTAGAGGTTGTGACTAACTTGCGTTCTTTGGCAGGAATACTGGCAATTCTTGACTTAATCCAGCTATCTAGTTGAGTAAGTTCATTTGTGATTCTTTTGGTATTGCTGGTATAAGCCTCTGCATCGGTAGATTCTACTTTTATCAGATTACTATTAATTACCTCCACCATCCTGATAGTATTCTTGGTATTGTGCCAAAGATGAGGATTAGTTACATTTTTGTCGCCTTTTTGAAATTTTTGTGGCTTAGACACTGCAAGTTGACCAACAGCTATTTTCGGTGCAGTATTTTTAGTCACTTTAATTAATTTGATCAAATTTGGTTCTAAATTATAGCCATTATAGAGAATAAGATTAGCTTGCTCAATGGCTCTACGATCTTCTAGCTTTGGTTTATAAAATTGGGGATTGGCGCTAGGGTCAATTAAACAGGTGAGGTTAACTGTATTTCCCGCAACTTGTCTGGTTAAGTCACATAATACACTTGTAGTTGCAACGACTCGGGGAAGATTCTCATTTACCTGAGTGGTAGTCTGAGTGAATGCAGTTCTTGCAGTTTGATTTCCACACCCAACAAATCCAATCGTCAAGACAACAAGAATAGCTTGGAAGGAATTAGTTGATGGTAATTTTTTTGACATCCTAAACTCCTACTGGATGTATAGAAATAATCATTATCAGTAACGGATTAGTGAAATACAAGATGTAAGCCTTTAACAAAGAAGAGGTTAAAGGCAATATGCTTGGGTTAAGGCTTGATTTTCCTTAACCCTTTTTAACAAGGAGGGAATTAGAGCAAGCCTTTTTAAGGAAAGAGCATATTAATAGACTCTCTCCTTTCTCCATCGCAGATTCAGCAATTTTTGCTTGGTGAACCTCAAGTGAGATTTTTCCAGGCAAAATGTTAGTTAAGTTCAGGCGACAGAATAGAAAACTGGTAGAGGTAAAAGCACAATAATAAAAGTGATGCTGAAGATCCTCCGGTAAAGAGTGTAGTGTAGTTCTCTCACCATCTGTTGAAGGGGCTATACCATTGTGCTTACATTCCACAAAGGTCGCAAATGATCTAGGATTATCAGGTTAAGGAGGGGAACGTAGTAATGCTGGCGCTTATTGAGCATACGGGTTGATTTCGCAAACCGAATCGTGAATCTAAGGCAATTGTAACTGTGGTTTTGCCAACTGTGGGCATCTGATGGTTACAAAATTGGGGAATTGGTAATTTTTTAGCCATCAGCCTTTGTTAGACTAAATTTCACCTAGTAAAACCTTTCAATAATGCTCAGAGAACCATCTAACTGCTTTTTATTACATAATCCTGCCTGTAATTTATGACATAATTTTTATTTTTTAGTTTTTTATTCATGAAATAAGAACCAAGTCAAGTATATAGAAAAATTATTCAAAGCTGATATTGGTAAATATAAAGAATGGTAATTTTAGTTATCTTCCTTAACACCCTCATTTCGCTGATACTACTATATGTGGCTTGGCGAGTGTGGCAACTCAAGCAGCAGTTAGCATACATAGCAGATAGGTTAACCGCCTATGAAAGTTGTAGCCATGCAGCACTGCATAAAGCACCCGAAAATATTTATCTTAGCCAGGAGAGTATTTATAACTTACGGCAGAAAAATAAAGTACTACAGATGCAAATCCAACAAGTGCGGCAAATTATCAGTCTACTTTTGCTAGGACAGCAAATCTGGCAACGTTATTTTCGTAGGCTAGATTTAACACCAGTGAAAAGAACTGTTGGAAAATGAGTTATGCCAAGTTCATATAAACATTTATAATTAGTGCTGACACAGGGACGCAGTGACACCATAAGACGGGGACACCGTGAATTTTGAATTATTAAGTAATTAGTGGTTTTGATATTTTAATGAATAAAAGCAACATTTTTGGCTGATATGTTGTCACGAGAGATTAACTGAATAAAATCAGTCAAGTCTTACAAGGAGAGAAAACCCACTTAAAATGGGTGTAAGGAGAGAAACAACAAGATGTCTAATAACCGTTCTGGAGTATTTTTTGGCGGTTTGATGCTGGGAGCTACTATCGGTGCTTTGACCGGCTTGCTAGTGGCTCCACGCACAGGGCGCGAAACGCGTAAAATTTTGAAAAAATCTGCCAATGCTATCCCAGACTTGGCAGAGGATTTATCAACGAGTGTGCAAATCCAAGCAGATCGTCTATCTGCGATCGCACTACGAAACTGGGATGATACTTTAGATAGATTACAGGAAGCGATCGCAGCAGGTGTAGATGCCAGCCAACGAGAAAACCAAGTCTTGAAGCGGCAAACATCTGTTGAAGACTCAGATTCTCTTCCCCAGCAATTAGAACGCTCATAAATGACACAACCGTGATTGAACCCCTGTTTTGGTTGGGACTTTCCTTACTCTTAGTCGCCACAAGTTTGACTGCGGTTTTAGTGGCGGCAATACCGGCTTTGCAGGAGTTAGCACGCGCTGCCCGTAGTGCAGAAAAGCTATTTGATACACTCTCGCGGGAGTTACCGCCTACTCTAGAAGCTATCCGTGTGACTGGTTTGGAAATCACTGACTTAACTGGTGATGTCAGTGAAGGTGTAAAAAGTGCTAATAAAGTTGTCAAACAAGTCGATCAAAGCCTTGATAGTGCAAGAATTCAGGCTCAAAATCTGCAAGTAGGTACACGCAGCATCTTTGTTGGTGCAAAAGCTGCTTGGAAAAACTTCACGCGCCAAAAACCCACAAGGCGAACAAGCGATCGCTTGCCAAGCAATGAAAAACCACCACTAACGTTGCGAGAACGAGAAATACTCAAGCAAGAACGCCGGATCAAAGCAGAAGTGTACCGCGCTAATGACGGTTACAGCGACGCCGCCACCTGGGAAAACAATTTTGATGATGAAGATTGACCAAAAAAAGGGCATGGGGTATTGCTAATCTTCCTTTGAAGGCATTCTTCAAAGCCGTTACCTTCCCAAGTGCTGGCGTGTTGAAGAATAGAACGCCCGGAAGCAGGACGGTATGTAAGTTGCTCTTTCTTACTAGAAGTTTCTCTAGAATCGCTTAGAGGGATAGGTTCAAGCTGACCTAATTCCAACGCACTTTATCTTAAATTATCACAAACGTTACTCTCAATCCCCACTCCGCAAAAACGCTTTGCTTTGATCCCTTAGATTAGAGTAAAGTAAACAAGTGTAAAGAAGTATCACTTTTCCACTACTCTTTTAAAACAACTTGTTCACTTTTACCGTTAATATTTGTATAAAAACGTTCATGCAATCTTGTTTTTGGCGACGAATTCTGGTATCCATTGCAGTATTTTTTCTGGCTGGGTCAATTTGGGTCATGCATTCTCCCCCAGCACTGGCTTATGACAACCCTGAGTTACTCCCTGACACCTTTACCCCAGTTGTAGACTTAGCAAAATCTCTTCCTGTCCTCCAAGAAGAAAAGCTTGTCAAAGATTTAGAACAATTTGAAGCTGATACGGGCTGGAAACTGCGAGTATTGACCCAATATGACCGCACCCCAGGTAGGGCAGTTATAAAATATTGGGGTTTGGATGACAAAAGCATTCTACTCGTTGCCGATTCTCGTGGCGGTAACATTCTCAGTTTTAGCGTCGGCGATGCTGTTTATGAACTTTTACCCCGAACTTTTTGGATAGAACTGCAAACCCGCTTCGGTAATTTGTACTTTGTCCGTGAACAAGGTGAAGACCAAGCCATTCTGCAAGCTTTAGAATCCGTTAAAGGCTGTTTACTCAAAGGTGGTTGCAATGTTGTCCCCGGACTGCCACGAGAGCAATGGATTCTCACTTTGATTACCTCAATTATTGGTGGGGTGATTTGTGGATTTGCAGCTCAACCCCGCGAGAAAGGACAAATTTTCGCTTGGCAGTGGGCTTTAATTTTCTCACCTTTGTGGGGAATCTTGTTTCTTGCCTTTGGCATCGGGCCAGTAGTAACCCGTACAAGCGACTGGTTACCTCTAGTTCGCAATATCTCTGGGTTTCTTATTGGCGTCTTGGTTGCTTACCTATCTCCTGTGTTCAGTCGGACTTCTTCCAGTAGTGAGTTATGAATGAATAGTTAGGAGTTTTTAATTAACTTATAACTCCTAACTACTCCCTCTCTGAAGCTGGTAAGCTGAAAGCTAATATTTGAGAAGCTCAACAAAAATGGAATGGCACGTAACTGATGCTCAAAGTTTAGCAATCATTGATAGTGAAATTGAAAATCATGTTTTTTCACCCGCAGAGTATGAGATTGTACGTCGGGTAATATACTCTACAGCTGACTTTGAGTATAAGTCTTTGATTCGTTTCTCTGAGCGTGCCTTGCAAGCAGGAGCAGCAGCACTAGCCGCGCGTACCACAATTGTGGTAGATGTGCCGATGGTGCAAGTAGGTATTGCTTACGAGATTCAAAACACCTTTGCTAATCCCTTATATTGCAGCATGGAAGCTCTGACACGTCCTCAAAAAGAGAAAACTCGGGCAGCATGGGGAATAGAAACCCTAGCAAAGCGTTATCCAGAAGGAATCTTTGTGGTGGGTCAAGCGCAAACAGCACTAACAGCACTGGTAGATTTAATTGAAGCTGAGGAAATTAGACCTGCTTTGATAATTGCAACTCCAGTGGGATTTGTCGATGTTGATGAAGCGAAGCGGCGCTTACAAGACTCCTTAGTGCCTCACATTACAATTGACAGCCGCAAAGGTAATGCAGTTGTAGCAGCTGCGATCGTTGATGGATTGGTAGACTTGGCTTGGCAAGCCTATGGACAAGATGGAAATCGCGGGAGTTAGGAGCGTTGGCTGTATCAAACTCTCTATGGCAAATACTATTTTAAAATATTGAAGATCCAGATATTTCTGTTAATTAGTGCCGAGCCACGAGCTTGGATTCTCCCATTCGTAAATCTTTTGATTGCTGACTGGTTTACTCTTCTGTGCTACGCCGCCGCCGACGTGGCTTTTGTTGTTGGTCTTCACGCAAGCGGCGACCAACTTCGTTAAAGAAATCTCGCCGTAAATAAGGATAATCGCTAACCCACAGGTCACGGCTAGGAAAGTATATATCGCTGAATTCTTCAATAATGCTCAAATCTGGGCGATTTGACATCACTACCATTTCTGCAATTTGACCGCGAGTTATAACTTTGTAGGCAGGACGTAATGGTGCTACAAACTCAATGCTAAATCCTGTCTCATCTCCCACCTCTAAATTAATCTGTTTTTCTCGGTTTTCTACAATCACCAATTCGCCTTTGCTGTTGACTGTTTCGGTTTTACCCATCAATTGGTCTGTAATCCACCAATCTAGCACTCGACCACGGAAAAAGCCGCCATACTTATAACGGCGGCATTGCAAATTCCGCATACTTGCTTGAAACACTGGATACCACAGCCAAAAAAAAGCGCTAATTACTCCCAGCACAAATACTATTGAAGCAAACTCTAGCTTAAAAATGACTATTGCAAGCAATATTACAACTACGGCTACTACAGAAATTAACAGTCGTTGCAAAAAATTTGAGAACTTCCCCCAGTAGTACTTGTACTGCAAACCAGTGGCGATTAGAGGGATAACTTGTTCAAATTTCTGGCGAGTCAGTGGTACTAACATGAGTGATGAATGAGCAATAATGTGTTTAAAGTATCTTTTCTAATCCATATACTAACGACTTTAGCGCTAAGATTTTACGAATCGCTAGTAGCACTCCTGGCATATAACAAGCGCGATCGCTCGTATCATGTCGTAAAGTATAAATCTGTCCTGCTGCGCCAAAAATAACTTCTTGATGAGCAATCAATCCTGGCAAGCGGACGCTATGAATTCTGATTCCTTCATCTGCTATACTGCCTCTGGCTCCTGCTAATTTCTCCGTTTCTTCTACAAGAGCAGGGTTAAAAGTTTTACCCAATTCTCCTAATAACTGCGCCGTTTGAATGGCAGTACCACTAGGAGCATCAGCTTTTTGGTTGTGATGTAGTTCGATAATTTCCACATGGTCAAAATATTTTGAGGCTGCGATCGCGGCTTGTTGCAATAGCACCATGCCAATGGAAAAATTAGGAATAATTAGACAACCAGTGCTAGCTTTATCAGCAAAGTCTGCCAAGTCTTGAATTTGTTCGGGACTTAACCCAGTGGTGCCGACTACAGGACGAATACCGTAGGCGATCGCACTACGAATATTGTCATAAACTGAATCGGGATGAGTAAAGTCTACAATCACCCCCGGAGGAGACTGTCTGTCGCCAGCCACATACCCCAACATCGGTTCTAATTGATTGGTAATTGGTACTTCCAGGGGTTCGCTTAAACCCGCCAACTCTCCAGCGTCTTTATCTTGATGTTCTAAACTGTGGTCAATAGCACCCACTAGGTTTAAGTCTGGCGCTTGCGCTACTGCCTTAATCACCTCACGGCCCATTTTACCAGCAGCACCGTTGACAATAACCGGGATAGGAGCTTGATTCGTCATAGGTCGAGAAATATTTTTTGAGGTAACAAAGGAATTGTAAAGACTTTAGTGATCTAGTAGCTAGCTTCTCAAATCTCTGGCTTAATTCCAACTACCTTGATTTATGCAGTTAACCTCTCAGTTTTTCTACTCTCTACAGTAGATGGATTCTCATGTTCATCTCATTATCTTAGCCAGCAACTATTGTATTTTCGCTACTTCATCTACCACACCTTCAAAAATAATCTCATACTGTCGCTGATAAGTAATTCTTATGAATTATATTAGTCTTTTTTTGTCAAGTCCAATTGACTATTTGTAATATTGTTGTTATATTTATTTACATAACTTAGCAAAGACCAAACTTAACTATATAACTGGTGTTAGCTAAGAAAAAAAGATTTCGGCATCGGTATATCCCATCGACATTTGGAATTCTCCCATCTACCTCGGCTATCAAGTCGGGGTTTTTTGTGTTTTTAATTAGCTCTTTTATTTAGTCATTTTTGAGATGACTTGAGCTATTAGCCGTAGGTTTCTAACCTATGGCGGGTAATGGTTCAAGCGCGAGATTGGAGATTACGTTTTTGAATAATTGTGAAATCTCGGCTGATGGCGGGTAATGGTTCCGGCGCATTACGTTTTTGAATAATTGTGGAATCTTGGCTTGATAACAAGTCCGCCTCAGAATGAATTCTGAGGCTAATAGCTCAAGTCAGCTTAAGCTGACTATGGTTTAATGAACGTGAAGATTAATGAAATTCATGGGTTTAGCTGCGTGAGTTTTGGCCCATCATCTTCATGATTATGCAGTTCCAAAGACGAAATTGTAGTTCCATTGGAATGATGCGCTTTTTGATTCTCTACATACACAACAGCTTGCTCAAGTTGTTTGCTTCCCATTGAAAAAACGCCATATCCCCGTTGCCAACCAAACAAATCTTGTGAGGGCAATAGATGATTGAGATGATGAGCGCTACTGCCTTTAAGATTTTGGACAAAATCAGAGATAGAAAATCTCGGTGGTATGGAAGCCACTAAATGGATGTGGTTTTCTATTCCATTCACAGCATGGATAATGCTACCAAGTGCATTGGCTTTGCCAATGATGTAACTATAAAGTTGGGTTTCGCGTTCAGGGGTAATTAGTGGCTGGCGCTCTTTTGTCGCCCAAACAAGATGATAGTAAAGTCGCCACAGAGCCATGTATGTGCTGTTTTTGGTGCAATTTACTGTATCTAGTATTCCCAGAATCGTTAAAAATCTTCCAGTCAGCTTGAGCTGACTTGAGCTATTAGCCTTGGAATTCATTCCGAGGCGGGTAAGGTTGCAACTTTACAAAAGTTCGGTAGCTCCAAATCATCCTTTCTTCAAATTAAGGCATGATTTGCTCCTCTTCCTTAAAATCTTCTAGTCAGCTTGAGCTGACTTGAGCTATCAGCCTTGGAATTTATTCCGAGGCGGGTAGGGTTACAACTTTACAAGAGTTCAGTAGCTCCAAATCATCTTCTCTTCAAATTAAGGGATGATTTGTTTGTCTCCTGCTTCGCAATATAATGCCTCATCCGAAGCGTGCCGGTTGGTGGGAGAATAATAACGAGAAATGATACAAGCCTGGTGTTGTCTCCAGCCCAAAGGAATCTGTAAAAATGTGGAAACGAATTATATTAATTTTGCTATTGGTGTTGAGCTTCAGCCTGAGTAATTCTGATGTAGCGGCAGCATCTGGACTCAAAAGCTTTGTAGACACTAATGATGGCTATCAGTTTTTATATCCTAACGGCTGGCTGCAAGTTAAAGTTGCCAACGGCCCAGATGTCGTTTTCCACGATTTGATTGAGGTGTCTGAAAATGTTTCTGTTGTGATTAGCCCAGTTCCAGAAGGCAAAACTTTGTCAGAATTGGGAACCCCAACAGAAGTGGGATATAAGTTGGGAAAAGCAGCTCTTGCGCCTCCTGACTCTGGTCGTTCAGCTGAATTAATCAATGCTGCACAGCGAGAAGTAGACGGTAAAATCTACTACCTTTTAGAGTATGAGGTTAAACTCCCCAATCAACAGGAACGACACAACATCGCCAGTGTCGCTGTTAGCCGTGGTAAAGTTTTTACCCTCAACACCTCAATTCCTGAGAAACGCTGGCCGAGAGTTAAACGAATGATTGATGAGGTTGTCAATTCTTTTACTGTTTATTAATTGGGGAGTAGAGAATGGGGAAGATGCAGGGGAGCAGGGAGCAGAGAGCAAGGGAGAAAGATTTTCCCATCTGCCCTCTTCTCCGCCGCTCTCCTTCTTTTTAATGCCCAATGCCCTATGGTCTATTCCCAATTAAGAAGTTTGTCGGAAATATCATGAAAATTCCACCTTTTGTACTTGCCTCAGCTTCCCCAGCCCGACGCCGCTTGCTACAAACTGTTGGTATTGAACCGATAGTTCGCGCAAGTGATTTTGATGAATCGCAAATTGAATTAAGTGAACCAGCAGAATTGGTCAAAACTCTTGCCCAATACAAGGCACAAACTGTAGCCCCACAGTTTGAATCGGCTTTGATTATGGGTTGTGATTCGGTTTTGTTCATGAATGGTGAAATTTACGGCAAACCACCAGACACAACTGATGCGATCGCTCGTTGGCAGATAATGCAGGGTAACTTTGGCGACTTGTACACAGGTCACGCCTTAATTGACTTATCCCAAAATCAGACTATAGTCAAGTCTCAAGTCACAAGAGTTTACTTTACCCAAATGAGCGATCGCGCCATTCAAGCTTACGTTGCCACAGGTGAACCCCTGAAGTGTGCTGGAGCCTTTGCAATTGAAGGTTTTGGTAGTTTCTTCGTCGAAAAAATTGAAGGCTGTCACACTAACGTAATTGGACTCAGTTTACCCCTGCTACGGCACATGCTAGGAGAACTAGGATACGATGCTACTGATTTCTGGCAATAGTCATTTGCTCAATGCCCAATGCCCAATGACTAATAACTAAATTGCCTGATATTGAGTATTGCCTCTCCATGATCAGGAATCCAGGCTAGCCACTCATCTGCTGAAACCGGACACAATAAAAGTGCTTCGTCAAAACTAAAGGGATTAGGAAGTTGCAAAAGCTTCACCCAAGTAGAAGCTGTTAACTGCTGCAAACCTTCCAAATTCTGTCTTTTTGGTTGGACAGCAAAATCTGGTTTACGAGAATCTAGTTTCATAGCTTTCTATTAGCCTTTACGAATGGGCTAATCCAAAATTAATTCTGTAACCTAGACTACAAAATAAATAATCCTTCTGAAAAGTATCTGTCTTATAAATTTACGTTGGCTGGGTGCAAGTGTTTGCTTATATTGCAGACCACAACAGCTATGGCACAACAGGTTGTAGACTGGCCACTAGATCGCATTCCCAACTAGAATATGTCATTTACTTCTATGCCCTCGCTGCGTGAGCAACAACATCCCCTAATTCGTCAGCTAGCTGATTGTATTGAGGCAGCTTGGCATCAGCACTTGGATCTATCGCCATACCATTTGCCTGATGAGTTGGGGTATGTGGAAGGTAGACTAGAAGGGGAAAAACTGACAATTGAAAACCGTTGCTATCAAACACCACAGTTCCGAAAAATGCACTTGGAACTGGCAAAAATCGGAAATATGCTGGATATTTTGCACTGCGTGATGTTTCCCCGTCCAGAATATAACCTGCCGATGTTTGGTTGCGATTTAGTTGGAGGTAGAGGGCAAATTAGTGCAGCGATCGCAGACCTTTCTCCGATCCAATTAGGGCGCACCTTACCAGAATCTTATACTTCTGCGCTGACACAGCTAAAAGTGCTTAACTTTTCCCAACCCCGTGAATTACCTGAATGGGGAGATATTTTTTCAGATTTTTGCATCTTTGTGCGCCCCAGTTCCCCAGAAGAAGAAACAATATTTCTCTCGCGGGTGCGAGAATTTTTAGATATTCACTGCACCCAAGCGATCGCCTCACATCCTGTTTCATCTGAACAAGTTACACAAAATCTCGCCGGACAACACAACTACTGCACCAAACAGCAGCAAAACGATAAAACCCGCCGCGTACTAGAAAAAGCCTTTGGCCCAGCTTGGGCAGAAAATTACATGACTACAGTTCTATTTGATCTCCCTACTTAATCATCCCCTCATCTCCCCCATCTGTAGGCTCTGTTACGTTTTCGCGTAACGGATAAATGTAGAATTCATTCAACGAGAGTTTAATGGAGTCCCAAAACAGCAACAGGGAGAATAGTAAGGTCTTTGAAGCAAATATCACAAAATGGTTTGTTGTCTTGGTAGGTAGTGCAAGAAACTAGCCCTGCTAAGTCATTGACCAGAAAGTTAAGGTAACTCTAATGTTAAAAATGCTCAAGTTGACAGATATTTTTTAGTTAATTAATCCTTGATTCACTTAAGGAAGACTAACTTTTGTACCAAGATTGTATCCAGCAAAGGTAACAGTCTATTTTTGACGTTTTTTTTCAATTTTGTGACTAACTATAGCCGTAGTGAATGTAGCAGTATACCGCATCATACCAATTTGGGATTTTGTGTGGAGGTACGATACATCGCGTCTCTACATCTAGATTCATACTGCTTGTGAATTTTGCTAACGTCCATTGTACTCATGCCTCAATAATACTCAGATAGGACTTACGCAAAATAATGAAAAAACGAACCGCCAAGGTCGCCAAGGACGCGGAGAAATAAGAGTTTTAGAGAGTTATTGCGTAAGTCCTGTCAGAGTTATTGAATAGCCAGCTACTATAGCGTTTCTCAGTATCAACATAGACTTAACAAGAACAGCCTCTCTTAAGAGCTAGCGTTGGGAAGTCAGACTCAAAGCCTCTCTCCTTTTAGGAGCTACAGTGTACACGCAAGTCTTTTAAAGTTGCTGTGTAACGTAGGGTGGGTTAATTTTTGTAGGTCGATGCAACAAAGGTGCGAGTCGACACAACAAAAGTGCAGAACGATGCAACAAAGGTGCGAGTCGATACAACAAAGGTGCAGAGCGATGCAACAAAGGTGCGAGTCAATATAACAAAAGTGCGAGTCGATACAACCAAAGTGCAGAGCGATGCAACAAAGGTGCAGGTCGATGCAAGAGACTTGTGTGTACACCGTAGCCTTTTAGGAGAGGAATGGAAGTGAGGCCAAAATGTATTACATACAAACAAGAAGCACTATAGAAAACACCATTTTCTAAAACCATAGTGTTAAGCGTTCATCACGCGATGGATTTTAAGCCATACCCAGCTTTAAACCACTGTTGTTTGTCCTAAGCGGCTGGCTGTTGATTAAAAACCTTTTTATTTTTACTTCCATCAGCACAATTCAGGTAAATGGGCAACATACTATGTCAAGGGTGACTGAAAAGCCAAAGCCAAGTGAGCAGGCATTTAATCAAGAACAACCTAAGATTTGGTGGGGTATCGCTGTAGCCGTGCCAATAGTAATTGCGGCTGGCATACTAGGTACAGCTAAAATCGAACAGCTGAGAAAACTAACTACATCTGCCCCCGTAATGCCAGCTACTAATAGCATTAGTGCTGTCGGGCGTTTGGAACCGCGAGGCGAAGTTGTTAAATTGTCCGCCCCATCATCAGGATTAGCACCATCGTCACGAATTCAACAACTTTTAGTGAGAGAGGGTGAACAGGTAAAGCAAGGCCAAATTATCGCAATTTTGGATAACCGCGATACCCAAATAGCCGGACTACAAGAGGCAAAAGCCAAAGTGCAAGAAGCCCGTGCCAATTTAGCGCAAGTCAAAGCGGGATCTCCAAGAGATATTCAAGCCCAAAGAGCAGTTATAGCTCGCCTACAAGCGCAGTTAATTGGGGAAAGGAGTGCAGGGCAAGCAACGATCGCGCGGATTGCAGCTCAGTTAAGTGGTGATAAACTTGTCCAACAAGCAACCGTGAATCGCTTAGAAGCTGAACTCAGTGGGCAAAGAGATGCTCTCAGGGCAACGCTTACACGTATTAAAGCTGAACAGCGCAATGCTCAAGTCGATGCCGGACGCTATGATTATTTATACAAAGAAGGCGCTATTTCTCAGCAAGAGCGGGATAGAAGACGCTTGAGTGCAGTAACTTCTAATCAACAGGTGGCGGAAAGCCAAGCTACGCTAAAGCAAACATTGGCAACTCTACGACAGCAACTTGCCGAAGCCAGAGCTACCCAAATACAAAATTTAGCAACTTTGCAACAGCAGCTAATCGAAGCCAAAGTTAACCGTGATAAAACCGTAGCAACTTTGCAAAGACAAATTGATGAAGAAAAGGCCAAACTGAGCAGAATTTTAGAGGTTAGTCCTACTGATGTGCAAGTGGCGCAAGCCCAAGTTAGTAATGCGATCGCAAATATCAGAAAAGCCGAAGCAGAACTAAAGTTAAGCTACGTTCAAGCACCAATCGCAGGAGAGATTTTAAAGATATACACCAAATCAGGCGAAGCGATCGGTGCAAATGGCATTGCTGAAATTGGACAAACCAACCAAATGTTTGTGATTGCTGAAGTCGCCGAAGATAGTATTGGTAAAGTGCGTGTTGGTCAAAACGCCACTATCAGCAGCGATAATGGAGCATTTAGCGGCGAATTAAAGGGAACTGTAACTGAAATTGGCAGAAAAATTGGTAAAAAAGATGTGCTGAATACAGATCCAGCAGCAGATGTGGATGCCAGAGTCGTAGAAGTTAAAATTGCTCTGTCTCCAGAAGATAGCCAGAAAGTTTCTGGTTTAACTTACGCCAAAGTTGTTGTCGATATTAATAACTAATCAAGTTCTTGGCGAGCAGTAATACCAATTTGTTATTTGATAACTTTGATTACAAATGCTCTTAATTAAACTGCCTAATCAATTTTCAGCATTCTATAAATTCGATCCGAGCGTAATTACGAGCTACGAATTATCTTAACTGTGCTTGGATGCATATAAAATGAGTCAAAAAATACCTCTGTCGTGGCTACAACTGACAAGAGAAAAAACTCGCCTAGCTGTGGCTTTAGCAGGAATTGCTTTCGCTGATATTCTAATGTTTATGCAACTCGGTTTCCGGGATGCTTTGTATTATAGTAACGTTCGATTCCATAACAGCTTACAGGGTGATATTGTTTTAATTAACAGTCAATCTAATGCTGTTCTGGCGATGAGGAGCTTTTCTCAAAGACGGTTATATAAAGCTTTAGAATTACCCGCAGTCCAATCAGTACATCCGATATATTTAGACTTTACAATTTGGAAAAATCCTGTAACAGGCCGCCCTCGTAGTATCCTGATATTTGGAATGAACCCAGAAACTAACCTAGTTGATTTACCTGGAGTTCAAGAGAATTTAGATAAACTTAAACTACCTGATGTAGTTCTATTTGACCGTTCTTCTAGAGTGGAGTATGGACCAATTGCTGCTAATTATGAACAAGGTAAAACCGTAACCGCAGAAGTGCGAAGGCGGCGAATTAAAGTCGGAGGACTATTTACATTAGGTGCATCATTTGGCGCCGATGGTAATTTAATTACAAGTGATATTAACTTTCTGCGGATATTCAGCAATCGTCAAAAAGGATTAATTGATATTGGACTAATTAGATTAAAACCAGGAGCTAATGCTAACGTTGTTGCCGAAGAATTACGAAAATATTTACCGAGTGAAGTAAATGTGTTAACTAAAGAAGAATTTATTGAGTTTGAGCGAAACTATTGGGCAAATAGTACAGCTATTGGGTTTATTTTTACATTAGGGACTGTCATGGGTTTCATTGTGGGGACTGTGATAGTTTATCAAATACTTTATACAGAAGTTGCAGATCATTTAGCTGAATACGCTACTCTCAAAGCAATAGGTTACACACAAAAATATTTATTGACAGTCATTCTTCAAGAGGCTTTGTTGTTAGCAATTTTAGGATATTTTCCTGGAATAATATTTTCTTTATTTATGTATAACACCGCCAGAAATGCGACACTCTTACCAGTTTTTATGAGTTTTGATCGGGCGGTAATGGTGTTGATATTAACTATGTTAATGTGCATTGTTTCTGGTGCGATCGCAGTCCGCAAATTAAGTTCTGCCGATCCAGCAGATATATTTTAATTAAGTTAATATTAATTAAAATTAACTATTAATAATAATACTTTATAATCAATAGTTAAGAAAGCTTGATTTTTGATAGGCACTACATTTACTTTTCAAAAACGTTAACTTGTAACTAATAAAATTATGAGAGAAAAAGAACCTGTAATTGCCATTAAAAATCTCAATCACTACTATGGCAAAGGGGCGCTGAGAAAACAGATATTATTTGACATCAACCTAGAAATTTATCCAGGTGAAATTGTAATTATGACCGGGCCATCAGGTTCAGGTAAAACAACATTACTGAGCTTAATTGGTGGTTTACGGTCTGTACAAGAAGGAAGTTTAAAATTTTTAGGTGAAGAACTTGTTGGCGTCAGTCAAAACAAACTGGTGCAGATGCGGCGTAACATTGGTTATATTTTCCAAGCTCACAATTTGCTAGGGTTCTTGACAGCAAAGCAAAATGTGCAAATGGCTGTAGAATTGAATGATAATATTTCTAAAACAGAAGCAGTAGCTAAATCAAAAGCCATGCTAGGGTCTGTTGGTCTAGAAGAACGAGTTGATTACTACCCAGATAATCTTTCTGGTGGACAGAAACAAAGAATTGCGATCGCTCGCGCCTTAGTAAATCGTCCCCCACTGGTGCTAGCAGACGAACCGACAGCAGCATTAGATAAACAATCAGGACGCGATGTTGTAGAAATAATGCAGAGTTTAGCCAAAAATCAGGGAACTACTATCTTATTAGTGACACACGACAATCGCATTTTAGATATAGCCGATCGCATCGTAGAAATGGAAGATGGTCTTTTAACCCGTAATTCTCCCAATGCGGTTATTCAGCCATGATTTTAGTCATTAGTCATTTGTCCTTTGTGAATGACTAATGATTAATGACTAATGACCAATGACTAATAACAACCATAATTTATTGTCTAGCCGAGCCTGATTTTTTCATTCCAGGTTGACTTGGCAAAGTTGGAGCATTTGGTTGGCGACTAGTACGAAAAGTCACATTCACGCCTTCATTTGATTGTTCTAGCACCAGTAGAGGCGTAGGTTTAGCCTTTTGATCCCAATGCATACTAGCAATCCGACCTTGAATTGTTGGTTGCCAACTATCCTCATTTTCTATGGGGCTTAGGTAAGTTTCTATACAGTCAATAATTTGACTAATAGTTGCAGAAGTCGCCTGCGTTGGTAACTTCATTAACCGGATTTGAATCCGAAATAGTACTTTTTTAGCACTGTTCGGTGGAGTACCAGTTTCATACTCTACATCAAAAATTTCATCTACTTGTCGTCCAGCGCTATTAGCAATTCCGACTGAGCCAAGTTGTGCTTGATTTGGACGCAGGGCTTGAGTAACTTTTTCTTTAATCTGAATCTTTATTTGATTAAGGATTGCAAAATGAAAAACCTCTTCTGCCATCCGCATACGCAGGTAATCCAGGTTAAAGTCTCGTGAGTTGACCAAATCAGGATTAGTTTCCATTTTGCGAATCGTTTCCAGCGCCAGCTTAAATTTTTTCTCTAATTCTCGCGCGCGGAATTGTTCAAACTTAAGTTTTTTCTCCAGCTTATCCTTCTGGAGCTTACTATACACAATCAAAGCAATCACCGCTAAAGCCAGCCCTCCTGAAGATACCAACAATAATGGTGGTATTTGAGGATTACTTGCTGGCACTTCCTGGGATGCTTTTTTAGGCTTTCCTGAGGTTTGGGCAAGAAATATCGAAGTGGACATGGTTGGAAACTGAAAAACTTGACTCCTGATGTTTAGGATGCCCAAATCTTCAATGCCATCTTGCTGTATGATTAATATTTTTTACAGCCTTTTACAAACCACCTATGTCCAGACACCAAAGCATCCTTGCCCTGTCTGAGTTTTCATCTAAAAGCTTTAGTAATATTCGTCTGATAGCCACAGATATGGATGGCACTCTGACTAAACGAGGAAAATTTACTCCTGCACTCTTGCAAGCTTTAGAGGATTTAGCGGCAGCCGACATTAAGGTGATGATTGTCACAGGACGTTCTGCTGGGTGGGTGAATGGATTGAGTAGTTTGATGCCAGTGGCAGGTGCGATGGCAGAAAATGGTGGTTTGTACTTTCCGCCTGGAAACCAGAAACCAGTAGTCTTAACACCCATTCTCGATTTAGTTAAACATCGCCAGCACTTGGCTACGACTTTTGAAAATTTACAAACTAAATTTCCCCAAATCCAAGAATCTGCTGATAATCGCTTTCGCATCACCGATTGGACTTTTGATGTAGCTGGTTTGCATCAAGAGGAACTACAAATCCTAGAGAATCTCTGTCAACAAATGGGTTGGGGATTTACCTATAGTAACGTGCAGTGCCACATTAAACCCCAAGGGCAAGATAAAGCTGTAGGATTGTTGCAAGTATTGCGCGAATATTTGCCCCAGTACTTACCAGAACAAATTGTCACTGTTGGTGATAGTCCCAATGATGAAAGCTTATTTGATCCGCGTTATTTTCCTATTTCTGTAGGCGTGGCAAACGTGCTGGAATATGTGAATAAGTTGAAATATCTCCCTACTTATATTACTAACGCTGCCGAAGGCGAAGGATTTTGTGAGTTATCTAGTTATATTTTGAAAAGCTTGCACATCTCAAGTTAGCCAGAAGTAGAGTTATTCTACTGATGACACCCTCTGTTTATCCCAAGGGAAACTAAACTGTTCTGGTGACTTTTTCCCTTTGCCTTTATTCTTTATTGATGCCAATTTTGAAGATAAGCGATCACCTTTCCTCTATTTCTCAATAAACTTCATCATGAGTGCCAATATCGATTAGCACGATCATGTCCTCATATTCATCAGGATTTAGCTTAAATGTGTAGATAATACGGCAATCATACTCAACCCAACAAGCCCACAATCCCTCTAAATCACCTTTTAATTTATGTGATTTTAAACTAGGCACAAATGGATCAGTTACAAGTAATTCCAAGACCTCAAAAATTGTTTCTTCTAAGCGAGGGTTTTTCCGAATAACTCGTTTAAAAGAACGCTTAAAGCTACTATCCCAAACAATAATTCTCATCCTTCACTTAACAAATCAGCCCGCAGATCCTCAAGACTACCATGCTTGGCTGTACCTCTTCTTATTGCCTTCAGGGTTTGTGCTGCATTTGTTGCAATTTCTTTTCGCCGTTGTTCAATGCGTCTTTTAGAAATTAGTTCGAATAGTAAATCTTGCTCTTCGGTTGAAAGAGCTTCTACATATTCAATAACTGCCTGAAAAGATACAGGGTTGCTCATTGACAGTGTTGATATCTTTGAAAAATTCAATACTCTTTAATTTTATACCATTTCTCTATTTATTCTTTATTCGTTCCTCCAGCCATCAATAAACCAATTTCTTCTATCGTCGCCGTCTGTGCATCCAAAATAGCGACAAACTTTCCTCTTATAGATTACGGCAATGCGATCGCTGTTACTAATCAGTAATTTATATTATTTTGATTCTGAATTGCTGAAATCTCATCAGATGTTAAAGTTACCACCTTGCCATTTTGCATAATACTAATTGATTGACCAAGTTTACGATGCCGTTCTATTGCTGCTGCAATTGCGGTTTTAACTCCAGCATTAATTTTACTTGATAAAAGTTCTAATTCTTGATCAGCCATTTTTATCCTCTAATTTGATTCCAAATTCTACTTTCATATACAATAAACTGTTGACTATAGCTATACTCAGCTACTAAGCTAGCATCATTACTAGAGTTATTATAAATAATCTAGCGATCGCACAAAGGTAAATATAAAGAAATTAAATTTACTCTCCCTTGCGTGCGCCCCCACCCATCAATAAACCAATTTCTTCTATCGTCGCCGTTGTGCATCGAAAATAGCGACAAATTCACTTCTGTAGATTACGGCAATGCGAGCGTTTATGCCCATAGCTTCTTCTAATTCAGTAGAAATATGCAAGATTGCGGCATTGCACTCACCTTCTACGCAATAAACGAGCCATAGTCACATGACATCACAACTACCAAACGTTATCAGCAAGACAAGAATCGAGTATTATTGTACACCATACATGAAAACGTTATGGCGTACCCAATTGTTCAGTGGGCGGCGCTATTTTCTCGCCCTCATGTCAACCAACTAGAACTCTTCAGAATATGCTAACCTAGTATGGTTAACTAATCTCGCACATCTGAGAATTCGGGTGTTTCCCAGTTGGGAAATGCACTTGGATGGAGGTTTAACCCGAATCGGAGTTAAAAAATATATGCCAGTAGTTTCATTGGCTCAAATGATGGAGTCAGGGGTTCACTTTGGGCATCAGACCCGGCGTTGGAACCCAAAAATGTCTCCTTACATTTATACTTCCCGCAATGGTGTGCATATTATCGACTTGGTGCAAACTGCCCAGTTGATGGATAATGCCTACAACTACATGCGATCGCACGCAGAACAAGGGAAGAAATTTCTTTTTGTCGGCACCAAGCGCCAAGCAGCTGGAATTATTGCCCAAGAAGCTACCCGTTGTGGTTCCCACTATATTAACCAACGCTGGTTGGGTGGAATGCTGACCAATTGGGCAACCATCAAAACACGGGTAGACCGTCTAAAAGATTTAGAACGCCGTGAAGAAACTGGGGCACTAGATTTATTACCGAAAAAAGAAGCATCAATGCTACGTCGGGAAATGACGAAGCTCCAAAAATATTTGGGCGGCATTAAAACAATGCGGAAAGTACCCGATATCGTGGTGATTGTAGACCAACGTCGGGAATATAACGCAGTTCAAGAATGCCAAAAGCTGAATATTCCCATTGTGTCTATGCTGGATACAAACTGTGACCCAGATGTAGTAGATATCCCCATTCCGGCAAACGACGATGCTATCAGGTCAATTAAGCTGATAGTCGGAAAATTGGCGGATGCCATTTATGAAGGTCGTCACGGTCAGCTTGAGGCTGAAGATGATTACGAAGATTACGACGGCAGTGAGTATGACGATGACTACGAAGAAACCGAATATACTGACGCCGTAATTCCCGACGAAGAAACAGAAGAATAAGTAAAGCAGGGGTGAAGGAAGTATCCGAAGGAGGGTGGTAGCTGGCACAGTAGCAGTAAGCCGCCCTAGCCTGCGGCAAATCGTAGGTTAAGGTAAAGGCGAAAAAACTCATACCTTATAACTTCATTATTTTTTCTACCCCACCCCTGAGTAAGATAGAAATACTCAACACCCGTGAGCGATTACAACTCGAGGTCAAGTTAGGAATTGAGGCAACATGGCGGAAATATCTGCAAAACTCGTCCAAGAGCTACGCCAAAAAACTGGTGCCGGCATGATGGACTGCAAAAAGGCGCTGATAGAGACTAATGGCAACGTAGAAGAAGCCATAGACTGGCTACGGAAAAAAGGCATCTCTAAGGCAGGGGGAAAAAGCGATCGCGTTGCGGCAGAAGGGCTAGTAGACACTTACATTCAGCCCGGTGGTCGAGTGGGTGTACTCATAGAAGTGAACTGCCAAACCGACTTTGTTGCTCGTAACGAGGCTTTTAAAGCTTTAGTTAAGAATCTAGCAAAGCAAGCAGCGACTGCTGATAGTGTTGAGTCTTTGTTGGCTCAACCCTATATTGAGAATGAAAGTGGGACTGTAGAAGAATTCATCAAGCAAACCATTGCCACGCTCGGTGAAAATATCCAAGTGCGTCGCTTTGTCAATTTTGCCTTAGCAGAAGGCACGCAAGGTGTAGTAGACAGCTACATTCATACTGGCGGTCGAGTTGGTGTATTGGTAGAACTGGGTTCTCAAAGTGAGTCGGTGGCTACCAATCAAGAGTTCCAAAACTTGGCACGGAACACTGCAATGCAAGTTGCGGCTTGTCCAAATGTCGAGTATGTCAGCGTAGACCAAATCCCCGCCGAAGTTGCCCAAAAGGAAAAAGATATTGAAATGGGCAAGGATGATTTGGCGAACAAGCCAGATAACATCAAAGAAAAAATTGTTCAGGGACGGATTGAAAAACGCCTGAAAGAATTGACCTTGCTCGATCAACCTTACATTCGCGATCAAAGTATTTCCGTGGAAGACTTGGTGAAGCAAGTGAAGGCGCAATTAGGCGGAGAGATTCAAGTGACCCGCTTTGTCCGCTATATACTGGGCGAAGGCATTGAAAAGCAAGAAATTAGCTTTGCTGATGAAGTCGCCGCACAAATGGGTACTAAGTAATACTTAGTCATTGGTCATTAGTCATTAGTCTTTAGCAAAGACAAAGGACAAATGACTCTTTATTAAACAGGTCAAGCAAATAGCCTGACCTGTATTTTATTAGTAGAGACGCGAAATATCGCATTTAATTTAAAATATAAAATCCTCTGGAAAGTTATCCTAAAATAAATTTGTACATTTGTACTATGTAATAGTTCACATGGGCAAGAACAAAAAGATATGGCAAGAGCAATCGAGCGAATTGAACGGGATATTGCAGGAATAAAAGAAGCGATTCGAGCGATCGCAGTAGAATTACAAAACGCTTATGCTAGTTATTTAAACACCTTGGCGCTAGCTGTACGAAAACAGTTGATTCTGGCAAGTTACCACCTTTGTACTCAGGGGTATCCTGAAAACTTTCTGAATTTATCATTGAATCAGCGTCAGCAATTGCAACAAGCTATCCGCAACTTGGGGCAAGTGGCAGGGGATAAATTGCTTGCTTGTATTCAAAGTCAGGAAGTTGGGGAAGATGATGGGGATGAGGGAGATGAGAAAGTAACATCCTTTTTATCTTCTGGAATTCTGGATACATCTAATTCTCAGTCTTTCACTGCCGACACTTCTAATCCTATAGAACTAGTAAAATGGCAACAGAACTTAGAAGAGGTTACGCAAGAGATACTGAAAAAACTTTCGCATGATGCTAATGTTTTAATACAAAAATCTGGGGTATTACCTAAAAAATTACCAGAACCGATTTTAGCAGCAGCTGCTGCGGCTGCATCAGAAGCATCTGCCGAGGTAATGCCAGGGCCACCCAACTTATTAAACTTAGTAATTGAAATTGAAAATGAGCAGCAGTCAGAAGATTCTGGACTGACGCAAGTTATGGCTATTAACCTGCGAGTAGGAGAAATTGAATTTGCTGATGTGGCACTCTCATCTGAGCGCAGACAAATCCGCAGTATTTTAGTTCAGCTAAACAAGTTAGGACGAGAGTATCAAAAGAAACATCGAGAAAGAGCGATCGCTGAAGCTGAAGCTGCATGGCGTGCTAGTTGGTTTGAGGATTAGTCATTTGTCTTTTGTCCAGAGTCAAATGACTAATGACTAATGACTAATGACTAATGACTAATCACCAATGACTAATGAAAAACCAGATTGGATACGATTGCACAAAGCCTTAGCAATAGAAGCTGAACGCGGCTTTACAGACTTGATGGGCAGAGAATACCGCTTCAGTGAATTTCTTAGCTTGACTTTGGGCAAATTCCCAACAGGCTTGCCCCAAACTGAACGCCGCCGTTGGCAAGGACTAGCGGTGCAATTTGCTAGTTATCCACATCTAGCACTGGAAGAAAGACAACATTTAGTAGCAGAGACTCGTAGGTATCTCTCTCAATTACAGAAAGAAGAGCAGGGGAGCAAGGAATCAGGGGAGCAGGAAAGAATTAATAAATTCAAAATCCAAGTTGCGCTTCCAGCGCACCAAAGGCGCGACCCAAAATCCAAAATCGTTTCTGAGGTGAGTCGGAGGCTTGCACCGAACATTGAGCAAAAACTCAGCGATTTACCAGAAATAGGCTTCAAAAAAGCTGATAATTTAGCACGGCTTGGTTTACACACCGTCCGCGACTTGCTTTTCTACTATCCTCGTGACCATATTGATTATGCGCGTCAGGTGAATATCCGCGAGTTACAAGCGGGTGAGACGGTGACAATAGTGGCTACAGTAAAGCGTTGCAACTGCTTTACTAGCCCTAAAAATCAGAAATTATCAATTTTAGAACTGGTAGTAAAAGATAATAGTGGTCAAATCAAAATTGGTCGTTTTTACGCAGGTACACGTTTTAGCAGTCGCGCTTGGCAAGAAAGTTTAAAACGCCGTTATCCAGTAGGTAGCATTTTGGCGGCGTGTGGGTTGGTAAAAGAAAGTAAATACGGTTTAACACTGGATAATCCAGAACTAGAGGTTTTGGCAAATCCAGGAGATTCGATTGAGTCGTTGAATATTGGGCGAGTAGTACCAATTTATGGACTGACTGAAGGAGTGGTAGCGAATACAGTGCGACAGGCGGTAATAGCTGCTTTACCTGCTGCGGCTAACCTGAAAGACCCTTTGCCAAGTGGTTTGCGACAAAAGTATGGTTTGATGGAATTGAAAGATGCGATCGCTAACATTCATTTTCCTAGTGATAGCGCCGCTCTGCAAGTTGCCCGTCGCCGCCTAGTTTTTGATGAATTTTTCTATCTACAACTCGGCTTACTACAACGTCAACAGCAAGCAAGGGCGATTCAAACTAGCGCCATCCTTGTCCCACGCGGTCAACTTGTAGAGAAGTTCCACGAAATATTGCCTTTTCAACTCACTGGCGCACAGCAACGAGTCCTCAACGACATTCTCAACGATTTACAAAAACCTGTGCCAATGAATCGTTTGGTGCAAGGTGATGTCGGTTCCGGTAAAACGGTTGTCGCCGTATTAGCCATCCTTGCAGCAATTCAATCTGGGTATCAAGCGGCGCTGATGGCTCCCACAGAAGTTTTAGCAGAACAACATTATCGCAAGTTAGTTAGCTGGTTTAACCTCTTGCATTTACCAGTAGAATTATTGACAGGTTCTACTAAAACTGCTAAACGAAGACTAATACATTCTCAGTTAGGAACTGGTGAATTACCTCTGTTAGTGGGAACCCATGCCTTGATTCAAGACCCCGTAAACTTCCATCAACTAGGGTTAGTGGTGATTGATGAGCAACATCGCTTTGGGGTAGAACAACGGGCGCGTTTGCAGCAAAAAGGTAAGCAACCCCATGTGTTAACTATGACAGCTACGCCGATTCCTCGAACGTTGGCACTGACGATACACGGGGATTTGGATGTGAGCCAAATTGATGAGTTACCGCCAGGACGACAAAAGATTCAGACAACAGTGCTATCGGGTCAGCAACGCAACCATGCTTACGACCTCATGCGCCGAGAAATTGCCCAAGGTAGACAAGTTTATGTGGTTTTGCCCTTGGTAGAAGAATCAGAAAAACTGGATCTGCGATCGGCTGTAGATGAGCATCAAAAGTTACAAGAAAGCGTTTTTCCTGACTTTCAAGTAGGGCTGCTACACGGTCGCATGAGTTCAGCCGATAAGGATGAAGCAATTACCAAATTTCGTGATAACCAAACACAAATTTTGGTTTCTACTACCGTTGTTGAAGTTGGTGTAGACGTACCTAATGCCACAGTAATGCTCATTGAAAATGCGGAGCGATTTGGCTTATCGCAACTTCACCAATTGCGGGGGCGTGTTGGTCGTGGTGCAGCTCAGTCTTACTGTTTGTTGATGAGCAGTTCCAGAAGCCCTGATGCTCAACAACGGTTAAAGGTGTTGGAACAATCTCAGGATGGCTTTTTCATCTCTGAAATGGATATGCGTTTTCGTGGGCCTGGGCAAGTACTGGGAACTCGTCAATCAGGAGTGCCAGATTTTACATTGGCAAGTTTGGTTGAAGATGAAGAAGTTTTACTTTTAGCGCGACAAGCAGCAGAGAAAATAATAGAGATGGATGTTACTTTAGAGCGTTGGTATTTGATGAAAGAAGAGTTGAAGTATCGGTATGAGCGATTGATGGGTGGGGCAATTTTGACATAATATATAATAATTCTGAAGTAGAGGACTAACCCGCCTTAACCATCCTCTAACCCGCATAACTCTTTGATTCCCTGTAGCGATCGCTTTGGGGAATTGTGATTTAGTGAGGTTATCTCAGTAGAAAATCGCGTTATTCGTATCAGGTTTGTAGTGCTAGCGATAAAATAATTTAACTATCACGCCGCCCTAAAAACAATATTTATCGGTGTTTGAGGATATTGAATCAAAGGAGAAAGTAAAATTGTAGAAGTTCAACACAAGAAAAATGACTGATACACCCGAATATTTCCCTAACCGGATAGATCGTATTGAACAAATAATCTTGGGGTTGGCACAAAGACAAACTAGTACACAAGAACAATTAGATAATTTAACCATTAGACAAGCTAACACACAGGCACAACTGGATGAACTAAGCCAAGAAATGAGAGAGCTAACCAGTAACGTTGACCGTGTTTTGGGTCTTAGTGCGATTTTGGATGATGTGTTACTTGAATTACGTGATAGCCATGAACAACATCAACGTAATTTTGAAGAACATCAGCGCACCACAAACGCTGCATTACAAAGTCTTGAGTCAATATTGTTGCAGTTGATCAGAAATAATTCTTGAGATGCGATGGTAAGAGTTAACGACCGCAGGTAGCGTGTAAGAGTACCTACGGTCAAACTTAAGTTATTTAGTATCCTCTTTATCCTTAGATGTTTGCAGCAAATAACGTACACCCATAGGCGATACGCTTACAGCTACAGGAATAAAATCAGGGTGTAAAATCGCCCAGTAAGAGAGTTATAGCGGCTAGGACAGCAATAATATTCTTCAAAATATTCATAAAAATCTCTATAAACTTATTAGTACTTTGTCAAATCACTACAAGTATTTAGTAGGCACTATTTATAATTTCAGATTTTTATCTCTAATAAGGGCTGTACAGTCCAAAAGTAGACCAATAGCTCCCTGTCCCAAGAAATAGTTTCCCTAAATTGTGCGATCGCTTTTGAGTGAGCTATTAGACTGTACCTAATATTACTGTTAATAACTTATATAAAAATATACGACAAACCATGTAGCGCCCTTACAACCGATTCATCTGTTGCAAAGTTTTTTGGAAATGGTATTAGACCTAGCTCTGCACTCCTCACTATTCAATCACGATACTTGTTGCATTTCGGCATAAGCTTGATAAACACCTTTCACGTTGTACCAGTTGAGAAAAATTCGGGCAATTTCTAAAGCTAATTGCGGTTTACCTAAATTAATTAGCCATTGCAATAATGGAGCCATTGTGCGTTCATTAACTGCGCCATTGAGTGACAAAATTCCCCAAAGTAAGCGATGCAACCAAGTCATTTGAATCATCATTCGCACTTCCCATGTGGGATGCTTTTGATAAAACAAAACTCCCATACGTCCGCGTTGAATTTCTTGGTCAATCAATCGAGGAATTTGTTCTAATTTAAATGCTGGATGCCAGTGATATCCTACGGCTTCGGGACATTTAATTAGTGTCAAACCTAGTTTTTTCAGCCGTACACCTAATTCTAAATCTTCCCAGCCATAGAGTTGAAAGCTAGTGTCAAAAAGTCCGGCTTTCTCTAGCCAATATTTAGAAATTGCTACATTTCCCGTAGCAAAAAAAGCTGCTGAAAAATCTGTGACTTTGTAGGGTTCAGCAGTTGGGTTATTGAAATTACAAGTATTAATAACTGCACCGTAAGTGAAAAAGCGATCGCTCCCTAATTTCTCCTTTCCCTGCACTAGCGCCTTTGCATGAGCTTGCAAGAAATTTTCCAACACCACTAAATCGCTATCAATAAAGATAATTGTATCTCCCAGTGCCTGTTCTACACCCAGATTCCTCGCCGCAGCCGGGCCAGCATGATCTTGCTCAAACCAGCGCACATGGGGAAACTCCTCTTCGTGTGCTGTTAACCACTCCAATGTGCCATCAGTAGAACCATCATCCACTAAGACAATCTCGTAATCAGTAACCGAACTTAACTGGCTCAACTCCTGTACCTCCAAGGCGCGGAGGCACTTTTCTAAAATCGGTTGGCGATTATAAGTCGGTATCACAACGCTGAAAAACACAGTCTCACCCACAACACAATTTATCTATCTCCAGGATAGGACAGATGCGACGCTGTCACTGTTCCTTACATAATTCTGGTTACGGAATATAGTAAATCTGCCCATGATGCAATATTTGCTGAATACCTAAAATTAGGTATATAAATTTACCACATTTTAAACCTAAAATTATCCCTTTCTCTATGTATGTTAAAGATTATTTAACAGATATAAAGGTATTTATGCTTAATTGATATTATTTTTTTCCAGATTATTTTTCAGTAAATAATAACAGTTTATAAATTCTAATTAATCAGGATATAACCTGTTGTTAATTTTTATTGATTATATTTTAGGACAAGCTTATAAAAATTCATGTATTTAGGTAACTTAAACTGTAAAAAGGTTTTTTAAGTAATGGTTTCACTTCAATGGTGTGGATGTGCGGATGATTCTGTAAAAGTAATTAACAATTACCAAAAAGCAAAAATTTTGTGGATAACAGTAGGTTTACTTACTATTTTTTTTGTTGCTGAGTGGAGTGTAGGTTTATGGAGTCAAAGTTTATCCTTACAAGCAGATGCAGGACATATTCTATCGGATATTACAGCCTTAGCAATATCGCTATTTGCTAGTTTTTTAGCACAGCAACCAGCTAAGGAAAAAGCAACATTTGGACATCAGCGAATCGAAGTTTTAGCAGCATTTTTGAATGGATTAGGTTTACTTGCGATCGCTACTTTTATCATATTGGAAGCTATTCAACGCTGGCAACATCCAGCAGCAATTTTAGGCTTACCAATGTTAGCAATCGCAGTATTAGGTTTAATTGTCAATTTACTCAATATTAATTTGCTTCATCCTCACAGTCACGACGACTTAAACTTACGGGGAGCTTTACTTCATGTCATTGCCGATACTGTTAGTTCTGTTGGCGTAATTATAGCTGCTTTAGTAGTTCATCTTTGGGATTGGTGGTGGGCAGATGTTGCTATTAGTATAGTCGTTGCAATCTTTACGGGTTTGAGTGCTTTACCTTTAGTGCAAGAAAGTTTAAAGATTTTTTTGGAGTATGCACCGGAATCAATAGATCCTGTTGATGTGGAAATATCTCTCAAATCTTTTCCTGGTGTTGTTGAAGTAGAAAAACTCCATATTTGGGCAATTAGCTTAGATAAAGTAATACTTTGCGCCAATCTGACAGTTGAATGTGCAACTATTCAGGAACGCGATCGCTTACTTACTAAGTTGGAAACTCACATCCGAAAAACTTTTAATATTGCTGAGATAACTTTACAGCTAGCTAGCTCTCAAAAACCTTCAGCGTTACCAATTCATCCTTTATTTAACCAAGATTTAGTTTTCATGTTATCTGCAAGTAAAACTAATTTAAACCAAAATCATAGCTAAATTCATAGTTGTTCTAATTGCTACTATAAATTTCAAATAAATTGTGCTAATTTACTCTACCTATATTTAGTTTTTAAAGATTGTTTAAACATAATGCTTATTGGCATTTTTCTAACTGTCAAAGCATAACAATCACTGATTGTAACTCGGTTATTCATTAAGAGGTTTCCCAATCATGGCTCTCATTCAAAAATCCAAAATGATTTCATTACTGAAACAGTATAAACGCGCCTTAGCTTGGTTTATATCCGGTCTGGTTATGGCAGCTTTGTTGTTCTTGGGAACATCAAATCAACAACCAGCAACCGCCTTTGAGCAAAGTCAAGCCACAGCCTATACTCAGCCAAATGTGACTGCTACAGACTTAGACTTTGGTGCTACTCATCTAGAACCAAATTTTTATCAGTATTAACAGCTAAAACTTACTCAATTAACTTTAAGGCACACTGCAATGATTTCATTTTTGCAAAAGTACAAGCGATTTCTAGCCCTTACGATGGTTGGCTTGCTTTGTACCGTTCTATTGGTAGTTGGTAATTCTGTTTTTCAGCCCACTATGGCGGCTGGTAATGGAGTTAACGTCATTATCATGATTGGCGATGGTATGGGTTGGAATATGGCACGGGCCGCAGCCGTTGCCAAAGGCGCTCCTTTTTACACCAGTGGTAAAGGCTCAGGTCTGAGCTTCCAAAAGCTCAGTGGATATGGATTGGTGACTACTTACGGCACAACTATTCAGGGAAATACACCAGCCAATCCAACAGACCAGCCCCATCTAACAAGTAACTCTGCTCTGGATGGGTCTAATACAGTCACTGCTGCAAGTCCTCTTCGCTCCAACTTCTCATTCAAGCCTACTCCTTTTAACCCTGGCAATCGATCTGATGGCAATAGCCTAGAGGATGGTAATCTGGCGGGTTATGACATCAGCAAGGGCGGCCCTGTTCCTTGGGTTCCTTTGACCCCTGCTAATTCTGGTAGTTATGACAAAGATTACATCAAGTACAGTTATCCCGACTCTGCTAACACAGCTACAACTCTGTATACGGGAGTAAAGAGCTTCAACAACGCGATGGGGGTTGACATTTACGAGAAGAAGTTGAAAACCATCCTAGAAATTGCCAAAGAAAAAGGTAAGTCTACAGGCTTGGTAACTTCCGTACCTGTTAGTCATGCAACGCCTGGTGCTGCGGCTTCTTTCGTAAATCGTCGTAGTAAGTACGATAGTGTTTACGACCCCAGCAAAACCAACCAAGACAGCATTTTGCAACAGACATTGCTAAACTTTAAACCCAATATTTTGTTGGGTGGCGGTCATCCCAAAGATTTTGAAAATAAAGAAAGTACAAGTACAGCAGAAGGCGTCTTTAAGTACACGTACATTACCGAAGACACCTACCAGCATCTGAAGAATAATCCTACGTCCAATCGTTACGGCTATACCTTTTTGGAACGTGGCCCTAATGCAGCTAAGACACTGCTAAACACGGCTGCTAAAATCGACCCCAACAAGGGAGGCAGATTATTTGGTCTGTATGGTGCGCGTGGACAAAATGGCAACATTCCTGTTAGTTCCTCTAAGGGAGACTATAGTTTGACAGGTTTGGACAACTTCTCTCTGTATACCTCTGTTGTCAAGCCTGGAACGCCGGATACCTGTCCATCAGGTCAGATAATAACTGGTACTGCTGGGGATTGTGTTCCTGTTATTGATGCAGCTGGTAATCCCATCGCTCCTAATGCTCCTGCACCCGATACTGTTCGTCCTCTGGCTCCTGGTGAAACTGATGCCAGCTTTATCGCTAGAGAAATTAATGAAAATCCAACTTTAGCTGATTTGACCAAAGCAGCTTTAACCGTTTTAGGTAAAGACAAAGATGGCTTCTGGTTGATGGTTGAGGGAGGCGATATCGACTGGGCTGCTCATGACAACAACATGGATAACCTCATCGGAACCATGAATGATTTTGATAAAGCAGTCCAGCAAGTTATTAGTTGGGTAGAGAATCATGGTGGTTGGAGCAAGAACTTGCTATTGGTTACTGCTGACCATGACCATTACCTGACTCTGAATAATGACTTTGCTTCTAAATTGACTCCCAATCCTAACCCAAATCAGGCTAAAGGCTTGAAGTATAACGCCAAGGACATCACCTTCGTTAAGCATAATCCTACTGATGCTGGTCACTTCTGGGGGTCTGATCCAAATTACAAATATCTCTGGGGTAGCCATAGCCGTCGCGTTGTACCTGTTTACTACCAGGGTGCTTACGCATCAACTCTGACGCGATCGCTAGGACAAGGCTTCCAGATTACAGATAGCTCTGGTACTTACAATGTGCCTGGTGTTCGGGGCGTGGTTGACCAAAGTCATATCTTCCAAGCCATGAAAACTGCGATCGTAAGTCCGTAAATTGAATACGCTGCTTCAGTAAGATATTAACTGAAAAGCTTTCTTTTGCAGAGACGTGTATTACCACGTCTCTGTCTCAAAAAACTATTGCGGTATTATTGCACCTGTTCTTTTATCAAGGGAAAAAATGACTGATTCTATCTTCAAGAAGTTAGCAGCTGCAACAGTAGGAACTGCTTTGATTTTTTCGTTAGGGGAAACTATCCCTGCTCAAGCAGCCGTAACTTATAATTTTTTTAACGATGATAAAACTCTCACAGGCACTTTTTCATTCGACCAAGCAGCAGCAGGCGATCAAGAAGTAACGATCGCAGAAGGTTTAAAGATTTCTGCTAGCTATGGTGGTCAGTCATACACTGAAGCGGATGATCCTTTAGCGTCAGTTTTTACCGACAAAACGGGAAAAATTTTTAATAAAGCGGGAGTAGGGTTGTATTTTACACCTAGCGCTTTTAATGTCTACCGCGAAAATTTTATCAATCTGAACGATTCAACTAGCACGGGTGTTCAGACCGTCACTTATACCAGTGTTCCAGAGCCAAGTTTAATGCTTGGATTGTCTGTATTTGGGTTGAGTTTGTTCTTGAGTAAAAAGATAGCATCTTCTAAAACATCAAGCACAAAAGCTTAAATCAAATTATCAAGAATAATGGGGTAGGATTATCTACCCCGGAAATTTTTAAAATTTAGGACTTACGCACACTCTACGAATTCTCGGCGCTCTTGGCGTCTTGGCGGTTCGAGAAATTAAGCTTTTTAGCAATTTTTGTGTAAGTCCTAAAATTATAAAATCTCAAAGCTCAGATTCCCAATTTTTCTAAAAAGTTAGGGAATTTTGTTATTTACACAATAATTTAGAATTGCTACATCGTTTTATTAGCATCAGATAGAGTTAACGGTAATGTCTGGGTTTGCAGTTAATTAACCTATCAGTTCTTGCATGAATAAAATATACATCGATTGTTTAGATATAATAATGACTCATTGTTTGTTTTCCTAACTGGAGAAATTAATGGGTCGCGCCAAAAAGGTTGTCCTGGCATATTCTGGTGGAGTAGATACCTCCGTTTGTATCCCTTACCTCAAACAGGAGTGGGGTGTAGAAGAGGTGATTACCTTAGCAGCAGATTTAGGTCAGGGAGATGAATTAGAGCCAGTTCGAGAAAAAGCTCTGAAATCGGGTGCAAGTGAATCCCTCGTGGCGGATGTCAAAGACAGCTTCGTTAAAGATTACGCCTTTGGAGCGATTCAAGCCAACGCCCTTTATGAAAGCCGTTATCCTCTCGGAACTGCCCTTGCTCGTCCACTGATTGCCAAGGTATTAGTAGAAACGGCTGAAAAATATGGTGCTGATGCGATCGCTCACGGTTGCACTGGCAAAGGTAACGATCAGGTTCGCTTTGATGTCTCAGTTACTGCCTTAAACCCCAACCTAAAAATCCTCGCACCAGCCAGAGAATGGGGCATGAGCCGTGAGGAAACCATCGCTTATGGTGAAAAGTTTGGTATCCCCTCACCAGTCAAAAAATCCTCTCCCTACAGCATTGATAAAAATTTGCTCGGTCGTAGTATTGAAGCTGGTTTACTCGAAGATCCGTCATTTGAGCCACCAGAAGAAATTTATGAAATGACCAAAGCGATCGTGGATACTCCCAACGAGCCAGAGTACATCGAAATTGGCTTCCACAGTGGTATTCCGACAACCCTCAACGCTATAGCCAAAAAGCCAGTTGAACTAATTGAAGAACTCAATCAGGCGGTAGGAAATCACGGTATCGGACGGATCGACATGATCGAAAACCGTCTGGTAGGGATTAAATCGCGGGAAATCTACGAATCACCCGCAATGTTAGTGCTAATTCAGGCGCATAGAGATTTAGAAAGCTTAACTTTGACGGCAGATGTCACCCATTACAAGCGTGGGATTGAAGAAACTTACAGCCAAATTGTTTACAACGGTTTGTGGTACAGTCCACTCAAAGTTGCCCTAGATGCCTTTATTAAAAAGACACAAGAGCAAGTCTCTGGAACTGTTCGAGTGAAGCTGTTTAAAGGCAACTCTACGATAGTTGGGCGTTCGAGTGATAATTCTCTCTATACTCCCGATTTAGCAACCTACGGAGCCGAAGACCAATTTGATCATAAAGCTGCTGAAGGCTTTATCTACGTTTGGGGGCTACCTACTCGCATTTGGTCACAGAAAATTAAAGGTTAAAAGTAGAGACGCGATTAATCGCGTCTCTACAGGAATTAGGAGCGATTAATCGCGTCTGTACAGAAATTAGGAGTAGGGGCGCGATTAATTGCGTCTGTTAAAAAATCAAAATCCAAAAGTAAAAATTAAAAAAATAACTTTTTACTTTACTCCTAATTCCTAACTCCTAACTCTCACTTTTCACTACTCGCTTCTTTAACTTGGCGAGCCTCTAACCACAGAGGCACAATAATTAAGGCAGCGAGAATCAGTAAGGCTGCGATCGCAAATTGACCTACCCAAGCAACCAATTGCTCTAAGGAAACAATTCTGCCAGCAAAAAAAGCTAATGTCACCATCAAACTAGCCCAAGCAACTGCTCCTAAAAAGTTGTATAAAAAGAATTTCCCAAAGGGCATTTCAGCTATCCCAGCTAGTGGTGCAGCAAAAACTCGTAACAATGCCAAAAAACGTCCAAAAAATACTGCTTTAGCAGAATTTTGACTAAATTGCTCTTTAATGGTTAGCAGCCGCACTTCAGAAATCCGAAGTATGCTAGCAACTTTTACCAGAAAAGGCCAACCGCTAGCTCTACCAATCCAGTAGCCACAAGTGCCGCCAATTACAGCACCCATAATTGCATTACCGAGAACCAGCCAGAAATTTAGTTCATCGCTGCCAGCTAGAAACCCGCCTACTAAAGTCACGGTTTCGCCAGGAAGGGGAATGCCTAAATTTTCTAGCAAAATTCCCAAAAAAACTGCCCAATACCCGTAAGTGTGGGCGACTCCTTGGATATTTTCTAGTGAAATCAGCTCTAAAGACATCCCGCACCACCGTCTTTACAAATTTTTACTTTTATTATATCTTTGCTTGTTTATGCGCGGGGTGTCAATTAAAACCCCAGATAGACCCATTGAGCCATTAGTTTAATTCTGAATAATCCATAACTTAAAATCTATAGCAACTATTAATTTTTTGCTATTAACTATGCATTTTTTAGAGGGTGATACCACAATTTCATAATTTATTACAAACAAATTAAAATATTTATAAAAAATTTATAAATATCCAGTGAAATGATAAAAATCTTGTAAAAGATACGGTTGATACCGAAATTGTTAGGCGTTTATGCCTATATTGATAAAAGTTATCACAAATTATACGGCATGAATACTGAAATAATCTTTCTCAACTGCACGACTGTTATTTGCCCAAATACCACGGTAAAACAGTAATTTTGCTGGTGAAAGAGAAAAGGTATTAATGTCTTTTTTCAATTTTTTTCAAGTGTTCCAACTACCCTGTTAAATTCATGATTCTCACACAAGAACTTCAAGTTATTTTGTTTAAACCCCAAGCAAGCATAGATTTGGAAGGCGGTAAGACTTTGAGTGAACAAATGGCTAGAGTAGTACCCCAAGCTCATCAACTCTGGGTTATCGACTTAGCAGAAGTTAATTTCATGGACAGTTCTGGATTAGTGCCTTTAGTAAAAGGGTTGAAAGCTGCACGTCAGAGTGGTTGTCGCTTGGTTCTGTGCAACGTGCAAGCTCCTGTACGGTTAATTTTGGAACTTACCCAACTAGATTCAGTGTTTGAAATTTTTCCCACTTACGAAGACATTTTTACCACCGTTAAAGATAAAAGTCTGGTGCTAGCAGCCTAAGTAATAAATCTACCTATAGATGGATGATGGAGTCAAGCAATATTTGCATTTTTTTATATTCTTAAAGAGAACAGTCTGGTGCTAGCAGACTAATTTTCTTTTTTTCTAGAGAAGAATGTTGAGCGAAACTCATGGCTTTGACGTAGGTAATATTAATAAGCAGATGAATAAACCTGCTTGTTGGAAGCCATCTATTAAATTGATGGATAGGCAAGTTTGTAGTGAGTTAACGTGGTCATCTCTTAAAAAGAGAGCATAGGGCCTTCTCTGCGAGAGGCTTTCGCAAACGCGAAGCGTCTTGTAGAGAAGTGGTTTCCCCCATAAGCGACTAACTTTCCCGTTAAGTTAAGAAAGGTTATCTTATCAGCTTTTGTGTTATTTATAACTCCATAGTTCTTATTTATTGTAAATCAAAGGGTTTAAGAACCCTACATTTACATATAGCATCCGCTTCAGTCAGGGTTTAAATCTCCGTCTGAAATGTCTTTAATTTTGAATTTTGAATTGTTAATGCCTTGGTGTACTAATTGGATATATCCAAGATAGTTTTTCCTGGCAATTTTTTACCTGTTCGCTTCCAGTATGATGATAAATTTAGGCGTTTTGGGGAGTTGAAATGTTGGTTTCTTCGGATACTGGACGGGGAAAATTTGGCAAATCAATGCCACTGTGACTAGCATTGCGAGTTTTGAGTGCTAAACGGTAACTCACACTTTGCAATTCTGCTTGTAGTTGGCGGTTTTCCCGTTGTAGCATTGCTACCTTTTCTCTCACTGGCGTCATTCGTTCTTCAAACTTCCGCCGATAAATTTGAGGTAACTCTTGCACTACCTGCTCCAACATCCGAGTGCGATCGGTGAGTTCTTGAACTGACTGTCGCAATTGGTAAATTTCGGAGTCACGAGTTGTAATTTGCTCTTGGTAGAACGCCACCTGCTGCTCTACAGCTTGGAGTTGTTCTTGCAAAGCCTGTAATTGGGTCGTATCGCGCTCAAGATCCGGCTGCTGGGGCATAAAACTAGTGTTACCCTTTACCAGCCGGAAGAGTTCTTGAGATAGTTGTTGTACTAAGGAATCACGAAGTTGCAACTCTTGGCGTAGTTGCGATACTTCCGTAGAGAGAACTTGAATATTGGGTGTATCAGATTGGCTCACAGTAGCTTACAGCTCCCATTCAGAATCTTGTCCACTCTTAGGTATAACTGCGGGAGTACTACCTTTGGCAAGTATTTGTTAATGTAGCATTCCCAAGCAAGCATGAAAAAAGAAAAAACAAAATTTTATTGAATGGGATTGGGCATTGGGCATGGGGCATGGAGGATTAATTATTTCTTCCTCGTATCCCTATCCCCTATTCCCTATTCCCTATCCTTTACACTGTTGCAGGCGCAGCTACTTTAGTGGGTCTTTCTTTTTCCTCTTTAGGAGGTTTTTCCTCTTCGGCTTCCTGCTTGACTGTCAAATAGCGAATCACTTCTTCACTTAAACGCATGGCGCGTTCAAAGGGGGCGATCGCAGTTGCAGGTGCAGTGTAATTTAACTGGATGTAGATGCCATCGCGGTGTTTTTTGATTTCATAAGCAAGACGACGCTTACCACGATTTTGAATTTGGATATCCTCGGCGCCTTGGTCGCGAAGCAAGTTCTGATATTTAGTCACTGCTTGCTCTACCTGTTCGTCTCCCAGGTCAGGGCGGAGAATGTACATTGTTTCGTAACTAGTAGTCATATTTTTCAGTCTCCTTATGGACAGAAAGGGCTGCTGGTGCTAATTTATACCTATTCTAATTCAAAATGTCGGTATTAATCAACATCTGAAGCAACAAGGAACTATAATCTTACCAGTTTTAAATTTGAATCATTAGCCAAATCGCCGAAATTTAAATTTTTTGGATGTCCTTAATGAAAAATAGGTCGCTTCCCGACCCCCAGATTTCTTTAGCTTATTCCAAAATAATCTCTCACTTAACCGCAACGTATTGGGACATATCTTATAGCGAGCGATCGCTTTCAGGCTCAAAGCTCAATCGGTTCGCCAAAAAGCTAACTGATGATTGCTACCCGCTCACAGCAACAAAAAAGCAGATAAAAGGATATTCATTAAGGTTATGGCGCAACGCTATGTGCGAATTCAAAATCAAGAAGGACAGGTTTACTATGGGTTACTACAAGTATCCCTGAATGTGCAGGTGCTAGATGCTCCGCCTTGGTTACAAGGACAACCCACTGATTTAACTTTGACACCAGAAAATTACGAAATTTTGGCTCCCTGCGCTCCCTCAAAAATTGTGGCAGTGGGTAAAAATTATGCAGATCATGCAGCAGAAATGGGAACTCCAGTCCCTTCTGAGCCACTAATTTTTCTCAAGCCACCCACGTCGATTATTCCATCTGAGAAAGAAATTAAGTATCCTCGCCAGTCACAAAGAGTTGACTACGAAGGAGAGTTAGCATTAGTAATTGGCGATTACGCCTTTGAATGTACACCAGAGGTAGCCCAAACGAAAATTTGGGGCTATACCATCGCCAATGACGTAACAGCGCGAGATTTACAAAAACGGGATGGTCAATGGACGCGAGCCAAAGGTTTTGATACTTTCTGTCCCTTGGGGCCTTGGATCGTGCGGGAATTAAATCCAGGAGCGAGATTGCAGACTTTTGTGAATGACAACGCCAATCCAGTCCAATCTGTCTGTATCGATCAGATGGTGTTTTCTCCCGATGTTCTAGTTTCTTATATCAGTCAGGTTATGACGCTACTACCTGGTGATTTGGTGCTTACAGGTACGCCGGAGGGTGTAAGTCCATTGCATCCAGGCGATCGCGTCCGCGTCGAAATTGAAGGTATTGGTCGCCTGGAAAACACCGTAGCGCCCCGTTAATTTCTAACGCACCTGCATATATACTGCATCAGAAATCGCCGGAATTTCTGCATAACGTCCCAGTAGAGACTGGACGGCAGAATATGCAACTGCTGCTACAACGCCTAGAAAGATGGTGTTAGCTACTGTTTCTATTGCAAAGCTAGTACCAGGAACCTCTGCTAAAACTCGCACCAGTATAGAACACAAAAATATAACTATGTCCAAAAGAATCGCCTGCATTGTGTTGAAACGAATGAAGTGATTGATTTTTTCGTTTCTCACCACTAATAGAAACAAGGCAAAGAACACAATTATTTGTCCAATTTGTCCTAAACTACCGTAAATTATTAAAACTGGTTGCAGTGGTAAAAGCAGAACTTGTAGTGCTGGAAACTGTTTAAATAAAAACCTGCCAAAGACTAAACCATCAACTAGGGGCAGCAAATAAGGCAAGCAAGCAAAAATTCGATCTGAAACTGTTGTAGACCCGCGCCAAGACATTATGCGTTCTCCTATGGTTAAATTTTAATAGTTACTTGAGTTTAGGATAACGCAGTTGCTTCGTCTTGCTGGCAAATTCATATTATTCTATATGGGCAATGCGAAAACCCATGACACACTCATACTGGTCTGGCTGCTGTTGAGTGAGTTTGCCAATTGCTTGACCACAACGCAGTTGACCCCCACGCCAACGGGGTTGACCGCTCCTGTCAGCGAGTAAACAAGACTGGCAAACTTGCTCAGGGGCAAGGATTTGCTCGTCCATTAAAATGACTAGCATCGAATCCCTCCTGTAAATCCTCATTGTCACCCACATTCTACTCAGGTGAGGATGCGCTTTGTAGAGGTTCAAAGAAACGCTGCTTTGTAGGTTAGGCGCGTGCTGCGCGGTTAAGTGTTGTGATTTGCGATCGCCCTTTGCGCTCACGGTAGGCGATCGCAGAGGACACTTAAAAGCCACATCCTAACTCTTTGTTGCAAAATGTGGGGAATCACAATTTAATAAAAATTGTCAAGTGAATCTTACTTTTATTGTATGTTGCGTCTATGGTAAATGGACATTTTGGTAAAAAATCATACAAAAAAAGTTGGCACTAAGTTGAAAATATACAGCCAACGATTTTATTGCATCTCTGTTAACTTAGCACTGGAGAGTGTCAAAATTAATATTGAGGAAACAACAAAAGCTTTACGCACAAACAATATGGCAATCCATTGAAATTCCCTTGATGCGACTAGTTAAAGTGCCAGAAGGCAAGTAAGTAAAACTGAGTTAACTAGATAGCGATTTAAGAGATGCATTTACAAAATACTGGGGTAAACTTGCAAGCAAGTTAATACACAATATAATTGAGCGGCTCGTCGGTCTGGGCATCACTCACAATGGAACATTGGCAATTTCTGATACAGAAACAAGGCGATCGCTCGTGGCATATCCTAGAATCGCCAAATTTGGAAATTTTGGAAGGGGAGTATAGAGTTTTGGCTCGTTCTAACCTTCCTAATACAGATGTTGAAGTGCGGGTAACTCATTCTTCAACCCAGGAAGTTCTACCAAAGCGGCGAATTTTCAAGCGATCGCGTCGCACTAATTCAGAAGGCTTAATGGCGCTAATTCCCTTTACCTACTTTGAACCAGGAGTTTGGGAGTTACGCTGTATGGGCGACTTGATGTCGGAACTCCTCGGTAAATCTTGGCAATACAGTATCCAACTTCAAGTATTGTGCCAAGGAGTAAAGGGGGAGCAGAGGAGGCAGAGGAGCCAGGGAGAGCAAGGGGAAAATGTAGAATTAAATTCATCCAATCACCCAGATGCTGTTTCTGAAAACTGGGAATTCACTTTTCCAACACAACCCGCAATTGCGCTAGATAAAGCGATCACTACAGAATCGGCAATTACTACAGACGACAACCCCGTTAGTATTGTTGTACCAGATAAAGAGAACTTAGAATACACTCCCCCAGAAGAACCCGAAATTAACTTAGATCAAGCGATCGCAGTCTTTGTAGAACTGCTAACTGCTACAGATGACAAGCCCGTTAGTATTGTTGTCCCAGATGAAGAGAACTTAGAATATACCCCCCCAGAAGAACCCGAAATTAATTTAGATCAAGCGATCGCTATAGACGAAAACCCCGTTAATATTGTTGTGCCAGATGAAGAGAACTTAGGATACATTGACCCAGAAGAACCCGAAATTAACTTAGATCAAGCGATCGCTACAGAACAGACGGTTACTACAGACAGCAACCCTAATACTACTGTTCTGCTAGATGAAACGAAAAAAGATATTGATGAGTCTGTGAATTCTGTGTGGCTCAAAGGTGAGACGGCAGAGCAGATTTTACAAAATTTAATAGATTTAGCTTTACCCAATTCTGAAGCCTTGCTCGATGATGAAAAGGTTACAGATTCTCCAGCAACACAGCCACCGCCTCCATTACTGCTAACTTTAGCTCAGGATACTTACATTACTCGTTGGGGACAACCTCTTACAATCAATGGGCGCGTAGAACTCAAAGAAAAGATAAATCTAGATCAGGCTGAAACATTATTCTCAAAAAGCTTGCAGGCGCTTGAACTAGAAATTGAACTGCGATCGCCCAAAAACTCAAAAATTTTGACTCAGGTACGGCAACCCTTACCAGATCAGGAGTTGCCCTTCACCATCAATACATCAATTGATATTCCTGCTGACTTTGAATCGAAGTTAATTTTGGCAGATATCACTTTGTATGGTCGATTCTCCGATGTTGGTGAAGTCATCAGGTTAGCCAGCCAGTCCTTCACTATTACAGCAGATGTAACAGAATTACTGGCAATCACAGCCGCAGCAACACCTAGTACATCTTTAAATGACCCCATAGCACCATCGGACTCGTCTGCTGCTGTCATGGAGCCAGAGGCCGCTGTGAGGATAGATTTAAAACTATTCAATCTGGTCAAGATTCCAAAAATAGACCAGTCTCAGATATTCAATCCATCCCCAAATACAACTTTACCACCGCAAATTAACTTACAAGTTCTGCGAGAAGCCATCCAGCGAACATCTAACTTAAACAATTCAGGCACTTCGCCTCAATTGCCGAAACTGCCCCCTATTCAAACCCATGCCAACACTCCCACAGATTTCGTTGCAGAACCCTCTACAGAAGAGGAACTTCTGAAAAAGGATACTACTATGGTTGCCATTAACTTGGAGCAGTTGATTATCAAGCAACGTCGAATGCCAATACTCGATACTACTTTGCCGTACTTGAAACGGCTACAAACTTTGCCAGATGATACAGAAGAAGTAAAAAATGTTCCAGCAGATGAAGACTTACCGCAGTTGGATACAACTGTAGCTGAGGAAAATACACCGGAATTAGTAGTAGATAATGCCCAATTTCAAGAAGAATCTGTTGCTGAAACAGAAGCCCAGCCAAATGAACAATTTCAAGAAGAGTCTGTTGCTGAGGTAGAAGAAGCCCAGCCAAATGCACAATTCATTACAACAGGCAACCTTTACTCATCTCCCCTGCTCAGAAAGTGGATGCACAGCCAAGGACACTCTTTGCCTGAATCCATCGATGAACTGGAACCTGAAGATCGCGATCGCTATGTTCTAACCCAGCAGACCCAGCTTTCTCTTAATGCTGAAACTCCCAATGTTGATGTCAACTTGCCGTTAAACGTGGATGCTGACACAGAGACATCGGAAGAAGTTCAAGAGTCGGTTTATGAACTTGCGAGCTTGGGGGAGGACGCAGACACAGTAAAGGAAGCTGATATAAAAACAGGGGAAGATACGCTAGTAGAAGTATCCGAACCAACAGTCTCAATGGTGGTAACACAACTACCGCCTCCCCCTCCTCCAATAAAAATGAATATAGCGTCAGCTTGGTTGGCGCAAGAAATCGTTGTCGATGATACATATAGTGAACATAATGAACTGGAAGCCAATGGGACGAAGAATGAATTTTTTGAAGAAGAGAAGCAACCATTATTAGGTTTATCCTCTTCCTCACCCATAACTGCGGCAGCCATTGAGCCTTTGCCAATTCCAGAACTGCATGTACCAGATGGCGAACTAATCGCTGGCAAATTTATCATAGTGCGCGTAGTCCTGCCTGAAGTACGTCCCCAAGTTGTTGTCAAGTTATGGCTTGAAGATTATCAAACTCGCTGGTTACTAGAGGGGCCCCATTTACTGACAAATTTGCTACCTAACGCCTTGGGAGGATTGGAAGTGATAACGCAATTAAATATTCCCTTTGGGTGTTTGGAAATTCGCTTAGAAGCGATCGCACTCAATCTGACAACTCAACAGGAGAGTCACAAAGTCACAATAGTGCGAACTGTAATTCCTCCAGACTTGCCAAACTTGCAGCTAGATGAACTCCTAGATATGTAACTCAGGGAATTGAGAATTGGGCATTGGGCGTTACGAGTGCTGAGTTAGGAGTTTTGTTTATCTCCTTGTCCCCTTGTCTCCCTCATCTCCCAATATCCCCTGTGTTAAAAATATGAAAGAATTTCAAAAATTTGGCAGAATTTGCAGTAAGCTCATTTTGAATTGTAGTGTGATTTCATAGGAACTTTTACTATGGCAGCTTCTTTTTTGCCTTCTATCTTGGCTAGTACTTCGTACTTGTCTTCTATCTTCGTTCCCATAATTGGTTGGGTTTTGCCAAGTGTAGTCTTCGCGTCTCTGCTTTTATACATTGAAAGCGACGATATCAGTGATATTAACTGATACTGTTGTAGTCATTAATCATTTGTTTTGTACAAATGACTAGTGACCAAAATTAATACCGCCTATCTCATGGAGACAGGCGGTTTTTTAACGTTGATTTCTCAACAAATGCTAGAAAATTCTAACTTATAGTGTTCGGTTCAAACTAACTGATGTTAAATCGAAGAACCGAGTCCGGCGTAGGCACCATAAAAGAAAATGCCCAAGACTGTAATTATACCTAAACCTGCGATCGTAGCGACGACCCACAGGGGAATTCTCCCACTTCCAGACACAGCTTCTCTCCTCCCTTAACAACTAATCAACACAGGTTAAATAAACAAAGATTAACAACAGGACTTCTACTTAGTTGAAGAAGTAACTGGAAAACAGAATCCCCAGAACGAAAACTAGTAGTAGTCCCAGGTATAGCGAAGTCCGGTTTAGTTCAACCGGTTGATTATTGGGATTGGGCGATCTTTCTACCATGATTGCTCCTAACGTTGAATAAATTGCATTGCGGCGATCGCGCCTAAAAAGAATACAGTTGGTACACCTAAGGTGTGTACTGCCAGCCATCTAACGGTAAAAATTGGATAGGTAACTGGTTGATTGATGTTGTTTCCGCTAGTCATGTCAAACTACTTTCCAATAAATTCTTCAACTTGTTTTTTAGCTTCAAAACGGTTTTTCACAATGGGCACTTCCTGCCGTGCTGGTGTGAAATACTCGTTGGGGCGGGGTGTACCAAAGGCATCATAAGCCAGCCCGGTGCTGACAAATAGCCAACCAGCAATAAATAATGCCGGAATGGTGATGCTGTGAATTACCCAGTAACGAACGCTAGTAATAATGTCCGAAAACGGACGCTCTCCAGTGGTACCTGACATTTAGATCCCTATCCTATACATAGAGTGTTATTGAGTTTATTATCCTACAAAGTTAAGAAAGAGTTACAAGTTGCAAAGTTCTTCTCAGAAATTGTACGTTGGGCCTGGGGCATGGGGAAGAGGCAGAGGGGCAGGGAGAAGGGTGCAGAGGAGAGAGGAATTTTCCCTCCTTTCCCACTAAGCAGCTTCTGGGGAAGTTGTTTCAGGATTTGGCAGATATTTGAGCAAAACGCCGCGATCGCCAATTATAAATCCCCGTTCTGGCTCTAAGAACACAATTTTATACAAATTAGCAGCAACTTCTTCTACTGCACGGTCTTTTTCCCACGTTTTGCCACCATCGGGACTCCGTAGCAAATTACCGCTACCGCCACCTATCCAAATTTCATCGGGTGTGCGATATGCCAAATCCAGTAAACCCCAACTGGTGGATAACTCTGGATACTTTGCCTCTTGCCATGCTTCAGGTTTAGTTGGGTCACTAAATTGAATTTGACCTCCCCTAGCTAGTAACCACAATTGCCCATTATCAGCAAAACCCATGTTTTCTACCCGCCGAGAACTATTGCGATTATGGGGTACCCAAGCATCTTGTCCAGGTTCCCAAGTTGAGTAGAAACTACCTTTGGCGGAAACGGCAACATATTTGCCATCAGGAGAACGTTCTAAGTTACGCACCACACCGACTGCTGATTCAACTTGGGCTTTCCAGTTTTTGCCGCCGTCTGTGGTTTTATATATGGCTCCAACATCGGTAGCCATTTCAGCTGTATTGTCTGCTAGTGCCTTAACTGCGATCGGGCTACCTGGTAGCTTTTCACTCAGGGGAATACGCGACCAAGAAGCACCTTCATCAGTAGTGTGCAGCAACAGTCCAGGCTCTCCGGCAATCCAGCCTTCTTTTCCTGCAAAACTTACTGAGTCAAAACGATACTTCTGCTCATCCAGTTGCAGTGTTATTGGTTTCCAGGTATCACCACCGTCATTGGTTTCCAATAGGGTGGCATTGCTACCTACTAAGTAGCCATGCTCAGGGTTATTAGTAAAAGCAATATCCAGGAGATTCGAGTCTGTTGGCACAGAAATGACTTTCCAAGGGTTGTAACTAACAGAAGGAACTCTGCTACAACCTATACACATGAGGACTACTATCAACAAGGTAGCTATTCGTTGCCAACCTTTCACAATTGAATGCATTAGTATTTCTTAACTTGTTTCTAAATTTCTGTAGCTGTTCTCTAAAAGGTTTACTGATACTTTTTTGCTAACATTTGCTAACAAATACATAAGTTGAGCAGATAAATCTCAACTAAGGTGTATCAATCGATGCATAGAATCAAGTTCTATGCACTCTTACTTGTTTGCTTCTAGCGTGATTCTTGCTTTGAGAAGCAACATATTTGCGATTACTTGCTGTAACACCTCAGAGGCAACTTATCAGTATAGAGGTTGCTTGACGTTACAGATTCTCACCTGAATCTCTGATATTTTATCAGAGAATACACTGCTAATCAATGTAAATAAAAGTGAGCATTTTTAGCTTAATTAAAGGCTCTAGGGAACAAGTAAAACAGTATAGTTGTGTGACTATAATCACACAACCAATAATGAAAATCTCTTCCCTACTCACTATTCTTTGTTTCTGAGATAACGGCTGTTATTGTAAGCCGTAGAGACTGATAAAAAACAAGAAGCCAAGAGCCAAAGCACCAAAAATTAGAATATTCTTTTGGGTTGGCGTTAGGTTGTTGACACCCAAACCGTAACCGAGATTTTCTTTGAAGCCGGATGCAGTACCCGCAGGGCCGATATTGGCAAAAGCGGTTTTTTTAGCAGCACAAACTGGACAGCGCCAATTTATGGGCAGTTCTGCAAAGGATGTCCCTGAAGGAATATCATCCTTGTCGTCTCCCTTCTCAGGTTCGTAAACATAACCGCAGGCGCGACACTCGTAGCGGTCTAACACCGTAGTCTCAACAGCTGGTTCGCTCATGGCTAGGGCCTCGCAGAGGAGAAATCTGAAATATACGTTACAAATTATGACATAATTGTTTGGCTTTTCTATCACTATCAAAAGCTAATTAAATACTTGAAGTGTATCTGTTTCCCAGATTTCAGAAAAACCAAACAGATATAATGTAAAAGAAAGTTACGCAATTCAAGGGATTGGGCATTGGGCATTGGGTATTGGGCATTGGGTATCGAGCATTGGTTAAAAATCAATAGTTATTCTCCCCCTGCTTCCCCTGCTCCCTATCTCCCTACTCCCCACTCCCCACTCCCTACTTTAAATACTCCATAAGCGGTAGATACTCATTGTGTTTGTCCTCAGCGGTTACGAGTACCTTCTAGGCTTCTTCATAGTCTGTAGCCTAGTTCCTGCCTTAGCGCTCTCAGCTTCCAAGCTCCTACGACCCAGTGGTTACAGTCCAGAACGGCACACCACTTATGAATCTGGTATGGAACCCATCGGGGGAGCCTGGATTCAGTTCAACATTCGCTACTACATGTTTGCTCTGGTCTTCGTCGTCTTTGATGTGGAGACTGTTTTCTTGTATCCTTGGGCAGTGGCTTTCCACCGTTTAGGGCTATTAGCTTTTATTGAAGCGCTAGTCTTTATTGCAATTCTTGTAGTCGCTTTAGTTTACGCATGGCGTAAAGGAGCTTTGGAATGGTCTTGAATTCTAACTTAACAACTCAGGGTAAAGAACGAATCATCAACCCCATTGAGCGTACCAATGTCACTCAAGACCTTTCAGAAAACGTCATTTTGACTACGGTTGATGATCTCTACGACTGGGCGCGGCTTTCTAGTTTGTGGCCGTTGTTATTTGGTACTGCTTGCTGCTTTATTGAATTTGCAGCTTTAATTGGTTCCCGATTTGACTTTGACCGTTTTGGGCTGATTCCCCGTTCTAGCCCCCGCCAAGCCGATTTAATTATTACGGCAGGGACTATTACGATGAAGATGGCTCCCCAACTGGTGCGTCTTTATGAACAAATGCCAGAGCCGAAGTATGTAATTGCGATGGGTGCTTGCACAATTACTGGCGGTATGTTCAGCGTTGATTCGCCCACAGCAGTGCGCGGAGTCGATAAACTAATTCCTGTAGATGTGTATTTGCCTGGTTGTCCTCCCCGTCCCGAAGCAATTATTGACGCAATCATTAAGCTACGGAAGAAAATCTCTAATGAATCGATGCAAGAGCGGGATAAAATTAAGCAAACTCACCGCTACTACAGCACGACTCATAACCTGAAGCCAGTAGAGGAAATCTTAACTGGTAAGTATTTGCAGTCAGCAACTCGCTCTGCACCACCGAAGGAATTGACGGAAGCGATTGGTATGCCAATACCACCTGCACTGCTGACAGAAAAGGCGCAAAAGGAGGAACAAACCCGTGGCTGAAGAAGAATCTAAACCAGTACCAGCAGCGAAAGAAGAGGCATTGGTACAAGCGGGTAAAATTTCCCAGTGGTTGACGGAAAATGGCTTTGACCATGAGTTTTTAGCACCGGATAAGAATGGTGTAGAGATAATTAAGGTGGCGGCAGATTTCTTGCTTCCTACAGCTACAGCCCTTTATGCTTATGGGTTTAATTATCTCCAGTTTCAAGGCGGTGTTGACCTTGGGCCAGGACAGGAATTGGTAAGTGTATATCACTTGATTAAAGTCGGTGATAATAGCGATCGCCCCGAAGAAGTTCGAGTTAAAGTGTTCTTACCACGGGAAAATCCAAGAGTGCCTTCTGTGTACTGGATTTGGAAGACCGCAGATTGGCAAGAGCGCGAGTCTTACGATATGTACGGCATTATCTACGAAGGACACCCAAATCTCAAGCGGATTTTGATGCCGGAAGATTGGGTAGGTTGGCCTTTGCGGAAGGATTACATCTCGCCTGATTTTTACGAGTTGCAGGACGCTTATTAGATATTGCTGGATAGAGACGCGATGAATCGCGTCTGTACAATGTAGTGCTGGGTTTCGGCAGTGATTAACCCCTTTCCGGTGGCGGAGAGGGGTTATGTTTTTGGTGTTTCATGTCAAGTTGGTTGATAAAACTTGCTGGAATTCATTAACTGTATTTACAGTTTTAATTGCCTGTTGAATTGTTTTTAGTTTCTGCAAATCTGTAATTTGAGAGATTATCGGCATCAATTCTAAACCTTGATTGCCAAACTTAATTTCTAATGCTAATTCAATCCCTGAATATAATTCTTCCTTTCTTCCTCGCAGTTCTCCGCGTGCTTCTCCTCGTTCTTCCCCTTTGCTAAAAATTTCTTGATACCAAGGCGACTGCTCTAAAAGTGCCATATCCCACCTCAGAATTTGTTGAACTATTGCACTATCTAATACAAAGCTAGCAAAAAATATTACCCCCCTTAATCCCCCCTTATAAAGGGGAGAAACCGGAAAATCTAGTTCCCTCCCCTTTATAAGGGGAGGGTTAGGGTAGGGTAAATATTAGAGAAAGCGATCGCACCCAATCTGAGATAATTTGAGACTATGCGATCGCTAAAATGCTCAGTAAGATTTCCTAGTAATCGGAATCGCTATCTCTACCGTTGTATTTGTATTTGTGGGACAATTTAATCTAAATATTTAAAATAATATGTCAGAAATACCCCAAAACGACGGCATTTGGATTGTGACGGATGAAGTGCCGCAAATATCGATTCCTGATGGTGCTAAAGGCGGGAGTAATAATACACGAAGTTGGGGAGAGGAAACTATCAGGGATAATACTGGTAGCAAAGGGGTAGGAGATGCCGTTAAGGTTAGCGCTCAAACATTAGAGCAAAATATGACTCACTTTCTCAAACTCGTGGGAAGTTTGTTTAGTCAAGCTGAACAACAAGCAAAAGTCAACTCCCGGATGCAGCTAGATGAAATTGAACTGTCGGTAGAAATTAGTGCAGATGGGGAAGTTAAATTAATTGGCAGTGGTGTCAAAGCTGGGAGTAAAGGAGCGATTAAGCTGAAGTTCAAGCGCCAAGAACCAGGGTGAGATGGCAAAAAATTGGGCGATCGCGATCGGAATTAACCAGTATGATTATCTGCAACCGCTAAACTATGCCAAGCGGGATGCACTGTTAATGCAAGAGTTTCTGGGTAATGAAGTCGGATTTGAAAAGATATTTTTCTTCTCCGATGACTCTCCTCCTGTTGATGGAAAATCAACTCGCCCAACTCGCACTAACTTGCTGCGAGTCTTGCGCCAGTTATTTGACAATCCCTTTATGGGAGCAGGGGATAATTTCTGGTTTTTCTTCAGTGGTCATGGGATAAGATACGCTGACCGTGATTATCTCATGCCTTGTGATGGCGATCCAGAGGATATTGAAAACACGGCAATACCAATTAACTTTGTGAGTGAACGTTTGCGTCGCTGCGGTGCTGATAATATTGTCTTGATTCTGGATGCTTGTCGCAATGAAGGCAAAAAAACAGGTGAAGGAATTGGGCGACAAACCGCAGAAGAAGCACGTCAACAAGGAGTTATCAGCATTTTTTCTTGTATTCCCCAGCAATATTCTTATGAAATTGAAGCTTTACAACAAGGTGCTTTTACTACTGCATTACTAGAAGGGTTAGGAATTCAAGGTCAATGCGCTACTGTTGAACGATTGGAGCAATATCTTAAGTTTCGCGTGCCTGAACTGGTTCGCCAGTATAAGAATACAAGGCAAACGCCTTATGTGATTGCCGAACCTGTGAATAAATCACACCTAATACTTGTGCCACGATACGCAACCCTAGCGGATATCGCCACGTTGAAAAATGATGCTTACCAAGTAGAAGTAAACAGGAATTTAGATTTAGCAGAGCAATTATGGATTCGGGTATTAGCTGCGGCTTCAGGGCAAGATATGGATGCGGTGAGAGGTTTACAAAGAATTGAGCGCTTGCGAAATAGTTCTGCAATTCCTGATTTACCTGAGCAAACAATTCCACAAGCATCTAAGTCAGTCACAAATACACCTATAAGTAAACCTCTTCAAACACCTCCCAAGGAAACCTCACCAATTACTAATATTCCGACTTCTGGTACGGGACAATTTGCAACATCTACAATTCCAACACCTCCAGCGCCATTAAAAAAACCAATATTATCTAACTGGTCACGGCGAAGGGTGATAACTGTTGGGTTTGCGGGTGCTGGGTTGGGTTTGGCAATTGTAATACCTCGCATTTGGCGGTCTGGAACAACTACACCAAAAGCTACAGGTGAACCAACAGATGCACCAGGAACTACACCAGCAGCTTCACCAGAAATAACAAGACCTCCTAATAACCCGAACCCGTCTGGCGTTTCCTCCAATTTAAAAACCTTTCGATTTGAAACGGTGACTGTCAATGCACAGGGAAGTATCACCAACCGCCGTAATGAGGAAGCAAAATATTTTGAAGAAGACTTAGGGAATGGTGTCACCTTGGAAATGATGCAGATACCAGGGGGAACCTTTATGATGGGTTCACCCGAAGAAGAAGCAGGGAGATATCCAAATGAAAGTCCACAGCATCAGGTAAAAGTGCCTGGGTTCTTCATGGGTAAATATGAAATCACCCAGGCACAGTATCAAGCAATTATGGGGAAAAAACCTTCTAATTTCATAGGTGAGAAACGACCTGTAGAACAAGTAAATTGGGATGAGGCGGTAGAGTTTTGTAAAAAATTGAGTCAGAAGAAGACAGAACACACCTACAGGCTACCCAGTGAAGCCGAATGGGAATATGCTTGTCGTGCTGGAACCAAGACCCCATTTTATTTTGGCGAAACAATTACCACAGATTTAGTTAACTACCACGGTAACTATCCTTACGGCTCTGCACCAAAGGGCGAATATCGTGAACAAACAATAGATGTAGGAAAATTTCCGCCTAATTCTTTTGGTTTATACGATATGCATGGTAATGTATGGGAATGGTGTCTAGATGTATATAATGACAATTACCAAGGTGCGCCGAAAGATGGTAGTGCGTGGCTTACTGGTAAAGATAATAACATTAGGCTGCTGCGTGGCGGGGGTTGTTACAAGCACGCCAGGTATTGCCGTTCTGCCGAGCGCGATAGGTTCGCACGCGCGATTCGTTACAGCAGTATTGGTTTTCGGGTGGTGGCGGTGGCTGTGGCGTGAGTACTCCCCAAAGTCAGAGTCGGTAAGTGGGAATTTATCGAGCGTACATCAGGGATTCCAGACCTGAACCAGCGAGGAAGGCGACAACCTCCGAATATAAAACCGAGTCGGATAGCTTGGTAGGTTGCAAAACCGAACAGTTGTTCGACTCAATTAATTTTGCGACATTTAAAAGAAACTTCTAAAATTTAGCTCATTTTTAATTGTTCTAATTTTTGTCTAATCAAAATTTCAACTTCTTCAATCTCAGCATTCGATTTTGGGATGTCAAAAGTCTCTGGAGATGCTTCAAATGTAAAGCGGTCAACAAAAGCACGAAACGCTACTTTGTTGTCGGGGTGAGCAATGACGAAGGCTCTTAACTTGGTTTTGCTCATGCTGCTAAAGTTTGGCTCAATCACAAGAACCTCCAAAGACCATTGTTATAGATTTTTATCTCTATGTTATCTCCTGCCAAAATGAAACACTTACCTGTTTGTTCATCGAGGCGGATAATGTAAATAGGAGTGAATGTATTGGTCAAAGATTGACTTAGTATTACACACCTGATGCCTTGTTCAGCAGTTGGCAAGATTTGTATACCTCATAACCCCATAGCTTGGAATCAGAATAGCAGGTAAAAAGAAAATATCAAACCATCTATAGCAATCCTAAATGAGTTGTGAAAATCGAGAGACTCAGATCCCCGACTTCTCAAAGAAGTCGGGGATCTTATTGTTCACGACTGATTTAGGACTGTTTGCTTTACTACTGGGCGTGGTTTCTTGCGGTCTGACCTGCGCGTTCCACCAGCCATTCCATATTCATCACTATTTTTGCCATAGCGAGATGCAACATTCAATAGCATTTGCTCAGAATAAGTATTCAACTCACGTTCTGCTTCTAATAATGCATTGTGTGTCTTCTCTACTATTATTTGTGCTTGATTATAAGCGGCTAACTTTTCTCGTAGCTCAATTACTTTAGTGTTGTAAGTAACAATTGAAAACCCATTACTAAAGTCTAATTTAGGGTTAATTGTCTGCATTCCTTCAATCCGTCGTTCAGCTTTAGTCAGTGAGATGGAGTTTCGTTTCCGTTGCATATAGTTTTCCTATTTGGATTTATTTATAAATAACCCTGACTTTATACACTGAGTTATTTATATATCATCAAGATACGCAACAAGCAGATGCACCAGCCACAGTGAAGTTACAGAATTATAAAAGCATTGGATGGCATTAGCCAACTAGATAGATACAGGTATATTTGCTGAAATTCGTTGAGAAAAGCAAGTTTTGATGTCACAAAAGCAAGTTTTGATGTCACAAAAGCAGGTTTTGATGTCGCAAAAGCAGGTTTTGATGTCGCAAAAGCAAGTTTATTAGTGCTTAATTAGTATTCTGTCAATAAATAATAGATCCCTTGTAGAGACGGCGATTTATCGCGTCTCCTAACCGTACATGAGATTTGAGCATTGGATAAAAGGTGTAACCCTGTAAATTTAGTAACCTAAGTTACTCACCACAAACTTAGATTTTGGAAATGATATTTTATATTTTATACCGCAATATAAATATAGGATATTAGCAGCATTTTAAATTACTAAGCATTTTACTGGAGACATAGCAATGCTTAACTATCCGTGAAAGCTTATCTGGTCACGATTTAGCTGTCTACCCTCAATCCTCAGCTAGGATTACACTCTGTTGTTTATCATGTAGCCCAATTTACAATAGTGTCAAACAGTACAACTAAGTATTACCTGAAATCTAACACTTAGTAAAGCAGTGTTTTCTTCTGTTCTTTAAGAGACGCTATGCGAATATTCCTTTGCGGTTACTGAGAAAGTTTAAGAGTAAAGGATCTCCTGTCTCCTAGCAAAATCTTTGATTTGGTGCGATGCAATATGGTGGGCATTCAGACCCCTACCATATTGCATCTCTTCAGCAAAACTACCTTCTTCAGCATCTACTATTATGAAAAAACGCATCATCCGTCTTTTCAGTGCATTTGTTTTAGCAATTGTCTTGACATTCGCGCCAATATCTGATTCCTACGCAAAATCACAACTTGATCCCTGTGCTTTCCAGCTAATTAACCTTGACAAATATGGTGGTGAAGAATTTGCTAATCCAGAGTCCGTTTCCTCTCAAAATGGAAGCTTAAAAGTAGATTTAAAAGTTCAGTACACTGACAAAGAAACAACAGAAATTGCTGGATGTAAAGTTAAACTTCGTTCTTATAACGGCAAGCTAGTAGGGCCGACACTGCGTGTTAAGCCAAATGACCTCATCAGTATTAACCTGATTAACACCCTACCACCAGAGCCGAAACAAGAAATAAATATGAATAAGCCTCACGGCTTCAACACGACTAACATACACACCCACGGACTTCATGTTTTATCGACAGGTAATTCTGATAATGTGCTGAAGGAAATGCCGCCAAAAGAAACGGATACAGACCCAGACCCTAATTACAATATTGGTGTTAAATTACCTGCCAATCATCCATCAGGTACATTTTGGTATCATCCCCACAAACATGGTTCAACTGCTTTACAAGTGTCTAGTGGAATGGTGGGAGCGATAATTGTTGAAGGTGGTGGACTGGACGAAATACCTGCAATTAAGAACGCCGAAGATAAGATATTTGTATTTCAGCAAATAACTTATGATACCAAAGGCGAAATAGATGAAAGTTACAACGGTTTTGGAATGGACTTGAATCAATCTGCGTGGTCTTTATCAGGTCGTCAAACTACCATCAATGGTCAAATTTATCCAACAATCAGAATAAAGCCTGGAGAAATGCAACGTTGGCGATTTATCCATGCTGGTGTTCGTGATGCCTTGAATCTGTCACTCAGACCTGTATCCATATCTAAAAGAATTAGAACCCAAGTTAAACTTCATGAAATTGCTATAGATGGAATTGCGCTAGGCACAATTGATTCTTGGTCAACCCTCGAACTTGAACCTGGCTATCGTAGCGATGTGCTAGTTCAATTTCCTAGTCCTAGAAATCCGTTAGTTCAAGAGTACGAACTTGTAGACGTTGCTACACCGCCGGAAAAATCACTACTAGGCGTTCCGGAAGATGAAGAAGTACTAGCTAAGGTGATAGTAGAAGGTAATCCTGTAAAACTAAATGATGATACTAACCCAGAATTGCCAGGAAGCAAGAAATTCTTAGCGGATTTATTAAAGGCAAAACAAAAAGATGCACCACCAGACATTACTAGAATAGATGGACGCCAAGAAGTCCTGTTTGATATTCAATTACCTAATCAATTTTCTGATGAAAAAGCCCCTAAGTTTATGGTCAATGGTACACCATTTGATATCAATGACCCCAACCCCATCACTTTGCAACTTAAAAAAGCTGATGAGTGGGTTCTCAAGTCAGCGTTCGTTAATCACCCTTTCCATATTCACGTTAATCCCTTCCAGTACACTCGAAAAGATCCTAATGGAAACGACGAGGTAATTTGGCGGGATACACTCTTAGTGAGACAGGGTAAAGATGAAATCATTAAGAGCCGTTATGATTCATTTCTTGGTAAATTCGTCCTCCATTGCCATATCTTAGACCACGAAGACCAAGGAATGATGAAACTCGTTCAAATAATTCAATAACGCTTAATTAATTCTCATCTAGTTCGCCTCAGAATAAATTCTGAGGCTAATAGCTAAAGTCGTCTTTATACTAATACAGTTCAGTTAAGCACTTCTTTCTTCTCTCTGCGTCCTTGGCGTCCTTGGCGGTAGCCTGCGGCAAGCCGAAGCGTCTACGTTAAAAAAATTGAGTTTGACAAAGAGTTTTAGCCTTAACTGAACCGTATTGGTCTTTATACGACTAAAAAGGCTTTTATTCCACTAAGCGTGGACTTGAGCTATAGCAGTCCAAATCAGTTGTGAACAATAAGATCCCCGATTTCTTTGAGAAGTTGGGGATCTTAATCTTTCGATTTTCGCGGTTTATGTATAGAACGAAATTAGTAACAACAGCTACCATTGCATCGGCTAGAGGGGGATAAGACAAACTACACTAAAAATTTATTTTTCTAACTTAAAATTTTATTTTATTTATATGTTAAGTAGCTTTCACTATTTTATCTGTATAATCTATCATTCAGTTTAAATTATTGAATGTATAATCTATGATTCAGTCTTATTGATTATTGACCTCTGATACTTATTGAGCGGTTGAAGTTTGGGTATTATGACATCTATTTTTAAGACATAACATACCACTCACCTAGTAGTTATTCATTAACGGAATTTTAAAACTTATGTAGGCAGACTCTATCCTAGACATTGCCTGAACTTGTGCTTCAAAAATCATGAGCCATTATATGAATAGTTAGCACGTTTACGGCACTATCTATGTCAGAAGACTTATTAAACTCCTTTCAAGAAGCATACAGTAATCTCGAACTGTTTCCGTTGATGGAACAGAACGAAATGGAAAGATTTCGAGTCGAATATGGTGATGATTTGATTGCAGACCTGAATCAATTAGTGGAAGATAGTCCTAATGGAGATGGCAAAATTGTCTTTACAGGACATCGGGGATGTGGTAAGTCTACTTTATTAGCTGAATTTAGCCGGCAAATTCAAGATAAATATTTTGTTGTTCTATTTTCTATTGCTGACAAAATTGAAATGTCGGCGGTTAATCATATTAATATACTGTTTGCGATCGCAGTTAATTTAATGACAGAGGCAGAAGCACGCAAAGTTGATATTCCGCAATCGACTAAAGAAGCTCTTTATAAGTGGTTTGCTACCCGCACTCGGACTGAAGAATCAAATTTGCAGGTAGAAGCTAGTGTGGGTTTTGACCTATTAAAGTTGATTAGTTCTAAATTAAAAGCTGATGCTAGCGTTCGGGATGAAATTAAGCAAGAATTTGAACGCAAGTTATCAGATTTAGTTGCTAGAATTAATGAAATAGCTGCTTTAATTCAAGCTGCGACTAAACAAAATGTTTTAGTAATTATTGATGATTTAGATAAATTGGATTTAGGCAGAGTTAATGAGATTTATCGAGATAACATTAAAGCTCTTTGTCAACCTAACTTTCAAATCATCTACACTATCCCGATCGCAGTCCTTCGAGAAACATTTATCAGCACAATAATTGCCACTGAAACCAACGATCAAGTTGTGGCAATGCCTGTGTTAAAAATTTTTGATAAAGGTAAAAATCGCTTCCCCAATGCTCAACCTCGCCCGGAAGCAACAAATATTCTCGGTGAAGTTTTACAAAAGCGAATTTCCAGTGACTTAATCACGGCAGAAACTGCTGAAAAAATTGTAATTTACAGTGGTGGCGTATTGCGAGAGTTAATTCGGATTTCTAAAGAATGTTGCCGTATATGTTTGCGAATGATCCGGCGAAATCCCACAGCCGAAGTTATTATTGATGATAAAATTCTCCTGCAAGCAATCAATAAAATTCGCAATGACTTTTCTATACGTTTAGGAAAAGTTGATACAGATATTTTGCAGAGTGTTTATGAACAATTTATGCCCAATGACCCCAAACAAGCAGAGTTTTTGGATTTGCTACATGGGCTGTATGTTCTAGAATATCGCACTGATGAAACTTGGTACGATGTTCATCCAATTATTATCGAAAGCTTGAGAAGACAGGGAGCGATTAATGTTAAATGAAGAATTGTTTGATGAAGGAGAAAATCAAGATGCGTATGATGATTTAATTGTTTCTATTGAAGCTCAAAAGCGGGGATTAAATTTACTGATTGCAGTTTGCGATGATGCTAGCTTTCGTGATGAGATTATTGCCCAGTATGAAGCCGAACTAGAACCTACTTTCCGTGCATATCGAGAAACTTTAGCACGCCAGGAACCGAGCCTAAAAGCTGCGCTTAATCAACTGCTACAACAAGAAGAATATCTCCGTCAGCAGAACCCGGCGATAATTACTGTGACGGGCGCTGAACAACTTTATTTTCTGAGATTGGGAAAAGAGCAATCGGAACAGGAGAAATTTTTTGGTTACTTACAGTGGACAAGGGAAGGATTGCGCGAGTTTCCGTTTGCGATCGTGCTTTGGGTAACTAATCAAATTTTAGTTAATCTGATTAAAAAAGCTCCTGATTTTTGGAGTTGGCGCAATGGTGTATTTCGGTTTGAATCTAAAAAGACGAATGCTATTCCTGGTAAAGAATTAGAACATATACGTTTTGTTTTTAGAGATACGGAATTAGCCAGCACAGATACTAATGAAGATAACTCCTTTTTCTTGCCCATCCAAGATTTACAAGGATTAATTGAGAAAGTAGAACAAGAACAGGGAACTAAAGACCGCAGTTTGGCTACTTTATACTCAAGATTAGGTGATATTTACCGCAGCAGATTAGAGCGGGGTGAGTCTCAGAATTATCAAGAAGAACAAGAACTAGCAATAAAGTATTGGCGTAAGGCGATTGAGCTACAAAATGAATCGGGTTTGCAGATAGATTTAGCTACTAGCCTCGACAATTTAGCAGGAATCTATCGTGCAACAGGACACTACAGCGAAGCCGAACCATTATATCAACAAGCTTTGGAATTGAGGAAACGCCTGTTAGGAGACAATCATCCTTCTTTTGCTACTAGTCTGAATAATTTGGCAGGACTCTACAAATCTACTGGACAATATACTAAAGCAGAACTTTTATATCAAGAAGCTTTGGAACTGAGGAAACACCTGTTAGGAGAAAACCATGCCGATGTTGTCGCCAGTCTTAATAATTTGGCATTACTATATGATGAACAAGGACGTTATGAAGAAGCAGAGCCTCTGTATCTGCAATCATTAGAACTCGAAAAACGTTTGGTTGGCGAAAATCATCTTTCTTTCACTTTTATACTGAATAATTTAGCGCTACTTTATTATCATCAAGGACGTTACAGTGAAGCTGAACCGTTGTCGTTACAAGCAATAGAACTAGATAAGCGATTTTTGGGAGAAGACAATCCTGATGTTGCAACAGATTTGCACAATTTAGGATTGATATACCGTGCTCAAGGACGCTACGATCAAGCCGAATCTTTGTTTTTGGAATCGTTGGAACTTAAGGAACGTTTATTACAAAAGGCGCATCCGCTTTTAGCAGATACGATTTATGCTCTTGGTTATATGTACAGAGAACAAGGGCGTTACAATGAAGCGGAACCCTTATGTATCAAAGCCTTAGAACTTGATAAGCTTTTGTTGGGAGAAAATCATCCTAATGTTGCTGAAAGTCTCAATAATCTGGCAGAAATTTATCGTGAAACGGGGCGTTATTGTGAAGCAGAACCGCTTTATTTGCAAGCTTTAGATATTTGTGAGCGAGTCTGGGGTGTTAATCATATTCGTAGTGTGGCTGTGCGGGAGAATTTAGAAAAACTTGCGGTGGAAATGGGGAGAAGTTAATAATTCCATTGATTGATTGAGAATAACGAACTGGTTTTTAAGCACATAGCTCATCGCCTCAAGATTGAAGATTGCTGCAACAATTGACTGATAGCTCATGTTTTTTGATGAGTCCGAGTTTTGATAGACTGCCAAAATACCTGGATGAACTGGTTCAGCTTGATGAAGTCGCCCTTTAATATAAAGTTGTCGTCGCCAAGGGTGAGGACGTGTGACTAAATATTTCCAATCTTCTGTTTGGCTAGCAGTTTGTAAAGATTGAATCAGGGCACTAATCAGGGCAAAGCGATCGCTTACAGACAATTTGAAAGCTTGTTCTTTGAGTTCTTGTAATGACATAAAGGCTTTTCCTAACAGTGCTTATGCTCATTCTAGACACAAACCTGCTTGCGGCAACTTGGGCATTTTTAAGAGACGTTGCAATGCAACGTCTCTACATCTGGGTTATTGCATGAGAATTTGACGGATTAAAATGCTCATAACCTCATATGGGTTATCAGTTGGTTGCAGTGAACTCCAGTCACCAACACTGGCGTAGCCAATTACCTGTAAATAGTGGATTGTGCTGGTAACGGCTTTGGGAGAACCAATGAGTAGATGCTTTATCCGTTCTCTCTTGGGAAATGAACTCTCAGACGATTGATTGCTGATGGGTGGACTGGAATCGCCCCCACGCAGATATTCTTCTAATTTTGACTTTTGACTTTTGACTTTTGACTCCCCCGCAGGGGCCGGCTGGGCGGAATTTTTCAATTGTGCCATTATTGTATTCATACTCCGATTTTGGGGTTTAGATAAGGGCGATCGCACACTTCTTTCCGGGATGAGGCGATCGCCTTTATCGATTTTGGGGTTTAGATAAGAGCGATCGCTGTTTTCTTTGTGGGATTGGGCGATCGCCTTTATCATATTTAGATATCAAAGTATAATTTTATACTTGTCAACTACTATTTGGAGAATTATTAATAAAAACTCTCAAATTTTAACGGCAATAAATGATGCATAGAAAATTGATTATTCCTCTTTTGTTAAAGAAAATAAATTTCTTAATTGTTTAGTTTTTATTTGAGTAGCGATCGGCTTTTACCCAAGCCAGATTTACACTATATTTACACTATATAAATAATTGCGTTATCAGAAATCGGATCGTTAGCTGTTGGAGTTTAAGAACAAATGCGATGTCTGACGACAAGCGGCTGGATATTTGAAAAGTGTCGTAAAACTCGCCGCAGCAATGCAGAACAATGGGAGTGCGATCGCACTGCATAGAACAAAAATCTAATTTTGGGTTAAGCTAAACGCTAAAATATCATACAAAATGAGATATTTTCATTTTGAGGCTCTAACCTAGAGATAGCAAAATGGCTAAAGATGTTTTCCATCAACAGGTAAAAAAAGCATTAATAAAAGATGGGTGGATAATTACTCACGATCCTTTTACAATTCGTATTAGTAAAGCAATTAAACTATAAATAAATTTAGCGGCTGAAAATACCATTGCCGCAGAACGAAGTTAGATCCCCGACTTCTTAAAGAAGTCGGGGATCTGATTGGATTAGGGATCTGATTGGATTGAAAGGGCATACTAAAGCAAAATCTCATATTCTTGCCTATGCCGCGACGACAAACCCCTCTGCAAACTGGCAACTTTTACCATGTTTATAATCGGGGGAACAATCGCCAAAAGATTTTCTTTGAGCGTGAGAACTATATTTATTTTCTCCGGTTGATAAGGGAACATTTGATAACTAATGCAGTAGATATTGTTGCTTACTGTTTAATGCCTAATCATTATCACCTTTTGATCTATCTAAGAGATGAAACTCTGTCTGATGCAATGAAATCCCTCTCTCTTTCCTACACAAAGGCAATTAATAAGCGTTTCAATCGTTCTGGGGTGCTATTTCAGGGAAGGTTTCAAAGTATTCATATTTTACAAACTGACTATCTTCTCAACCTCTCACGTTATATTCATTTAAATCCGGTGAAAGCAGAACTGGTGCAGCAACCTGAAGAATGGGAGTTTTCCAGCTATTTGGAATATGCAGGATTACGAGGAGGAACACTAGCCAAAACAGAGTATATCAAGATGCAAACTGAGTCAGAATTAGCTTATCAGCAATTTTTAACGGATCATAACCTACCTGATAGTCCTGGTTTCAAAAGACTGCTACTGGATGATTAGCCTAACTAAAGATCCCCGACTTCTTTAAGAAATCGGGGATCTGAATAAGTGGAAAGTGCGTAGGCGTAGCCCGTCGTAGACATCGCTCTACTAGCGAACTGCGACGAAACCAGCTTGCTCAATTGCCCTTTGTCCCTCATCAGTTAATAAAAGCTTGGCATAAGCATCTCCAATCTGCTGTTCTTGACCTTTATTCTGCTTAATAATCACAAACAAGTTAGCGATTAAGGGATAGCTGCCATCTTTTATAGCCTGAGTATTTAGCTGATTGCGCTGACGTAGACATTGCTCAGGTGACACCAGAGGTTCGCGGTAGGGAGCAATTAGCTGACTAGAAGTGCTACCCAATGGCAAAGCCTTCACACTACATTGAGGTAATACTGAACGGGCAGAAGCGTAATAAACACTACCAGGAGTTTTACTCAGTTGGCGCACTGCCTCTGTAGTAGAGTAGACATACTGCACATTAGAGCCAAATGCTTGCCCCTTCAAGTTGCTGTTGCTAGGGAATATGACTGTATCCGCGTCTTCTGGTCTTTGAGACAAAGGTGTGATGGCTAGGTTTGGCCCACCTACTTGATTCCAGTTAGTAATTTTGCCTAAATAAATTTGCTGCAATTGGTCAACAGTTAAACCAGGCACATTGAGTGATGGGTTGACTACTACTGCTACTCCATCCATACCTACTTGACGTTGCTCAAGGGTAAAGCCTCGCTCTTTTGCCATAGCTTGTTCTTCATCTGTTAGGGGACGGGAAGACTGAGCAAAGTCTATTTTCCCATCAAGCAACATCCGAATGCCGGAGCTAGAACCAGGGCTACCACTAACAGGGTTTACATAGCGTAATTGTAATTCCGGGCGATCACTCTGAATCTGAGAATCTACCAATTGCCGTATAGATGCCCAAGCTGTACTACCTCCATAGTTAAATGAAGCGTTGGGGACATCAGTAACTGTCTGAAAAGTTGATGCACTATTAGAGAGGCTGTTTACATTTTGATTAGAGGAATTAACGCTGTTGCGAGACAATAAATTCGGCTTGAGTAACCACCATAGCAGTCCGCCAATAACCATAAGTGTCAGCACTTTTCCAATAATCAAACCTCTAAGAAAGAGGCCAATTTCACCGTTAATTAAAGCTTTTCTTTGATTTGTATTGTCCATATCTTTAAATAATTTTGTTTATTATATTTATCCTACAGGAATCTATAAATATTTAGGTTAAGAATAAATCTAGAATAAGTTGTTAATAACCAGTTTTATGATTAATGGTAGATGATTAATCCTTTCTAATGTAGTAAAGTTCAATTTCCTTTTTGGTTGCAATGGTAGAATTGCTTTTATAGACTCCTCTGTTAGCTGCTGATTTAGCTATTAGGTCATTGACGTTAATAATTACTGAACCGTGGCTCAAGCAATTTTTCTCTAAAATTATTTAATTGAGTTGGTTGATTTGGAGGTGATGTACCTGTATTAATAAATGTATAGATTAAAACTATTACTATCAAACTAGTGATAGTACCAAGCCCTATTCCCAATAGCAAAATAAAATTTTTATAACTTAGAAAATAACTGTCATTAGTATCTTGGTTTATGGCAGTAGATTGTAAGGACTCTGACAACGCCAGATCGGAATTAAGCGCTTGCAAAGCTTCTGTGGCAGATTGGTAACGCTGGTTATAGCGATCGCAAACCATCGTATCTAAAATATTTGCCAGAGCATCGCTTACCTGTGCCTTATCGCGCCAGAGAACTGCTCCACTATTAGGATCTTCTTGTAGTTGTTCAGGCATTAAACCTGTCAAAGCTTGAATACCAATCATCCCTACTGCATAAATATCGCTGCAAAGTCTTGGTTTTCCCTTAGCCTGTTCGCTTGGCATATATCCAGGAGTTCCAACAGAAATTGTTAAGCCTGCTCCTAAAGCACCAATTTTTTTAATACTTCCAAAGTCAATTAGCACAATCTTCTGATCTGAGTGCCGCCGCATTAAATTTTGGGGCTTAATATCCCGATGAATAATGTTATTTTGGTGGACGAAGGACAGAACTTCTAGGATATCTTTTAATAAATTTAAGACTGTATTTTCGCTAAGGGGCTGACCTGGTACAATTTCTTGAGTCAATGCATGACCGTCAATAAATTCTTGAACTAAATAGAAATCCCCATCTTCATTAAAATGGGCAAATAGTCTAGGAATTTGGTCGTGGTCGTTACCTAGTTGGTATAAAACTTCCGCTTCCCGATCAAATAGGCTTTTAGCGATGGGTAGAACAGCAGGATTGGTATCTTTTGGGTGAAAATGTTTAACTACACAATTGGGTCGTCCTGGTAAATCTAGGTCTAAAGCTAAGTAGGTATCACCAGAACCACCACTTCCTAAGTGTTTGACAATCTCAAAGCGATTCCGAAGTGTTTTTCTAGCCAGAGAGTATTGATGGTTTTTACGTCTACCACCTGATAACAAGTAAGTATTACCAGATCCTCCGCTTTGAAACAGTTTGACTGTTTCAAAGCGACTTCTGAGTTTTTTTCTAACTAGAGGGTTCTGGCTCATGTGGCGTATACTACTCGTTAATTTACTGACCATTCAGAGCTTGGGTGAGGTTATGAATGCCTGCCGCTACATTTGTTAGTATTTGGGGCTGTCAGCTTCTCAGACTACCTATACTTTTGAGCAATTTTATGATTAGCCGCTTGATTGGTTCATTTCATACCTTTATGCGTATCTTAATATAAAAATTTGTTTTTGTAATAGTTACTATAGATTTTATCACTTAAGTAAATTTAACACTAGCCCACAGTAGTTATAACTGTCGGCAAACGACGACATTCAGGAGTCAGGAGATTTATTTGAAATCTTGGGAGTGATTGCTGACAAAAGCTGTAACAGTGGCATTTAAAGGCACAAGTATCTTTACAGCGTCCACTAAAATTCTGTTACCAGATTTTAGGCATTACTAAGGGCGATCGCGTTGTAATATCAACCAACATAAGGTCGACGAAACTAAAAAAGAGTAAGAGCAACAGGTAAGCTTTTGGGGTAAATATCGAATGATGAGTTTTTACGTAAATAGGTATAACTTGTCAATCTTTTAGGTTGATTCAATAGTTTCTACAAAACATCCAACTTTTCCGACCTTTCCCACCTTTTATTCACGGCTCTACGACTTGCAATAACTCAGTTGCATTTAGCAAAACTCATGCTATTAAAAGCCTACGCTGATTTTAATATATTTTTTGTAGTTCTTGCTAGGTCAAGGATAAAACTGTTTTATAAAAAATAAACAATGTTTTAGATAACTTCTCAGATATCTAGTCTTATAGAAACAGTCCTAATTTAGGTTTTGTTACCAGTCGATAGATGAAATAATGTGATTTTAGGGTAGTTAGCTGCAAAGATAGCATTCTATTAATGAAAAAAGCCCCCTAGTGGGGGCCTATTAAGTTGTCCGCGTGGAATGAACAACTAATAATTAATACTCACAGTAAATACAGTAATCCGAACAGAATAATCCAAATTACGTCAACGAAGTGCCAATAGATTTCAGCTGCTTCAATACCAAAGTGCTTTTCATTACTATAGTGACCCGGAACGCGCGATCGCCATAACACGGCAACAATTGCCAAAACGCCGATAGTAACGTGCAATCCGTGGAAACCTGTCAAAACGTAAAATGCACTAGCAAATAAATTGGTAGTTAAACCAAATTCTAAATGGGTATATTCATATACTTGACCCACTAAGAAGATAGCACCCATTGCAGCCGTAATTGCTAACCAAATCTGGGCACCCCGCGCATCATTCTTTTTAATAGCAGTGTCGGCATTATGCATGACAAAACTACTAGAAATTAGATTGATGGTGTTGACTCCAGGTAACAGTAGTTCTAATTCTGGAGTACCTGCTGGCGGCCATGCGGGTAAGGTAGCGCGGAAAGCCAAATAGGCTCCGAACAACCCCATAAAAATCATCCCTTCAGCAATCAGAAAGACAATTAGCCCAAACATCCGATGGTCTGGATGTTCTTCGTGATGGCCGACGGAGGCTTCCGCCGCGTGGTGATGATTTAGTTCGGTTTTAGCTGGGTCAATAGTTTGACTTTGCATGAATTTTTATAAGTGGGGAGTGGGGAGTGGGGAGTGGGGAGTGGGAGTTAGGAGTTGGGAGTTAGAAATTTTGAACTAACAACTTTATTAAACTCATAACTTATCACTCCTAACTCATTACTTTATTTGCGGTCTTCGGGATTAGCAGCAACGGCTGGATCGGGTTTTGCTCTCAATACTGAGTTTGGGCCACCAGACAAGACTGGGTCGGGATCAGATAAAGGTACACCTTCGTCAGCTTTTTCCAAGCCGTAATCGTAGGGGCCTGTAGCTAGTACTGGAGTTTGATCAAAATTCTCGATCGCAGGTGGTGATGTCGTCATCCACTCTAAGGTCAGTGCCTGCCAAGGATTATTACCAGCTTTCTCGCCGTATAACCAACTCCAAATCGCATTGATGATGAAGGGGAATGTCGAAACTGCTAGTATGTAAGCGCCATAAGTGCAGATTTCGTTGAGAAAGGTAAATTTGGGGTCATACTGGGCGATGCGGCGGTTCATGCCCATTAATCCCAGCTTGTGCATTGGTAAGAAGGTCATGTTTAGACCTACAATTGTTAAGGCAAAGTGAACCTTACCCCAAAACTCGTTCACCATTCGTCCCGTCATTTTCGGGAACCAGTGGTAAATCGCCGCATAAATGCCGAGAACGCTACCACCAAACAGAACGTAGTGCAAGTGTGCCACTACAAAATAGGTATCGTGAACGTGAATGTCAAAAGGCACTGCTGCCAACATTACGCCACTGATCCCGCCAATCACAAAGGTGCCAACAAAACCCATTGCGAACAGCATGGCAGTGTTAAGCCGGATTTTTCCACCCCACATGGTTCCTAACCAGCTAAAAATTTTAATTCCTGTGGGTACGGCAATGATCATAGTGGTGATCATGAAGAACATCCGCAACCAACCGGGAATACCACTGGTAAACATGTGGTGCGCCCAGACAATTAGCCCTAAAAAGCTGATAGCCAGAGATGAGTAGGCGATCGCTTTATAGCCAAAAATCGGCTTGCGGGAATGCACGGGGATAATTTCTGAAATTGCGCCAAAAAAGGGCAAAATCATGATGTAAACTGCTGGGTGGGAGTAAAACCAGAACATGTGTTGGTACACAACTGGGTCGCCACCGCCAGTCGGGTTAAAAAATGTCGTTCCTGCTAATAAGTCAAAAGCCAGCAGAATTAAACCAGCTGCTAGCACTGGTGTAGATACCAAAGTCAATGCTGAGGTAGCAAACATCGCCCAGCAGAATAAGGGCATTTGGTGAACTCCCATACCAGGGATACGCATCTTGAGCAAGGTAACGAGAAAATTGATTGCCCCTAAAATCGATGACGTACCTAGTAGGAGGACGCTCATAATCCAAATTCCCTCACCTACTTGACCTGTTACCAAGCTCAGGGGAGGGTAGGAAGTCCAACCCGCATCCGGCGCATCGCCTACCACTAAACTAGCGATCAACAATACACCCGCAGGGGGAATCATCCAAAAGGCAACAGCATTCAAGCGTGGGAATGCCATATCCTTTGCCCCAATCATCAAGGGAATCAGGAAGTTAGCAAAACCCGCACCTGCTGGCACAATCCACAAGAAAATCATGATCGTGGCGTGCAGCGTAAATAAGCTGTTGTAAACTTCAGGGGTGACGAAATCGACTTCCGGGGTTCGCAGTTCTGTACGAACCAAGTCAGCCATCACCCCACCAATACAGTAAAAAATGAACGTAGTGACTAGGTATTGAATCCCAATCACCTTATGGTCGGTGTTGAAACTAAAGTAGTCTTGCCATTTTCTGCTCCCTAGCTCCTCATCAAGAGCAGGGGCGTTGGCAGTTTCTTGCACTTGAGCTTGGGTCATAGTCATTAGTCATTGGTCATTAGTCATTAGTCGTTAGTCATTGGATTTTGACTAAATAACATATTGACTAATGGTGAACTTGATGGAGGATTTCTGGTTTAATTCCCATGTCCTTGGTGTAAGGAGCGAGAAATTCATTTGGGGATAAATCCGCAGGGTTAACAGCAACGGCTTGATTTAGCGTTTCTTTGCTGGCAACTAGCTGCTCTTGCATCCATTTGTCAAAGGCTTCTTCCGGCTCAACGACTACTGATGCTCTCATCGCACCATGATATGGGCCACAAAGTTCAGCACAGATTAGGGCATAGTCTCCTGCTTTTTTGGGAGTGAAGCGAATCTCGCTTTGCCTACCGGGGATCGCATCTTGTTTTAGACGGAACTCTGGCACCCAAAAGGCATGGATGACATCGTTGGCTGTCATATTTATTTCCACTTCTCGCCCGATGGGGACGTGCATTTCACCTGTAGTTATACCAGTTTCAGGATAGGTGAAAAGCCAAGCATATTGTAGACCTGTGACGTTGACTTGTAATCCTGCTGGTTTGCCTGCTTTATCAGGAGTTCCCCCAATTGTCGGAGCAACACTACCAACACCAGGAGCATTCCGCTTTTGGGGAATTTGGTCAGCATTACGAACTGCTGCGGTAGCTGGGTCTTGCATTGCCTCATCAGATTTTTCTTGATTGAGGTTGGGTTCGGTGCTAGGAGGAGTATCACTTAAAGTTGCCGCCATCGCACTTCCAGGCATTGCCATTGACTCCTGATTCATCATCGGCGCTTCATGAATAGCATGGGGATCAAAGCCACCGATTTCGTTGTAGACATCAAAGCTGTAAACAGAAATACCGATAACGATAATTGCTGGGATCGCCGTCCAGAGAATTTCTAGAGGTACATTGCCCTCAACTGGTGGGCCGTCTTGATTGTCACCTGCACGCCGACGGTATCTAAATGCAGAGTAAATTAAAATACCTTCTACGAGCAGGAATATACCTGTAGAAATGATCATCATCGCGTTGAACAGACCATCAACCAATACGGCTTCATCCGTGGCTGCTGCTGGCAACAGACCGTGATTTTGACCGTACCAAAGGCTGACTAGCGTTAGCACGATGCCAATGAGTAATGTCCAGATTGAACTTGGAATCTTCACGGCTTACTTAATTGAATTTACTACGTTATCTTAAAGCTGCTCACTTACTAAGGTAGTCTAGGCTGTTAGACATGGGGGAGAATGGTCTGAAATTTTTATTAATTTTTTTGGCTATTTCACTAATTTTGAGTATGAGTTTACTATCATACAACGCCAAAAATAGACGGGAATCAGTAAAAAAATTTAAGGAAAAATTTAGAATGTTTAAATTAATTGTGATTAATCAATTTTTCACATCTTGAAAAATACCTAAAGCTTCAGGCAAAACCTTTCTGGAGTGATTCAAAGTATAAGTGAGTGCTAATCTATAAACCCTTAGCCTATACGCTAGGGTGGAGATGGGACACTAAAAGAAAATTGAAAATTTTAAGAGAGCCACCAAGAACGGGCAGAAGGTATCATTCATGAGCGAATTTGTCCTACAACAAAATGAAGCGGCGCTTCAGCAGCAAAAACCCAAGGAAATGATTCGTCGTTTGGTGTGGAAAATATGCATAGCCACCTTAATTTTGATGGCAATAGGCAGCGCCACCCGTGTGATGAATGCTGGACTTGCTTGCCCAGACTGGCCCTTATGCTATGGCGAACTGGTGCCAGCCAAGCAAATGAATCTCCAAGTGTTTTTGGAGTGGTTTCACAGATTGGATGCAGCTTTAATTGGTGTAAGCGCGATCGCACTTTTCGGTTTGTCCTGGTGGCATCGTCGTTTCTTACCCAGATGGCTGCCTTGGGCATCTACATTCGCCCTATTTTTAATTGTCTTCCAAGGCATCTTAGGGGGACTCACCGTTACCGAACTGTTGCGGTTTGATATCGTTACCGCCCATTTAGGAACGGCACTGTTGTTTTTTTGCACCCTGCTGATTATCGGCACAGCACTTACTCCCTATCAGGGCACTGGAACCGTTGGTAAGTTGCCTTGGGTTGGTTTAACTGCTGCTGTTCTGGTTTACCTGCAAAGTCTGCTAGGTGCTTTGGTAGGCTCTCGCTGGGCGCTGCACCAATGCCTCGGCGGTTCTCAACTTTGTACGGTAATGTACAGCCATATTGCTGGTTTGGTGCCGCCAACAGTGGCAACATTGGCAATGGTATTTATCTGTTGGCGGACACCAGCACTACATCCAGCCTTGCGGCGACTGGCAAATTTGGCTGGTGCATTACTAACCTTACAAATCTTGTTGGGATTCGCCACTTTCAAATTACATCTCCAAGTCGAGCCTCTCACCGTCTCTCACCAAGCTATAGGAGCTACTTTGCTGGGTACTTTGGTGGTTTTCACAGTTCTTGCCCTGCGTGACTCTGTGAGTGCTGAGTCACGAGTACTGTTAGCGGAAGCGGGGTGTTTAGCCCGTGCTGAGTAGGGAGTGGAGGAGATGAGGGAGCAGGAAAAGAAATCCTGACTCTTGTACAGACGTGATTAATCGCGTCTCTACTCTTAAATCAGCCCTGATGATGCGTCTCGTGTTTTCATTTGCCTGAAAGAGCCAGCTAGAGCGGGGGCTGCATATACAGCAGATTTCAAGGAAGTGTTGTACACAAGCTTGCGTCTCAAAGCCAGGTATAAAACCTGTTTTACTTCTGAATCCTGACTTCTGAATTCTGCTGTAAGTTGTTGAAAAATAAGGAACCAGAGCCAAAATGATTGAGACTAATGTCTCTCGCCACCACGGAACATTTTTACAGGTAATTCAAAGTTACTACCAGCTAACCAAGCCTCGGATTATTCCGTTGCTTTTGATTACTACGGCTGGGAGTATGTGGATTGCTGCTAAGGGTGAAGTAGACCCATTGCTGTTGCTAGTAACTCTCACTGGTGGCACATTGGCTGCTGCAAGCGCCCAGACGATTAACTGTGTCTATGACCGGGATATTGATTATGATATGGAGCGGACGCGCCATCGTCCGATGCCATCCGGTAAGGTACAGCCGCGCGATGCTCTAATTTTTGCGATCGCACTAGCAACGATTTCCTTTACACTCTTGGCAGTATTTGCCAACCTGTTAGCCGCGCTGCTAGCTTTCTCTGGTATCGTCTTTTATATTTTGGTTTATACCCACTGGCTAAAACGCCACACCCCTCAGAATATCGTTGTTGGTGGTGCGGCTGGGGCGATTCCGGCTTTAGTGGGTTGGGCTGCTGTCACGGGGACATTAAGCTGGTCAGCATGGCTGATTTTTGCCATCGTCTTTTTATGGACACCACCCCATTTCTGGGCGCTAGCTCTGATGATTAAAGATGACTACGCAAAAGTTGGGATACCAATGTTACCTGTGATTGAAGGTACTACAGCAACTGTGAAGCAGATTTGGTACTATACGCTGGTAACAGTATTTGCAACCGTGTTATTGGTTTATCCTTTGGGCGCGAGTGGAATTCTTTATGCTGCGATCGCCCTAATTCTGGGAGGATTATTTATCCACAAATCTTGGCGTTTGTTGCACAACCCAGAGGATCGTGCTGTAGCTAAAGAGTTGTTTCTCTTTTCGATCTCCTACATGATGCTGTTGTGTCTGGGGATGGTAGTTGATAGTCTTCCCGTTACCCATAATTTAATTAGTGCGGTGAGTAATCATCTGCATTTTATTGGATAGGGGATGGAAAATTTAGCGATCGCGTTTGGTAAAGGGGCGCGATCGCATTTTTGGAAGTTCACTCTCGTCATCGTAGCCCATTTAACTTTTTAGTTAATTTGATGGCTAGTTTAGCTGCTTATACCTACTTGCTTAAAAAACCTCGATTGACATTTACCCAAAAGATTTACCTGTACTACCTTTTGCCATTTTTTAGTTCCGTCTAACTCACGTTAAATTAAGTATGGAGCATGGGGAATAAGAATGAGTCTTTGATACTCGTGAACAAGTCTTTACTCCACTTTCCTGCTCCCTCATCCCCACTCCCCACATAATGAAAACTTGGCAAGTTGATTTTTATCGTCGTCCATTACCAGATGCATCTGGACAAATTTTATGGGAGTTGTTGATTTGTGATGCAACTCGTAGCTTTGAATATGAAGCTAGCTGTCTCCAGTCAGCAGCAAATTCTAATTGGGTTGCTGCTCAACTTGAGCTAGCCGCAGGTGAAAAATTGCCAGATGTGATTCAGGTATTTCGTCCTCAGTCTCTAAGTTTAATTGAGGTGGCGGGACGCAATTTAAGTATAAATGTCGAACCTACCCGCCATACTTTGGCGTTGAAGCAGTGGTTACAAGAAAAGCAGTATCCCTCAACCCTCGATAAACCACCTCCAGCACCATTACCAGAAAATCTCTGGGGAGAACAATGGCGTTTTGCAAGTTTAGCTGCTAGTGATGTGGAAACGAGTTTTAGCGATCGCCCCATTCCCATTTTGCACATCCCAGAACATCAAAAACCCATCAATTTGGGTTTAGCGTCAACAGTACCTGTCCCTGGTGTAGTAATTTATGGTGGACGGCAATCGATGCGCCTAGCGCGGTGGTTGCAGCAAGCCCGTCCCGTAGGCTTGAATTACATATCTGGCGCACCAGACGGCTTAATATTAGAAGCTGGCTTAGTGGACAGATGGATTGTTGCTACTTTTGAAGATCCAGAAGTTACAACAGCAGCCCAAACATTTGAACAACGAAAAAAGCAAAGCCGAGGATTGCATTTTTTATTAGTTCAACCCGATGATTCCGGGATGACTTATAGCGGCTTTTGGTTATTGCGGGCAGAAGATTAATATTAATTGCCAAAAATATTTGTCCGTTCCCAAACGCAATGCTAACAAAGCTGTAATTAATTCTTTAGAGAGTGCTATATACAAAAACCAAACGACCAAAAAGACTATTTCGTTAAGTACCTTTCCCTTGCTCCTGTTGTTGCCGTTATTTTTGTATCAGTTGCCTTCTCTACCTGGGCGATTTTTAATTATTTTTTACCTGATCTTCTTTTTCATCCTATACCATGACATGAGCGATGATGATTTAAAACCGTTTTCATCACTATTTCATTATTAGTAAAATTTTTGTTGACACTAAAAAGCGCTCTCCCATTGGGAGAGCGCTTTTTAATTTAGCTAGAGCTTAGAATTAACCGTTGATAGCAGGAGCGCTCATTGCCACAGGAGCA
>NZ_JAVRBU020000018.1:0-166986 GCF_034531135.2 Nostoc sp. CmiVER01
GTTCAGAACGTCGTGAGACAGTTCGGTCCATATCCGGTGCAGGCGTAAGAGCATTGAGAGGAGTCCTCCTTAGTACGAGAGGACCGGGAGGAACGCACCGCTGGTGTACCAGTTATCGTGCCAACGGTAAACGCTGGGTAGCCAAGTGCGGAGCGGATAACCGCTGAAAGCATCTAAGTGGGAAGCCCACCTCAAGATGAGTGCTCTCACCACACAAAGTGGGTAAGGTCACGGGAAGAACACCCGTTTATAGGCGGTAGGTGGAAGTACAGCAATGTATGTAGCCGAGCCGTGCTAACAGACCGAGGGCTTGACCTCACAACTCATTTGGTTTCGCGTTGCTTGCAGTCTTCAGGGTCTCTGACCCAACAGTTTTTCCTGGTGTCTATTGCGCGGTGGAACCACACTGAACCCTTCCCGAACTCAGAGGTGAAACGCTGCTGCGGCCACGATAGTTTAGGGGTTGCCCTACGCAAAAATAGCTCGATGCCAGGTTCTATTCTTAAACTAAAGCCATCTCAAATAACTTTGAGATGGCTTTTGTTTTTCCTGAAAATCATTGGGATAAAAATATAGGACTTACGCACCGTACATAAGTACTACACGCAATTTGGGTATTGTAACCGTGTTTAGCACTCAGCGATGTCTACGACGGGCTATTCGACGTCGCAAATATGCAAATAAATCGGGGTTATCCGAAGCGCCTGAAACGACCAAAAACCGTAATTTATATTATGGTTAATTTGTACAGTGCGTAAGTCCTATATTTATTAGAAAAAAATCGGTCTTGTATTTTTTATTAGAAAATAATCGCGCGATGCCTACAGAGGGCGGAGTCATCGCAGGCTATACAAAAGCTTTAGAATTCATAAATGGCAAAAGTTTTCGGAGAGTGACAAAAGAGGGACAAATTAAGCTTTTTAGGGATTTTTGCGTAAGCCCTATAATCTTTATTAGGTGTTAGTTTTAAAAAAGCGACTTCCTCTTAAAAGTATTTTGCTTATTAAGCGTGTCACTATAGACTATAGAGCAGCAAATTGAGCAATAGGAAGATTAAAAAACGCTGTGCAGATAACATTCTTAGGCACGAGTTCCGGTGTACCCACGCGATCGCGTAATGTTTCGAGTGTCGCTTTGAGATTACCCCAAAGGGCAGAACTGTGGTTATTCGACTGTGGCGAAGGCACACAACATCAAATTATCCGGAGTGAACTGAAAATTAGCCAACTCTCGCGAATTTTTATTACTCACATGCACGGCGACCACATCTTTGGCTTGATGGGACTTCTTGCTACTTGCGGTTTAGCTGGGAATGTAGAACGAATTGATATATATGGCCCACCTGGATTAAATGATTACATTCAAGCCGCCTCTCGTTACTCTTACACACACTTTTCCTATCCTATTAAAGTCCATGCCATCCGTCCAGGGGTAATTTATGAGGACAATGACTTTACCGTAAGCTGCGGTAATTTGCATCATCGCATTACAGCTTTCGGCTACCGCGTAGCCGAAAAAGACCGATCAGGACGCTTTGATGTAGAAAAAGCCAAGGCGTTGCAAATTCCTCCTGGTCGGGTTTATGGTCAACTTAAGCGCGGTGAAAGAGTGACGCTTGCGGATGGACGAGTGATTGATGGCACTCAATTATGTGGCCCTACAGAAATTGGTCGAAAAATTGCCTATTGCACAGACACAATTTATTGTGATGGGGCAGTGGAATTGGCAAAAGATGCAGATGTATTAATTCACGAAGCAACCTTTGCTCATCAAGATGCAGACATGGCTTTTCAGAGGTTGCATTCCACAACCACAATGGCAGCGCAAACAGCTTTGACCGCTGGGGCACATCGACTGATTATGAGTCATTTCAGTCCCCGCTACGCCCCTGGCAATACCTTGGAATTGAAGGATCTTCTTCAGGAAGCCCGTGCTATTTTTCCTTGTACTGACATGGCTTATGATTTCATGATTCATGAAGTCCCCAGGCGGCGCGAAGTAGAGTTAACTAAGGTAGGCGTTTAAATTTTAGATTTTAGATTAAATCCTTCTAATCTAAGATTAACCAGGCTCTATCTTGAAGTTTAATAGTCTAACTCATAACGTCCAGCAAATAGATAGCAGTTTAGTTTGAGGAGAATGTCAATTAGTTAGTCAGTAATTTACGGTATACCAAGTGTATTAATGATCTACAAATACTATGGTTTAGATATTCTTCTTAATGTTTTTCTTGTATTACAAGTTATTTAAATAACTTTAATAGTATATTAATGTTGTATATCAGAGAGCTTTCTACTTAAATGCTTAGGTAAAATAATCAATTTTTAGTAAAAATTTTTCCTCCTTAAATAAAATATTCATTAAAAATTTATTCTTCTAACACTGATTAAGAATTCACATGCATGAATTGATGAGCATGAAAGCACCAGTTGGCATAATATTGTGCCAAGTGAGCTTGTCATTCTTGGAAGAATAGTTAAGTATGCTATTGCGGCTATAGATGTAAAAACATTTAACATTTCTTATAAATCTTCCAAATCAATATAGTGTTTCGATATTAGAGGAGTTTGATAGTGGCTAAGACTAGTCTGGATCAAGAGCAACAAATTACTACTTCAGCACAAGGCGCAGTTGACATCAGACAACTATCTACTATTTTGCTTCGCCGACGTTTGCTGATCTTGGGGGTTTCTTGTGTAGTTATGTCAGCTGCTAGCCTCTTAGCTTTCATTGCCAAACCTACTTACCAGAGCAATATGCAGATATTGGTGAATTCCAATTTATCTGAAGGCACACAGTCAAATAATATCCCACCAATAGAAGACACCAACGTTACCGATCACAATTCTCAAGTTGTTGATTCCACTACTCAGATGAAACTCATGCTGAGTTCTAAGTTGCTTCAGAAAGCCGTAGATTTAATTAATCCTGATTATCCTGATGTTACCTTAGAGTATATCAATGGTCAAACAGAACAGAGCAAAAAATCACCTCTACAAGTGGCTCCAGAAGAGGGAGGTATAGGAGCTAATAAAGTTTATAGTCAAGTATTTAAAGTTTCTTTCAATGATGACGATCCACTCAAAACACAGAGAGTACTTCAAGCTTTACAAAAAGTCTATCAAAACTACAATAAAGAACAACAAAAAGAACGTCTAAATCAAGGATTGGCTTTTGTAAATGCTCGCCTACCTGAAATAAAAAAAGAAGTGAGTAAAGCTGAGAAAAATTTGGAACAGTTTCGCAAAAAACATAAATTACTCGATCCCGAAATCCAAAGTAAAATCCTGCTAGAATCTCTAGCTGATATTCAACAACAACTACAAAGTACTCGTGCTCACCTTCAGGATGTAAACGCCCGTTACGATAATCTAGATCAACAAATAGCCTCTTCGTCTCAGCAAAATGCACTATTTTCTTCTCGTTTAAATCAGTCAAGTCGTTACCAAACATTATTAAGTGAAATTCAAAAAACTGAACTAGCTTTGGCTAAAGAACGGCTGCGCTATACAGACGATTACCCATCAGTACAGAAACTCAAGCAGCAACGCCAAAGTCAACTGTTGCTATTACGACAAGAAGTGAAAACTATTACTACTAGCAGTAAGGGAGAACCGCTTTTAAAAGATCAAATGCTAGGGGTTGAGCCAAAGCTAGTAGACGAGTTAATTTTACTACGGACAACTATCTTAGGACTGACTGCTAATGAAAAGAATCTAACCGAGTCAGAACAGCGACTTCGCTCTGAGTTAAACAAATACCCAAGCTTAATAGCAGAGTATAACCGTCTGCTGCCAAAGGTGGAAACTAGTCGTAAAACCCTTGAACAATTACTCCAAGCACAACAGTCTTTGGGTTTGAAAATTTCTCAGGAAGGATATAGCTGGCAAATTTTGACAGAACCTGCTCTGGGTAATTACATAGGGAGCAACAAATTATTATTTTTGGTTGGAGGGGCGATAATTGGCCCGATTCTAGGTATTTTAGCAGCCCTGATTTTAGAAAAGTTTAATGACACTATTTATTGTGTTGGAGATTTAAAGAAACTGACGAATCTACGTGTATTGGGGTCAGTACCAAAACTACCGTCATGTAATGTTAAAAAGCGACGGCTGGCCCTGCCTTGGAATGAGCGACGAACTTCAGATTACTCTATAGTAGAAGCCAGTAGTAGATTACCTGTCCATGAAACCCTGGACATGATCTACCAAAATATTCAAATATTAAAATATCCCTTACCCTTCAAGTCATTGATGTTGACTTCAGCACTACCAGGGGAAGGGAAGACAACTTTAGTATTAGGGCTTGTAGCTAGCGCTACCCGAATGCATCGACGGGTATTAGTTATTGATGCTAATTTACATAATCCTAGCTTGCACAAAATCCTAGAACTATGCAATGACTGGGGACTATCTCTGTTATTACTTGATGAGACGACAACTCATTTTCAAGATTACATCCAGCCTATTCACCCTTGCATTGATATTTTGACTGCTGGGCCTGAAGCAGAGGACACGGTGAAGTTGCTCAGTTCTCAACGGATGAAAGAACTAATTGAGTTGTTTGAGCAAAGTTATGATTTAGTGTTAATAGATACATCATCTATTTTAAGTACAGTTGATGCCAGAATTGTGGCAGCTTTTTGCAATGGGATCGTAATGGTAGAACGCATGGGAAAAGTGACCCAAACTGAACTGATTCAAGCAACAGAAATTTTGAGTAAATTGAATTTAATTGGAATTATCGCAAATGAAGTGAGCAATTCTAAAAATTTATTGGCATACTAGGCTGAAGAAGACTCAGGGAAATTAGTCTTTGTGTCCTCTTTTTGAGGATGCCTGCACCGTGAAGTGTCATAATCGGTAATTACTGAAATAGAAAAGTTAAACAAGAATAAAACCAGACAGATACACCTCTGCCTTTTCTTCAATGCGATCGCCTAAATATGGTTTTCTCTCCGATAATTCCCCTTAAAAAATGAGACTCCTTAATTACGCAACAAATCTGCTAAATACTGATACGAAATTGTGATCGCAGGCTGGTGACACAGTTGCTCAAGGGTAAGATCACTGACTTCTTTAGCTAATTTTAAGTCTTGGATTGAAGATTCAAAATTTAACTTAGGTCTAAGGGCAAGCAAATTTGTTTGTGAAACAAAATTACCCTATAGCTTAAGCAAAATGCATAATTAGTAGGAGGTGGCAACCTCCTACGTTGGAGAACTGTCTCATCTTAAAGTAGTAGACGCTATAGTTCGGAGCGTCAATTAGATACTAATGTGATTAGATGATCAGCATGAAGTTCCAACTTTACTTAGGCTTTTTATTTTCCCAGGTTAAAGTACGTCATTGGTGGGTAAGTGTCCTCTTGTGGATTGCTTTGGTTGCCCCAGCTCAAGCGTCTGTAATTCTGCGCGTGGCAATTGAGAGGGGCGTTAATCAGGTAAAAGTGGGTAGTTCAACCACTGGGATTGTGAAGGATAGTACTGGCCGGACTCTCGGGCAGTTGCCAGCGATGAGTGCATATTATGCCCAGGCTATTCCTGGCGGAGTTGCTTTAGATAAGTGGCAATCTGGTTTATTTTGGATTGAGCCAACAGGTAAAGGATTCGTTTATATTGGCGATCGCTGGTATCGGGGTAGAACTCTGGTTGTTCCCACAGACAAAGGCTTAACGGCTGTTAATTGGGTTGACGATCAAGAGTATCTCTACAGCGTTCTCGGTGGCGAAATGGATGCTAGCTGGCCCCAAGAAGCTTTAAAAGCCCAGGCGATCGCAGCTCGCACCTACGCCCTCTATGAGCGAGAAAAACAACGGAATAATCCCGTTTACGATTTAGGTAATACCCCTGATCGCTGGCAAATTTACAAAGGCGTCATTAGCGAAGCTCTTGCAACTTACAAAGCAGTTGATGAAACAGCAGGACAGGTACTAACTTACAAAAACCGGATTATTCTCTCAGTTTTCCACGCTTGTTCTGGAGGGCATACCGAAAACGTTGAAGACGTTTGGGGAAGCAGCGAACCTTATCTACGTGCTGTTCAAGACTACGATCAAAATATCCGCGAGTGTAATTGGGTAAAAACTTTCTCCCCCAGTGAGATTAGCGCTAAATTTCCTGAAGTTGGCAGTGTGACGGCGATGATTCCAGGGACATACTCACCTTTTGGCAGTGTTAAAGTCTTGAAAATTGTCGGCAACAGGGGCACAAAGGTACTACAGGGCGAAGAAGTGCGAACAGCCCTCAAGTTAAAAAGTACCCGCTTTAATGTCACTAAGGGAGCCGATGGTAGTTTTGTACTTCAAGGGCTTGGCTTCGGTCATGCTTTGGGCATGAGTCAATGGGGGGCATACAATCTAGCTCGACAGGGAGTGAACCACTTGCAAATCTTGGGGCATTATTATCAAGGTGTAGCCTTAACACCAATTCAGGCGAAGTAAAGAAAAAGTTAAGAGTACAGACGCGATTAATCGCGTCTGTACAAGAGTCAGGAGTTTAAATAAATCTTAATTATTCACTCCTCACTCTCAACTCTTCAGTCTATTCCCCACTCCCGCGTTCCAAGCGTTTTTTCCATTCAGCGTCAATTTTTGCGGAACGCTTAACTTCTTGGTCAAGTAAGTCAGTTTCGCTAGAATACACTAAATCTTCGTTGCCGATGACTTTTTCTCCTGCAAATTGTTGGGTATAGTCGATTTTTTGTTGCAAAGCTGCATCAGGACTTGCCAATATCCTTGCTCTGGAAAGGCGATCGCGATTGCGATCGCCTATTTTGCGATTACGCCATTGAATCCAGAAATAACGCAATAGCGGTATAACTAAAAAACCTACTCCATAAGCCAATAGCAACCAATAAATTCCTTGCACAAAAGCTACTAGTCCACCTAATTGCACAGCAATAGTGCCATCTCCCAACAAACTTTTTAGTACTAAAGCACCAACAAAATTTAGTACACCCAACCCAGCACTGAGCATAATTTGTCCTGAACTTGCAGCACTAAAACGCCAGGGAAATTCTTCCAAATGATCTGATATTGCATAACGAGGCTTTTTAACTGCACTTACCTGCAACTCCGGGAAATAATAAACAATTTGCCCCTCTGGACTTACCGATGGTTGCCCATTAAATCGTGTCAGAACAGGCAGCATATAATCTTCGTACTCTCTTGTATATCCTTCGCCAATGTCATCCAAATATGGGGCAATTTGTTCTGCTACCACTGCACCACGGTTATTCCGAATCACCGTAGCAATTTCTTGCCACCGACGTTCTTCTAAGTTGGCGTTAGGATTACCATCGCCAAACAAAAACGAAAACACAGCTTCAAAGAAATTCAGATTGCTTTCTTCTCGCCTTTCACGTCGCCGTTCCTGATAGTGGGCATCATAATTTGGACTAAAATACCAAAATAAATTTGGAAAATAGAAGAACCCCCCACCGCCGTAACTACTGCCCCGATTGTCCCCGTTACGGTCTGAATTGGTAGAGGTAATGATAATGTAGATGGCTATAGTTATCAGGGTGATGGAAAGAATTAAGAAAATCCCAAAAGAAATGCGAATCAGGTAAAACAAAACACTCCAGACCTTTTTCCACCATTCCTGCAATCGTAACCGGAAGTATTTATTACGCAAAATTGCTCGAAAATTTTGTGGAAAAAGGTAAACGATATCACCTGAATCTGCTACTTGCAAATGTCCCCCAGCATCAGATGCCAAGGCTAGTAAGCTTTGATTAGCTTCAGCGACGTTCAATCCTGCCTGGGTTGCCACATCACCAACGGTGACACGATAGCCCAGTTTTTCCACAGCTTGCATGATGGTGGGACTAGGAGCCATTGCTCTCCCTCCTGTTGAAACTTAATTGCCTTTTCTTAAGTATAAAGTTTTATTTGAAGTGACTTGCCAGGAGCAGGGATGAAGCATGAATTATTAAATACAGAAAATACATAAATTAGGAAAACCGACAAGTATATTTACCAATAAATAATCGGACACGCAGTATGTTATAATTACATGCCTCAGCTTGGTTAACCAGCAAATTTTCTGCTCAAATATGGTTCAGTATACTCTCGCTCAAAGCCCAGAAATTATCCTTACTGTTTCTGGAAAAGATTCAGCAAAAGCCCGTGATAAAGCAATGGATCAGCTGATGGAACTCATGGATTCAGGAAAGCTACCTACGGAACTAGAAGAAGGATTTGGCCCTCAACAATTAATTGAGGTTAAAGAGTCAACTATTGATACTGCTAGCGGTGAGGATACAATTACACAAGCTGTCCAGGTTCTAAGTAACTTGGCCACACTCAAGCTGAAAGTTCAGGAATCACAATCTGAAGCTTTGGAAATTCGCAAAGCGGTTGATGTTCTGTTCACCGACGAATCGGTGACAGAGGAGGAAATTACTCGACTCAAGGAAGGTTTTAAAGTCCTCAAAAATTTTGCCCAAGCTAATGTGCGTTATCAAGAAGCACGATCTAAAGCAGAACAGGCTCGGCAGACTCTGGATCAAGCTCTCAAATCGCCTGACAAGTAACATTTACAAACTTAGATGCATTGAGATGCATCTTAAAAATTTAATTAAACATCTAAAAGACAGGTTGTTATGCCTGTCTTTTGGTTTACTGGGGCGCTAGGATTCGAACCTAGGGATGGCGGGACCAAAACCCGCTGCCTTACCACTTGGCTACGCCCCAACGACTTTACCCTACTTAATATAGCAGTTAGATATAGGTTATTGTCAAGTACTTTTATAATTAATTTCAGACAAAGGATTTTTGCAGCAGAAGATTGATTAGTTTAAATTCCTACGTTCAAGTTAAGTTTATGCAAACAGGCAAAGGCAGGAAATTTAACGAGGATAATACCTATGATACCTTTGCATCTAAATCTGCTCTGTTTAAGTATAAAAGCCTTTGGGAAGGTAACAATAGTATATACTTATACTAAAAATTAATTTTTTGATTTCTCTTATCTTATCCAGAGCTTGTTGCTAAAGTGCCATTAGCTGCTAATATATTTGCTTCAGTAACATATTTAGACTTACTTTAGAAGGTAAAGCAATTACTTCATCCTCTACAATTTCTACGATGTTATTTATATATGAATATCAGTACAGCTAGACCACAGGCAAAAGCTTCAGCGATAGTTAAAGTTATAGATATAACTTAACTTTCGCAAAAAACTCAAAGTTTAAGCATTATGTAGTATTTTGACAGCAATTAATTAATCAATGATAATTAGTTCAAGAGCAATTTTTTGTCGAGTTATAAAATGCAAAATTTTAGCTATTTTAATCAGCATAATTATTGGATAGCTACTTTGTGATTTAGCGAGTATCCAGTTACTAGTTTTAGCTGAAAACATAGCTTTACCTATAGATAGACCTTTGAGCTTTTCAAGTATTGCAAAGTTAGCAGCTTTGAATACTGAGCCACAGTTAGGTGCTGTATTATCTTGATGTTCTTTTGCCCAAATTTGCCTTGAAGTTAAAGGATTTTCGGTGAATTTTGTTGGTTCAAACTTGAAAATTGCACTCAATATCAGTTTTGAGTGTATACCAGTAAACATAGTTTCTCGATAATCTCGTATTATTTGACTATTTTCAAGTGTTTTTATACATCCATCCTCAAAAAAGGTTACACTTTCAACAAAGTCGTATATTGTACATCCATGTTGTTTTCCTCTCCCAGCATTCATTGCTAATGCACCACCAATAGTTGCTGGTACAGATGCAAGATAATAGAAAGAATTTAGGGAGTTTTGATAGCAATACTTTAATACTTCCATCACTGAAGTAGAAGAAGATACTTCAAGTCTGTTATTAGGTAAAAGATTTGTGTACTTAGGTAGTTTATTTTTCAGTATCAATGATTGGATATTCTTTTTAACAAACAACGTGTTAGAACCATTTCCAATTATATAAACTTTTACTTTGTTTTCTTTGGCCCAATTACAGTACTCCTGAAGGTCATCTACGCTATTGATCTCTCCTACTCGCTCAAAGTAATGTTGTGTTCTGTAGTGCGAAAGACTATTTGATGTTAAAGACTCAATCTTTAAATTAGACATCTTAACTCTTTCTACTCCTTTTTAATTTTTCATAAAGATAAACAAAACAGTTTGCTTGTCATTGTTGCAAACACGGTACAGCCATAAAATACTTTATTTTTAAAAGATTTATTATTCTTTATTTTGCTTTCCTTCAAAATTACTTTTACTATTCATCGCTCTTTTGTAAAATAGCTTCAATTAAATGCTTTTTTGATTCTATAATTTTCGATTCCACTATACTAGATACTGATTCATAGTCAATATCAAAGATTTCCTTACTGAATAATTGAGATTTTAACTTCTCCGAAAATATCCGGTTTGTTAAACCAAAATCATTAAGTAAATCTCTTACCTTATTCGATTTATCACTAGGAAGAAATACTGTAAAAGGTTTATGGAAAATAATAGAAAATACAGTGCCGTGAAAAGTATTGGTTATTATGTAAGATGCTTCACTATGTAATCCAATCCACTCTTTTGGACTAGCGGTTTCTAAATTTATTTGTGCTAACGGTTCATCTCTACCGACTGAAACTATAGTTAGATTTTGTTCTTCTGCTAGAAATTTTATAAACTCTTGTTCCTCTTCTTGTATGTCAGCTTGAACATACAATAAAAGATATTTATTTTTTATTTTTGGATAATCTTTAAGTGTGTCATACTTAATTAAAAAAGTAGGATCTAAAACTTTTATCGCTTTTTTATTGCATTCATTAGCAATAATTTCTATACTATTAGAATCACGAACTAAAATGCTTTGAAACTCATTAATCAATGTATATATTTCTTTTTGATAAGGCCCTAATTTTGTCGTATTACCAAAGCTTGCTGCATAACTTATTTTACGAGTAGTTTTATTGCTAACAAAATCTAAAAAGAAAGAAGAATTATAACCTCTAAAGGAATCTATACACCATATTTGGTCACTGCCACATATTACTACATCATATTTATCATGATAGTATTTCAAGCCTTTTTTATCATAAATTTTCTTATGACTTAACTTAACATGAGAAAGCAGGAAGCGTCTCATTTTCCATTTTCTTGAAATATAAATTAAAGATTTTTCATTAATCCGAATCTTTTTACTTTTGCTAGTGCTAGATTTTACGCTTTTGATCGGAAGTAAAGCTCTGAAATACATCCATGCTATTTTAAAAGGTCGATAATCTATTATTTCAACATCATAACCTTGACTGTTAAGAAAACTCCAAAGAGCACAAGCCTGGAGTGTTGCTCCATAATTGTCTACATGGTGAAAAGTTATGATTCCTATTTTCATTTTTCCTCCCTTTGATAAACTACGAATTAAGATTAGATAGATTTAATTTTTTCATTAAATTAACATAGCTTGAAATATATTAAATTAATTCATAAATATATATTGAAATCGTTATTATACACAATAAATTTATACTTTTGTTTTGATTTTGATATTCAAACTTTCTCCTAATTCAAGTATACGTCTGAAAAGTTTAGGCGATATTACTGAGAGAGTAAGAATATAAATAGACATTCCGAATATCCCTGCAATAGCTAGTAACATCCATGCTTCAAGAAATTTTCCTAAGAAATATTTAGTAGTTAATATAGTTATGACCATTGCTCCAGAAGCTACTAAAGGTACTATGTATAAACGCAGATAGTTGTTTAAGTTTATCTTAACAAGTTTATTAATAGCTAATAACGAAATAGGTAATATGAGGTAACCACGAACTACATAAGCAGAAGCAACTGCTACAATACCTAATCTTACTACCAAAGCAAAACCAATAACATTAGTAACTGTATTTATCACTTGTATCCATAGCCTCCATGAAGGTTTGCCTAGTGCTAGAATTACAGAGTTGTTATAAAAGAAAATTAGATGAACAGGACCAATAAGAGATAGTATTTGCAATACTGGAATGCTCTGAATCCACTGCTCACCAAAAAATACTTTTATAAACTCAGTTGCTAATACTGGTACACAAAGAAATATTGGGAAGGCAATGAGACTTGTGAACTGAGTAGCTGTATAGAAAGCATTTAGTAATCGTTCTGGTTCTGCCTGTAACCTAGAAAATATTGGTAGTGCAACTTTAGTTGTAGTACTGATTAAAACCTGCATCATTACTAGCAGCAATTTATAGGCAACCGAGTAATAACCTAATGCAACTAGTCCTAGATAGTAGCCAATTAGTAAGTCATCGGCTCGACGATTAAAAAAGTTAATTATATTAAACGCAGATATATTAATTCCAAAGTTAAAAAGTTCTTTAACATGTATGTTAGAAAATTGGAATCCTGGTCGCCAATCGCTAACTCGCCACAAGACTATAACCTGTATAAAACTACCTGATAGTTGTTGACCTACAAGGCTCCAAACGCCGAAGCCTAAAAAAGCCATCCAAACACCAACTATTCCACCTATTATTACTGCCAATAGTGAGCGGATTGCTAAACTTTTAAAGGCAAACTTACGTTCAAGAACCGCTTGCTGTACGCTGCTTAGTCCATTAAATATAAAACTTATAGATAAGCATTGAATAATTGGTACTAACTGCGGCTGTTTAAAGAAATCTGCTGTTAATCCAGCACCAGCAACACTTAATACAGTTAAAAGTACACTGATTCCTAAAGTTGTCCAGAAAGCAGTGTCTAAATGCTCTGAATCTATCTCTTGACGTTGGATAATTGCTACAGAGAATCCTTGATCGACAAAAATTTGTACAAATTCAATAAATATAGATGCTAAAGCAATTAAACCAAAAGTTTCTGGATTAAGTAAACGAGCTAGAATAAAGAAAACAACTAAAGAGACTCCTTGGCGTCCCCAACTTTCTATAACTGTCCAAATTACGCTTTTGACAGCTTTCTGTCGTAAGTTTGATGAATCTTTAGATGATTCCATTACCTAGTTTACCGATGAAAGAACCTAGAGTATATAGCTTTGATATTGCTAGCTATGAGCATGTGAGTTATTTATTTTCACGCTAATCAACTACACCTTATTTTATTTAGGTTTTAGTTATAATCAAGATTTTTTACTCAGAAAATAACATAAAAACTAAGTAAGGCAATGATTATCGTGAAGAAAATATTTTTTAGCTTAAGTAATTCTTCATAGAAGAGTCTACCACAATCTTCTCCTAAATTTGCAGTAATTCAAGAAACTATTAGCATAAAATTTACTCATAAGCCAGCCTATTGAATTTTTATATAAAACGACATGTTACTTATACTTTATAGTTTTGAGTGGTATATAAGTTTGCTAATCAGTGGTTAAGACAACATCAAATTTTTGCTTTTTTGGTTACTGAGTTTATATGTATCTTAATAATGTTGTGTTCCACAGAATACATGTTAGCTTTGCTTTTTCTTAATCCCCAGTCTCGTGAAGGAAGACTGCTGCAATACGACTTGATGATAATAGTTGCTTCATCGCTAGCCATATAAATAGTGGAATAGTTTTAGCGTAGCGGCCGCAAAGTCGGCGTGGTTCTTGAATCCATCGATACAGCCATTCAAGGCCTAAGTCTCGAACTACGCGGGGTGCCCGCTTGTGAATTCCTGCATAAACTGGGAAAACTCCACCCAGTCCAATCATTACAGCTTGTATTTTACCTTTATGTTGAGCTATCCAATTTTCTTGCTTAGGGCATCCTAGAGATACTAATACAGCGCTAGCACCACTAGAGTTAATCTTTTGAACCAAAGCTTCGTCTTCAATTTCTGTCAGAGGGCGAAAGGGTAGAGGTTCCATCGCCGCAATATTCATCTGCGGAAATTCCTGTTCTAACCTTTTTCGCATCCGAGAAAGAACTTCTGTTTGGGAACCCACAAAGAAAATACTAAGATTTTGTGTTTGAGTTAGGTGACACAATGCTAGAAAGATATCCATTCCTGCCACACGGTCTTGATGAAGCGCTCCCATCTTTCGCATCATCCATACCAGAGGCATACCATCAGGAGTAACTATGTCTGCATTTCGTAGTACGCTAGCAAACGCTGGATTCCAATGAGCTTCAATGAGCATGTGTACATTGGCTACATATACAGTTTTACTTTCACGTCTCCTTGCCCACTTCAGCATTGTTTGTACTTGAGCGTCAAAGCGTAAAGCAGTAATGGGAAAATCCAGTACTTTTTTAGTAGGTAGAAGCACTCTTGCCACCATCAATAACTCCTGTGTCCAAGAAAAAAATCCATAGATTACCTAGACCATTCCGAATATTTAATAATTCAGATGAAATTACTCCTGACTTTTTGTAGCCTTGTGTGATCGTTGGAAGTTAACACATGGAGATGCAATTGCTTTCTTAATATACTTTTTTTTGACTTAACTGTTAAATTAGAACTATTTTGCTGCTGTGTCCTAGTTTACTGTTTTAAGCTAGGGATTTCAGACGCTACCTGACAAAATTCATACTTCCTTCATAATTAATTTTTAGTTTGTTCATCCAAGCATTACAATTGCGAGAAATTTCTACAAAGATTCGTAGTGCTTTATACTCGCTTTAACTACATAAGGTGAAATACCAGACACTCAGCTTGCCGATTGGATATGTAAATATGCGCTTAAGAGGTTTAATTAAAATTAGTATATTTTAAAGAATGGCTAATAGTTTTTTATTGTGACTTTCCAAACTTATTACAAATTTAATTTAGGGACTGACAAATAGAAAATATTCAATAATTTTATTGTGGGGTGGCGACACGATCGCCATATAAGCTAGGCGTGCTTTTCGGCTCACTCCACAAGATTGGATAATTTATTTGTTGGATTTCCTTTAGTCTATATATTGAAAAATCCCTAAATTTTCTTTTTTTCTGAAATAAAAGCCCAAAAAACAAGGGGAAGATAAACTTATCTTCCCCTGCTTTATTGTTTTTGTTATTTTCTGGCTTGTTAGCTTCTTTGAGTCTTTGCCGTAACATTTGCCTTTGTTTTTTGAGTTGCCTCTTTCTTGCAGAACCGCCTCTACCTTTCTCATTCCTGCCTTCTTTACGGGGAGACTCCCATCTTTTCAGCCGCATAAGTTTTTTATCTTTCTCGTACTTGTTTGCTAGTGGGCAGGAGGAGAATCGAACTCCTATGACCGCAAGGCCGCCACATTTTGAGTGTGGTGCGTCTACCAATTTCGCCACCCGCCCATATATCTAACCTTAACTAGTATACTCTAATTAAGTGATTTTGTAACAAGTCTGAAAATTAATTTTCAAAGTTTTGCTGGAATAATGTAGGTCTAAGAATTTTTAGGCTTACAGGCGTGGCAGGGCCAATAAACTAAGGTCAATATCCTGTAGTTTGGCGCAGCCACTAAGTGCCATTCCCAAATTTAACTCATCTTGTAGCAGTGATATGACATGAGATACGCCAACTTGCCCTGCTACTGCTAGTCCCCATAAAATAGGTCGTCCGATTAGTATGGCTTTTGCTCCTAATGCCAGAGCTTTGAGAATGTCTGTGCCTCTACGGATACCTCCGTCCAACAGTACTTCTACTTTACCATCCACTGCTGCTACTATTTCAGCTAGAGCATCTAAAGAAGCGATCGCACCATCAAGTTGTCTGCCACCATGATTGGAAACAACAATTGCTTTGGCTCCATATTCTACAGCCCGAACAGCATCATCTCCCCGTAAAATTCCTTTGATGACTAAAGGTAATGGAGATAAAGATTGTAACCATTCCAAATCGTCCCAAGTTACTGCTGGGTTTAGCTGTTGGGCAAAATAGGTAAATAATCCAGACTCGCCTTTTTCATGGGAAATATCTAGTCCTGAGATGGTGGCGAGATTAGCCAGATGTAAGTCTGAGGGTAAGGCAAACTCGTTACGTCTATCTCTTTCTCGCTGTCCGAGAACAGGTGCATCTACAGTTAGACAAAGTGCTTTGTAGCCTCCTTTATAAGCTTTTTCTACTAAAGCACGAGTTAATCCTCGATCTTTATGGATGTAAAGCTGGAACCATCGCAGAGAATCTGGAAATTTATCACATGCACTGGCTACTTCTTCAATGCTCTTTGTGGCCATTGTACTTAACACCATGCCCACACCAGCTGATGCCGCAGCTAAAGCCGTGGCAATTTCTCCATCTGGATGAGCTAGACATTGAAAAGCCATCGGCGCAATTAATAAAGGTAGTTGCAGGGGTTGTCCTAAAATGGAGGTAGTGAGATTGCGATCGCTTACATCGACTAGTACACGAGGTCGCAACTTGAGCCTCTCAAAAGCAGCACGATTATCCTGTAGTGTGATTTCGTCCCAAGCACCACTACTATAGTAATCAAGCGTCATTTGAGACAGATGCTCTTTTGCTAGCTTTTCGTACTCAAACAGATTTATGGGTTGAAGAAAACGATGGTCGTTGGGTACAACTGTCATGGTAGAGGCTGTGGGTTAAGCAATGGGATGTTTTTTAATCCAATTAGTAAAGCTGTAAAACCCAGTATCTCCGACTGAGTTCTTCTAAAGGAATCTATTTAATAATTCTTCTTTAGATAGTTGCAGTAATAAAGGAGTAAATTCCTCTGGAGATAATGCCAATAAAGCTTCAGTAATTTCTTGTAGTTCTGCATCTAAAGAGCCAAAACGAACTCTCAACAAATTCTCTATAACATTACGACGTTCTGCTTGAATTCCTTCTTGAATTCCTTCTTGGATTCCTTCTTGAATTCCTTCTTGAATTCCTTCTTGTTTAACTTCTGCTAATTTCTGCTCGTAAATAGGTGATAAACGCATAATTAAATCTCTGTCCTCCTCGTCTATATTTTGATTGAATTCTAAAGTAGTCTTTAAATTCAATAATAAATCAATTGCTTTGGAACGTAAGGGATTATCTTGAGGAAGTGTTTCTAGTTCGTCTATCGCTTGTTGCTGGACTCTTCCCTTACCTAAAATTCTCAACCATAGTGTTTCTTCTGTACATGGTAATTGGTGAATTACCACAATTGCTGTTCTAAAATGATCCCCTAAAAAATTTACTCCTATGCCCCAATTTTCTTCATCTAGGTTAGTTCTAAAACCATCCAATATAGATTCAGAAGCCGTGGGTGATAAAATCCATAAACGTGGTAATTCTGATTCTACAAGCCGATTTTTATCAATTTTAGCTTGACGTTTTAATTCAGCAAAGATATCAAACAATTTATTTATGCAACTGCGGATTTCCGCAATTGTAGCTGCATTTCTAAATGGTTCAATTAATGCAGGTTCAGCCGCAAATTTTCCTAACAACCCCAATTCTATTGTATTTGTCAGTTGGGGCGAAGGTACAAAATAAACATCAATCTCTCGGATTTGAGCCGGAACTTTCCGACTTGTTTCCACTTCTCCCAATGGTTGTAACAATTCTTTAAGATAGTCTTTGGCGAACTGGTCGTAAGGAAACCTGGTCATTAGCTGATTTTTGGGCTGTACCAGTATTTTACATTACAGTGAATCTCTCACAGCTTGGCTAAAAACTTTAGCAAGTGCGATGTCTACGACGGGCTGCGCCAACTCATGAGCGAATCATCTGAAGTATTGTCAGCTAAAACACATCTAATTTAAACAACCAATTTAAACAACCAAATTTCATTACTCGCTCTACCAGTTTCGCCATCCGCCTTTGGGTGCAACTTCATTACTTGTAGACTTCAATCCATGACTTTGGATTAAAGATTGATATTCTGTACTGCTTGCCCAACGGTCGATTTCTCGCGCCCGTAGCACTGGCACTGGATGGGTTAATTGGGCTGTACGGGCAGCTTTGACCATTTCACCTAGTTCGGTCTTGCTAATATCATCGTAAGCGCGGGCTTGGGCAACAAAGGCATCAAGATTCAGTTGTGGCGCTAAGGTAGGGGAACCACCCGCTAGCTTCATCAGCACTGACATGACAACTTTGGGATCTTGGGTTGCTAGTAATGCAGCGCGATCGCAGGTAAACTCAGCACAGCGTACCCATTCTAAAAGTTGTGCCTGTATCGCTTGAGCAACGAAGGTTCCGACATTGGGCACAATCGCCGCAGCTAATATTAATAAATTTACAGGCGTCAAATAAACACTATGGTCACACTTAAGATGTCCCAACTCGTGGGCAATTACTGCCTGTATTTCCTCTGGTGTAAGAATATCAATTAGGGATGTGTGTAATACAACAAACGGCTGCTTACCGCGCACAGCAAAAGTATAGGCGTTAGGAGCCGGATGTTGCCGGACGTACAACTGGGGAGGCTCTATATCCAGGATTTTACAGGCATCTAACAACAGCTTGTATAAATCGGGCAGTTGCTTTTCACCTACTAGAATACTGGAGGCAATATTTTCTACATAGAAAACCTGCTCTGCCATTGGCCCAAGCCAATTTCGCACCAACATATCTATGCCTGGTATTTGCTTAAGCGTTTTGGTAGCTTCCAGGTCTAATGGATGACGAAATGAGTCAGCTTTTAAACCAATTAGCGGGGTTTTAAAGAAGGACATAGTGCAGCAAGCTATAAAAAAACACAACTATGGAATCTGGCTAGTTAGATAAACAGCCTCCCACAGTTAGTATAACGATTTAACTAAGCTGGTCAGAAGGAACAAGGGGAGAAAATTTTACCTTGTCTCCCTCATTCGCCTTGTTCTTGCCTCAGTCTCAACCAAGAGGCAGGGGGCAGGGGGAAATGAAGAAGTAGCCCGGATTTCTCACCAAATCTCTCAAAACCTTGAGCAGGGGAGCAGGGGAGCAGAGGAGAGTTCAATGTGCCAAGTTCAATCCCCTCTGCCCCTCTGCTCCCTTGCCTCTTCTTTTACCTATCAATTTCAAGTTGACAGACTACTGATGGTGGAAGCGACTTCTGCATCTGCTGATACTTCGCCCACGCGGAGGACTTTAGCGCCCAGTTGCTGCAACTTCACATCAAGTCGATCATAGCCGCGATCAAGGTGCTGTAATCCTTGAATTGTGGTTTTTCCTTCTGCCGCCAGTCCTGCTATGACTAGCGCTGCCGATGCTCGCAAGTCTGTACCTAATACTGGTGCGCCAGACAATTTCGGTACTCCCCGAACGAAAGCAGCATTGCCTTTAACACGAATGTCTGCCCCCAAGCGATTTAACTCTGAGGCATGACGCAAGCGATTTTCAAAGACAGATTCGTTAATTACGCTGTCGCCTTCGGCCAATGTCAGCAAAGACATGAACGGCGCTTGCATATCTGTGGGAAAACCTGGATGATATTGAGTTTCAATATCCGTTGCCTTAAGAGTTTCCGCCGATAGAATACGTAAGTGTTCAGGCTTGTCCTCAATTATCGTTACCCCAATATCTCGCAGCTTGGCAATCACTGGTATAAGGTGTTCTGGAGCCACTGGCGAGAGAAGAAGTTCGGAACGGGTAATTGCTGCTGCCAGCAAAAACGTCCCAGCCTCAATGCGATCGGGAATGATACTGTAGTCAACAGAATGCAACTTGGGGACTCCTTCGATAATAATCCTGCTAGTCCCCGCGCCCTTAATCTTCGCTCCCATCGCGTTACAGAAGTTAGCTAAATCAACTACTTCCGGTTCTCTGGCCGCATTTTCGATGATCGTTTCGCCCTCTGCTAGGGTAGCCGCCATCATCAAGTTTTCCGTAGCTCCGACACTAGCGATGTCTAAATAAATCTTCGCACCTTGTAATCTCCGGCTGCTGCCAGGGACGTAGGCATTACAAATGCCATGCTCAATTTGTACTTCCGCTCCCATTGCTTGCAGTCCTCGAACATGCAAGTCAACTGGTCTTGCCCCAATAGCACAACCGCCTGGTAAGGGCATCTGCGCTACTCCCAATCTTGCCAGAATCGCACCAATGGCGAAGAAACTCGCCCTCAGTTGGGTAACTAGTTCGTAGGGAGCTTTTGATGTTTTAATTTCGCTGGCGTTGATGTCTAAAATATCGCCTTGCCGCGTTAAGCTTACACCCAAAGCTGACAATACCTGACCCATCCGGTCTACATCCGCCAATAAGGGAACATTGCGGATACGACAATCGCCCGGACACAGCAAGGCTCCAGCCATGATTACCAGTGCTGCATTTTTTGCCCCGCTAATTTTCACATGACCTCGCAAAGGATGCCCACCCCAGATTTGCAAGACTGAGGAGTCTGCTTCTGGAGCAATTTTGACATCTGGTAAGCTGGTAGAAGGATTGATAAGCCTACCTCCAAAAGTAATACGTATTTTATATGTTTGAAGTTGGTTTTGATTCTACAGTAAAGATTCAAAATGTCCACATTTTAGAGCGGCATATTGCATAAAAAAATTGTTTTTTTGTGAGAAATACAGGCTGTAAATCAGCAACAGCAGGCATTTTGAGAATTTAAGCAAATTAGCAAAGATGAATGAGCAAGTAGTAGTTTTAAGCTAAATTAAATACTCAGTAAAATAACTTAAGTGTTTTCTAAAAATCAATGCTGTACTGTTCAGTTAATATTTTGATTCAACCTAATACCTTGAAAAAGTTTTTTCTAGTCTGAGCCTGTTAAACGAGGCGTTATGCTTTAACTTGACAGAGATAGAAAAATACGTAATAATAAAAAATTGCCAGCGGAACTGGCGGAATTGGCAGACGCGCTAGATTCAGGTTCTAGTGCCGCAAGGCTTCCGGGTTCAAGTCCCGGGTTCCGCATATCAATAGTTTGGATTTTAGATTAATCCAAAATCCAAAATCGTGTTGACCAGTTTACAAAATTCCCTAGTCAAGCAAATCCGCAAACTTCACTCCACCAAGGAGCGGCACAAACAGCAGTTATTTTTACTAGAAGGAACACACCTGTTAGAAGAAGCCTGTGCGGTTAATTACCCACTAGAAACAGTGTGTTGTACTCCAGAATGGCAAGCAGCCCACTCCTCACTCTGGGAAGAAGCTTGTAGCCGATGCGATCGCGCCGAAATTGTGAGTAAAGAAGTCTTGGATGCGATCGCTACCACAGTCCAACCAGATGGTGTGGTTGCAACGGCAAAACGAAGCGAATGCCAAACTCAACTACCATTTACTGGTATAATCTTAGCTTTAGAAACGGTGCAAGATCCCGGTAACTTGGGTACGATGATCCGCACTGCTGCTGCTGCTGGAGCATCCGGGTTGTGGGTAAGTGCAGATAGTGTAGATTTAGACAGCCCCAAAGTTATCCGGGCTTCAGCAGGGCAATGGTTTCGCCTACCAACAGCTGTAACCGAAGATTTAAAAGCTACAGTGCAACAAAGTCAGCAGGCAGGAATGCAGGTAGTGGCAACCTTACCCAGTGCGACTTTGACTTATTGGGAGGTGGATTGGCGCAAACCCAGTCTGATTTTACTGGGAAATGAGGGTGCTGGATTGTCGCCAGAATTAGCAGCGATCGCAGACAGGCAAGTAAAAATTCCTTTGAGTCCTGGGGTGGAATCATTGAATGTGGCGATCGCAGCTGCTTTAATGTTGTACGAAGCTCGGCGGCAAATAAGTCAATAGTTTGGAGAGACACGATTAATCGCGTCTATACAGGAGTTAAAACTCATAACTTTTCTTTAGGGTTTGTTATTTCTTCGAGATATTGTTCAATATCAGCAACTGCGTCCTCAAGAGCCGCTAAATCAATATCTGTCAAGTCTTGATCGAGTTCGACTTCACTGAGACTACTAGTATGCAGTTGTGCTTGGGGGATTTCTTCATCCTCAGTTGAACTTTCTTGTAAAATATCCTCCAACTGGTCGAGGGATTCTTGAAATACTTGATCGGCGACACGGCGCTGTTGTGGCTGACTTTGCTCCATAATATTGACTTGAAAATCCTGATTTACTAAACTAATTTTGATTGCAGTTTCTACAAATTTAAATTTTGCACTTATAACATCATAGTTGTGCATTCTTGCTCGTCATCATTACCTGGGTAAAAAATCAATCATTTGTTTTCATTAGAAGAATTAAGATTCATTAAATGGCGAATAACAAACCATTTTTAGTTTGTAACACCTGGGTTTTGGATTTGCAAAAATTTGTCTAACATGACACTGGGAATTGGTCGTGGGCGCATTGTCTGTGCATCTACCCAAACCCATAGAGCCTCTGCCGTAACTAACAAATTATCTTGGTTTTGTTTACGAATTTCGTAGCATCGCAAGGCACGAGTCCCACGCATTTCCTTCAACCAGGTAGTGACTTCTAGGGTATCGCCTGCTACAGCTGGGCGTAAATAGTCAATTTCCACTCGCCGCATGACAAATACGCCACCTACTTGCCGATATACATCCAAAGTTAAGCCCAGGTATTCTGAATGCTCAATGGCCGCTTGTTCTAGATAATTTTGGTATACGGCGTTATTTACATGTCCAAGGGCGTCCATCTCATAGTGTCGGACACGTAGCAGAGTTTTGAAAGGTAGCATATAGTTAGTAGTGCAGCGCTGTTTTTTACACTTCTCTATATTAATTTTTCTATTTCAGTGCCTTTACTACCTCATGCGTAGGCATAGCTTGTTGTAGACATCGCCTGTTCACGTTCAGTGCGAGTTATATCATTTAACGAAAAATCTGATACAGATGTAAACCTTGAAAGCATTGCTGTATCTAAGTTTTTTAATTGCGTTAGCATAGCGGGGCGTTCGCTTTTAGCGTCTCCAAGAGTTGCCCATTGCGTTAGCGTAGCGGGGCGAAGCCCATTGTGAATTGGTATTACCACCTTGATTTTATATGGCTCTGCGCTCTTGAGGGGCACACCACTGAGCTATTGCTTCAATTCGTGCTTGCTGGATTAATTCTAAAACTTGTGATTGATTACAACCATAGGTAGATGCTAACAATTCTTCACCATGTTTTTTTGCCTCGTCAGCTGATGCACCAAAGGTCATGATTTCTTCGTCTTGGTTGGCTGTAATTCTCTCAACTGGAATTATACAGATATACTGCGGTTCATTATGTCTTATTTGTTGCACCATTATTTACCTGCCTTTTTCCTGTTAGTTATATATTTTCAAGTCTAGATAAATCACGAGTCAAAGCGAAACATTGTCAATACTTAAGTAGTTTGTGATTGAAAACATTAACTTTTATACATAGTTAAGATAACGTTAAGAATTTTCTCAAAATTACCAAATTTTGGAGTGTAAACAGTTACGTATGGGAAAATTAATTTAAGCATCAACAAATATCTTTTTGTAAATTTTTGTGCGTTTTTTAGATTTTAGTAATGCGTTGAGATAAATGCATTGGCACTGGCTGCATGAATTAATTTCAATCTCTGTTGGTTAATCTCTGGGATTCAGTAAATAAAGGCTGATATCCCTAAAAATTAACTTTTATTTACTCAATCCAAACTTAATTAATTGAATCAGTGCAAGTTTAATAAAAATTGGAGGTTATAAAATGGCAATTCGGAATAACTTAGTTACCAATTTCTGGCAAAGAGTACAAAAAGATTCAGTTAGTTGGGGATCGTTAGCTCTTTGGATTAGTGCATTAGTTGTTATGTTAGTAATGCTTACTATGTTTTCTAATGCTTAATCTTAGCAAGTTTATTCTAGTTCCTGGGCAACAGCCTGGGAACTAACATAGGGTAGTCATCCCTAGAAAACTCAAATTATGAACTCCAAACTTTTGGCAACACTTGTAGTGCTAGCTACTAGTAGCTTTGTAACCCCTGTTAAATCTCAAGAACCTACTACCGACACTCCAGCAAGATCGAATCAAGTTTTAAATGCTTGTGTTCATAATCAAGCAGAAACTTTGCCAAATCCCTTTACTGATGTGCCATCAGACCATTGGGCTTTTAAGGCGGTTATGACTATGCACTACTGCGGTGCTTTCCGCAAAGCTACGCTACCAGCTTTATTTTACAAACTGCAACCAACAAATAGCCAGCAGCGATCGCAGAAAGAACCGCAGCCTCAAAAATAGGGCGTTGCTGACTAAAGATATAAAAGTTTGAGTAGTAACCGCCGATTAAAATTTTGATGGGCTTTGAGATGATAAAGAATTATGGTAAATGTAAAAAGTTTACTATTCGGTGTCTAATGGTATTTTTGCCTTTTGAAACACTTGCTCAACAGTAAATTCCAATCCCTCAAATAAAGAATCTTTAAGTAATTCTTCTCCCATATAAGTTTGTGGTGCTGCATCTGGATAAAAAACAGTAATGCTTCTCGCTTTACTATCTACCACCCACACCCGCAACACCTTGGCATCTAAATAGTCTTTGGCTTTAGCTGCCATTTGTCCAAAGGTTTGCCCTGGGGAAATAATCTCAATCACTAAATCAGGAGGAACAGAACATGCTCCTTCTTGATCCCAGTCAAGGGGTAAACGTCCATTAGAAATATATAAAATATCTGGTATTGGCATCCAGTCTCGCCCTCGACGGGTTAATGCGACAGCTAATTCTGGGCAAACTTCTCCTTGACCCTCACAGCATTGCTCAATTAAATTCAGAAGGGCACGGGTAAGTTTAGAGTGGAATTTTTTTGGTGACATTTTAGGAATTGCTTGCCCATCAACAAGTTCATAAGTTATATCTCCCTCACCTGGTGAAAGATTTAAAAACTCTTGCAAGGTTAATTGATTCTTGGCTTGGAGTATCATGATTCATTAATTCGTAATTCGTAATTTGAAGCACAGAGTAACTAATTTTTATTCTGACTCCTGAATTCTTCTTCAAATTTTTCACATTCCCTGCAACACTTGCCGAATGATATCTGATGGCACTTCATCGGTAACTGTTACTACACCAATCTCTGTTGGTAAAACGAACCGCACTTTCCCCGCTTTGACTTTCTTATCTAACTGCAACGCGTCAATAATTGCTTCAATATCTACCCCAGTCGGTAACTTAGTCGGTAAACCTGCTTTTTGAATTAAAGAATTTTGACGTTCCGTGTCAACACTTTGCCACATTCCCAATTCCACAGCAATTTGACCGGCTGCTACCATACCAATGGCCACCGCTTCACCGTGATTTACTAAACGATAACCAGTCAAACTTTCCACTGCATGACCGATAGTATGTCCATAGTTGAGAATCGCCCGTAATCCGCCTTCTCTCTCATCTTTGCTAACAACATCAGCTTTAGCTTGACAAGAGCGCGTTAATATGGCGTGTATCAGTTCAGGTTTTACATAGCGGAGTTGGTCGAGGCGTTTACTTGCTTCCAACTGGGCAAACAATTCGGCATCCCAAATTACACCATATTTAATAACTTCTGCCATTCCGGCGCGAAATTCACGCATAGGTAGAGTTTTCAATACTTCTGGGTCAATCAAAACCAAACGCGGTTGATGGAATGCCCCAATCAAGTTTTTGCCGTGGGGATGATTCACGCCAGTTTTGCCACCAATTGCCGAATCCACCATCGCTAAGAGAGTGGTAGGAACTTGGACAACATTAATGCCGCGCAGCCAAGTTGCGGCTGCAAAGCCAGTCATATCGCCAATTACACCTCCGCCCAAAGCCACCATTGTAGAGGAACGTTCTAGGCGGTTTTCTAAGGCGATATCGTAAAGTTTTTGGATGGAATTGAGGGTTTTGTAGCGTTCCCCTGGTGGTAGGGTACAGCTAGCAACTTCAAATCCAGTAGATGTTAGAGATGTAATTGCTCTTTCCCCAAAATGCTTAAAAATAGTAGGATTAGAAACAAGTAATACCTTCTTGCCTAGCTTCAGACTGGCCATCTGTTGACCCAGTTGATCTAAACTCGAAGGTGAAATCGCAATCTCATAAGACTGCTCTGGTAAATTTACATTAATTACAGAAGTCATTGCCCAACCCCTAAACAAGCGCCCGTGGGCTGTATTGTATCGCAATCTGGCTAGTGGGGAGTGGGGAGTGGAGAGTGTGGGGAGAATAACTAATGACCAATGACCAATGACTAATGATTCAATAGATTTAGGAAGTATTGTGGAGAAAAATAAATGTTTGCGATTGCAGCTTACATCGGATTTTTAGCTTTGTTCTTTGGTTTGGCTGTCGGTCTGCTGTTCGGTCTACGGACTGCCAAGATAATTTAACCAAGGCCCTTGTGGGGCGGGCATCTTGCCTGCCCTCAGTTTACTAAGGACGGGCTAGACACCCATCCTACAAAAAGAGATTTATCCCACAACAGCCGGACTTGCCACCTTCTCTTGTCTTTGGGAAGGTGGACGCATTCCCAAACCGAGTAAATTCAGCATTTCTTGATCGCTATCATAATCTGGACAGGGAGTAGTCACTGTCAACATTTTGTTGTCGTCGCTAGAAAAGATAGAATTGGCTCCTGCCATAAAGCAGAAAGCTTGTTCAACTTGAGAAAGTCTAGCCCTACCTGCACTCAGACGCACATCGGAAGCTGGCATTAAAATTCTGGCTGTGGCAATCATCCGTACAATATCCCAAATGGGGACATCAGGCTGATTTTCTAAAGGTGTGCCTGGTACTTGTGAAAGAATATTAATTGGCACAGACTCTGGATGCGGATGTAAGTTTGCCAGAGTTTGTAACATCCCAACTCGGTCATCAACAGTTTCGCCCAAACCCAGGATACCGCCGGAACAGACAGTAACATTTGTCTGACGTACATTCTTGATTGTATTCAAGCGATCGCTATAAGTTCTCGTGGTAATAATTGTGCTGTAATATTCCTGCGAGGTATCTAAGTTATGGTTGTAGGCGTAAAGTCCCGCTTCTTCCAATTTCCTGGCTTGATTTGCTGTCAACATACCCAGAGTGCAGCACACTTCTAAACCCATTGCGGTTACATCCTTGACCATTTCCAGGACTTCCTCAAATTGGGAGTTATCCCGCACTTCGCGCCAAGCAGCACCCATGCAGATGCGACTAACACCAGTTTCTTTCGCTTTCTGAGCAATGTTAACTACCGTTTCCTTTTCAAGGAGTGCTTCCGGCTTTACCTCTGTTTTATAGCGGGAAGATTGGGCACAGTAACTGCAATCTTCTGGGCAACCCCCGGTTTTGATAGATATAAGCTTACAAACTTGTATTTTTGTTGGGTCATGATATTGGCGATGCACGCTAGCAGCTTGATAAATCAGCTCTAGCAATGGCGTGTTGTATATCGCCCGAATCTCTAATTCCTGCCAATCGTAGCGTATTCCCACCACATCACTATCCTTCTTGTAGACTGGGTTAAATCTTGAGCTGTATTTTGGTTGAATTTCCTGCGGTACAGCGTTTGGGCAAAGCGATTTTATCGAAGTTATGCCGTTTACTGTGCTTTATCACCCATTGGCTCTCAATCCTTCCGCTCTAGATATTAGACATCAGCTTATCAATATTTTGGTTGAATGGCAGATTACCAGTAAAAATACTCATAGATTAAGCATTGGGCATTAAGCAATGCAATTGGTGTGCGAATTCTATTTGCCTTGGCTGCTGCTAAACCACGGTATGAGAGAATTTAAAATCTAGAGAATGTTTTAGGAAGAGATTTTGCCGATTAAGTAATTTATGATATCCGAACTGCCACTAATTACAAGCGATCGCCTGTTCTTACGAGCGGCTATCCATGAAGATATACCCCAAATTCTTAAATACTTTATTCATAACAAAACCTATCTAACTCCATTTTACCCTCTTTGGGTTGATGGGTTTTTCACTGAAGAGTATTGGCAGTATCAGATAGAGAGCAATTTTCTAGAATTTATTAATGGTCAATCGTTAAAGTTATTTATTTTTACCAAAAAAAATCCTACCGTAATTATTGGAACTGTAAATTTTAGTAATTTTGTCCGGGGAGCCGCTCATTTTTGCTATGTGGGATATAGCCTTGCTGAGAGTAAACAAGGGAAAGGATATATGACAGAAGGGCTAAAAGCCGCCATTCAATATCTTTTTGAGGAGTTAAATTTTCATCGAGTCATGGCTAATTACATGCCTCACAATCGACGTAGTGGCAATGTACTCAAAAGACTAGGTTTTGTCATTGAAGGATATGCTAGAGATTATTTATTGATTAATGGGCAATGGGAAGATCATATTATGACAAGTCTTATCAATCCTAATTGGCAAGTACCTAAATTTTAAAAACTGCTATATATTGTGAAAATATTTAAATTACTATAAATAATTAAGAATTTACTTATTTGTAAATATTACTTGTAAACGACAATTAGGCAATTATATAGGGTGAATAATGCTTAAAATTTGCTAAAATTCTCATTTTTGCTTGGTGAAAATTGTTCAAACTACAGTATTTACAATTATGCAATAGCTTCGTTCTCATGAGTTTATTAAATTAGCTATAAGCATCTATCAATTCATAGAAAATTCATAATAAATACACAACAACTCCACAACCAAATGCAATAGTAATCTTTATTCGCTAATTGGATCAGTTATCAAGGTTTGCTGAAGCCGATGTGCCCGATTCTATTAAATGATTGAGGAGTTTTTCAAGATGTCTATTAATTCTATAAAGCGCTTATCTGTCCTTTCTGCTATCTTTACTTTTGCTACCATCTTACACGGAAGTGTCTTAGCACAACCAGTTTCAAATCCCACCACTACACCACCAGCCTTAAAAACTCAGACTAGTCCTGCATCACATCAAAAAATCAAACTAACAAGTCAACAGCGCCTACAAATCCAAGCGGCCCGTCAGCAAAGAGATAAGGATATTCAGGCTCTATTAAACCCGTCCCAAACTACTAAATTTAAGGCAGGGCTACAATCTCGTCAGAGAATCAGAACAGTGTTAACATCTTTGAATCTGAATCCAGATCAACAGAAACAGGTTCAATCAATTTTGCAAACTTATAACCAGCAAGTGAAACAAATTATATCTTCACAAGCATCACAACCAACATCAAATCCAACAGCAGTTACTGCACCAGCACCACAAACTAAAAAATAAAACGGAGTTTTTATTTAATTAAGGTTAAGTTTCGGAAGACTGGCGGATTTGATCCAAACTTCGGTTGAGCCAGTCTTCATACCAATCATAAAAACTTAAAGGCTGCTCCTCATTGCTATTTGGATAAGAATCATCAGGGTTGATGTCATGGAAAGCATGACAAAAGCTCAAAGAAGCAGGATATATCCCGTTATCATTAGTACGGTCATCTATCCAAATTTTTCCTGACTGCTCCCCAGTAACGACTAACACCGCATAAATTCCACAACCATAATTTGTAATGGTGAGAGTACCCTGGATAAATTTCTTGTCGAAGTAGTCATCATTATTGGTAACAAAATCTGTATTATTCTTAACCATTAAATCCAAATCATTCCATGCTTTTGTGAAAGGAAATGATTTAGAGAGAATTTCGTAGTTTTCAGGGTATAGTTTTTCTGAGATGACATCTTTAGATTCAATTGCCGATAGTCCAGATAAGCCGTATCCTGGCCCTGCACCACCATTACCAATTTCTAAGAGAAAGTTTCGATATTCACTTGGTAACGTAATATTATATTTAGATTCAAACACTTGAATATTCTTGTCACTCAAGCAAGGTTTAAATTGATATTGGTGTGATTCTGAGCCAAAAACCTCAAATGTAGCGTCTAAAATAGCTAATTGAGTTAAGTTTTTTTTTAATTGCAAAACTTTATCCATTATGCGCTCTAGATTTTAACGGGGGCGCTGCCATATTTTAGATATGGGTCGCTTTTTGCGTCTATGCTGATGCCAAAGCCAGAGCTAGTATTAAGGGAAGAATGAATTAAGCTTTGCTCGTAATGACTCTGGCTGAAACTACAAACTACAAAAATTCTAGCAATCCTTTTCTCTCCCTCAACTACGAAAGCGCCTTGGAATCTCTAGGCGATGACTACTACGATGAGGTTGCAGCAGAGGAATTTCCTCAACACCTCTTGCGTTGGCGCAACGATGCACTACTACCCCGCTTGGGTTTAGATCCCCAACTAGTCAAAGATGATGATTTTATCACAGCTTTTGGCAAATTTCAGGGGCGTAAACCCTTGTTGGCGCTGCGTTACCACGGCTATCAATTTGGTGAATATAACAGACAGTTAGGTGATGGTAGAGGCTTCCTTTACGGGCAAGTACGCGCCACTGATGGCGAATTGTACGATTTTGGCACGAAAGGTTCTGGAAGAACGCCTTACTCTCGTGGTGGCGATGGTATGCTGACGCTTAAAGGTGGGGTACGGGAAGTTCTGGCTGCGGAAGCATTACACCAATTGGGTGTACGTACCTCGCGCTGTCTGAGCATGATTGAAACAGGTTTACCCCTCTGGCGAGGCGACGAACCTTCGCCTACTCGCTCATGTGTGATGATTAGAATGAGCAGCTCTCATATTCGGTTTGGCACTTTTGAGCGACTGCATTTTTTCCAGCGTCCAGATTTAACTAAGAAGTTATTAGACCATGTAATTGAGCAGTATTATCGACACTTAAGTGCTGAACAAAATAAATATGCCTTGTTTTACGCCGAACTAGTGAAACGAGTTGCAAAACTAGTAGCGCAGTGGATGGCGGCTGGCTTTTGTCATGCAGTTCTAAATACTGACAATATGTCAATTACGGGAGAGAGTTTTGACTATGGCCCTTACGCGTTTATCCCAACTTATAACCCATCCTTTATAGCTGCATATTTTGACTATTATGGGCGCTATTGTTACGGTAATCAACCAAGTATTTGTCAGTTAAATTTACAAATGCTCCAAGAACCTTTAAAGGCGATTATCGATAAAGAGGAAATGGAAGCTGGATTAGCAATGTTTGATGAATATTATCAAGCTGAATACAGTTCTTTGATGTTGAAAAAGTTAGGTTTTGAAAATTTACCACATCCAGAAGCTGGGGAACTGTTGAATCTAACTGTTGAATTTTTGAAAGATAGCCAAGTTGGTTATCACCAATTCTTTTATGAAATGGCTCGGACTTTTTCATCGAAATGGCGAGATGATCCAGGTTTTGTAATGAATAGTTCAGATATTGTGCCAGTACCGGGTGCGTCAGGATTTTTTGATGATTGGTGCATACTGTATCATAAAATTTTGAATGATTTGGAGAGCAATTGCATCGATATAATTACCCAAACTCTAGCTGTTAATAATCCCAAAACGGCATTATTAAGACCTGTGATTGAATCTATTTGGGAATCAATTGCTCAGGAAGATAATTGGCAACCTTTTTATGACTTAATTAAGGCAATTCAGTCTAAAGGGTAGTCAAAGTTAAATAGTCGTGTTTACTGACATCCCGCCCGGAACTGAAGTTCCAGGCTGATAGCTTAAGTCCACTTCAGTAGACTAGAATCATCTACTCAGTCCGCTTTAGAGAGCTTTAGCTATTAGCCTTGGAATTTTATTCCGAGACGGTATAGCAACGAAGCGAGGATTGTTAGATTTGGGTAATAAGCTAACGAGTATTTAATCTGGCTAACTAAACTGCTGGGCATAAAACCGCGCATAGCAACGCTCTAGGGCTAATAATTCTTCATGAGTTCCCGATTCGACAATTTGACCCTGTTCGAGAACTAAAATACGATCGCACCTCCTAACTGTCGATAAACGGTGAGCAATAATAAATACTGTCCGTTTTTCCATCAGTCTTTCCAGTGCTTCCTGTACCAGTGCTTCTGACTCAGAATCTAATGCTGATGTCGCTTCATCAAGAATCAAGATTTGGGGATTAAGCAGAACAGCACGAGCGATCGCAATTCTTTGTCTTTGTCCACCTGATAAGTTTACCCCACGTTCACCCACCCAAGTCTGATAACCTTCTGGCAGTTTGGTAATAAACTGATGGGCATTAGCAATTTTTGCCGCCTCTTCAACTGCTTCTATATCAAAAACATCTTGTCCAAAGGCGATATTTTGAGCAATTGTCCCGGAAAACATAATGGTTTCTTGAGGAACAATCCCAATTTGTCGCCGCAGACTATGCAGCTTGACATCTCGAATATCAACGCCGTCAATTAATATTTGACCAACTTCCGGGTCGTAAAAACGGGGTAAAAGATTCACGAATGTGCTTTTACCAGCACCAGAAGCACCCACAAGAGCGATCGCTTCACCTGGTGATACCAATAAACTGATATCTTTTAATACAGCTTCACCCGGTTTATAGGCGAAGGAAATATGACAATATTCTATTTTGCCTTTAACTGGCGGGAGAGCGATCGCATTTACCTTTTCGATCACCGTTGGCTGAATTGCCATCAATTCAAAAACACGATCAACAGATGCTTCACCCTGTTTAAATTCGTTGTAGTTATTAGTAGTATGACCAATAGGATCAATTAACAGCGCCGCCGCCGCTAGATAACTGAAAAAATTCGCCACTGTCAAATTATCTTGGGAAATTTGCCACGCTCCTACAATCAGTAACGATAATGCACTTAAGGCTTCCAGAAATCCAACAATAGGAATCTGAATCGCTTTCAGGCGTTCGGCTGAGTATTTGGCTTTCAGACTGCATTCTGCTTCATGGCCAAAGCGGGCAATTTCGTAATTTTCGGCAGCAAAAGCCTGTACCAAACGAATACCGTTGAAAACTTCCGCAAGGATGGCTGATAAACCTGAAACGCGATTTTGACTTTTTAAGGAATATTTGCTCAAGCGTTCCCCAAACCAGCCAATTAAAATACCCATCAGTGGTGCAACTATCACTGTTGCTAATGTCAGTTGCCAATTCAGATAAATCATGTAAATCGGAATTGCTAGCAACTGCAAAATGCAGGGGATAAAGTCGTGAAATACTTTATTTACCACTTCGCCAACTCGGTCAACATCTTCGGTGAGGCGGTAAGATAAATCACCAGCTTTTGCCGTTTCAAAATAGCTGAGATTTAGCTTTTGAAGATGTGTGTAGACTTGTTGACGGAGATGAAAAGCAACTCGCAAAGCAGCTTTTGCCATGTACATATCTTGTATAGACTGAAACAAGCCTCTGACAAGAAATACTAAAGCACAACTGCCAGTTATTTGAGCGATCGCTACTACATTACCTTGGGCAAAAGGAGTTGCCAATTTACCGGCAATATTTATCAACACTAATGTTGCCAGCACGTATCCCAAGATACCAATAAGTCCTTTGGTGAGGGTTCGCCACTGGAGCCGGATATAAGGCAGCAGTTGCCAGTAATTAGAACGGGTTTTCAAACTATAACGTCCACAATGATATTTTCCTTTGTTTGACGCTAGCAGTTTTTGCTGAGTTTCTGAATATTCACTAATTAGTTATAAACTGTTTTAGCGCAGCGTTCATTGTAGAGTTTCTCGGTATAGACTGGTATCTTATAGGGCTTCATAGTAGCAAGTGTGGCAACCTATTAAAAATATCCAACCCTCAGTTAGGTACAAGTTAACAAAAAAGATACCAGATTCAAGATTTATATTCACGCTATACAACAAATAACTAAGAACACAGTGCGTAAGTAATATAAAGTATACCCTGCCATAGATGACAATTATTTAGTATTTATTGATACTAATACTTAGATTTGATCATTACTTACACCCACGCTTCATAGTTTTGCAGCTTGAGCAATATGGATGTAGATGAGTTTAGCCAACAGATAGCAGAATTGCGATCGCGGGTGCGAGGAATATGGCAGCGTACTGCAACTCAACCAAACTCACAACAAGAGCTAATGATAGCGGCTTTCGATGAACTCCAAGTGGCATTGGAAGAACTATTGGTTACCTCAGAGGAGTTAGAGCTAACAAGAGCGCGAGCAGAGATAGAACGCCAGCGTTACAAAGAATTATTCGATTTTGCGCCAGATGGTTACTTAGTAACTAATACCGTAGGCAAGATCCTAGAGGCTAACTATGCAGCAGCAACTATGCTCTCTGTGCGCCAAAAATATCTGGTAGGTAAGCCATTAATTCTATTTATTGCTCAACAAGACCGCCAGATATTTAGCTCCCTAATAAATAATTCGCAACAGATAGAGGACTGCGTAATTGACCTAAAACCACGCTTGGGTACACCCTTTCCTACTAGTATTAGAGCCTCTCCAGTGTATGACTCACAAGGAAAGTTGGTAGGCTGGCGTTGGTTGCTGCGTAATATCAGCGAAACTAAAAAAGCTGAAGAACAAGTGGCAAAACGCACAGTGGAACTGGCAAAAGCAAATCAACAATTGCTGAGTGAAATTACAGAGCATAAACGAGCCAAGTCACAACTGATGCACCTTGCGTTTCATGATATACTGACGGGACTCCCAAACCGTGCTTTATTTATAAACCGTTTAGAAGATGCGGTCAATTATTCCAAACGGCATTCAGATTATCTATTTGCTGTCTTGTTTCTAGATCTAGATCGCTTCAAGGTGATCAATGACAGCTTGGGACACACATTTGGAGATCAATTACTGCTTACGGTTGCTCAAAGGCTTCAAGAATGCTTGCGCTCTACAGATATAGCTGCACGCCTGGGAGGAGACGAGTTTATCATCTTGCTAGTGGGAATTAGAGATGTATTTGAAGTGGTAGCGGTTGTTGAGCGAATACAAAAGAATCTGGCACGAACTGTGGTTCTAGACGGGCACGAAGTGTCCACTACAGCAAGTATTGGCATTGCTTTAAGCATAACAGGTTGTAAACCAGAAGATTACTTGCGTGACGCCGATATTGCAATGTACCGAGCTAAGGCACAAGGCAGAGACTGCTATGAGATTTTTAACACTGATATGCATATTCAAGCAATGGCACACTTGCAGTTGGTTAACGAGCTGCGCCGAGCCATTGAGCTTCAGGAGTTTCGGGTTTATTATCAACCGATAGTGTCACTCAGTCACGGTAGGATAACTGGTTTTGAGGCGCTTGTGCGGTGGCTACATCCAAAACACGGTATTGTTTTGCCAGAGTATTTCATGTCAACTGCCCAAGAAACGGGGCTAATTATCCTTATTGAGCAGTGGCTCTTGCATGAGGCATGTAGTCAGATACAACAGTGGCGAAAGCAATTTTCCTCTACCTGTGGGGATCTGGCTGAGTGTCCCTTGACCATTAGTGTTAATCTTTGTACTACTAGGTTCAGTCAAGAAAACTTGCTGACGGACATCAATAAAGTTCTACAAGACACTGGACTTCCCGCACCGAATTTGACGCTGGAGATTACAGAAGGCGTAATTATGGAAAACCATGATAAAGCCATCATCAGAGTAAAGCAACTGAGAAATTTAGGAATTAAGTTGGCAATTGACGACTTTGGTACGGGCTATTCTTCATTAGGTCGTCTCCACCACTTTCCAATTAATCAGCTGAAGATAGACCGCTCTTTTGTTAGCGGGAGCATTTTTGATGATGGAAATTTAGATATTGTTCAGACAATTATTACATTGGCACACAAATTAGGCGTGGATGTTACCGCCGAAGGGGTAGAGACAGAAGAGCAAGTAGCAATGTTGAGAAAGTTGAGCTGTGAATATGGGCAGGGATATTTTTTCTCCTATCCATTAGATAGCTCTCAGGCAACGGCATTAATTATGACAAATCCTAAATGGTGATAGACCTTGTGCAAAGGGAGCTGCTAATTTACCGACGAGATTGATCAACACTAATGTTGCTAGCACGTATCCCAAGATGCCAATAAGCCCCTTGATGATAGTTTGCGACTGGAGTTGGATAATAAAGTAGCAAGTTGCCAGTAATTAAAACGCGTTTTCAAGCTCGCAAGTCCACAATACTGCGTTCTAAAAAATTAGCCCTCTCCTTGTAGTACTTTAAAGGGTACTATCTTCAACTGCAATTTTTCCTGGCATTATGCAGCATTAACAAAATACTCACGTTATTTAGACAATGGGTTTTACTTTCGTTCATAAAAAAACCCCCTCCTCGCTGGCGCAAGGAAGGGGTTGAGGGTGGGGATAACCTAATATCCGCCTTCTTCTTCGTATTCTGGCTGTCTTTCTTTGACTTTCTTGGGAATATTTACAGGCTTCGGCGCATCTTCCCAAGCATCGCCCTCTACGTCGTCATAATCATCGTATTCATCAACATAAGGCTTGCTATAGGGCTGGGCATCATACTTTAGCGGCTGCGGTTGTTGATACCTGTCGCTGCCTGTTGCCTCGCTCCAGTTATCTTCTTCCTCGTCTTCTTCGTATTGAATAGATTCATACTGCCGCGCCTTCATTACCTGACGCTGTGGCCTTTCTTCTTCCACATAGTCTTCTGTCCATTCCTCTTCCCGCGCTACGGGTTCGGGGGCGCGAACTTTTTGCCTCGGTGGCTGCAATGGCACTCCACTAGGCAGTTGATTGGGTGGTGCAATTGTACGCGGTGGAGTATAGCCGTATTCTTCTTCTATATCTCGCTCCCAAGGTGCTTTGCCGATGCCTAGACGCTCAAGTAAACCAACTGTCAACTGGTTTACCCGTTCTTCGGCTCCCTCAAACACAATCAATCGATTGGGGCCAGTGCTGACAATTTCATCTACTGAGAACTCGTAAGTACTCAGAAATTGATCGGGAATTTGGGGCAATCCTAAAGAAGCAATAACTATGGAGTTAAGCTTCCCGCTTTCGCCGTTGAACTTGAAGCCCCGAACTTTGCCTAAGACCTCACCTGTTTCTGTAATTACTTCCCAGTTAATCAGATTACTGAGAGATTCAACTTCGATATCTTCTATTACATCTTCGTTATCAACCAGGATGACATCACCAATCTGGCTGATGTTGTTGAGGTACATATAGCGCGGTATGCCCGAAATGGAGATCAGGCTATCTCGCAAACCAAGAGCCACAACCTCTCGTTGATCTATATCAACCCAGACTTGGCTGATGATGCCTAGCCGCTTGCCGTTGTCGCGGGTAATCACCTGGGTATTTAATATGTCGGAACGCCTAATTATCTGTTCGGAGGTCATTCTATACCGAGTCCTGATCTCGAATCCGGTTTAACGCGACGTGCAACTTATTCTTAGAACCCCTCTCCAAAGCTCTTGTCCACAGGGAGAGAGGCTGTAATTTTTGCTCTCTTTCCCTGGTAGGGAAGGGTTTGGGAGTTAGGTTTGAGAGAAACTCGCACATTACGTGGTTTATCTATACACTATTATTAACAAAAACTCAAGCAGGTGTATTGGATGATTGTAACTTAATCCCCAAAACTTGAGTGTAAGCTCCTCGTGCTTGAGTAACGCCAATTGTGCGTTCGGCTGATTCTATCATCGGACGACGCAAACTCACAACTATAAATTGCGCTTGTTGTGACTGTTGTTTAATCATTCTAGCTAATCGCTCTACGTTTGCCCCATCTAGGAACATATCTACTTCGTCAAAGGCGTAAAATGGCGATGGACGGTAGCGTTGTAGGGCAAAAATAAAGCTCAAGGCTGTAAGCGATTTTTCTCCCCCAGACATGGAAGCTAGGCGCTGTACGGGTTTACCTTTGGGATGTGCGACTAAATTTAGCCCACTGCTAAAGGGATCTTCGGGGTTTTCGAGTTGCAAGAAGCCGTCGCCGTCTGAAAGAATGGCAAAAATCGATTGAAAGTTTTCGTTAACAGCATCAAAAGCTTCTTTAAAGGCAAGTTGCCGCAATGTGGTAAAGTTTTCAATCCGCAAAAGTAGTTCGGTGCGTTCTCCTTCTAATGTTTCTAATTTTTGCGTCAGTTCTTGGAGACGGTTTTGAGTGCGTTCGTATTCTTCCAACGCCAGCATATTCACAGGTTCCATTGCCTGTAAGCGTTTGGTAAGCGATCGCAATTCTTTCTGCAATTCTTCCAAATCTACCTTATCTGGAACTTCCGGCAAGGGATTTGGCAATTCTGCTCCTACATCCCGCAACTGGCTTTGTAGTGCAATTAGTTCTTCGCGGCGCTTTTCTTGGGTTTCTTGGAGTTTTTGGATTTCCCATTGCAATTGTTGTTGGCGCAAAAGATGCGATCGCACTTCTTGTTCTGTAGCGTCGCGTTTTTGTTTTTCTTCTCCTAAATTTTGCTCCATTTGGCTTAGGTTGGCGCGGGTTTGGGTGATTTGGTCGTCTAGCGTTGTGGTTTGGCTCAAGACGCGATGAATCGCGTCTCTACAAGAGGTTTGTTGGGTTTCGTATTCGGTGATTCGCGTTTCTGCTTCTTGGATTTTTTCTTGTAAACGTTGTTGCTGATTTTCTAAATTTTTTAATCTTTGTTCAGCTTCGCGTAATGTTGTTTCGCGTTGTTGCAATTGTTGCTCTTGAGTTTTAATTGTCGCCTGGATTTGTTGCCATTCGCTGGGGGTTTGGGATGCTTCTAACTCTGCTAAAGCGTGTCGTAATTGTTGCAACTGGGTTTCTTGTCCTGGTAATTCCCGCTCTAAGATTTCTAATCGGGATTGAACTGTGGCTAATTTTTCGCTGTTTTGGGTGAGTTGCGATCGCGTTCCCTCTAGTTGCGCTGTCAAATTCTTAATATCTTTTTGCAACTGTTCCAATTGCAACTGCTGTTCGCGCCGCGCTTGACGCGATTCTGTGAGTTCTTGGGTGAGTTTTTTGGTTCTGGCTGACAAAGTAGCGATCGCTTCTGTACAACGCTCTAAAACTCGTTCAATATCCACCAAGCGAGTTTTTAAAGCGATCGCTTCATCAGATTCTGCCGCTTCCGCATTGCCAAACCGCAACGCTGAACGTTGGGTGTTGCTACCACCAGTCATTGCACCACTGGTTTCTAAAAGTTCCCCGTCTAAGGTAACGATGCGATATAACCCTAAATTTTTCCGCGCCGCTTCCAGGTTGGCAAAAACTACGGTGTTGCCGAAAACATAGCTAAATACATCTTTGTAACGGCGATCGCAATCGACTAAGTTCACAGCATAATTAACGAAACCGCTAGCAAAACGCAGCGTTGCATCTTGAGTAAATTTGGGAGCGTGAATTTTATTCAGGGGTAAAAAAGTTGCTCTTCCTGCACGTTTTTGTTTGAGCAATTCAATCCCTGCGGCGGCGATGCTGTCATCTTCCACTACAATATGTCCCAAACGTCCACCGGCAGCCATTTCTAAAGCTAGCTGATGGCGGGGTTCCACCTTTGCTAACTGCACAACTAAGCCACAAAGTCCAGGCATTCCCGATTGTAAAATGACTTTACTGGCTTGGGTTCCTTGGACTTCTTGCTGTGCTTGCGCTTGCGCCTCGATTTTATCCAACTGGCGTTGTTTTTCTCGTTGTTCAGAAAGTAACCGTTTTTGAGTTTCCTGTTGGATTTGCAGTTCTTGTTCAGTGGCTGAGAGATTTTGGGCTAAATTTTGGATGGGTTCGCTAGAGGCGTTAAATTCCGTTTCAATTTGACTACACTCAGTTTGTTTTTGGGCTAATAGCGGTTCGTCACGTTCAATTAACTGGGTTTGCTCTTGGATTAACTGCTGTAACTGATTATTGCGTTCCCTGAGTTGTGCTTGTTCGGTGCGCTGAGGTTCTAGAGTTTGCAGCAGAGTTTCAATTTGACGGTTGAATGCTGTTTGTTGCTGCACCCAGGCTTCCGAGGCTGAGGCGATTTCTGCGGCGGCTTCGCGGGAGGTTTCTAGAGATTGCTGTGCTTCATTTCTTTGTTGCTGGGAAGAGGCGATGAATCGCGTTTCTACAATTTTGGTTTCGGCAATTTCTTCTAGGGAATGGCGATGTTTTTCAATCTCTTGCTGAGTTTGAAGCAGACGTTTGGCTGTTTCTTGGGAAGCCGTTTGTAATTCCGTTAGCTGACGCTGGAGTTGTTTTCGTTCTGCTTCTTGGGTAGCGAGGGTAGATTGTACTGCCAAAAGCTCCTCTTCTCCCAACGCTTTGACGTGGGCATTGAGTTGTTCAAGTTCAGCAGTTTTTTGGACGATTTCGGAATTTAGATTTGTGAGTTGGGTAGTGAGTTCAGTAGAATTACGATCGCCTGTTTGAATTTCGTGAACTAACTTTTCTTGTTGTGCTTGTAGCGATCGCCATGACAAAACAGCTTCCCAAGATTGTTTAGCTAGAAATTCCGTGCGGAGTTTTTGATATTTCTCAGCTTTAGCCCGATCTTGGGAAAGGCGATCGCGTTGTGCAGTTAATTCTGTCTCAATAATCCGACAGCTATCTTCCTTTTCCTTCACCTCATCTAAAGTTGATTTGGCTTGGATAATTTTGCGATCAAATGCTGCCACCCCAGCCAATTCATCAATAATTTCCCGCCGTTCCCGCGCATTCATCGAGATAATGCTGGTGACATCTCCTTGCAGCACTACATTGTAGCCTTCGGGATAAACCCGCAGATTACTTAGTTGTTCATGCAATTCCGTCAGCGTGCAAGGTACACCATTGATGTAGTAGTTCGATGTGTAACTTCCTTGGTGAGTGACTCGCAGCCTTCTAGTGACACTCCATTCAGTTGGGGAGTGGGGAGTGGGGAGTGGGGAGTGGGAATTTTCCTGCTCTTCATCTACTTCTTGCGCTGCTTCCTCACTCTGCGCTTTTGCGGCTTTGGGTGAGTCCTCTCCTGACAAATCAAACGTCACTGTGACGCTAGCTTCGATAGAAGCCCGTCCTTTAGAGGTTTGGGTGTTATTTACCAAATCTGGGAGGCGATCGGCTCGCATTCCCTTAGAACTGGAGAGTCCGAGGCAAAATAACAGTGCATCGAGAATATTAGATTTACCCGAACCATTTGGCCCAGATATGACAGTACACCCCGGTAGCAAAGGGACTGAGGTAGTGCCACCGAAGGATTTGAAGTTCGTAAGTTCCACGCGCTTGATATGCACCATAGGCCGTGGTTCGCTGGGCTAATGAAGAACAAGTGTATCAACTAATTAAAAATTCGCAAGAGGGTAGGGGGAAAATTAGAGATTTTCACACTACACACAAGAGAAACGCAGAGAGGGTAGGAGAATTGTGGTTTAGAGAAAAAACAATACTGCTAAAGTTAGCACAAGCACGAGATTTCATTGCAGGCGCTCAAAAGCAACTATATCAAATCATTCCAATTTTAGTTGAGATAACTAACTGCCAAGACGAGCAAGTAATTTAACAAGTTGTTGGCAAAGCGATCGCTATCAATTTATTACTATTTATTGCAAGAATATTTTACAAGTATGTAGGATAATTTTAAGGGTAAATATAATAAAGTAAATTATGCAACTAGAAGATTACTTCGACTTTCAGCGTCCTGATGATATTCGACTCAAAGGTACAAGAGTAGGAATTGAAACTATCCTTTATGATTTCATTCATCGGTGTCGGACTCCAGAGGAAATTTTCCAAAGTTATCCATCAGTAACTTTAGAGCAAGTATATGCAACCATTCTTTATTACCTGCATAACAAAGAAGCAGTAAGTGCTTACATAGCTAATTGGCTAGAACATAGTCATCGAATGCGAGAAGAACAGCGACGCAATCCGCCACCAGTTGTAACTAAATTGCTAAAACTGAAAGCTGAAAGAGAAGCAATGAAAAAAATACATGACTCTCAAATATCTTCTTGATGAAAATGTTGATAAAGTCTATAACCGCAAGTTTCTCCAACGCAACCCTACTTTAATGATGTGGGTGGTTGGTGATCCTGGCGCTCCTCCTAGAGGCACATTAGATCCAGAAATATTATGCTGGTGTGAAGAATATAACTTTATTTTAGTCACAAACAACCGTACATCTATGCCTGTACATTTAGCTGAACATATCGCGCAAGGCCGTAATATACCAGGTATTTTTATTTTGAATTAGAAATTAACCATCGGTCAGACTATTAGTGAATTAAGTCTAATTGCTCAAGCATCTTTTAATGATGAATATCAAAACCAAATTATTAATTTGCCACTACTTTAATAACAATGTCACAGAATTAGCTGCTACGGATTCTCATCAGGTAATAGTACAATGTCTAAGCTAGTTTTGAGGCTAAAAACTCAAACTGACGTAAGTTGGATTTAGTTCCTCAACCTAACATTATCAAAGCTTTGTTAGGTTTCGCTGCCTGAGATCAAAACACTTGTAAAGACGACGATTTATCGCGTCTTAAAAACCCAAGATTTTGTACAAGTAGTGCTTAACTGAACCGCATTGTTATATAAGCAAAAAAACAGGACTTACATCTGCGTAAGTCCTGTTTAAATTTTCTGATGATGTAAGCTGATTTAACTAGTTCACGGTTAACTGAGAACTTCAGTTATTCTTTTATGGCTTTTTCCCAGCTTCAACTTTTGCTTCTACTTTCACTGTCTTCACACCTTGAACTTCTTTAGTCAAGGTTTCAGCTTTCTTGAGTTCTTCAGCAGAAGTTGCTGTGCCTTTGAGGATGATTTCACCCTCTTTGTTTTCAACTTGTAACTTATTGCCTGGTAAGCCTTTATTCAACTTTTCGCTCACTTCAGTTTTCAAGTTGCCCTTAGCTTTTGTTGCTGCGGTTTTTCCAAAATCGGTTTGAACTTTAGTATCTGTACTAGCCGCTAAAGGAGTCGTTTGTGTTCCTGGAATTTTGGCAATAGTTTTATCCACAGTTTGATTTATCTGAGAAGCTGGTGTTGCTGGTGATTGAGCGGCTTCATTAGTAGTGCTAGAAGTTTCTGAACCAGTTTTAGTAGCCTCTTGACAGCCAAAAGTACCAACTACCAAAATGCTACTAATTAGTAATAGAATTAGCTTTTTCATTATCTTCTCCAAATTGAATACTAGAAGCGATTAATTGAAGTGTGTGTGATAGTGAGGAGCAGATGTTAAAAAGTAATTAAATGTGAAGTAGCAAAAGTCCCTAAGCAATTGCTCAGGTTATTGGAAATTGAAACTTAGACGATTTCTTGAGGCTAAGATTTTGCAGCCATTCTTGAGAAGCGTCAATTCAATTTTCCTAATGGTTGCTAAACAGTATGCCTCTGCATGCAGTCTGTAGCTCTCTATGAATTTAATGTAGATGCCCAGTAGCTCTTTGGGTGGTAGACTGTGCAGCCTGACAGTAGTGACTCGATGTTATCAGATTTAAGTCAGTTTGGCGATATCTAAGCCTATGCAACTTAAAACTTCAGCGTTTTTGGAATTTTGTGGCAGCAAAATTACCAACAAAATGTTACTTTAGAAAACTATGGCTTACTTACAATGCCCCAAATATCAGGAAATATTAGCCAATGCCATACCTTACTTCCGCCCGCGAAATTAGTGCCATTGTCGCTGAATATACCAACGCTAAAACGCTGTGGATAGATACAGAAGTTGCTGACTACAAAAGTCGTAATCCCCGACTATCGCTGATTCAGGTATTAGATAATCCCAAAGATATGAGTGGCGATCGCGTCTACCTTTTAGATGTCCTAGATCAACCTAATATTATAACTGAATTTATTGAAAAAATTATGATAAATTCTGCCATTGAAAAAGTTTTTCACAACGCCAGTTATGATCTAAAACTTCTCGGTAACAAGAAAGCCAAAAATATTACTTGTACTTTAGATATAGCAAAAAAAATTCCCTACTATCTTTTACCATTACCTAATTACCAACTCAAAACCATAGCTACATCACTTTGTAGCTTTAACAATATCGAGAAACAAGAGCAAACAAGCGATTGGGGCAAACGTCCTCTGACTGAAGAACAGATAGAGTATGCTTACTTAGATTGTATTTATCTGGCTCAAATTCACTCAAATTTGTTAGATTTACAAACCCAAGCCAGTCCCGATCCTGCAACGGAAGACTTAATATCACTATGTAGCAGATACTCGCAACTTGAGCAACAATACAAGTTGTTGAATTCAGAATTTGAGCATTTGCAAGAACGGATGAAAAAAGCCATGCAAGCTCAAAATATATCTGAAACTACCTATTATAAACTAACTAGTTATGAGCGGACTACAGTCAAAGCTACTTTTACAGAATTAGCAAGGCTAACCCAAAATGAAGGTATTAATTTAGATTTTCCAATCACACTTACTCAGAAACTTCAAAAAGATTTAGGGCAAAATCTGGAACACCTCTCTGTAGATATTGAAAAAACCACCTCTTGGCGGCTAAATCCCAAAAATCAAGAAGGTGATGTTGAGGATGAGTAAATTGCTTAGATAGCTACAAATACCAAAATTTATAGAGTTATTATCTTAGAATAAATCTTAATATTTAATTTTTTTTCAAAGAGTATTTAAAAAAAAATGAACAACAGTAGGTTACTGCTCACAAATCGATTGTCAAGAATTACAGAGATAAAAATAGCAAACAGCCAAAATGACAAGTTTTATACTTTATATTTTATGATTTTTCCTTAATATAACTATTAAATAAATTTATTGAATATCAGGAAAATTTATAACTTAGCTTTAAATGTCTATCAAAAGTTAAAATAACTATTGAGTTAAAGAATTAAAATCTAGATTTTGGTACTAATTGCGTTCAGGTGTTATGGCAGTTTATATTAAATTATGAGACGGCGTTTATTTAAACAAAAGCGAACAAAGGTAAATCAAGTATTTACCATAGCTATTTTTACTACATTGACTGCAATTAGCAGTGTTTCTTGTAGTAAGAATGACAATGTTTTGGTAACAGAAATAGGAGTCAGTCAACCTAGCCGTCGTTCAGCTACAGCATTAAAAGGTGGGGAATTTTATCTTCAGGGAAAGAATCAGCATTTAAACGGCGATTTACAAGCTGCGATCGCTTCTTATGGTAAGGCAATTGCTCAAAACTCTCAATATGGCGCAGCCTACAACGGCCGGGGATTAGTCTACTTTGATTTGGGAGACAAGGAAAAAGCGATCGCAGATTATAATCAAGCACTTAAAATTAACCCTAACGACGCGGAAGCCTACAATAACCTGGGAAATACCCGCGCCTCACTAGGAAATAACAGAGAAGCAGTCAAAGATTACAGTGAAGCAATTCGCCTAAATCCCAATTATGCCGAAGCCTACAATAACCGAGGAAATGCCCACGCCACCTTGGGAGAAAAAAGAGAGGCGCTAGATGATTTTGACCAAGCAATTCTCATCAACCCCAAATATGCGATCGCTTATAATAACCGAGGAAATGCCCGTGCTGCCAATGGAGAGCCACAGGGTGCGATCGAAGATTACAATCAAGCCATTCGCCTCAACCCTAACTTTGGCGCTGCCTATAATAACCGGGGAAATGCCCGCGCCACCAATGGAGACAAGCAGGGAGCGCTCAAGGACTTACAACAAGCAGCAAGCATCTTTCAAAGTCAGGGTAACAACGACTTATATGAACAAGTGATGAAAAACATCAAAGAACTTGGACAGTAAGCAAAAGCAGGGTTTTAGTTAAAAGCGAACATACCGCCGAGTTATCTTGTCGAACAACAATTTATTTGTCGTGTTATCAAATTAATTAATGTCGTTAAACTTTTAAACTAATGGTGGATCAAGCGAGCAACACTAATGTATTAACGACGACAAATAATTTTTTATTTTACAACTACCCCTAGCGCAGATGAGAGTGCGATCGCCTGATTCATCCTACTACTCCTCAATGGCATTGAAAGGCTGCAATCCTTTCTTTTACAGCTTTTAGCTTTTCAAGCGTGCCATTTGCTTTTGACCTAGTTACCATTAATATTCGACTAAAAATAAATTAATTATGTCCCTTTTAGATTATGTAATGATTGCCAAACTATGCAGTAATAATGCTAGTTTGTAAAAAATAGTCAATATTCAAGATAAATTAAACAACAAATTATTTTAAAAACGTTGTTTAAGTTCTTGACTTCAGAAAGAAGCTTGTGTACTTAGAGATTCTTTCTTCTTGATACTAATTAAATTGAGGTTAAACAAATGGAAAATCTAAACCTGGAAAATTTGGATAACGAACTAATTAGTTTTGATTTAAGTCCAGAAGATATGGAGGCAATTAAAGGTGGTACAAGCGTGCCATTAGATACATCGAGTAGTAGTAAGTGTCCATCCCCTCCGAAGCACCCTTTTGGAATTCTAATAGTTGCAGTACCACCCAAGCACCCTTTTGGAATTCTAATAGTTGCAGTACCATCCAAATCCAAAGACGATTAATCATTAAATTAAAAAATTAAGTTTAAGAGGATGAATGAACAAGTCTAATTTATTACTACCCCTGGTGATTATAAATCCCGGCGACACGAGACTTTATTCACCTCTGTGGGTTTAAAACCCTTAATTTTTATTAGTTTGCGTAGAGAGAAGTCTGAGCGCCGACTTCCGGCGTTCAGAACTTTAAAGCTGACTTGTCTGCTCCCCACTACGCGAACGTTTGTGTAATAGCGAATTAAATTCGCCCAAGACTCTTCAAATATCCTTTAAGGTTTGTATTTACACTTATGCTTTAAGAGCTATGTACTGCTAATAATTATCCAATCATGGGTAGTAATTATACTAAATATAGTTTTTTTAAGATAAAATATATGAACAATGTTAGTGAATTGGCGCTCAATTATTTACAACGTTATAACTGCCAAATTCTTGAAGATTATCAAAGTGTTTTAAGACAGGCTTGTGAAATTCATCCACCACCACACGGTATGGCATGGTACGGTAATTCCTATCGTCAGTTTGCTCGTAATGCTGAGTGGTTCTCTAATTCCCTGGTTACTAACGTCGTTGAAGAAGGAACTGGTTCTAAACAAGTTTGGCAATTCTCTGAGCAGATCAAAAATCAGGAGTTTGCCCAGTTGGTGAGAAATCACTCGATTGATGAGTCACGACACTCACTAATGTTTGTAGCACTGTTGAATATTATTTTTCCGACGAAAATAGAAGCAGATTTCCGCACACAGTTGAAAGCTTTTTCTCCGCAATACTATCACCACAAGCATCCGCCTCTAGTACCTATTTCTTCAGCTAAAATAATGGATGATTTGTTGGTGATGGATGAGATTATCCAAATCAATCTCTTAGAAATTCGGGCATTGATCCTACAATTATTGTTGCGTCCAGTACTGCAAGCATATTCTACACCTAAGGATTTAGCAAAAGTAACTCGAATGTCTGATTTGTTGATTTTCGATGAAACTAAGCATATTGAGTACTCTGGTTACTGTATTGGTAAGTACATGGAGCAAGGTCATGGCTCTTGGGTGCGGGAAATGATGATTTACCGTCAAAAAACTGTTAATGAAATGTTTTTAGAAGATATAGAATTAGCAGATTCTGTTGGCACTACTATTTTACGGACACAAAATCGCTCATAACTGTTTAAGTTTACCTAGCCCAACAAATCAGTTTCTACAGTAGTTCTGAGCGGCTTTCGCCGCTTAGACTTGTTTATGCTTTTACAAAATCACATGCCAGAACCAATATGGATGCGATCTTCAACTTCCGCAAACTTTTCCTGTGCCTGCTGTTCAGTACTCAATAGTGAAACGACGATCGCTACAATAAACGCCAGTGGGATACTGATTAATCCAGGATTTTTCAACGGAAAGGGTGCAGAAGCGTGCTTGAGAATCGTTACTTGAATACTGGGTGACAAATAAATCAGCACTAAAGAGGAGATAGTACCCACTAATATACTCGCAACCGCACCGTTGGTCGTGAAGCGTCGCCAAAGCATGGATAAGAGCAATGCTGGAAAGTTTGCACTAGCAGCGATCGCAAATGCTAAACCTACCATATAAGCCACGTTTTGCCCTTTAAACAAAATGCCCAGGAATATCGCTACTAACCCCAAAAGCATTGTTGCACCGCGAGCCACCTTCAACTGTTCTGACTCGTCAGCATGACCTGATCGCACCACATTCACCCACAAATCGTGAGACAATGCAGCTGCACCTGAGAGTGTCAACCCAGCGACAACTGCCAAAATAGTCGCAAAGGAAACAGCAGCAATAAAGCCTAAGAAAGCATCACCACCGAGAAATTCTGCCAACATCGGCGCAGCCATATTACCACCAGTACCAATTTGCTTGATGGCATCTTGACCTACTAATACCATTGCTCCAAAGCCTAAGATGAAGGTAAGGAGATAAAAAATGCCAATAATAGCTGTGGCGTAAGTAACAGAAAGCCGCGCTGCTTTGGCATCGGGTACTGTGTAAAAACGCATTAGGATGTGGGGTAATCCAGCAGTGCCGAACATCAACGACATCCCTAAAGAGATCGCATCCAAGGGATCAGAAACTAGTTTCCCTGGAGCTAATACACCTGTATACTTTTCAGATGCAGCAGCGAAAAGAGCGATCGGGTTAAAACCAAATTGTGCCAGTACCAAGATAGCTAGCAAAATCGTTCCGCCAAGCAACAAAACTGCTTTGATAATTTGTACCCAAGTGGTGGCAATCATCCCGCCAAAAATCACATAAGCCATCATCACACAACCGACGATGACCACAGCTAATTCGTAATCAAAGCCAAACAATAGTTTGATTAGCTCACCAGCGCCTACCATCTGGGCAATTAAGTAAAAGCTAATCACTACCAAGGTTCCAATAGCAGAGGCAATACGTACAGGTTTTTGCTGTAAGCGATAAGCTACTACATCAGCAAAAGTGTATTTACCTAAATTACGTAATGGTTCTGCAATTAAGAACATCACAATCGGCCAACCCACCAAGAAGCCGATAGAATAAATTAAGCCGTCAAAGCCGTTGAGTGCCACCAGCCCAGCGATACCTAAAAAGCTAGCTGCACTCATGAAGTCTCCTGCTAGGGCCAGCCCATTTTGGAAACCGCTAATCTTACCGCCAGCTGTATAGAACTGTGCCGTATTTTTGGTGAGCTTTGCCGCCCAATAGGTAATGCCTAGAGAACTTACAACAAACAGAAAGAAGAAAGCGATCGCCAACGGGTTAAACTTACCAAGACTGGTAATATCCGCCGCTAGTGGCAGATCCAACCACACACTATTCATGCTTTTTTTGGTTTAATATTTTGGATTTGGGACTAGAAATTGCTAATAGCTAATTTACTTGCGTGTCAGCCTTGCGATTTGGTCATCGTAACTACTATTTGCCCAACGCACATAGATAAAAATTAATACCCATGCTGAGACAATTACCAATGCCCCCAGTAAAATTCCCAGGCTAAGACCAGGAAATACTAATGACCCCAACAGGGGCTTATTGAATGCGATTAATAGGATAAAGCCAAAGTAAATAAACATCATGGCTCCACTGAGAATCAGGGATACGCGCCAGCGTTCAGCTGCGAGAGCCTGGAGAGCCTTTGTGCGATCGTTCATGTCTTCCTTTAGGTTGAGAAGATTAGGTCAGATTGTCTCATTGAAGTTGATTTTTGCATAATTTTCTTAAAGATTATTAGTAAATCTATTGCCATATCAAGTAATAAAACTAACTTTGCCTGATATACCAAAATAACAAGACAATAACGGCTCTGTTTTGAGTCAGAGAAACAAATTAGGCACAAAAAAGGCTCATCTATCTGTGCTTTGTGAAAATCACAAAATATAGTGCTTAATTATACTTTAACAATAAATTAATATTTAATAAATTAAATTTTTAGATACTAAAAAACAAAATAAATACGTAGTTATTCCCAGGTTTTAAAATTTTTAAAGTGTTATAAACCGATTTTTTTAAGCTATCAAATCAACTGAGATTAATAAAAGTAGCAAATTTAAATTTATAAAATATACCAAAAATTACAGTAGTAGCTAAGTAATATTTTTAATAAAATTTATACCAAAAGATTGTTATTACACAGATAGGGCATTACCAAAATTTAGTAACGTATGTTTATCGAAACACTAATCACAAACCCGATTCATTTTTTCAGAATCGTTGTAATTGTCATATTCTCCATTACTTTGCATGAACTTGCTCACGGCTGGGCTGCGATGAGTCAGGGAGATAACACTCCCCAACAAACTGGTCATCTGACGCTTAATCCTGTAGTTCACATGGGTAAAGAATCGCTAATCTTTCTCTGTCTTATGGGTATAGCTTGGGGACAAATGCCCGTCAACCCATCTAAGTTTCGTTCTGGTAAACTAGGCAATATTTTGGTATCAGCCGCAGGCCCCTTGTCGAATCTGGCTTTAGGCATTCTATTTATTGTATTGCTCAAACTTTTCTTTAACCCTAGTCTTTCAGGACTCTTTAGTGTCGAATTTCTTTACCTAGCGGCTCGGATTAATTTAACGTTATTTCTATTTAATCTGCTGCCAATTCCACCACTCGATGGCTTTCATGTCTTCAGTGAAATTTTTCCTCAACTAAAGCCACTACAATATAGTCAATTCGGACTCTTTGCCATGATGCTCCTATTTTTAATTCCAGGTTTGGGAAGAGGGCTTGGTAGTATCGCTGATTTATTTATCCGGTCAGGTTTGGGGATGTAAACAGTAAATTTTCAGGCAAATTTTTAATAAAAATTTAAAAGCCATTTACTACAGTCTTTTTTTATTATTGTCTTTACAGATTATAGCCAGTTTTATTAGAACTATGTCTTCATACACAAGTCCAATTAATTCTGCGATACGCCCAAACTCTAACTTTATTTCAGGAAACCCATAGAATTGCTATAGCAATCCTGAATCATCCGTAAGAGACAAAAACCCCGACTTATTTGGGCAGTCGGGGTTCTACTTATTGCGTATACCAATCTTATTTAATTTGTATATACAATCTAATTCTCTACACCAACAAAAATAAGTTTGCTATAATATTCAGTTTTGGCATAGATACTGATAATACTATCACCAACTGCAAAAAAATTACCTTGTTGCTCATCTTTAGAAAATTGCAAATTGGGATATTTAATAGCAGCTTCTTCAGCAGTCATAGATTTTGCTTCCATCTTATTTGGCAATACTCCAATACAACCAATATAAAATACTAAGGGAGAAATTTTGTCATAGTAAATTTTTTCTATATATTGTTCTAGCTTATTATTTGCCGTTGTCAAAGCTGCAATCATTTCCTCTTTGCTGATCTGTTTTCCAGCTTGTTTATCTTGCAATAACTGCGCCAAACTATCAGCATCAACTTTCTTAAGAATATTTACGACTATGCCATTTTGCTCAAGCCCCAGAAAATCATCAAAAATTGGTTTCATCAACTCGTCAACTTTTGTAATCTTGGTGCGTGATGATAGTAGCCTATGCCTAACAGCGAGATTTTCATTCAATGCGATCGCAAAACTAGGCTTGATGATAATTTCTCCAGTCTCTTTGTCAAAAAGACGATACATCTTACTTAGAAACTTGTTAGCGGAAGGCAACTTACTTAAATTCAGAATATCTTGACTACCAATGTCAATTTTATAGCTCAATTTTGACTCAAGAGTACCATTAACTAATGCTTCATGGATGTCTGTGTATTCATTAGTTGTAGGAAAATTGATGTAAACGTTCTTGGACAGATAGTGCTTTTTAAACTCATCTAATTGTTCTGCTACAAATACATCTGACTCCTTTCTTAAGTGAGCAGAAATAATACTAGTCAGTATTTTAATTTCTGCAAGCTCATTGAATAGTCCATCAATACTGCTGTAATGACTATTTGCAGCTACAAGCGGCAAGTTATCTAACTCAATGCTATACTCAGCACGGAAGTCAAAATCTTCTGCATCCAACACACCTTTTTCTTTGAGCAAATCAAAGGCTTTTTTACTGCTGATTTTGACTTTTAAGGACTTGACGTTTATTTTGCCGTCACTAACAATTGTGTAATTATTAAAGCTATTTAGGTCATTTACTAATAAACCTGCTACCTCAATAGTGGGGGTTTTGTCTTCAAATTTTGCAAGTTTGACTTTACGTTTGATAAGCATATTGATAGTAGCGGTATTGCGATTAAACTGAAACTCGCCCATACCAACATACTCAGCATTATCGATATTTTCTGTTCGTAACCAAGGCTGAAGCAGTTCTCCATTTTCGTTTCTCACACCTTTAACGCGCTTGATACCTGTTCTTTGATAATGTTCTTGTAGATGCTTGATATTGACGATAATATTGTCGCGATACTGTGCAAAAATTTGGATTAGTTCTACGAGAGAAATTTTATTATTCGTCATATTGCTACCTTCCATATAAAGGTTAAGAATCTTTTAAAGGCTGTTAAACTGTGCAAAATTGAAGGGCAAACCCACAATAAATTGATGCCAAAATGCTAAGTTTGGCACATACCACACAACTATTGTGTGTTCGTGATTGCATTCACGAACTAGCTAATATCGGGTTTATCTACTACAAACTTTGGGCATCGCCTAGTAAACTTTGCGTTGCATACTCACTAGATATTCTTTGATAGTACAATTGTATCACAAAAACTCCAAGCTGTGTAGGCGTAGCCTGTCATAGACATCGCCCTGCAATGAGGTGTATGGTATTGCTGAAGGTCAGAATAGATGCTTTCTAACCTTTGCAGCCATTATTTTTTTCAAATTTAGGCTCCGGGTTTGAAATAATCGAAGAGGCGATCGCCTGAATCTGCGCGAATTAATGCTACAACTACATCTGGTAAGGCAGTTAAACTGGGGTAAACCAAATAACGTGGTTCCCAACGGGGGCGGAATTTCTCTCTGTAGGCGTGCAGTCCCTTAAAATTGTAGAAGCGATTCAAATGCCCGTATAGATAGTGCAATACTTTCTCCAAGCGGCGTGATTCTGGGTTGTCTCCAACTCCCGCAAGCGCAGAAAGGCCAAAATTAAAGCTGTCGTAGCCACCTTCTTTAAAATGTTGAAGCAGGGAAATAAATAGAAAGTCCATTGTGCCATTTTCGAGGGACGCGCGATGTCGCATCATGTCAATAGTGGCTTCGTTAAGTTGGTACTCCCGGAGAATGTTGGCAAAGGCGCTGATGTTACCTTCAGAATTATGCACTACAGCAATCTCACACTCTCGCAGGTAAGCTTCGTCAAACCAACCCAAAGAAAAATGTTTTTCCGAACCCTGTACCATCTTCAACCATTCATCACTTACAGATTTGAGTTGGTGCAATAAATCATTGGCGATGGGTGGTTGGTAAAACTCGATTTGGTATCCTAGTTTAGTTAAACGACTGATTGATGGTCTAAAGTTCTTACCGGCTTTACCTTGTAACGTAAAACTTTTCAGGTCAACTATCGCTTCTTCTCCAATCTTAAGTACCTTGAACCCCAATGACTTGTAAAGTTCAACACCATCTGGCAAAGTTTGGTAAAAACCAGGATACCAGTCATTGCGTTGACAAAACTGTTGGAAAGCAACAATTGTCTCTTTGCGGTCTTCAATGGGGCCGATGGGATCTCCTAATGCGATCGCACCCCTTCCCTTGGGAACATAAGCAATTAAACTATTACCGGAAGGACTAAAATAATAACTTTTATCATTTAAGAGTGTGAATGCTGCTAAAGAAGAACATCCATATTGCTCAACAATTTCTTTAGCTCTTTTTCGCTCATTTGGCGTTGCTAGATTCCGCCAAAATACAGGTTGCAAGAGCATTACCATTGCATAGGTAATAGTAACTGCGGCTATAACATATATCGAATTAGCAAAAAATTCTCCAAATTTGCTTTTTGGTTGCAGTCCCCAATTATCCTCAGTGAAGAACATCGCCAAAGTCTGAACTATGGCTTCACGCCAGTTAAAATTCTCTGAGAACTTGCCGTCTAACAAGTAAAATCCAATAGTTCCGTATGCCAGGGTAAATAATAAAGCGCCTATCAGCGCTCGAACTCCCCGTGCGATCGAAGGACGGTCTGATTGCGCCGTAAAATAATGGCGCATCAAGATTAATTGCACCAGCAAAACTCCACAGAGTAGACTTTCTTCATAGTCCAGTCCCTTCAGCAAGTGGCTGAAAATGGAAATCACTAGTAAACCAATGGTAAGTAACCAGGCTATTCTTTTACGACGTAATAAATTAGTCGCAAGTGCTAGTAAAACAAACCCAGTCAGGGCTGCAAATATATGACCACTGGCTCGGATTTCAAATGGTAAAAATTCCTTCAACCAGTGATTTCGCCCATATAGGTTAGGTGTCACTGCTGATAACAAATTTACTACTCCAACTAAAGCTGTAAGTAAAGCTGCACTCCAAAGTCCAATCTGAGTTTTTAAATTATTAGTCATTTGTCATTTGTCATTTGTCATTTGTCATTTGTTTTGGCGTTAAAACTCTTAACTTTTAACTCCTAACTCCTGTAAAGACGCGATTAATTGCGTCTCCTAACTCCTAATTCCTAACTTTTTTAAACTGTTCCCCTACATAAGAGAGGGAATCTTTAAGATGCTTGTGGAAGTAGTTCCAGCCTATATCAGCACCAGACAAACCATGACCTCCTGGAAACGCATAAAATACGTGAGCAATTCCTAATTTGTTTAAGGTTTCGTTGAAATCTTTGGTAGAAGACAGCAAATTAGTATCATTCAAACCCGCATCTAAGTAAACACGCAATCGCTTTCTATCTTCAATTGGTAGCTGTTGCACGATTTGTTGGGGGCTATTTTGCGGGCCGCTATTATCGGTAAAATAACCGCTATGACTAAATAGAATGTGGAAGTTGTTGAGATGGCGCAACCCGATATTAAAAGCTCCCCATCCTCCAGAAGAAAGACCTCCCAAGGCCCAAAATTGGGGTTCTTCTAAAGTGCGATAGCGTGACTTGACAACTTGCACTAGTTCTGAGCCAATTAAAGTCCCCACTTTGCCATTCGGCCCATCAAAATAATCAGGATCGTATAAAGGGCTGGAACCACGATTATCATTGCCATCAGGTGTAATTACAATCGATGGCGGTAATTTCCCACTTTTATAAAGTTCATACAATACATCTAAAATTGCATATTTATCAGCGTAAGCACGGGCATCATCATGACCACCGTGTAGCAAAAACATCACTGGATACCGCTTTTGCTGATTTTTATTATAAGCAGGCGGCAAAATCACGCCATAGTTGCGGACTGCACCCATCGCTTGGGAGTTGAAGGTGGCTAATTGAAACTTTAGCCCAGTATTTGCCTCTTCTTGAGGCGGGTCTAATTGTGGCGCACCTAAGATGAATACATAATAATAACCAGCAGTGGTAAGGAGTGCGATCGCTCCTACTAAACTAATTAAAAATTTAGAAATCTTCATATTAATTTAATGTTTAAAAAATCACCCCCACTAGAACTTACTATAGTTAATTTGCTGAAAAATTGCAGCTGAGTTTTCCACATTGATGTTTAAATATCAAAGGATTTATAAAATCTATGCTACATACAATATGATTTTTACTGCGAATTGCTAATGATTTTGACTTTTGACTTTCTCAAAGGCCGTTCTATGCGCCATTTCAGAAACTCGAAATTGTTCTCCCACAAATGTCAACGAATCGGATAAATGTTCTCGCCAGTATTTCCAAGTGTGGCTACCAGGAAACTGACGAAACAAATTATAAACTTTTAGCTTATCTAGTACTTGGCTAAACTTTTGAGCTTCATCGATTTCTTCAATATCTGATGTACCAGAATCTAGATAAATTCGCAATTTTTTTTGAGTTTGTAAAGGAATAGTTTTGATATAACTTATTGGGCTATTCATTGGGCCACTTTTATCATGAAAATAACCGCTATGACTAAATAAAATCGAGAAATGATCTAGATTATGTAATCCCACATTCATTGCTCCCCAACCACCAGAAGATAAACCACCTATCGCCCAAAAATCTGGATTGTTTAGTGTACGATAACGGCTTTGCACAACTTTTACCAATTCATCCCCTACGGCTGTAGAGACTTTACCGTTAGGGCCATCAATATATTCGGGATCTCGGTAAGGGCTAGAGCCACGTTTGTCGTTGCCATCTGGTGTGATAATAATGCTGGGTGGCAACTTACCTTTAGTATAAAGTTGTTCTACAGTTTTAAGAGCTTGTCCTTTACTCTGAATAAACCAATCACTGGGATTACCATGTCCACCGTGGAGGAGAAATATTACAGGATAGGTTTGTTTTGGGTTTTGCTCATAACCAGGGGGTAAAGAAACGCCGTAGGTGCGACTTGCGCCCATTACCTGACTATCGTAGGTTTCAATTTTGTAGGTTAGGGGAGTAGCTGAGTCGCTAGTATTGGAATGGGTTGGAGTAACAGAAGGCTTTGTTTGTAAATCCTGTTGTGGTGGTTTTGCTACGGTACTTTGGGAAAAATTACAGCCAACAAGAGTTAATACTAAAACTAGTAAGAGAATTTTAGATTGTTTGTAGTTCATTTATTGGGTAGCCGATATTTGCTTTACAAAAGCTTATGCAAATGATATGTCAATGCTGTGTCAAGAGGATGGAAAATTTACGACTGGTTATAAATTAAAAGTCAAGAGTTAGGATAAGTTTCTTCATGATGCTTAAAAAGCTGCGACTCAATTTCAGTTCTTTGTTTGGCTTGTTGTTGCTGGTGCTTTGCGTGTGGGCGATCGCTAACGAATTGCATGAGTATAATTATCGTGATATCCTCAACTCCCTTGCAACAATTCCCAAAAGTCGCTTAAGCTGGGCAATTTGGCTGACAGCGTTGGGTTATCTTGTGATGATTGGCTACGATATCTTAGGTTTTAGCTACATTAATCGCTCCTTAAGTTGGAACAAGATTGCTCTAACCAGCTTTATTAGCTCTGCATTTAGTAATACCATCGGTTTTGCCTTGCTAACTGGCAGTGCTATCCGTTATCGATTTTATGCTAGTTGGGGAGTTTCAGCAGTTGCGATCGCTCAAGTAATTGCTTTTGCTAATTTTACTTTTTGGCTGGGGATGTTTGCCGTTGCAGGTTTATTATTTCTCATCAATCCACTCAAAATTCCTACTCAAATACATTTACCTTTTACCACTGTACGTCCCATCGGTGTGATTTTTTTGCTATTAGTTTCTATTTATTTAATTGGAAGTATTTTTATTAAACAACCGTTAATAATTCGTGGGCAAGAATTTCGATTTCCTGCCTTTAAAATATCCCTAGCTCAAATAGCAATTTCTAGTTTTGACTGGATTTTAGCAGCAGCAGTTCTTTATGCTTTACTTCCTAGCAATATATTTTTATCCTATTTAGACTTCTTGGGAATCTACTTACTAGCAATGTTTGCGGGTGTTGTTAGTAATGTTCCTGGTGGTTTGGGAGTATTTGAAACTATAATTTTGCTGATTCTCTCATCTAAAATTTCGGCTGCGGTAATTTTGGGATCAATGTTAGCTTATCGGGGAATCTATTATTTTTTACCTTTGCTAGTAGCATCAGGGTTACTAGGAATTTATGAAATTAGATTTAGAGTTGGTAATTTAAAAAATATTGATAAATAGTAAATTTCAGTTTTAGTATGAGTACGAACAACAAGATCCCCGACTTCTCAAATAAGTCGGGGATCTGAGCCTTTTGATATCTTCACAAAGAATAGCGATAAATCATAATTTTTGCTGAGGTGATCGCTAATTTAATCCCATAACAATAGTAACAGTTAGGGAAAATTTTTCAACTAGATTTCCATAAATCATCAAAATCCCGTTTTATTGTTTGAGGATAGAAAGAATCATGAAAAATAAAGTATTGTTTGGTGCTATTTTCATGGCAACTTGGGTAGGAACATTGATTCCAAGTGCTTTTGCTGCTTCACCCTGTTCTGTAGGACAAAAGGCTGAGGTTCTTTGGAAGGAAAAATGGTATCCGGCAACGGTACTTAAGGTTAATAATGAGAAATGCTATATTACCTACGATGGTTATGATAGTTCCTGGAATGAATGGGTTGGCACTACACGCTTTCGGGCATCATTTCAAGTTGGCGATGCAGTGAGAATTTTGTGGAAAGGAAAATGGTATCCAGGGCAGGTTTTAGAAGTTAGTAACGATCTTTATAAAATTACTTATGATGGCTACGATAGCTCTTGGGATGAGTGGGTTGAACCTGCAAGGGTAAGTAGATAGGGAATATTTCACTTTTATAAGTTTAAAGGGACGATTTCACTTGTTGGAGTCGTCCCTTAAATTGTTTTATCAAAACAGAATTCAGGAGTCAGGAGTCAGAATTAAGAATGAATTTTGTACAACTGGTAAGAGGCTGCTAAACTGAGAGCCATAAGTAAAATCTCGTATACTTTGGCAAACTTATGGAGCCAGTATCACTGACAGCAGGTGCGATCGCAACCTTGGTAATCATCAAAGCCTTTGAAAAAACTGGTGAAATCATTGGCGAAAAGGCTTGGGATGAAGGCGAAAAGTTGTTAGTTCTGCTGAAACGCAAGGAACCTAGCACGGCGAAGGTTATCGAACAGGCTAAAACACAACCTCTAGATTATGGTCAAGCTTATTTCATTGGGCAGCAAGTAGAGGAAGCGGCGAAGAAAGATCCTGAAATTGCTCAAGCTGTGGAAGCTGTAGCTAATGAGGCACAACCTCAACTTACGAACACTATTATTGAAAATTGGCAGGGAATAAATATTAAAGGTGGAACTAATACCATTTCTGGTAACACCTTTAACTTTTGACTACAGCCGCCCGAACGGGAACGGGTAAAGTTAAATCCCCCTACTGGAATACCGCAAAATTTGCCCCTGAGTGGGGTGGTTGATTTTGTTGGGCGTGAACAAGAATTGCAAAATCTCCATCAACTTTTGCAGGATAATAAACAAGTTGCGATCGCTGCTATTTCTGGCATGGGTGGAGTTGGTAAAACAGAACTCGCCCTGCAATATGCCATCAAGTACCGCGAAACATACAACGGTGGGCTTTGCTGGTTGCTGGCAAAAACTGGGGATGTGGGCATTCAAGTTGTGCAGTTTGCCAAAACGCAGCTTGATTTAAAGCCGCCAGAAGATTTTGATATACTCGCCCAAGTGCAATATTGTTGGCGGCGTTGGCGTGAGGGTGAGGTGCTGCTAGTGTTGGATGATGTTAGTGACTACGAGCAAGTTAAGCCTTATTTTCAGTCGCTACCTTCTCGGTTTAAAGTGTTGATGACTACGCGCCAAAAGTTGGGACGCATCGCGCAGTTATCTTTGGATGTGTTGCAACCAGAGGCGGCGCTCGAGTTATTAAAGTCTTTACTCAAAGAAACACCAGAGCGAATTGAGCGAGAATTAGCTTTAGCAAATCAGTTGTGTGAATGGCTGGGATATTTACCTTTAGGTGTGGAATTAGTCGGGCGCTATCTGGCGCGGAAACAGGATTTATCTTTAGCAGAAATGTTGCGGCGGTTGGAGAACAAGCGATTAGATGAGCGTTCTCTGTCTAAATCTAAGTCTGAAGCCGACATGACAGCACAACTAGGTGTGTTAGCAGCCTTTGAGTTGAGTTGGCAAGAATTAGAAGACGACGATAAACAATTGGGTTGTTTATTGAGTTTATTTGCAGCCGCACCCATACCTTGGAAGTTGGTGGAAGAGTGTTTGCCAGAAGAAGATGCGGAAGATTTAGAAGAAATTAGAGACGATAGCTTGCTGAATCTGCATTTACTCCAGCGCAAAAGTGAGGGAATCTACCAATTGCATCCACTGTTGCGGGAATTTTTTCAATATAAGCTTACAGGTTTAGAACAGGCAGAAGAACTTAAGCGCTCCGTTTGTCGGGTAATGGTAGCAGTTGCTAAAGATGTTCCTGAAACTCCCACTCTTCAGCAAATCACCGATGTTACCCCCGCCAGACCTCATATAGCACAATTAGCGAAGAATCTCATTCAATATGTGAGTGATGATGATTTAATTTGGGCTTTCACCAGCAATGCTAGATTTTACAGTGGTCAAGGTTTATATAACCAAGCTTTATCTTGGTATGATCAGTGTTTAGAAATTACTAAAGAGCGCTTGGGTGAAGAACATCCGGATGTCGCACTTAGTCTCAACAACCTAGCTAATCTCTACTACTATCAAGGCAGATACAGCCAAGCTGAACCCCTTCACATCCAAGCTTTGGTACTCTACCGCAAACTGCTAGGTGAAGAACATCCAGATGTCGCAGCTAGTCTCAACAACCTAGCGGCACTCTATTGCTCTCAAGGCAGATACAGCGAAGCCGAACCCCTTCACATCCAAGCTCTGGCACTCAGGCGCAAGCTGCTGGGAGAAGAACATCCAGATGTCGCAGCTAGTCTCAACAATCTGGCAAAACTCTACTATTTACAAGGACGTTATACCCAAGCCGAACCACTTTATCTGCAAGCGTTAGAGATTCTCGAGCAACGACTAGGGATCAATCATCCTTACACTATCAAGTGTCTTGAAAATCTAACAAATCTGCGTGATCGCCTTTCCCCAAATGCAGAATAGACTACATGGGGCTACGAATTTACAGGTTTTGTGCAAATATTACCATGATAAAACTGAAAAGCCCGTTAGCGATCGCGGAGCGTCTCGTAGAGAAGCTTACCGTTCGCGTAGCGTTCCGTAGGAAAGGTATCACTTTTACTCGGACTTTATAGTTAATAAAATTCTTCCTTCTGCACTAGCTCTAATTAAAATCTCATCATCTGGTAGTCTTTGCAAACCTTCATCGCGCAAATGTACTACATCATAACCAGCACTACGCAACCAAGTTACAGTGCGTAATGAAATTCCCATATCTGCCAAAAACTTCATTATTACTTGTTAAGCACTTTTGAAGGTATAAACCCGTTCTTGAGTCAACCATGCTGCATAAAGAAGAGATTGACGAATATCTTCTGCTTCTAAATCAGGATATTCTTGTAAAATTTCTTCTATAGGCTTTCCATGAGCTACCAAATTTACCACTAAAGAAACCGGAATCCGCATCCCGCGAATGCAAGCTTGTCCAGCCATAATGCTAGGGTCAAATGTAATTCTCTCCAGACCTAACATAAACCATCGCTCCAAAATCTTTTTCATCGCTCTGAGGTGGAATGCTGATATTGCAAAGCCTAGCGCTCTATTTTTGATTGTAAACCCATAAGCGATCGCCTTTTAGGTAAATCCTGAGTGCATCAGTGTCGTTGTGTAGAGTGCGAATCTATACGAATTTACAGGTTTTGTGCAAAGCATACCGTGATAAAACTGAAAAGTGCGTTAGCGATCGCGGAGCGTCTCGTGAGAAGGTATCGCCTAGACTAAAATTCATATTTAGTTAAGTAAAAATGCCTGATTACTTATGCAAAAGCAGCTTTTACTTTCTCAAAAGCAGCTTTTAATCTCGCATTTTAGTGTTTTCCGCAAACAAAAGCAGCTTTTACTTCTTCAAAAGCAGCTTTTAATCTCGCATTTTAGTGTTTTCCACAAACAAAAGCAGCTTTTACTTTCACATTTTAGTGTTTTCCGCAAGCAAAAGCAGCTTTTAGTTTCTCAAACCCCAGTTTGCTTACTTATTTAAGTAATTCATGCATTCATTTTGGTATATCATAGAGCCAAAAGCTTGCTTGCGAGCGCTTAACAAGGAGAGGGATTGAGGGTGAGGTTTGATCTTATGTTTAATTACGCCTACCTACTTAACTGACGTGCATAAGCGATCGCCTCTGTTGCTGTTGAAACTCTCCCCTCAGCTTGTGCTATGCCAATTTCTCTCAAGAGTTGGCCGATAATTGGCGATGCTGGAATATCTAATGCTATAATCAACTCCTTCCCGCTCACTAGTGGAGTGGGATGAGCGACCAGATCATCAGGGTTCAGGTAGCGGTTGATCAAAGATGCCCAAAAAAGGCAGGGTTTTGCTTTGGTTTCCACTGCTGTATGTAGTGGCTTGTCACCAGACATCGCCTCTACCAAAATATCAAGTGCTACAGCTAAGACTGCCATAGCGGGAAACACAATATCTGCGTCATGAAAGAAAAAGTATTGTTCTCGCAAGGACATATCCACTACTTGAAGCTGCGGTAACAGTTTCAACGCAGTGGTTACACCCCGAATTTCGGCACGACTATAAGTTAGTTCCTGTAGTTCTATTTCTGCTAACTCTGGAACTGGGTTCACAAGACAAGCAAGTTTGGCAATACCTAACCAAGTAGTTTTAACACTATCGCGGACATATTCTTGCAGTTTTTCCCCTAATTGTTGCCAGTTTTCTGTAAGTAAGGCAGCTGCTTCGTCAACTGCTGCTAGTTTGAGCAAGCTTTCACGAGTGGCATTTTTGAAGAAAGGCGCAAGTAAACTATCTTCCCAAGCACTTGTAATCCAAGGAGTACCCTGAGAATTGCTAAGTAGATAGCCAATTTCTACCCTAACTCGTTCGGCTGCAACTTGGCTGATATGTGATGCCAAAGAACGAATTGCGGCTTGGGTAGCTGGCTCAATAGTAAAACCTAGTTGGGCGGCTTGACGATAACCTCGCATTAGCCGTAAAGGGTCATCTTCTAGGTTTGCAGGTGATACCATTCGCAAAATGCCCTGTTGCAAGTCTGCACAACCTTGCAGAGGATCGATGATTTCTTGGGTATAGGGATTATAAGCGATCGCATTTACTGTAAAATCCCGTCTGTGCAAATCAACATCTATACTATCTCCTTCCTGCTGGGCAAAGTCAGCCGTAGCGTGGGGAAAAACCACACGCGCAATTTGTCGTTCTGCATCGAGTAACACAAAACCAGCTTTGTAATGATGAGCGATCGCTCTCGCTACCTTTACCGCTTTAGATGGTATAACAAAATCTAAATCCAGATATCCGCGAGTTCTGCCAAGGATAGCATCTCGGACAGCGCCACCTACCATGTAAGCTGGTTGTGGTAAAAATTCCAAACTAAAAGGCCAATTTTCGGGAGCTAATACCATTTTGGATTTTAGATTTTAGATTGTGTACTCCTACGGTAAAGCAAGCTAAGAGTAGCATCTTGTAGAGAAAAGTAGATGCTACGCTGTCATTGGCAGGTTTAAATCCCCCACGCTGTTGATTTTGACCAAAGGCGGACTTTCCTTGCTCTACTCCTGAATTCTGACTTCTGAATTCTGAATTCTTCTTCAAGCATTGTAATAAAAATCAACCCAGCAACTCATGAATAAAAGTTGGGCTTACGTTAGATTAACAATAAAGGCCCCTGGAGTTGGTTCTATTATGTGTATTTGCGTGAATTGCCACTATGTAGACCGATGTGTTACCTATCATGCTGTAGAAGGGCAGCACCAACAGCCTCACTTGACCGAAACACCAAGTTTTGATCCGAATGAACCTTCTATCAATGTCAACATTCGGACTAAGGATGATGTCATTGAAATGGAATGGGATGTTGTTGGTTGTCTGAGCTTTAAGCGAGAAACGGGTAAATGGTCGAAGTTGCGTCCTGGTGAATTAGTGCCGACTTGACAGAAAATGATTGGTGTATCTTACAGCTATTTTCAGGTAAATAGACAGGCGGTAGGGGCATAGCAATGCTGTGCTCTTATGTCAGATGTGGTTCAAATACATGAAAACTACTGTAATGAAATTTTATTTATCAGCGATTTTATGGTAAAGGGAGGAGATGTTAGGAAAGCGATCGCTATTATAAAGTAAACAGCAAGTGAATATTTGCGATCGTTTTCGACGGGTGTTTGCGCCATTGTCTTCTAATTTTGTTGAAATAGTAAGACCTTTGCCATGAGACTTCTTTCTGTAGTCTATTTAATTAAGAACCGCTATGTTATATATTTAAATAAATAAGGTTAACTTTATAAAAATAGATATTTTAAATAATTTTGACAACGGAACTAAAAGACCTTGCAATAAATAAATATGCTTTAGGACTACATACCACCACACCAGAATTAGGTTTGGCAATTAGTAACTTTGCTGGTGAAAATCGCTCTCAAATTTGGAATTTGGGGCGTGATTTATCAAGCTTAGTGCATCAATATTTAATTGAATTTATCAAACCGCAAACTTGGGCAGATTTGTCCTTTATCGCAGTTGCAAAAGGGCCTGGCGGCTTTACAGGAACTCGAATTGGTGTTGTCACTGCTCGGACTTTAGGGCAACAGTTAGATATCCCCGTGTTTGCAATTTCAACTTTGGCTGCGGTAGCTTGGTCAGAAGCAGGCAAAAGTCAAAATATAAAAACTATTGCTGTGGAAATGCCAGCACAACGAGGTCAAATTTTTGCTGCTATTTATCAGTTTGAGCCAGATGTTTCTAAACTAAAAGCGTGTTTGTCAGATAGAGTGTTGACACCAGAAGCATGGCAGGAAACTTTAGCTAATTGGAACACTAATTATCAGTTAATTCAAGCTCAATCTGGGTTAGCAGAGACGGTGATAAGTATTTTAGAACTAGCTAATCTCGATTGGCAAGAGGGCAAGTGTCCTAATTGGTCAGAGGCTCTACCATATTATGGGCAGCATCCAGTACAAGATACATAATACTTCTAATGAACTTTCAACTAAAAAAATATCCCATTACTTTGGCGAGCTGGCGTTGCAGGGGAGGAAGAATCTAACAATCATCTTCGCTCCCAAAATTGAATAATTTAATTTCTGAAAATCCATAAATCTAAAATCAAAATAGCCACAGCCAAAGTGGGAGAGTAAGCAGCAATAATATAGCGCCAACGGCTAAGGCAGTAACTGCCAGATCGCGATCGAGATTGAATGTCTCAGCAATTACCAGTGTGCCGAAAGCTGGAGGCATTGCCATTTGTAAGACAATTACCTTTGCTGTAGAACCAGTTAATCCAAGCAGTGGTAAGATACTCCCCAATATCAAGGGAACTAGCAGCATTTTGATTCCCAAGCTCATCCCTGCTTGTGGGAGGCTACGCCAAGATTTGAGCAGCCCTAGTCGCATTCCTATTAACACAAGAGATAAAGCTACACTACTCCAAGCAAATTTCTCCAAACAGAATTCTACTACTGTGGGAATTGTCGCTTCTCGAACCAGCAAGCCAAATCCGAAACTCCATAGGGCAGGATTAATTAAAATGGCCTTAATAATCTGCCAACGATTCTGGACACCGCCGCCAAAACGGGCTGCTATTAGAACACCCAAGCCATAAGCTCCTGGGAATGAACCTAACAAATCATAAAATAGCGCCCAAGCAAAGTATTCCTTGCCTAGTATTGCTAAAGTAATCGGAAAGCCAAGATAACCTGTATTACCCAACATTGCTGCTAATATCAAGCTAGCCTGAGTTGGTGCTTGAGGGACAGTATTTCTAAAATAGGCTTGTCCTTTAATCCCTAACCAAGCTAAAAATGCTCCCAATAAAATGGCGAGGTAAGCGAAGGCAGGTGCAATCCAAATTTGCCCCGACAAGCTAGATTGACGCAAAAACGATACTATGCTGATGGGTACTCCAACCCAAAAAAGAAACTGTCCCAAACGTGTAGGAACTGTCACAGGAAGTTTGCGTCCCAGAATAAAACCTACCAGGACTAATCCACCTAGCTTGACGTATAGTTCTAAGAGGTTTGTCAAGATTGCGCCTAAGAACCACAGATGTAAAATGCTACCTGTTACGTTTACTTTTGTCCAGTGCAAAATCTGTTATGGTTATCCCACAAAAACAGGAGTTTACCCTTGAATAAGGCTGGGTTTTCTGGAAAACCGCAAAACTCATCGAATGATTTTGACGATGATATTCCAGTGGCTGTACGCGATACCCCTGATGCAACACCTAAATTTTGGTTGCAACCCCGAATTTGGCTGATTGGGGGAGTTGCAGGATTTATCCTCCTGTCTTTAATTAGCGGTTTTTTGTATTTCGTCAGTGCGCCTAAAAAAACCGTCGATTCTCAACCTTTACCAGCCACTTCTGCTCCTGCAAGTCCAGCAGCAGCTAATAATTCCAGCGATACTGTGTTAGGGCATTTTCTATACCCAGAAGCGCCTGAGTCAGAACTAGTAACTATCTCCGCAAACAGGGGCATTAGAATGCGAAAACCTGCTGCCCAAAAGTTTGAGGAGATGGTAGCAGCAGCGCGGCGTTCAGGTGTAATAATAGTGCCACTTTCTGGCTTTCGCTCAGTCAAAGACCAGGAGCAGTTATTTTTTGCTGTCGGTGCCCAACGAAATCAAACGCCAGCACAACGAGCCGCCCTCAGCGCTCCTCCTGGTCATAGCGAACATCACACAGGTTATGCTGTGGATGTTGGAGACGGAGCAGTACCAGCAACTGATACCCAAACTAACTTTGACCATACTAAGGCTTATCAGTGGCTGCAAGCTAATGCAGCGCGTTTTGGCTTTGAAATGTCATTTCCTAAAGATAATGCTCAAGGCGTGAGTTATGAGCCGTGGCACTGGCGTTTTGTCGGCGATCGCGATAGTTTGGAGATGTTCTACAAAGCCAGAAATCTGAAACCCGCTAAGATTTCACCATAGGCGACAGGAGTCAAAATAATTCGCTCAAAAGTAATTGGTTTTACTCCCTCTCCTTTAATGGAGGCTGAAGCACTAGTTCTATAAGAACTGGACAGTAGTATTCAGCAATTTTCTTAGCGATCGCATCTGGTCGAGAAATTTTATCTAGATTGCAAAGTAAAATCACGGTAATTTTGTCATCAATAAAGCGGGTAATGTTACTTGCAAATCCTAAAATTGAACCATTATGACCAACTACTCGGCGATCGCCATAATTAAATACCCACCAACCTAAACCTGCAACATACCTTAATTTTTCCCAATCATCTCCTTTATCGGGAAAATGAGGAGTCCACATTTTATTAAGGGTTGATTGCTTTAATGGAGTTCCACTACAAAGCGCCTGTTCCCACTTCACCATGTCTTTTACGCTGGAAAGTTGGCCTCCAGCAGAATAGGTAACAGAAGGACTGTAGTAAGGTTTGTTAACGAGTTTGCTGTTTGGCAACCGATAGCCAGCAGCCCGGTGTGGCACTATGTCTTTGGGATCATTCATCATGGTTGCATTCATTCCCAAAGGAGCAAAAATCCGCTCTTGTAACAAATCTCCATAAGATTGTCCAGTTACCTTTTCTAGGATCAAACCCAGTAGATAGTAGCCTGTATTGTCATAGGCGCTAAACTCACCCGGTTGGAACTTGAGGGGTAGATGAATAACTAGAGCCAAAATTTCAGATTTAGATAAATCACGATGAGTAATTTCCCAGTAGTTTGGGGCATCGGTATAGCTAGGAATTCCAGACTGATGAGACAGAATATGCCCAATTGTGACATTTTGCCAGGTTAGGGGTAGATAATCGAGATAGTCTGCGTAGTTTACCGCCGCAGGCATCGCATCATCCAGCAAAATTGCCCCTTGTTCCACCAGCATCATTATGGCTGTAGCGGTGAAAGTTTTACCGACAGACGCAATTTCATAAACTGTATGTTCAGTCGCTGGAACAGAGTGTTCAATATTCGCCAGTCCATAGCCCTTAACTAAAACAGGTACACCTGACTGCACCACTCCAACAGAAAGGCCAGGAATCTGGTTTTGAGTCATTATGGTTTGAATATAGTCGTCAATCATAATCGGCAACACTCAGTACAAGTGTACAATGCCCCCCACGCCTAGTTTCGTCTGCTGTTTTCTGGACTTTTAGGCGCTGGTTTCTGATACTTACCTGGATATTTGCGCTGAAAATATTCTTCCATAATTTGTAAGATCATCGGTGCAGCAATGCTACCACCACCGCCACCAGAATGTTCAGCAAATGCCACAATTAGAACTTCTGGCTGTTGGGCAGGTGCATAGGCTCCAAACCAAGCGTGATTTTGCTTAACACGCCCCTTCCACGCTTCAGCAGTGCCACTCTTACCAGCGACTGGGGGAACTGTTGGCTGCTTCAAAGCCTTACCCGTACCTTCAGCTACTACTTTCCGTAGTCCCTGACGGAGAATACTTATGGTTGTCGGCTTCATATTTAAAGATTCTCGCCAGCTTTTTGCTTCTTCATTGTCTTGAAGCAAATGTGGCTGAACTTTGTAGCCACCATTAGCAGGCACAGCAAACATAATGGCGACTTGCAAAGGTGTAGTTTGTAAAGCACCTTGACCAATTGACATATTAATGCTGTCGCCTACAGTCCAAGGCATCTTCCAAGCTTTCTGCTTCCATGCATCATCTGGTACTAAACCTTTTGCTTCTTCATTGGCAAACTCAAAACCAGTTTTTTTACCAAATCCATATTTACGAGTCCATTCAATTAAAGTTGGGCCACCGACTCCGCGACCAATTTGATAGAAGAAGGTATCACTACTCCACTGTAATGCACCGACAAAACCCAATGGGCCGAATCCGGCGTGGTTCCATTCACCAAATTGCGTGCCGCCAAAGTTTAAGGAACCGTAAGTTTGCAGGACTGTGCTAGGAGAAAATTTACCTGATTCTAACCCGGCTGTGGTGGTGACAATTTTGAAGGTGCTAGCGGGTGGAAAGGCGCTGAGGGCGCGATTAACCAAGGGATGATCTGCACCTTGTACAGTTTCCCAATCTTTTTGGGTAAGTTTCTGTTTCGAGAAAATATTTGGATCAAAGGTGGGGTGAGATACCATTGCTAAAACAGCACCATTCTTTGGGTCAAGTGCCACGATCGCACCGTCGCGATCGCCTAAAGCTTTTTCTGCTGTCTTTTGCATATCTAAATCTATAGTCAAGTGCAAATCGTGACCAGGTTTCGCTTGTTTCTCACCTAAAACCCGGAGTGGCCTACCTGCACCATCCACTTCTACCTGCTGACCACCCCATTCGCCCCGCAGAGTTTTCTCATAAGCTTTTTCAACTCCCATTTGACCAATCACATCACCCAATCTGTAGCCTTCCTGCTTCTTTTCTTTTAACTGCTCGGCGGTCAGTTCTCGCGTATACCCTAGTACATGAGCTAATTGCTTACTGTGGGGATAGTAACGAACAGCTTCTGTATGAATTTCTACATCTTTAAGTTCGGTTTGATACTCTTTTAATGCTGTGATTTGGGCTTCGTTCAAGTTACGAGCAATTCGTATAAGTGAAGAAGAGTTAGCACTTGCCTCTTCTAGTTTCTTTTCAATCTCTTCTTGGGGAATGTCGAGAATTTGAGATAGACGCGCTCCCACAACTGACCATGCTGGCTTGGTATGTGCCATTGGCCACAAATATACAGAGCGGGGATAGCGAGTACTGGCTAAAAGTTTGCCATTGCGATCAAAAATATTGCCTCGTTCTGGTTGTTTGGGGATCATCCGAATTCGATTTGACTCAGCTTGTTTTCGGTGGCTTGCTCCTTCAGTAATTTGCAAATATGCCAAACGAATGCTGATTCCTGTCAGCATGAATAGAGTAAATATAATTAAAAATATTGGCTGGAAACTCCGTCCGACTGTACGTGTATTTTTTTGCCCGCCAAGTGGAGATGGTTTCAGTAAAGTCATAAGGCAAAGAGGATTTCAAAATTAAAATTATCTATCTGTAAATAACTCTGCTAAATTCTTAGCAGGTATTTAACGGTAAACTAATTAGCAGTGATTAATTTTTTCAATTGATACCATAAGCTCATCTCATGCATTGTGTGCCCCAAAAGCTTTTTAAATTTTGAACTTTGCCCATTAGTAGTCAGTTTGTCCCATTAATTTTGCTGGGTTCGTAGTAAGCACTTCAGCACCTCAAAATCTAAGACTAAAGTCCTTACTACGAACTTTTTCAACCCTCATAACTAATGCGATAAACCCTGGTCTATCGCATTAGTTATGAGGAGTAAATCAGTTTTAAATTTCTCTTCCTTACCTCTCAGTACGGTTCGAGTAACAAAGTTATCTGTTGAGGCTAGCTGTTCTTGAGCAGGGGGAGAGACATTGCTTGATAATAACTCTCTTCCCTCCCTGTCCCCCCTGCACCCCCTACCTCCCCTGCTTATCCGAACCATATTGGGGTTCGAGGGGATAATTTAAGAAATATACTAGCTTTCGGAAGTTTCCTGAGAGAACTTTTTATGGATAGTTTTAGTGGATTCCCCATCAGCAGCTACCGTTATGAGATAGTCCATTAAACCATCTGAAAAGGGAAGACGTAGGTGGAAAGTACCATCGGGTTTAATTTTGATGGAATTACCACCAATGTTTACGCTTGTATTTGGTTGAGTTGCTCCGTGAATAATCAACTCAGCATCTGCTACAAACCAAAAATCTTCGTGAGAACGACTGAAAACCCGAACATTAGGTGAACGAGCTATGAGTAACCAACGATCGCCATCGGCGATATAGCCAATTTCAACCATGTAGTCACGATCGCTGACGGGAATAGCCACAAAGCGATCGCATGTTACCTCTTCACATTCATACTGCTGTACAAGCTGGGGACTTTGATAACTCAGGTCAACCCCAGTCACATCATACAGCCGCACTACTAATTGAGAGCCGCCCTGTTGTCGCAGTGCTTCGTTTTGAGCTTTGGGGATGTGCCAAGAGACATAAGCCCATTTGGGAGTGCGGGGTGTGAGCAAAATACTGCTCTCCTCTTCACTACTCTCTTCTTGGACATCTAGCAAACCAATAGGTGTTTCGCTTGCTAATGCTATATCTTCAACGGTGGAATCTGTATGAACAATAGGTGTTTCGCTTGTTAATGCTACATCTTCAACGGTGGGATTTGTAGGCACTGGACTGAAGACACGGACAATTGACGAACGGGCGATGAACAACCAGCGATTGCCATCAGCGACATAGCCAATTTCAGCTATATAATCGCGATCACTAAGGGGAATTTCCACCAAGCGATCGTGTGCTGTCTCATCACATTCATATTGCTGTACCAGGTGAGGACTTTGATAACTCAAGTCAATCCCAGTTGCATCATACAGCCGCACTGCCAATTGAGAGCCACCCAGTTGGCGCAACGCTGCTTTCTTGGTTTCGGATATTTCCCAAGAAACATTAGCCGATGTAGAAGTATGGGGGGTGAGCAAAATACTGCTCTCTTCTTCACTAATCTCTTCTGGGGCGTCTTTTAAGTGAATATCTGTTTCATCTGCAATCGCCATATCATCAACTATGGGATCTGGATGCACAGGACTGAAGACACGGACAATTGGCGAACGGGCGATGAACAACCAGTACTCGCCATAAGCGACATAGCCAATTTCAGCTATATAGTCGCGATCACTGATGGGAATTTCCACCAAGCGATCGTGTGCTGTCTCGTCACATTCATACTGCTGTACCAGGTGAGGACTTTGATAACTTAAGTCAATGCCAGTTACATCGTAAAGCCGCACTACCAATTGAGAGCCACCTTCTTGAAGCAGCCTTGCCTTCTTGGTTTCGGATATCTCCCAAGAAACATGAGCCGATGTAGAAGTATGCGGGGTGAGCAAAATATTGCTTTCTTCTTCTGCATCTATCAAATCAAAAGTTGTTTCGGCTGCGATTGGGACATTTTCAACTGTAGTATCAGTTTCTTTTTGGGCATCTAATCCAGAAATGGTAGTCCAACCTGCAATTCCTACGCCTGCTGCTACCGCAGCACCCGCTAAATCTGTGGAGTTTTCAGCAATACTTTCTTCAACAATAGGCTCTGCTTGAGGTTCTTCCTCTGGCAAATTGACAGTGGGTTCAGCAGCGTCCGCTACCACATTGAATACATCTTCTTCTGATAATTCTGGCAAATCGAGCAGTGAGGATGTTTGTGACGTTGATGGTTCTACATTAGCTGTCACTTCTTCAGACTCTAGTGAGGGTAATTCATCTACTGAGTCTGTATCTTCAGTTGAGGTAATACTCTCTAACCAGTTCAATTCTGCCTGAAGTTGCTGATCGATCTGATCTTGATTAATTTCTGTGTCCCAATATCCAAAATCAGATGTTACTTCCGGCACATCTGGTAATTCTGGGAGTGAGGCTGTCTCTTCAGATAAAGGCAGTTCCACATCAGATTCTGGAATATTAGGCAGGTGAGGATATGAAGTATTTACTACAGCTGCTGGGGCTTCTATGTCCCATTCAATTTCATCAGAATCCCAGGCAATTTCCTCAGAATCAGGCTTAGGATTGTTCGCCTCAGCATAATTACTTTGGTTATTTGTCTCAGAAATTGCATCTGCTTCTGTTTCTTTGTTATTAAATGCAGACCAGCTAGCCGCCCCGATGCCCGTTGATAGAGCCGCACCATTACTTAAAGATGCTGCTCCTAAGTTGTTATTTTCTGAGCCATTAGCTACACCTGATGTTGTGTCTTCATGGGAATTAGAGGTGCCATTAGTTCCCTCTCGGACTAAATTTGATGTCCCTTGAGTGGCATTTTGGGTTAGGTCAGATTCTTGAGCATAGATGTTGAAAGGAGTGCGATCGGGGCTTTCTTGCTCTTGGAAGTGTGGCACTGGTTGCTCCTCAAGCATCGCTTTGTTAATGGAGGAAGATGTGCTGGCGTTGAGCACTGCCATTTCTCCATCTTCTGTGCTGGGTGGACGAGGATCTGATTCTGTTAAGTTGTCTATTTTGTCACTAGACAATGGGCGTTTTCCCAAAATCCACCATAAGAAGGCTCCAGCTACAGGAGCAAAAAACAAAGGTAGAAGCAACCAAAATGGTGTTTCCCTATTGACAATCGGAGTGGGTTGTGCAGTGGCAGGAGCCACAAATGGCTGTTCTCCAAATACAGAACTAGTTGCAGTTGGGGAAGGCGTAGCAGCAGGAGAAGCCGTGACAGGTTGTAATACGCTGGTTGCGATCGCCTCTGCTTCGGCAGTTCTACCTTGTTCTATAGCCTTCTTTCCTGGTTCTGCAAGGGTAAAGCCGAGAAAATCTACTGTGCTTAAACTCGGATTTTTTTTGTAAACGTAGACTAAAGGTTGCGAAAAGGGATATTTCTCATCACCTGGTAAGGCTTTATCTAATTGCAGAACTCGCACACCTTTCAATTTTGACACGTCATTAGCTAATACATAGCTAATGCCGTCTTTGCCCAGTTGTTTGATAATTTCTGCGGTATTATCCTCAGTTAGTTGGGTAGCATTGGGCCCTGTAGCAAATTCAGCAGTCTTGAAGGCTGGATAAGTCCGAAAAGTATTGCGAGTTTCACTCGTGTTAGGGTGATCGATTAACCGAATCTTCCCTGAAGGGCCTCCTACTTGTGACCAATTTGTAATTTGTCCCCGGAAAATCCGGGCGAATTGCTTACTAGTCAAGTTTCCTTTAAAAGGATTATCTGCACCAACCACGATCGCAATCTTCTCACGGCGTAAGCGAAGTTGCTCTAATCCTTGGGCTTTTTCTGCTGGCGTCAACCCACGCCCCATTGCTGCTATGTCGATTTTGCCATCTAGCAATTCTTTCAGTGCTGTATCAGTGCCGTTAGCAGCAACTTCAACCTTTGCACCAGAAAACTGTTTTTCAAAATTTTCTTTCAGGCTTTGGTTGATTGCACCCAAACTACTTGAACCATCAATCCGCACTGTTGCTCCATTCTGCACTGCTTGCGGCAGTGTAAAAGAGGGGGCTTCAGGTTTAGATTGTGCCAGCATGGGTTCTGACACCAGTAAACTTGCTGCCATAGGCGTGGTAGCTAAGGTAAGCCATAATACCAGTCTCACTATCGAAATATCTTTTTTTTCTTGTTGCCACATATGCCCTTTATTAAAGTAAAAAATAGAAAGCCTGCCAGCCTTAATCATTATCTTTTTATGGATTATGCAGGAGACGCGCTAATTATACATCCCTGTTATATTTCTTATCAGTTATTGTAAATATTTGTGTCACTATATACTTGGTCTGACTTTAACTCTTTTTACTTTGCAAGACAAAATTTAGTTAAATAAATTTTGTTCTTACAGGTTACTTTATATACCTTGGTTACGTATTAGTGAATGATAGTCATGCTGGAAAAATTAGCTAAATAAATAATAAAGATAGTATATAGCGGTTCCCGCATGAGTAAGGTACAGAAAAAATAATTAACCACCAATGAACACACATACTCATAAAAGACACGGCAATGCCGAGTCTTTACCCAGTATCCATTGAAACGAGATATCGCTATAAATAGATTAAATATGCTATTTGGTATCAAATTCAACAGTTATTAGTTCTCAGTAAACAGTTATTAGTTAAGATAATTGGGCTTAAGTACCCCACTTTATCAGTAAACAGTTAATTGATAACTGTTTTAACCCCTCTACTACACGCTTGATAACTGTTAAATGTTCACTAGTTTAAGGTTTACTTAGCTTTACTTAAATAGTGTAATAATCATACAATTTAGGTCTTTTTAAGATGGTTAAATTGCCAGAGATAAGTCAAAAAAATCTAGACAAAAAATCAGCTTTGGCAGATCCAACTTGGCTAGTATTAGAAATCATCGCAGTCTTGGCATTAATCTGTCTCAAGGATTTGTTGTTTGATATCATGGCACGAAATGATATTGACGCTTTACCTTTAGCAAGACAGTTCGCCGATCATAGCTGGGTTCCGGGAGATTGGTCTGTTAACCAACCACCTGTTTATCGAGTGTTGTTCCAAACTTTATTTGGCTGGATCATAGGAAAATTGGGGTTTCTGGCTAGTTCGATAATAGGACGGTTATTTTGCTACAGCTTGATAGCTTGGGGGCTAGTACTCATAGGTCGAAAACTAGGATTGAATTTGCTATTGCTGATGTTGGCGGTTGCAATATTCCTCTTAGGAAATCAAGGTGTTGCTGCTGGGGAAAGGATCATAGGAGCGCTAGAAACAAAAATATTTGCTTATGCTATGGTTTTGTTGGCCATAGCGTTCATGCTAAGAAAACGTTATCGACTGACGGCTTTTTTATTAGGGCTAGGAACTTCATTCCATGTTTTGGTAGGCGGTTATACAAGTCTGTTTGTACTAGGGTGGGTAATTTTAAGACGAAAAACTCGTTTTCCTAGTATGCGAGAATTGGGGTTTATTGTTCCGTTATACCTGATAGCAAGTGTATTCGGTCTAAAAGCGATAATCGAAGAGTTGTCCAATCCAACCCCTACAAGCTCCATCCCCATTTCTTATATATATGTCTTTCTCAGGATGCCCCACCATCTGAATCCTTTATCATGGCCTGCACATTGGTGGATAACTCCTATATTTTTTCTTGTAATGCTTGTGAGCAGTGCTGGCGTCCTTTGGTTCAATCGTCCAACTAAAGCGCTATTTGAACAGTTTGAACAGTACGAAGCTCGTATAGGACTATTTGAGTTCACGCTGATCAGCCTAATCCCATATTTACTGGGAGTAGTCATTGCTCCATTCGACTCTCAAGGAAGCTTGCTACAATATTACCTTTTCCGCGTAGGTGACGTAATGTTGCACCTAAATGCTTGCTTTTTGTTTGTCTGTGCTTTGGATCAAATCTTCACAAGTAGAAAACAACAAAAAGTTTTGTTATTTCTATGTAGTCTGGTGCTGAGTATAAGCATTGTCAAAGGATTCGATAACTTTCAGAAAGATTTTCAGTCCACACTTAATTTTCCTAACGAAGTGCAGGAGGTAGATCCGCAGTGGAAAGATATGGCTGCTTGGGTGCGAAAAAATACCCCAAAAAATGCCGTATTCATATCTCCACCGGTTGAATTTGCTAACTTTATTTGGCTGACAGAGCGTCCAACCATTGCTAAATATAAGCTCATGGCTCAGACAAAAGCTGGGACATTAGAATGGTTTTCACGGATGCGTGACTTGAGTGGTAACTTTAATGGGGTTGATCCATTAACTAAATTTAATGAACAACTACTTACAGACGGCTACAATAATTTGACAACTGAGCAGGCTAAGGCACTAATCATAAAATATCATGCTTCGTATTTAGTAACTCGCATTCAACATCAACTATATCTGCCAGTTGCTTACCGTAATAAATCTTATGTTCTCTATCAAAAACAGTAAGATTAGAGCTACTAAAAATTGATAATTTATTCTATGAATTACTTTGATTGAGATAACAATGACAATCTGGTTTATCAATCAATGACTCCACTAAGGCATTCATGGCAGTAGCAGCTAAAGCGCCACCTCCTAAAGTGCCTGCAACTGTAATAAAAGGTATCTCTTGTTGCATCAGTTGTCGTTTGGCTGCGGGAGCATGACTAAAGCCAATGGGCATTCCAATTACTAATGCAGGCTGAATTTTCTGGTTGGTAATCGCCTCACAAACTTCTACAAGCACTGAGGGAGCATAACCAATTACCAAGACACAACCCTTACTAACTTGCTGCAATTTTTCTCGCCATTCTTGATGCTGCCAAAAGGCAACTTCTGCCTCTGTGGCGGTGGTAATATGGGGATTATCAATCAAGGTTTCAATGTGGCATCCCAAGTGAAGTAATCGGGTTCGATCCAAAGTAGCAGCAACCGTTTGGGTATCGACAACAATTTGACAGCTTGAAGATAAAGCTTCTCGACTAGCTGCGATCGCATCTCGACTCAACTTGATAAAAGACACCAAACTCACATCGCCACAAGCTAAAACCAACTGAGAAATTAAGTGTTGTTCAATTTCCGAACGGTGAGATAAATCAGGTAGTAAGCGTTGTAGAGATTCTGAAAAAGCTTCCGAGTGGGTATGAATTTCTGCATCCAAACCACTCCAGAGATTTTCCAATCCTCCCAATCCAGCTTGAGTTTCAACATCAAGTAACTTGAGTTGCGCCAAAACTTCCGCCTGCATAATTTGACAATGGCGATCGCGCCCCAATAATCCCTCTAATGCTGATGCAGTTTGTCGCAGTTGAGAAATTTGTTGCATCACCGCCCGATATTGCTGCTGGAGTTGTCCCATCAGGTTAAGCGTTGTGTCAACTTCTGGTTCCACCTCCAAAATATTGCGGATATGGTTTAGCTGAAACCCTTGTTGCTTGAGTGCGACAATCCTTTGCAAGCGAAGAACATCTTTCTTGGTGTAGAGACGGTAATTGCTAGGCGATCGTACTGGTTGCGGTAACAGCCCCAATTGATGGTAATGGCGCACCATGCGCGGAGTTAAACCGCTACCCACTGTATCGGTAAGTTCTTTAATAGTTAAGCAACCAGCGTTCATAATTTACTCCAACAACGGCAGAATTCTTTGTAATTCCCCACAAGCCGCCTGAAGAGATGGCGGTGCATTTTCATCTAAACTCCCTTGAGAACACTGGTTTGCTAATTGTTCAACACCAGGTTTACAAATTGCCTCATTTTTAGAGAATTTTGGATATTTGGATTTTTCTCCTTCTTCTTCAACAACTTCTCCCGTTTGTAAATAATGTATCCAAGTTTCGATATTTCTTTTGGGCACGAAGATTGCTATTTTCTCATCAGGGTGACGGAGTTCCTGTGAATTTTCTATCAGTGCATTATCTAATTCTTTCAGTGTTGCCTTTACTGTCGCAGTATCTGCATCAATCAACACTACTAGCATTCCTGAACGATGGTTTTTTCTCCGGTATTCTTTAACCTCTGCTGCATAATGCTTTATAACAAACCGCTCTCCTGCACCTTTACCTTTTGGAGAAGTCCTAATTGTGATGTTTTTTGGATTTATATTAAAACCTCGCTTTTTCAAAAAATGATATGCAAAAACTTGCTGTTGTAGATCCTCACACAAAATTACTATCTGTACTCTATTCTGGGTCATACAGCCAGCCCCGTGCAATCAATTCTGAAATTGGTAATCCTGAATTTTCAGCTTCTTGATTACTAATTGGTTTTACTCGTACAGGTGCATTACTTTGACGCTCAAACCAATAACCTATAGGTGAAGCTAAGAGATAATTAATTAATACAGGATGATGGGAAATTAGTAAAGCTTGTATTTTTCCGTCAATACAGAAATCATAAAGTTGAATTAGCCAAGGTTGAATTTCCGGCAGAGCTAAAAAACTTTCTGGCTCATCAATGCAAAGTGTATAGTCTTCAGATTCAGTGCAATAGAGAATGGTGTACAGGGCAATTACCACTTTTTGACCATCGGATAATTCACTAAAGCGATAATCAATAATCCTTTTTTTATCTTCATCTGTTGAAAATCGTAATTTTAGAATTCGATACCTTTCACCGAAATTTTCAAATTTGAAACTTACAAAACCATCTAATATATTTTTTAAAACGTTCATCAGTTCAGCAATTTTACCGTGATCTTGGGAAATGTAGCGATACCAAGAAACAAAGTTCTCCATTCTATAAGTCAATTGTATTTCTTCATGTTCACTACCATCAATCATCAAGCTAGGAATAATTTGGACAATAATAAATCGCTCAAGGCGATTTTTGAACCAATTTAGCTTTGAATTTCCTACAAAAAAACATAGGATAGAAAATTGCGATTCATAAATGGGTGATTTCATTATTCTTTCATCTTCTTGAGATAGTTGAAATTGATTTTTCTCTATTTTCAATACAAGTTGATTATTAAACCATAAGCGTTCATATTCAACATGACTTTTTTCTTGATTATGTCTAATAGCAAATTCATATTTATAACTACCACCATTTCCAGCAATTTCTAGCTCAAAACGCTGAATTGGTGAAGTCTGCCAGCGAGTACAGTCAGCAAATTTAAAAATTCCTTCTACTTTTTCGTCACCACTTATAAAAATTTGAATTTTTCGTAAAACTTCAAAAACTGTTGATTTACCTGTTCCATTACCACCAAGAAACAAGTTAATCGAGTCAAAATTCATCTCAAAATTTACTAAACCGCGAAAGTTATCAATATATATTCGCTTTAGCATAGATTTTTTCCTACTAGTGCAATTTTAAACGTAACAGTTAAATCGTCGCATTTACCTTCTTTTCGCTTTTGAAAAACACTCAAAAAACGCAGATAAAGATTTCGCTTTGCGTACCTTTGCGCCTCCCTCAGCGCCCTTGGAGCGTTTCAAAATCATTATAAACCTTGACATTAACATCAATGTCAAGGTTTAGCCTGAGAGAGTCCCTGTTAATTCACCTCTCATGCTCTACCCCCAACGTTTTAGCCAATTCACCAGAGAACACGCAGATACCATAGCAGCGCTTTTGTGTGGATTCTTATTATTTCTCGGATGGTTCGCCTTACATCTCGGCGCTTTCGGATTGGCCTTCTTGCTGCTACCCGCCGCTTATGTAATTGGTGGTTACGAAAGTGCGCGGGAAGGATTGACTACTCTTTTCAAAGAAAAAGAACTCGATGTAGATTTGCTGATGATTGTGGCGGCTATTGGTGCTGCTAGTCTCGGCTTATGGCGAAGAGAATATCATCTAATTATTGATGGGGCAATCTTGATTCTCATCTTTGCCATCAGTGGCGCACTAGAAGGCTATGCAATGCAGCGAACTGAGCGGAGTATCAGGAGTTTGATGAGTTTGACACCAGATACAGCAAGGATTTTGCTTCAGGGAAAGGAAGAGAAAATTCCTATCAGTCAGCTAAAAGTCGATGATGAAATTGTCGTCAAACCCGGAGAACTAATTCCTACTGATGGGATAATTTTATCTGGTTACAGCACTCTCAATCAAGCTGCAATTACAGGTGAGTCTTTACCTGTCGAGAAAACAGTGGGCGAAGAAGTATTTGCTGGAACACTCAACGGCTATGGTGCATTACAGATTAAGGTACACAAACCAGCCCAAAGTAGCTTGATTGTGCGTGTGATTCGCTTGGTAGAACAAGCAAAGACTCAAGCTCCTCCTTCGCAAGAGTTTATTGATCGCTTTGAGAAAGGATATGCCAAAGTCATTGTAGTAGTTGGGATATTGCTGGCAACTTTACCGCCATTCCTCTGGAGTTGGGATTGGGAAACAACGATTTATCGCGCTCTTACCTTCCTTGTGGTGGCTTCTCCCTGTGCGCTGATGGCTGCAATTATGCCCACCCTGCTTTCGGGAATCGCCAATGGTGCAAGACAGGGGATTTTGTTTAAGAATGGGGCGCAGCTGGAGAAAATTGGCAAAGTCCGAGCGATCGCATTTGATAAAACTGGTACTCTAACAACAGGGCAAGTACAGGTATTCCAAGTAATTTCAGGTAGTGAATACACTCAAGCAGATGTATTAAAAGCCGCCGCTAGTGTGGAATCTTATTCAGAACATCCCATTGGTAAGGCAATTGTGAAGGCGGCTAGTAATTTGAATTGGGTTGGTGCAATTCAAGTGCAAGCCATACCTGGTCAAGGAATTGTGGGAATCGCCCAAGAACAACAGGTAATTGTGGGGAATGCCGTTTTTGTGCAAAGGTATGTAATAAATTTACCTGAAGAGTTGCGAGAAATGGCTCAATCTTTAGAGCAACAAGGTAAAACTGTGGTTTGGGTAGCACAGGGAAGCAGGGGAGGCGAGGTCATGGGTGTAATTGCGATCGCAGATCAAGTAAGATCGCAAGCAGCTGCAACTATTACCCGGTTAAAGAAACTGGGAGTTGAACAAATTATTATGTTAACTGGGGATAATGAAGAAACTGCTTACAGTGTCGCCAAAGCAGTGGGAATTGATCGAGTATATGCTCAACTTTTACCAGAAGATAAGCTTGATGTTATCCGCAGTCTACAGCAAGAATATCAAACTGTAGCAATGGTGGGCGATGGAATTAATGATGCACCAGCTCTAGCCCAAGCATCTGTAGGTATAGCTATGGGAGTATCTGGTAGTGATGTGGCATTAGAAACCGCAGACATAGTATTGATGGCAGACAAGTTAGAAAAAATTGCTGTAGCGATGCATTTGGGCAGGCGATCGCAAGTTATAGTAAAACAGAATATAGTCGTAGCGTTGGGTTTCATTATGTTGCTTTTGGTAGGCAACTTTCTAGGCAATATTAACCTACCCATCGGCGTCATTGGGCATGAAGGTTCTACAGTTTTAGTTACCCTCAGTGGTCTAAGATTGCTGAAATAAAGCACTTTTCTCTGAGCGAAGTCGAAAGGAGCCAAAGTATTTATTCTGACTCCTGAATTCTTGTTCAAATCTGTTTTAGTTTTCCTTTAAGGAATGAGGATAAAATAAGATCCATAATTATGGGGTCTGCGGCAATACGGTTCGGATAAGCAGGGGAAGCAGGGGAGGTAAAGAGTTCTTTGCCTATATTTCAATACGCTTGGGTTGAACTTTAGTGTTACCTAACAAAGCCTTGATAATGTTGGGTTTCGTTCCTCAACCCAACCTACACTAGTTTTATTTTTTAGCCTTAACCCAAGCGTATTAGCCTATATTTAAGCTAAAGCGCTTCCCGTGAAGAAGGTAGGGGCAGAGGGTAGGAATCAGAATTACCTTCTGCCTTCCGCCTTTGTTGCTAAGTTAAATTTCTCACTATCTAATAATGAGTGCCAGTTTTGCGATGGTTAATGGCAGTCACAGCATCAGGCTTGAGTAATTTACCTTCATCCACAGTTGCATACACAACCCAATGGTCGCCACATTCCATACGTTGGTTGACTGAGCATTCCAAATATGCTAGAGCGTCGGTGAGGACGGTGCAACCGTTATCTGCAACTGCTGTACTAAAGTTAGCAAATCGGTCTTCTCCAGGCGCGAAAGATTTACGAAAATGCTTCATGTAATCTTGATGATTGCCTTCAGGTAGAATATTTAAGGCAAACTTACCGCCAGGATACATCAAAGATTCGATCGCTCGGTCTTTGGCGATCGCAACAGTTAGTCCGGGTGGGTTAAAGGTGGCTTGAGAAACCCAAGCGCCTAACATTGCAGTAGAAACTTCACCTTGTTTAGCTGTCACCACGCAGACGGAACCAACGATCCGACCAACAGCCTGTTCCACTGGAGTAGCGGCTTGTTGTGGTACGCGTACCTTTTTAGCCTTTTTCAATACTTGGGCAAAGTCTGTACCTAGTTCTTCACAGAACTTGAGAGTGACATCATCAGGTTTAAATTTCACCTTCAGGGTGTCAAAGCCAAAGCGATATCCAGCATCCCGGAGTTTACCTTCAATTAAGTCAAAGGCTTCGCCACTCCAGCCGTAGGAACCAAAAACTCCAGCGAGTTTGCTGTTGTCACCGCTTGATAGCACAATCCCTAAAGCTGTATGAATGGGAGTTGGCGCATGACCACCAATGGTAGGAGAACCAATGATAAAACCCTCTGACTGTGCTAGGTTGATGCGAATTTCATCAGGGGTAGCAAATTCGCAGTTAATCGATTTGACTGCGACTCCACCTTTAGTTAATCCCAGAGCGATCGCTTGTGCTAAAGTCGCCGTATTCCCGTAAGCTGAAGCATAAAGTAAAGCAACAGAAATTTCGCGATCATTGTGAGAACGACTCCACTCTCCATAAGCTTTAGTAAGTTCAATTAAGCTGGTGCGTACTAAAGGCCCATGACCCACAGCATACATTCTCACCTGCAAATCTGATATTTTCTCCAAAGCTGCCTGCACATGAGGAATTTGGGGAGCCATCAAGCAGTTAAAGTAGTAACGCTGGTCTTCTTTAAGCGCTTCCCAATTATCATCAAACACTTCATCACCACAGAGATGAGTTGCAAATAACTTATCTGTGTAGAGAATTTGGGTTTGCTGATCGTAGGTACAAAGTCCTTCCGGCCAACGTGGACTGGGAGTGGGTAAGAATTTTAAAACATGACCCTTGCCTAAATCCAGAGTTTCTTTCCCCCGCATCACCAAGACATTTAAATCTTGCTCTAAGAAAGCAGCACGCAAATTGTTCGCACCAGGAAGAGAACAGACAAAAGTTACCTGTGGTGCCAGTTCTAAAATTGCTTTGAGAGTAGCAACTCGATTGGGGCTAAAATGACCCAGGATTATATAATCCAGACTTTGCAAATCTAAAGTCTGCCGCAATGCCTCTAAATAAATTTCGGTAAAGCTTTCTGGCGGTGGATCAATAAGTGCGGTTTTATCAGCTTCAATTAAATAGCAATTGGAGGTGGTACCTCTTTCAAGTGCGTATTCAATTTCAAACCGCAGACGTGACCAACTACGTGCTCTGATCGCCTTAGTATTTGTAGCAATTGGTAGAACTTGTACGTCGCGTGGCTTGGAATTGGTCATAGCTGTTAAAGAATGGGGAGTGGCGAATGGGGAATAGAGAGTGGGGAATGGGGAATGGGAAATGGGAAATGGGGAATGAGCAAAGACTTGTACAAGTTCTTCTCTGCTCATAAGCTCCCCCGCGTCTCTACTCCCTACTCCCCACTCCCCATTCCCTATTTATTAGTAGTAATTACCTACTTTGCGATGGCGAACGGCTGTCAATCCATCGTTTTTGGAGACACGACCTTCTTGGACGGTGCAATATAAAATCCAGTGGTCGCTGCATTCCATGCTGCTTTGGATTTCACATTCCATGTATGCCAGAGCATCAGTTAGAATTGGGGAACCGTTTTTGGCGGTTTGAGTTTTTACCCCAGCAAAGCGGTCAGCACCAGGATGCAAACGTTTGAGGAAGTGCTTTTTGAGTTCTTGATAATTTCCTTCTTCCAAAACGTTAAGGACGAAGCGATCGCCTATTTGCATTAAGGAATCAATAGCGCGGTCTTTGGCAACGGCAATTGTCAATCCCAAGGGTTGCAAACTCGCTTGCGTTACCCAGGATGCCAGCATTGCACTTGAGACATTATCTTTTTTAGTAGTGACTATATATAGTCCACTGCTAATCCGACCCAATGCCTTTTCCATGTTGACATCAAGGGACTTGATTTGCTTGATGTTGCGATCGCGCACCAGCAATTGTCCAATGTCTTTACCCGCTTCTTCACACAACTGGAATGTAGATGCGCTGGGAATTTCTTTAATCCGAATGGGTGGGAAAGCTTCTTTGATGCCAGAGTCAAGAAATTGTCTGCGGAGTGTATCAATGGGTTCATCATCCCCACCATAACATTCAAACAGCCCAATCAATTGCTTGTTCTTGGCGACAGCTAGCACCGAACTGATACTAGCTTGGGCGGCGGCGGAAGTAGTCGGGGGCATACCAATAATGATGCCAGCTGCTCTCCCGGCTAGTTCTTGAATTTCTTGGCTCTCAGCAGTACTCAGATCCAGTACTTCTACGCCAATGCCAGTTTTCAATATACCTTCGGCAATTGCGTGACCAAGGCGTTCGCCATATCCATAATCTGAGACAAAAAACAAGCCAACTGTTGTTTCTGCTTTAGCTTGTCTTTGGCTCCAATTTTCGTAGCATCCGGTTAGAACATCTAAATGGTGGTATAATAATGGCCCGTGACCGTTGGCGATAATATTAATCTTTCCAAGATCACCCATCCGCTTCATCGCATTCAGCAGCGAACGAGCGTTAGGGCCCATTAAGCAGTCGTAGTAAAATCTAAAGTCAGCTTCGATCGCTTCTAAATCTTCGTCGAAGGTGCGATCGTCACAGAAGTGCATCCCAAAAGCATCACAGGTGTAGAGAATTTGGGTTTTGCGGTCAAAGCTAAAGATCGTATCCGGCCAGTGCAGGTTAGGCGCACTCACGAATTCCATTTCGTGTCCCTTACCGATATCTATGCGATCGCCAGTTTTGACAACTCGCTTAGAAAATGGATCGTGGACTAAGCCTTCTAAAAACTGAAGCGCAACTTTTGAGGCTAAAACGGTAGCTCTAGGAGCTAACTGAAGAACATCTTCCACCAAGCCGCTATGGTCTGGCTCTGTGTGGCTGACAATTATGTAATCAATTGTTTTAGGGTTAACAAGACCTTTTAGAGTCTCTAAATACAGATCACGAAACTTCTGGTGAGAAGTATCGATCAAAACTGTTTGTTCACCCCTAATTAGATATGAATTGTAGGTTGTGCCGTTTTGCAGTCCGAATTCGATATCGAAGCGATCGCGATCCCAATCAAGAGAGCGAATCGCCGTTGTGTTAGGGGCAATTTCTACAGTTTGTATAGTTAACCGATGTTGAACGTTCTCTGCGATCGCTACCATTATCCGTCTCCGAGCGCAAATTAACAGGTTTTTCTTCTGCCTCCATTGTCCCTATTATTTTTTGTTTAAGTTGTAATAAATATCAGTTTTTGAGATTTTTAACTTGTATCAATTATTGCTGTTTTTTAGCAAAAAATATGACTCAAAAAATCTACTAATTATTATATTATTCTTCAAAGTTTACTGAGTATTTGATTTTGCTACTTATTTGATTTTATCCTAATTTTAAAAGATTCGTCTTGATTATATTAAAGATTATAAGAATATACCCAGAACTTTTATTGTAACCTTTTTTTAGATAATGTATGCATACCAAAGAAATAACAGAGTTCACAAGTATATTTTTTAATTGTGGTATAAAATATTTATATGTTGCAGAATCGAGGTGTTAAGAGAATAGATTTAGATGTCGCTCATCAAAAGTTACTTTTTTTAAAGCCCTCTATTATTAAGTAGGAAAAGTAGGAAAGGTAGGAAAGGTAGGAAAAGCAAGATAAATTCTGTTTGTATCCAGCTTAGAATCATCTGTCAGCACTGTTTTTAGTAATGGATAGCGAATAGATTTTTGTCTCAACTAAAATATGTTCATGGGAAATATAAACTTTATGTAAAGATGAGAAAAAATATTTTTATAGAGATAACCAAGGCAAATTTCTAGATACGAGTAAAAGAAAAAGGAACTAGGTCTGTATACCTTTTTTTGGACATTCAAGTATAAACCAGCGTAAAAATCATTTTTAAAGTTTCGATAAATCTCTCTAACCATGCGAATGATCTAATAAATTTAATGATACAGTCCTTTATCATAGAGTTTAAACATTAATCAGGACAACACCAATAAACTCTTATTGTCATAACTCAAAGCTACAGCTTTTAGCTATCTAATAAATTTACCTATGTAGATTAATGGTGTCATCTATGATGTACCTAACTTGTTATAGAAATCCATTCTCAATGATAAATTGCAAACTTTGATCGTGTTCTCAAGCCAATATTTTTCACGTAGCAGCCTTCTAAACGCCGACATTCTTGATACTTATAGTTCAGCTTTTCTGGCGTGCTATTAAACACCTAAGCAATTAAGTATAAAGGTGTGAATAGACATAAAAAATCGCAAAAATTGACTGTGTAAAAGGTTATTGTTTATGGGATGCCGATTAAAAGTCTTTCTAACTGATGAACAAAAGCTGACTTTAGAAGAGTTAAGAAAAGCTAAAGATGTTCCTCAACGTACCAAGGATCGTGCTCAAGTTTTACTACTGAATACTCGCGGCTTAAAAAATGAGCAAATTGCTAAAGGCTTGAACTGGGCGATTTCAACAGTACGTCAAACCCTTCATCGCTGGGAAAAGATGGGTTTAGCAGGTTTGTGGGATGCTCCAGGCCGAGGAGGAAAACCCCGATATTCGGAATCAGACTTGGCTTATTTAGAAAATTGTTTAGCTCAAGAGTCACAGACTTATAACTCTAAACAATTAGCAAGTAAACTAGCATCTGAACGTCAAGTCAACTTGAGTGCAGATAGATTACGACGGGTACTTAAAAAAAGAGGAAGGAGGTTTGGAAGCGCACGTAAACAACCCCAACAACACAATAGTTAACCTGAGTTCAATAAACCTCTCACTATCTAAACTTTCATTTAAATCTGTCCCTCTCGCCTATCGGAGAGGGACATTTTGCGTAATAAACAGGAGCAAAGTCGGAGACGCTCCGCCTCCGGTCAGAATACAGAATTGGGGCATACTCTACCTATAAAGCAATAGAATTTAGAACTTACGCATCAAGTAGGAAATGTAGGAGCAATTCATATAGACGCAAAGCGGTGAAGGGGTCGCAGTCTTCTCCCAAGGGGAGACGCTAAAAGCGATAGCGCAGCGTTAGCGAGTCCGCGAGCGTCTGGCGGTTTCCGTCGATTGCGTTAGCGATCGCTCTTTGGGAAAAACTTTTTGGTTTACTGATAAACTGATACTTCTATTGGTAATTTTTCAGCAAGTTTTTAGAAATTTACACACAAATGCCTACCCATTCGCTAATAGATCACAGTTAATGGTAAAAACTATTAACGATTCGCAATTAGCACTATGGCAAATTTTCTGCAACCACCAAGGTTACGTATTGGTGAAAACAGTGAAGAAGAACGACGCGCCACTTGGCTGGAACTGTTTTATGATTTGGTTTTTGTAGTTGCAGTTTCTCAACTAGCCCATAATCTCAACGAAGATATCTCTTTATCAGGATTATTTGGGTTTGTAGTTTTATTTATACCAGTTTGGTGGTCATGGATTGGCACCACATTCTATGCCAACCGCTTTGACAGCGATGATGCGGGACATAGGCTGTTGATTGCTATACAAATGCTGACAGCAGCAGCGATGGCTATTAACATCCACCACGGTTTGGGTGAAAGTTCCCCTGGTTTTGCAATTTCCTATGCTCTCGGTCGAGGTGTGCTGGTAATAGAGTATGTCCGTGCTGGAAGGCATATCCCTATAGCGCGTGCTTTGACTACTCGCCACGCTATAGGTTTTGCGATCGCAGCCTTGCTTTGGTTAATATCAGCATTTGTACCCATCCCTTGGCGGTTCGCATTTTGGACACTGGGAATCATGATTGATTTTGCTACACCCTTAACAGTACGTAAGTTTCAGGTTGAGTTACTTCCCCACGCCTCTCACTTACCAGAACGTTTTGGTCTGTTTACCATTATTGTTTTAGGTGAAGCAATCATTGCAGTAGTCAATGGTGTTTCTGAGCAAAAATGGGATACTTTAACTGTAATTTCAGGCGTGTTTGGTCTAATTATCGCCTTTAGCTGGTGGTGGGTCTATTTTGATAACTTGGGTGGTAAACCTATTGAGATGGCGCGGACTCATGGAAAAGCTGGTATTGTCTATATCTGGCTCTACACTCATCTACCGCTAGTGATTGGGATTGCTGCTGCTGGAGTCGGCGTAGAACAAATTTTGTTGAGTAAGGCAACTTTAGCATTACCCGATTCTCAGCGATGGCTTATCTGTGCTTCAGTAGCATCATGCTCTCTAGCTGTCAGTCTTCTCCACAGATTTGGGGTAATCCGTTATTGCAAAATCCGCTCCCAGTATCGACTTGGGGGTGCAGTAGTGCTGCTAGCGATCGCTATTTTTGGCAAAGGTTTGTTACCTGTTGCAGTCATTGGCCTTGTCGCTGTAGTTTCTGCTGTCCAAGTCGTTCAAGATTTGTATCAGAGTCGCCCCACTACCCGCTTGGTTGACCCTCAAATCTAGCTTATAGCGTAGTAGTAGCACATATCTGTGCGCTACTACTATGTATTTAGGCAATTTAAATATGAGTATTTATCGGTAAAGCATCTATCCCATGAAGGATTTTAAATAAAATATTAATAAATGTTCATATAGTTATTTAAAGATTATGTAATTTCAGTATTCAAAACTGACGTTGTAAAGCTGATAACTCAACACATTGCCATCTATCGAAGGTGACACAACCAAAGGAGGAATGTCATCATAAGGAGATGTACCATTGGGCGGTGAAGTCAAGTAGACGAAATATTTATTAATATTATTAATAGGAAGTGTAATTTTAGCGTCGGGAGTCAGAAAAAATTCTTCATGGCAGGTAGTTTGCATCAATCATTAAATTTTTCACCAATAGAACAGAAGATTATGAAAGACAAAGAACCATCAGACTCTAAGGAATTCGTCGGAAATCTCAAGAATGGAATCTGGCTGTTTGGCTTGTCATCCTGGGTATTCGGCATTACCGATCGCAGTATTGCTTCATTTGCGGATGGCTATCTATCTGCTTTGGATTTAACGCAAATATTCACAGCCGCTACGTTCTTTGTGGCGTGGCTATTTTTGAAACCGACATCTAGAGTTTAAGATCGGCGACTGGTTGAGTATCGGGTCACTTTTGATGCTAGTCATGTCAAGATTCAGAGACTTATCTCCAGCAACAATATGGGAAATTTTTCTTCTTCCCAAATTTCATAACAGAGGCGGAGATTTTCATCAAAAAATTGCTCGACTCGCAAGCTTAAAAATCCATCTGGCATGTAGGCGTAGCGTAGACATTACTGATAGATTTGGGTCATACTAAACAGCCATATCAGCCCTGAAAACCAGTCCATTCGATCTACCTGTGACATAGCTACTAAGTTTTTAAGTAAACTAGGGTGATTTTTTTAACCATATAGATTTATTAAATTGCAGCTAGATTGTATCTTTTTCCTTTTAAAGTCAAAGTTCTAGCTTTTTTATTTTGGTGTATCTAAAAAAATTTTTCTAATTTTCCGGAATTGATTATGCTCAAGTGGTAGTCTCTATCAGACAAGCGATTTATACTGAAACTCTATAACGAAACCTTCGGGGTATATAACCCCATATTAAAAGCCCGGTCATGAAGACCGGGCTTTTTTGACAATTACGAGTCAGAAATTATTCTTAACTCCTAACTTCTCATTAAATTAGGCAAAGGCAGCAGTTTTCACATCGTTATTCGACAGAATTTCTTGCAACTCTTCAGCATCTACCGTTTCTTTATCAACCAACATTTGGGCTATCTGATCTAAAATGTGGCGGTTGCCCACTAACACTTCTTTAGCGCGTGTATAGGCTACATCCACCAGTTTACGGACTTCTTCATCGATAGCGGCGGCAGTTTCTTCAGAGAAATCACGCTCTGACATGATATCTCGTCCGAGGAACATGTTACCTTGTTGACGACCAAGAGCAACAGGGCCTAAGCGATCGCTCATGCCAAATCGGGTAATCATTTGACGGGCAACCCGTGCTACTTGCTGCAAGTCATTAGAAGCACCAGTGGTAACTTCTTCTTCACCAAAGATTAATTCTTCAGCAATTCGACCACCCAAAGCTACAGCCATCTGATTTTCCAGATAAGCGCGGCTGTATAAACCTGTATCCATCCGGTCTTCACTGGGGGTAAACCAAGTTAAACCACCTGCACGACCACGAGGAATAATGCTAATTTTCTGCACAGGATCGTAGTCTGGCATCAAAGCACCAACTAAAGCGTGACCAGCTTCGTGATAGGCTACCAAGGTTTTGCGCTTTTCGCTCATTACCCGGTCTTTCTTCTCTGGGCCAGCTAATACGCGGTCGATCGCGTCGTTGATTTCATCCATCGAAATTTCAGTCAAATTCCGACGGGCTGCCAAAATTGCGGCTTCATTGAGCAAGTTGGATAAATCTGCACCAGTAAATCCAGGGGTACGACGAGCGATTTTATCCAAGTCCACATCTTTCGCCAAGGTCTTGCCACGGGCGTGAACCTTGAGAATTTCGCTGCGTCCGGCATAGTCGGGACGGTCTACCACAACTTGACGGTCAAAGCGACCAGGACGCAATAAGGCTGCATCTAGAACATCAGGACGGTTGGTAGCGGCAATGATGATGATGCCAGTATTACCTTCAAAGCCATCCATTTCTGTAAGCAACTGGTTAAGCGTTTGTTCCCGCTCATCGTTACCACCACCTAAACCTGCACCACGTTGACGACCTACAGCGTCAATTTCATCGATGAAGACGATACAAGGAGCATTGGTCTTAGCTTGTTCAAATAAATCGCGGACGCGGGATGCACCCACACCAACGAACATTTCCACAAATTCCGAACCAGAGATTGAGAAGAAGGGTACACCTGCTTCACCAGCTACGGCACGAGCTAGGAGGGTTTTACCTGTACCAGGAGGGCCAACTAACAGTACACCTTTAGGAATTTTTGCACCAACGGCGGTAAAGCGATCGGCGTTTTTCAGAAAGTCTACAACTTCGTTTAGTTCCAACTTGGCTTGGTCAATACCAGCAACATCGCCAAATGTTACCTGAGTTTGTGGTTCCATTTGGACTCTGGCTTTAGATTTGCCAAAGTTCATCGCTTGGCTGCCTGGGCCACTTTGAGCGCGACGTAGCAAGAAGAATAAGCCAACCAAAAGCAATACAGGAAAAAATAAGCTGCTTAGTGCCTTAAACCAAAATCCTTCGTCGGTTTGGGGCAAAACAGAAATATCAACGCCTTTAGAAGTCAGAGTATTAATCAAGTCTGGATCGTTGACTAAGGTAACAATCCGTTTAGCTGGGTCATATTTGGGTGTAACCAGTGCTGTGGAGCGGTCTGCACTCAAACTGACTTTTTCTACTCTGCCTTGTTGAACTTCTTGAATAAAGCGACTATATCGCCATGTCTCTCTACTTTGGGGTTGTTTGTCAAAAAATGCTGTTCCCAGCGCAATGACGACAATAAACAGCAGTGCGTACAGCCCTGCATTTCTCCATCTTTTATTCACTAAGGTCTATCCTCCGGTATTTTTCGCGCGGTCGCCTAGCGTCTCTGATCACAAAGGTGATTATTAAGAATTATGTTAACTTATCTTAAGATATAACAAATTTGGCGTGGTTGTCATGCTAAAAAAAGCTCCTTTATTAGCTGAAAACTTTGATGGTAGGGATTATATTGTAGCGACCCTGAAGGCTGATGAACGGTATGAATGGGAATAATCTCTACCACACTATTAGTGTAGGCGATCGCTTCAAACCCCTGCACTAACTCCACGCTCCAAGGTTCTTCCTGCACTGGCATCTGGTGGTTTTGCAACCAGTTTACAAGTTGCGATCGCAAAATTCCCGGCAAAATTCCGGACTTTATTGGTGGCGTGTACCAGTTGCGATCGCGCCATCCCCAAAGGTTGCCTGTGCTGGTTTCTAGCCAATTTCCTTGAGCATCAACTAATATTGCTTCTTGAGCATCTACGCTAGCTTTTGCTAACCAAGCACTCAAATAGTTTCCAGTTTTATGAGAGGGGAGAGAACGATAAAATTCCGAACTTGCAACAGCGCAGTATACACCATTCTTTTGTTTTTCTGTCAAATCTTGTGGTAATAATCTGCCAGTTATCCACTCCCGTCCATCGGGAAAGAGGGTAATTCTGAGAATGGGGAAGTAGGCAAGGAGAATTTGAGCGCCTTGGCGTAGACGGTTCCAATCTGGTTGCTGCCAACCAAAAGATTGTACTGAGAAGAGTAAGCGATCGCAGTGTGCTTGCCAATTAGTTAAATTACTATTTAGCGAGTTCTGATAAACCCGCAATGTTGTAAAAACAGTCGCCCCATAAAGTAAGCCCGGATCATTAATGTTTAACTCTAGGGTTTGGGAGTGAATTAATTTACCGTCATACCAATAAATATTATTTGTCACTATAATTCCATTGAAAAGTGATGACTTGTAATACTCATACGCTGCATGAGATAAAACCTGTGGGCTGCAAATCGCTGAACACCAGAATCAAGACTTAGGTGTTTACACTCATGATTTCTTGCGTATTGAACTAACCATTGAAATAACTGTTGACCATAGTTATGTGAGCGATTAAACTCATCAACGACTAAATCATCAATGTATAAGAACTTTCCCAATGCTAAACAATTAGAAATGCGAAATCCAGCCACTGCCAGAGTTTGTTCCTCTATTTTCAAGAATGCAAGTTGATATCTTTCTTTCATTTGATATCGAACTTGTTCTACAAACTTATCTTGCTCAAGTTGAGGGCGCAACTGTGAAATAACAGGAAAACACCCTAAGATTTGAAAGTCAGATTCTGCCAATTGTATTGACATCAGTGTTAACCTACTCAATCATGTGTGGAAAAATTGAGCGAATATAATTCGCTACATATATTTGCAAGAAAAATGACTAATAATTTAATCTTTGGGGGGAAATATAATTTTATGAGTACCTTCAGGAGTTGTAATTACTTTTCCTCCCAAAGTTTCAATTTCCCTAATTGCGCGTTTTTGAGTCCTTTCATCAACGTGATTATTTAAAACTATTGCCCAGGTAGCAATTTGAGCATATTTGCTGTTAGGATTTCGATTCAGAAATTCAGCAGTTTTTTGCGAGGTATGAGCGATCATCTGACTTTCTGGATCTGAAAAGTTACTAGCCCAGTTTGCCGCCGTTGCAAAAGACTGTTCGGCAGCTTTAGCGTTGCCTAAAAATAATAACTCATCAACTCCTTTATAACGCCATACGTAATAAGACTTTTCGGGAACTGAAGGAGATAATGATTTTAAGCCTTTTTCTGATAATGCGATCGCACGTTCTGGCATAGCAGCATATAATGAAGTACTGATAGAAAGACTACGATACGCTGCTAAAAATCGCGGATCACGTTCTAGGATTACTTCAAAATATTCTGGACTTAAACTGTAACCTGTTTTATCTCGAACTTCATCATCTCCGAAATATTGGAGAAAGTTGAGATATACTAAATCTGCAATTAAGTTATTATAACCAAAACTAGGTGTAATTTTAAGAAAATTAAGACGGAGATTTTCGGCTTTTATTTCTTTTTCTAAAGTTTCTAAATACGTAAATTGCTTGCTATTAATTAGCTTTTGCAATTGAGGGAATTGAATCAAGCCAACTCCAAATATACACACACAAATTATAAAAGGTGTAGCAAAACCTTGACGAGATAACAACATACTGTCCTTGTCTTTATCATCAGAGTCATATCATTGTATACATAGTAGTATAAAAAATTTTAGGCTGCACTTGCGTGTCTAAGCTTTGCTAGGCAAAATAAAAAACAGGTTGACTAAAATAAATTCATTTATATGTAAAGTATTAATTTATACTAAAAATTTATTTTATTCGGAGATATACTTTAACCCTCTTTGTCTAAAAATAATATTTAATTTATACCGATTGAAACGAAACACTTAAAAGCTAATTAAATAATTATTTGCAGAATCACGCTATTTAGGTAATTAGTAAATCGCTACCGCAGTGATAGACTCACTGCAACCCAGTAACTTTAAAATTTAAAACAATATTATTATTTTTATAAATAAAATTGGCTTTAGAAAATCATAAATTTTTTAATAAAATTTTTATTAATTTATTAAGTTATTTTGACTTTGGTTACTTTTTTAGTAAAGGTTACAAAACTTTGGAAAGGATCTAAAATTGATTGTATATTGTATATATAGCAATCCTAAATCATTCGTGAAAAGTTAGATCCCCGACTTCTTAGAGAAGTCGGGGATCTAGACACTGCAAATTTTCACAAATTAGATAGGATTGCTATAGTTAAAATTCTGTAATCTCTAAAATACTATGGTAAATAATCTTATTAACGAAAACACGGGAAGTAATAGACAATCCATTGAAAATGGTGAAAACAATAGTCAATTAAGCAAACCAAGTAGTGAATTTAAAAGAAAAGTTAACAAGCTAAATACTAAAGGAGAAGGATTTAATATTGATGATGTTATTGATGCTATTAAAACAGCAATAGTTGAAGTTGTAGAGTTAGAAATAACCACTTGGGTTCCAGACTCTTCTATTCAGGTAGAACAACCACAAGAGCAACAAGTTGCTCAACCAGGTAATCGAATGTATACAATAATTAATTTAATTGATGGTGATATAAATAATGAAGTTGGTAGTCAATTTGTTGGGAGTGGTTCATATACAGAACTTCGTGAATTTCATCTAAGTCAAATCAAAGAAAGTCGGGAAATTATGCAAAAAAATATAGAAAGTTTGCAGAAGTTATATGGATTTTTTATAGAGATTATGAAATCTCGTAAAACCTCACAACAATCCCCATCCCGTCCATAGTAGTTTTTATTTATTAATAGTTACACTAAAATACCTACAGAATATGAATCTGTCCAAACCTGTAGGTAAATTTGCTTTAGGTAAATTAAGAAAGTTATTACTATGCCTAACATTCAAGAACAAGCCAAAGATTTACTAGAGAAACTAGTCTCATCTGTACACGGATTAGTCGATGACATTACAGCTTTAGAAGTAAATACAATGGTTGTAGAGCAAATTACTGGTGCAAAGTTTAATGCTTGGCAAGCCTATGAAGATATTTATTCAATACATGACAAAGACTACTTTGATGTTAAAAAAATTCCAAATCCAGACGATTTGCCAGAACCTCAAAAAACTCAAGCTCAAGAGCTACGCGAACGTTATATAAGTCTATTTTCGCAACTTGAAAGAGAATATTTTTACATTCTTCTTGAACGAAGTAATGATACTAGTGAGCCAGACCCCAGAATAATACAATATCAGCAACGTCTTAAATATCAGGTAGAACATAAATCAAATATTGTTCCAACTGATGAGGAATACATAAAATTAGCTCGACCAATATTGCCTGCTCCGACTCCTGTTCCAGATCAAGAAAATAATGATCAAAAAACATTACGGCAAAGGTGGCAAGAAATTGAAGAACTTTTGAATAATGATAAATTTATTCGTACATTGCGGAAAATGTCTGAACTGAAAGCTGCACTAAATGGTGGTGATATTACCAGTGTAGATATTGATATTATTTATGCTCAAACGGTTATGCAGTTAGACGGAGATATTATCAGCCGTTACCATAAAAAAGTATTTGAATTACCTGAAGGAGATAGAGATTTAATCCTAAAAATACATAATGAAGGGATAGTTGCTGGAGAAAAACAGTGGCGTGGAACACTAGATTTTCTGATTAATATTATACAAAATATTGCAAAATTATCCCGACAATGAACGCTTATAAAACACACACATATCCTCAAGCTGATGTTCAGCTATCTTTGTTTCTGCAAATCCCTCAAGGTACTCCTATTGAACTTGGAATTAAAGTTGATCCCGGACAGTATACTTTTTATTTAAATCAGGCAATTTTAAAACAAATTGAGCAAGCAAGAGAAATAGGCTGCTCTCTGTATATACCGCCAAAATTATTAGCTTATATTTGGTACTACAACTGCTTTAACGATAAGATTTGCTTTAATAATAATACTATAGAATCCACTAAATTAGTGATTACTAAAAAAAAGTTTCAAATTTTTGATAATATTTTCATAGTAAGTTTTATTAAATTATTATGGAGTAAAGCATTACAAAATAAATCGAGATTACAGTATGGACTTACTTTTAATTCTTATTATAAAAAAGATGCATCAGCTTTATATTTTTGGAAAGAGCAGGATATTGTCTTACAAAGCAATGTCTTATTTTATGGCGACATAATTCACAAAATCAGGAGTGATTTTATCCAAGTTCCTGAGTGCTTAAATATTGTTTATGTACATTATTGGCTTATTGAACAAATATTAAGCGGTCTTCGGGCTAAATTAAATCTATTAGCTTGGGAACTAGCTTCGTTGTTTCCTGCTGGTTTTGTAGTTTGGAATCTCTATCTGGCAAATTGGATGATATTAATATTTGCTTGGTTAGGATTAACTATATTATTTGCTACTACCCGCTATGTACTTGTTAATCAACTTCAAAAAAATACTTCTATCAACTCTAAATTTATAAATAGTTTTATATGGACACTAATTTGTGTCATTCCTAGTGTTATTGCTGGTGCTACTAATAGCTTTAGTAAAGTTAATGCTTTATTATTAATCCTTTCTTTGATCGCACCAAAACTTGCAGAGTACATTTTAAGTTTTATCGGGCCGCGAGTTTGGAAATTTATTATACGTAGGTTCCTCTCGTTATGAGTATTCATAACTTTTCATTTAATAACTGCCAACATTGCCCAGCGATCGCCCAATCTTCTTGAGTATGAATAACTAATATCCGTACTGCTGAATCGGGTGTGGCAATATCCTCATCCACAGGCTGCTGCTGATTTTTTTCAATGTCAAGTTTCAGTCCTATAAATCCAAAAGCTTCACAGGCGGCTTGGCGAATTTCTGGGGAATTTTCACCTACGCCTGCTGTGAATAATAAAGCATCTAATCCGCCTAAACTAGCAAGCATTGCACCTATACCAGAACGTAGGTGATGGACGTAGATATCCCATGCCAGTTGAGCGCGGGAATTACCTTGAGCTATCGCTTCTCTCACCTCACGCATATCGCTAGATACACCTGAAATTCCCTTTAACCCAGAAGCTTTATTTAATATATGATCTAATTTTTCAACAGAGTAATTGCAGTAACGCAACAGATAAATCAGAATTCCTGGATCGAGTGAACCAGAACGACTACCCATCATTAATCCTTCTAGGGGCGTGAATCCCATTGTGGTATCAATGCTACGACCGTTTTTAATCGCCGCCAAAGAGCAGCCATTGCCCAGATGACAAGTAATTAAGCGCTCAGGGGGAACATCTTGACCGAGAATTTGGGCAGCACGTTGAGAACAGTATTGGTGACTGATACCATGAAACCCATAGCGACGGATTCCTTGCTCTACCCACTCATAGGGGCCGGGATAAATTGCTGCTGCATCGGGTAGAGTGGCATGAAATCCGGTATCAAAAACTGCTATTTGGGTGACATCTTTTAAGATTTTTTCAATTGCTTCTATGCCTGATAAAGCGGCTGGATTATGTGCTGGAGCTAGGTTAGATGAACGAGCGATCGCCTTTTTAACATCCTCAGTAATTACTACACTATCTCGATAATCCTGTCCACCATGTACTATCCGATGCCCCACTACATCAATTTCTGACAACTGATCAATTACCTTGGTAGCACCTTCACTAAGTGTATTGAGCATATAACTGAGGTGTGCCTGTGGGGAATCACCAGAGATTGATTCTTGTAGTGTTGCACCCGTACCAGTTTTTACTTCAATTTCTGCCACACCTTGATCTTGAGTCCAGTTGATTTTCCCTTCCCATAGAGGTTGGGCTGCTTCGGTGGAGAAAGCCTCATCTGCAATTTCATACAGACAACTCTTTTGGCTGCTCGATCCGGCATTCAGCACCAATATTTTCATACGACAACATAAAAACATGACCTCTTTTGATCATGTCAGCAAGTGTAACTTTATGCTTCTACCCTATAGGCATAATATGTAGCAAAGGTACGCTTCCATCGCTAAAATTTTGTTGAATCATTTTTCAAAGCGATCGCTCACAGATTTTCTATGAACTTTTCCGGTGTAACTTGCGCTTGCTTAAGAATGCCACTCAATGTCCCTACCTTCAATTCTTGATGTAGGGGTACAACACAGCCAGTTGTGCCTTCCGGCGTTTGCTTCTTCGTTACAACATGACTACCTGTTTGTCGAATTTGTTCAAAACCCAAACGCTCCAGTGCTCGAATGGCCTCTCTACTTGAGATTCGTGGCAACTTAGGCATAGGTGATCTCAATGCTGGTCATATACCTTGGAGATGTTTCAGGTAGAGGAAATTCTTCTAAGTAAAGCTGCGTCGCCTCTCTCAAGCTAGCAATTGCCTGTTCAATAGTCTCTCCCTGATCAACCGTACCAACTTCGGGACACTCAGCTATATACATATCGTCCTCTTTATAAATAAGGACTGCAAAGCTGCGAGTTTTCATCGTACTGTATCCTCAATCCTTTTTATAGCAAGCATAGCATCACCCTTTCTCTAGAAAAATCAGCGTCATGAACACCCATCAATGGAGCGATCGCACCCAAAAAACTGTTTAGAACCCTGCCATCGGTGTTGAATGAGAGCATTTTTCAAATCCCCAATTGCTGACTTCGACCATCCACTTAATGTGCCGAAGATAATTCGATTTTTTGAAGACCAAGTTGTTTCAAAAGATTCACCATCTTGGCTCTCAAACCGTAACCGCCAGAATGGATCGCTTGAATCTGCTAATTTATATTCGCCAAGCTTCTGCTCATCAAATTCTTCCCTAACGGGATGATTCACCTCTATGCAGTAGACTTTCCACTTTGTTCGATGCACTTCACCCGACCAAAGTAACTGCTCAGGCAATGGGTTTTGTTTGAGGCTTTCAGCAACCATAAAAATAAAAGTATTTGTCTTGCAAATACGATCGCTGCTAATTCAACAGCATAATCTCATACTACTAAAGTTTTATTCTAACTAACTCGGCAAACCATCAACCCGCATCAAATCCAATTCTCGTTCAAATATTTCATCAATTGGCAACATTTGACCATCAACAGTCATAAATTTATGGTCTTTTGTTGCCCGAATCAATGACCCATCCTCTAAACAATACTCAAACACTTCTTGTTGTCCGCGATCGTGCCACTGTGCTACAGGTTGCGTATAAATATTTCCATTATTATCAACGCTGTACACAGTACATTCAATGCGTTTTTCTACAATTTTCCCAATCGGCAACAATCCATATTCTACTGTCAATATTTCCGTATCATAGCTTAAACAATATTCAGCAAACTTTAACATTTGCTCAAATAATTCATCCGCAACTTTTTTCGGAACACCATTTTTCGCTGCGCCATCCACAAATTTTTCTCGCTGCTTTTGCATTTCAGAAACTTTCTTTTTACCCATCGCCCGACGCAGCAAATCAGCTTGTCCTAAGGAATATCCAGCCATATCCTGAGCAATTTTCATGATTTGCTCTTGATAGACCATAATTCCATAGGTTTCGTCTAAAATTGGTTCTAAAACAGTGTGTTGATAATCAATATTTTCTCGACCATGCTTGCGGTTAATAAACTTAGGAATCAGCCCTGCATCTAATGGCCCCGGTCGATAAAGTGCCAAAATTGAAGAAATATCTTCTATATTAGAAGGCTTCAAATCTCGCACTATCTGACGCATTCCAGAGGATTCTAATTGAAATATCCCTTCTAACTCACCTGCTTCTAATAATTCATAAGTTTTTTGTACATCTTTTGGCAGATTACTATGTTCACCTTTAGCTAATATCTTCTGGGCTTTTCTTTCCTGGTGAGTAATTTCATCAGGATCAACACGATATCCTTTAGTTTCTTGAATCAAATCAAGGGTTTTTTGAATCAATGTCAGATTCCGTAAACCTAAAAAATCCATTTTCAACAAACCCATTGATTCCAAGTCTTCCATGAAGTATTGGGTAATCACGGAACCATCATTATTCTTCTGTAGCGGCACAATTTCATCGAGTGGTTCATCTGAAATTACCACGCCTGCTGCATGAACACCAAAGGTTTTATTAGTTCCTTCAATTCGCATCGCCATATCAAGCCAATGGCGAATATGGGGTTCTTTATCATATTTCTGTTTAAACTCTGGTTCTGGGGTTTGATCGGAAACCATTACTTTGAGCTTCGTTGGTTTCCCCCGCACCACAGGAATTAATTTCGCCATTTTATCAGCTTCCCCATAAGGGATATTTAATACTCTGGCGACATCTTTCAAAACGGCTTTAGAAGTTAGACGGTTAAAAGTAATAATTTGAGCAACTCTATCTGCACCATATTTCTCAGTTACATATTCAATAACTTTATCTCGTTGTTCAATACAGAAATCTGTATCAATATCAGGCATAGATTTCCGTTCTGGGTTTAAAAAGCGCTCAAATAGTAGCCCATGATGCACAGGGTCAATATTAGTAATTCGCATTGCATAAGCAACTAATGAACCAGCCGCAGAACCCCGACCTGGCCCCACAGGAATGTTATTATCTCTAGCAAATTTGATGTAGTCCCATACAACTAAAAAGTATTTGGAAAAACCCATCTGTTGAATCATTTTTAGTTCGTATTCCAATCTTTCTTTATAGACGGAATCGACTTCTTGGCGAGATTTGCGATTTAAGCGTTCTAAAAGTCCACTCCATGCAACATCTTCGGCGTAAGTGTCAGCAGTATGGCCGGAGGGAATTGGGGGTGTAGGAATCTGAGGCTCACCCATGATATGGTAAGGCTCGACTTTATCAGCGACTTCTTCAGTGGTAGCGATCGCTTCGGCAATTACATCATCCGGCAAATGGTCACGAAATAGCTGCTGCATCTCCTCACCCGATTTGAGATACTCTGTGCCGCTATAACGCATCCGCTTATCTTCAATAATTAGTTTGCCAGTTTGAATACATAGCAAAGCGTCGTGGGCTTCAACATCAAAACAAGAAATAAAATGCGAATCATTGGTAGCAACGATTTTAATCCCTAGCTCTCGCGCAATCTTGACAATTTCAACATTCACAATCCGGTCTTCTTGGGAACCGTGATCTTGAATTTCTAGATAATAATCATCACCAAATACATCTTTATACCACTGAGCAACTTTTCGGGCTGCATCTGGTCTATTACTGAGAATCGCTTGAGGAATTTCTCCACCCAAACAAGCGCTGGTAACAATCAAACCTTCATGATATTGTTTTAGTAAATCTTTATTAATACAAGGACGAGAAAAAATTCCTTTACCTTGAACACCTTTGAGGTGAGAAATTGTAGTTAATTTGACTAAATTTTTGTAACCTTTAGTATTTTTAGCTAAAACGACTTGATGATATTTGGGACGGCGTTCTTGTTTTTCAATATCGCCGTTAATTACATACATTTCATTGCCGATAATCGGCTTAATATTTTGACTACGGCAGATTTTGATCAGTTCAACGGCTCCATACATGACACCATGATCGGTAAGGGCGATCGCTTTCATTCCTAGTGCGATCGCTTGATCTACCAACTCTGGTAGCTGACTTGCTCCATCAAGTAAACTGTAGTCACTATGAATATGTAAAGGCACAAAAGACATAAGCATCTCCAACCACAAGCCAAGATATCTCTAGGGGCCTACCTTGTGGTGTACCCTTTCGAGCTAGATTTTGCAAACCAATGGAATCTTAGATTAACAGTTTTTACCTAAAATTAAAGCTGTTCTTTTTCCGAAATTATCACTGTCATAAGTGTTGTTTTAATAGTTACAGCAGTTAATCAGCATCTAACTAATGAGTCAAACAGAGAGTACTAGTTCGGCTAAAACCAAAGCTAGCCCTTGGTGGCAGCGTATCCCTCTCACATTGCAAATTCTCATCGCCCTAGTAGCCGCAGTCAGCGTTGGAATTGCCCTTGGTGCGGGGAATCCCAATCCCAGCAATGCCACCTTAATCAATAATTTAGCAATTCCAGCCGAGTTAGTGCTAAAGGCTCTCCGCGCCCTAGCTACGCCCCTGATTTTGGTAGCGGTGCTGCATACCTTAATGACTACGAATATACCTGGTACAGCCGGACGGCGGTTAGCAGTACTACTTTTAACTAATACTACCGTAGCTATTTTAGTGGGGCTTCTCGTAGCGAATGTGCTGCGTCCTGGAACTTGGGGCAATGTAGCCACCTCAACAACTACAGAAGTAACTACTCAAAGTCTTGATCCTTGGGGAATAGTCAAAGATGCTGTACCGGAAGCTGTTCTAAAGCCGTTAGTTGATAATAATGTCATTCAACTAATTGTGATTGCCCTGAGTTTTGGCATCGTTCTGCGGGCATTAAAATCTGAACAAATTGCTCAAGGCAAGAATGGATACCAGCCTATAGAGGATGTCATAGGAATCTTATTTGAAGCAGTAGTCCGCATTCTCAACTGGGTAATTGCCTTAGTGCCGTTTGCAGTCTTTGGGATTGTTGCTAAAACAGTTGCGATGCAAGGATTTACACCTTTTAAATCTTTGGGTGCATTTATCGTGGCGGTGCTGTTAGCGCTGGTATTGCAGGCGTGCTACTACCTCACCAGAGTAAAATTTGGTTCTTGGGTACACCCGCTAAAATTCCTCGCTGGCGGTTCTGATGCCTTTTTGACAGCTTTCTCAACTTCTTCCTCTGCGGCGGCAATGCCAGTAACCTTTGAGGTTTTGCAAACAAAAGTCGGTTTAAGGGAATCTTCTGCTGCCTTGGGGTCATTAGTAGGGGCAAATTTCAATAATGATGGCACTGCCCTTTATGAAGCAATGTCTGCGTTGTATATTTCCCAACTGATTGGGCAACATCTGAGTCTGGGACAGCAGTTAATTGTTATCCTTACCTCAATTTTTGCATCTGTAGGTGCGGCGAATATTCCCAATGCTGGACTGGTAACGATGACACTGGTGTTCACTTCTGTAGGCTTACCTACCCAATACATTGCTTTGCTAGTTACTGTAGACTGGTTTCTGGATCGCTGCCGCACTGCAATTAATGTTATGGGAGATATGACTGTCAGTGCTTTACTTGATGGTAAAAAGCCTCGTTCTGTAGACGAGGCTTAGTTTTATGGCTTTTGAAATATCTAATGCTGTTGAGGCCCTTTAGCATCACATTCTTTAGCCCAGCAGCGTTCTAGAAGTCGAAGACGCCAGATTAATGCAAAGCGTTGGGGATTCAATACTAATTTAGTATCCTGACTAAATAAAGGCTGATTTAGATACTGCCAAAGGGGAAATTGAATTTTGGTGTATTTTGGATTTGGAGTCATAAGAACAACAAATATTATAAAAGTTTAGTGGTGAGAGTTGGCATTTTGTTTAACAATTGCCTGATGTTGTTTTTCTAGTTAAAGGCTACACTGCGTTTTTGCACTTGTCCTGGTGGCAATTGCGGAATTTCAGTAAGTAAGTTTATGTTATTTCCGCTTTAATACTGAAATTGCACACACCATTTTTCTGATTTCCCATCTCGTGAGAAGTTATACGATTTCACAATATTCATGGTACACATTGATTAAAAGCGTACAAATCTGCGCCTTTACAGTCAATTCATCTGTTACAAAGATTTTTAGAAGCGATCGCATTACCATCCAAAATCTTAACTCGGTAGCTTATTAGTAAATCGGGTAGTATGGCATTGAGGTGTCGAATTATAGCTTATAAAAGATTTGTAGTTTCTGTTACTAACTGTGATATTTATAAGTATTTTTTCTTCTCTCTGTTCTTTATGTGCCTCTGCGGTTCGTTAAAAAATTTGACTTTGATAAAGAGTTTTAGCCTTAACTCAAACGTATTGCTATCTAGTAATTATTAGTTTTTAAGGGGAGCAAGGTCTTGCTTCCCTTAATATTAGAGAATAGTGAAATTAGCGGCAGTGAGCGTTGTGGTACTAATGCCAGTTAGCGTTGCCAAGATTTCATCAGTAGCAGTCACTATGATGTTGTTACCAGCGAAACTTAGTTGATTGAAGGTCTGCCCCAATAATCAGGTCATCCAAGCCATCACCGTTGATATCTCCAACATTACTAACTGAGCTGCCTGAGTAGTCATTTATATTAACGCCGTTGAGGATGAAGCCATTGCTGCCGTTGAGGGTGGACAGGTTGAGGCTTGCTTCAAAGCCACTGCTGCTGCCAAATACCACATAGCTCTGTCCAGAACCAGCGTTGTTGTTAGAGGAGGCAGAGAATGCCCCAATAATTAAGTCATCGAAGCCGTCACCGTTGACATCTTTGCCACTATCGACGGAGAAACCTGAAAAGTTATATGCATAAACGCCGTTGAGTATGAAGCCGTTGCTGCCGTTGAGGGTGGACAGGTTGAAGCTTGCTTCAAAGTCACTGCTCTTGCCAAACACCACATAGGTCTGCCCCTGCCTACTCAAATCGCCGGCATACTCTGCCCCAATAATCAGGTCATCGAAACCGTCACCATTGATGTCTCCGGCACTACTAACAGATTTTCCAAGATTAGAGCCAGCGATCGCAAAACCATTGTTCCCGTTAATGTCAGAAAGGTTGAAAACTGCTGGATTAGGTGCCATTGTTTATGATTCCTCTTAAATTGTGAATTTTGAATTACTTCTCATCCCACCGTTACTACCCGCCGAACTTCGTCGCTGCGAAACCCGATCGCCATTGGACGACGTACCCCCAAAAGTGCTACTACGTCGTACAATTCCAGAACTACCCCCTCCATTCGCAAGGAATGGACAATATCGCCGCTTCTTAGATCAATCACTAGTAACCCACAGCGAGGCTCAACGTTTTTTTGTTGCAATTTATCGTCTAGAGGCAAGCCGCTAAAGGTCTTATTATGCCTGGGTTGCGAAATTCCCACTATTGCAAAGTCGCCATGAAATGCACAACCGCGCAGATATCCCGGACAGAAAGCCACTGGCTCAAACACTCCCCGCTTTAAATCGACAAAGCCAAACTCTCCCGCGCCTGAGTTGAGCAGCCAGAGTTTTTCCTGATGCCATCGTGGGGAGTGGGGCATGGATAATCCGCGCAATACAATTTCATTGCTTTCTACGTCAATGACACAGCCGCCATTTGCCCGATGTTCCCGCCAGCCTTCTGCTACATCTGACTGGCTAACGACGGTGACGTATTTAGGTTTTCCTTGTTGCATTGCCAACCCATTCAGGTGACATCTATCCTCCGCCGCTAGCTTGCTGAGAAAGTTTGGCTTCCACAAGGGAACGAAACTGTGGGTTTCGCTAACTGTTGCCAAACAACTAAATAAGGTATTGACAAATACTAATTTTTGTGAATCTAAATCTTTTTCTTCTGCTTTACTCAAAGCGATGTCGTGAATATCCAAATCTCCCGTCACATAACTCAGCTGAGGCAAATAAAGAGCATCGTAGCCTTGGTGGTTTTGTCCGGGTTGGATGATGTTTTCAAATCGCCACAGTTGATACAGGGAACTCATGTAGAGGCTATTGCCATTGGCATATAATCCCATGCACCGCTCAAAGCTACGTTCAAATACAGATAATTTGCCGTTTGGTTGCAAGCCGATAAAGAATAACTTCCCCGCTTGATAGGTAGTGAAGGACAAACTCAGGTTTTGCTCATACAGCCAAGGGGTAAACTGGCGAGAAGCGTTGATTTCTAGAGATGGTTTGTTAATGTTGCTGTCATTGGGATTCACTTGGCTTTGACTCCTTGATAACTCTGGTGTTTGATTGGTGATAATTTTGCCGCAGAGTATGATGCTCCTACTCTTGGATGTAAGCTAGGCAATACACCAGCAACAGCGTTTTTGTCATCTGCTTTATTGCGATCGCACTCAACACATTTCCTAGCCAGTGGTTCCTTATTTCAGAAATCTATCAGAGTATTGTCAGAGTCCTTTTAAAACAATAGATGGTTTTGTAATATAAAAGTATATCGTGTGTAATCTCAAACTTTCAATATACGTTTAAAGATAGATAGCTTAGTACAGATTCAGCTAATTATTGCATAACCTATTTCTGGATCTTATTTAATCCTCATTCCTAAGATTTAAACCAGTGCCTAAAGCGCCAAAAGCTAGTAGACCGAATATAGAAGTAGATTCGGGAATTGATTGAGAAACTGGGTCGGCACAGAAAACACCCCTGATGGTCTTACCACTGTCATCTATAAGCTCTGTATAGAAAGGGATTTTACCTGAATTATTAATACCTTCACAGCTGTACTAAGCTAATTACAAAAGCGGCGGCACAACAATTAAAACTTTATTTTACAATAGACATCTGCGACAATGAATGTAGAGACGTTGTATTGCAACGTCTCTACAAGGGTTTGAGTAACGCATAATTAATTTATGGAGATGTCTAATATCATGTCCGCCTAATTAGTTATAATTCCCGCATCTATGCAAAAAGCGCAAAAGCCTCTTTCCTCCTGCGGTTTAAATGATAAGTCTTTAACCGGACACGATATGATATGTAGCGGCAGTTATAAAGGGTGATAAACTACCGCTACAATTGGATAAAATTAACTAGCAAAAATAGAGACTCAATCCTCAGATTTTGTTGAATATGCAACAGTTTTTCCATCCAAGGGAACTGCCTCTGTCTGCAATTGTTGATGCATGTTAGAAAGGTAAGCGATCGCTCATAACTTGACCAGCCGCAATATCTTTATCCCGTGATGAATCAAAGGTGGCTGTAATGGTACTAGTACCATCGTTACTGCTACTATAAGTAAGATATCTTAGTCCCTCAACCCCGTTGATTTGCCTTTCTAAAATATTTGTCACCCCACTTTCTACAACTTCAGCACTAGCTCCGCTATAGTTGGAAGTCACACTGATTTGGGTGGGACTAATTTCTGGGAACCTAGCGATCGGTAGTGAGGGAATATTAATTAATCCTATTAAAAGGATGATGATCGCACAGACCGATGCAAAGATTGGCCGCTTAATTAAAGAAGTCAACAAACATAGCTTAAAAAATTGGGCATTGGGTATTTGGTATTAGGCATGGGGCATTGAGCATTGGGCGCAAGGGGAAACACTTGTTGCAAGTTCTGATTTAAGTCCCCTTGTCCCCTTGTCCCCTTGTCTCCCCTGCCTCCCCTGCCTCCCCTGCCTCCCCTGCTCCCTTTGCCCCCTTACTCTCTCATCTCCCATCTTCAACTAAAGCTTGCGACTACCTACTTCTTCCGGTGCAGGAGTAATGGGAGCGCCATTGGTTAGACTGAGAATACCGGAAACAACAATTTTATCTCCAGCTTTTAATCCTTCGATAACTTGATAATTATTCCCTTCAATAACTCCTAATTTCACAGGTTTTTGTTGAGCAACTAAAGACGGTGTTTCAGCTTTCTTTTCTGCTGGCACTTCAGTTTTCTTTTCTGCTGGTGCTTCAGCTTTCTCTTCTTTTGGTGCTTCAGCTACAAACACAAAAGTCTCTCCACCCAGGCGAGATACTGCTGTAACGGGAATTAAAATTCCTGGACGTTGGTTCCAAATCACTCTGGTTTGGACTGACTGGCGATTGATCAGTTGACTTCTAGAATTATTACCAAAGTTGGCTTTTACCAAAACTGTTTGCGAATCTGAACTGGCATTTGGAGAGATGAAGTTCACCTTACCCCTTGCTACGGGTTTGCCTTGGGCATTCAGCATTTGCACTGGTAATCCCAAGCGCAGCTTTTTGGCTTCTTCTAGGGGAACGGAAATATTCAGTTCTAAAGAGTCATTTCTAGTCAGTGTAGTAAGCTGGTCTGCTTTTTCCACATAATCTCCCACCTTTGCTGGAATATCACCAACAATGCCAGTGAAAGGTGCAAGGACTTTAGTGTATTGCACTTGCACTTGGGCTGCTTGGACTTGGGCTGCTGCTTGACTTACTTGCGATCGCGCTTGGGCAATTTCTTCTGGACGCGAACCATTTTCTAATTGCCTTAAGTTTTGTTTCTGTTGTTCTAGGGCGCCAGCTAGCTCATTGATACTAGAATTTCTGCTTTGGCGGAGTTGATCTAGGCGTTTCTGGGCTACGACAAGGGCCGCTTCAGCACTTTGCTGTTCTTTGACATATCCTTCTAAGGTATCTTGGGAAACAGCACCCTCTTTTCTCAATTGTGTGTATCGCTTGGCTCTTGATTGTGCTAGTTCTACATCAGATTTAGCTGACTGAATTTGAGCCTCAGCTTGAGCAATTTCTTGTGGTTGTGATCCCGATTGGGCATCTCTAAATTTAGCTTGGGCTTGGGCTAACTGCGCTCTAGCTTGGGCAACTTCTTCTTTTCGTGTACCTGCAATAAGTTCAGCAAGCTTTGCTTGGGCTTGTTGTAATCCGGCTTTTGCTTGTGATAATTGAGCTAGGACATTATCACTTTCTAAGCTAATAATAACCTGCCCTTGTTGAACACGGTTGCCTTCTTGGATGAAAATCTGGGTTATTCGTCCATCAACCTGCGGCTTGATGATTACTGCCCGTGGAGCCTCTAAGGAGCCAATAAACTCTGAGCTTTCCTGCACAGTTTCAGTTTGCACAGTTGCTAGCTTAACGGGAATTGCCATCGGTTGACCAGCAGCAGGCCCGCCCGGTGGTGCATTGCTAGCATTACTAGTTTGCCACCAGCGCCAACCAATACCAACACCTGCAACTAACAGTATGATTCCCAACAGCAAGGGCCAACGCCGCTTTTTAGGTGGCTTAGGCGATTGCTCTGACAATGGTTGCGACTCTTGATTAGAATCAGTAACAGAATCCTGTTGTGTTTCAATAGGTAGGGTAGAATCAGGGAACTCAGAATTGGACATAATATTTGGTTTCTCGTCTTGTGGATTTAGACTTGGGCAATCTACTCTTCGCTAAAAAAGCATTATTTGAATAGCTTTTTAACCTTTTTTTCTTGATTTTGGTAACAAATATATATTTGGATATCTGGGCGATCGCTTACGTTGTCTAGCACCTGGAATAAATGCTCCACAGCATATTGTGAATATTTTGTACATTACTTAGCTAAAATCATTTTCAAGGTGTAATTTATAAAACTTTTTTAGATAGTATAAACCCAGTGCCTTAGTTCAAAGATAAAACAGGGTTGATCTTGTTACAAAAGAATCAACTGAACTTGCTATCTTCCTGTAACGCACAAATAAATTCACACAAGTTTCTATGTAGCATTCACGACTGTATTCTAGTGCAGTGGGGATATGGCTAAAACGCAACATACCGTGAAGCAACATACCCTTAAAACTATCCACAGATGCTTTCAAATCTATATCTGAGGGCATCGTGCCTTTCTCTTGATTCTTTTGTAAGTACCCAACTAGCTGTTCGCGCAGCGATGTGTCATTCTTGTATAAAATTAGACGGGTGGCTTGGGGATGTCGCTTTGCTTCCTCAATAAATGTCCGAATCAGGTCTTCATGCTCCTCTATCATTTGGTTGCAAAGCTTTGCATAATTCTTGAGTTCAATGTGTAGCTCTTGAGTCCAATTGTTGTGATGGGCTACAGCTTCTGTCTGTAAAGCGTAGGCGTAGCCCGCCGAAGGCATCGCTTTCGTAATCACAGCAGCTAATAGCTGCTCTTTGGTCTGGAAATGACGAAATAAAGTTACCTCATTGACCACAGCAACACGAGCAATTTCTTGCGTTATCACTCTTGTTAAACCTGCTCTTGCAAACACTTGAGTTGCTGCTTTGATCAAGCGTGCATGAGTTTGTGCCGTCCTTGATGCTAAGTTTTCCATAAGCGTTTGCAAGTGCTTGCTTGCATTATAATCACATAGAACACGAGACTAGCATAAGTTACAGATGAGTTTATCGCTCTTAAGTAGTAGTGAATACTGATCTTAAGGAAGAAAAAAGTATGAACCAATGCCAACTCTTGGAGAAGCTTGTCTGCAACACGCTGCGCGTAGCTTGCTTCGACCTAATAGTACGCCAATGCTATTAACTCAGCTTTATTAAGTAACGTTGCAAGTTTCATCGAGTTATCCTCATCAAGAAACGACGTGCAATTTAACCAGTGTTGTCTAGATTCCTATTTTTGAGCAGTCTCAACTTCCTACACTTAGGTCACCCGATCGGTTGATTTTCAACTCACCCGAATGGGTGATTTAATTTTTCATAATTATGGTTTTGTTTTCTCAACCGCTTAAGTAGGTCGGCGCGTAAATAATTATTGTTGCAATAAGGCAGTTATTGCTGGGGGCAGGGAGCAGGGGGAGAAAGAGTTTGAGCTTTATTTACTTTTGTTTACATAGTTTGGTTCTATTGTACCGACTTACTTAATGTTTGCTAATTCAGAAGCATCTCATTTTGGAAAAAAATCTCCACTATCCAGCCATATCAACCATCTACAACTGATTTCTTGGAGTTTAATTTTGGCAAGATACCTAGAAGTGACTTTTGGTTAGTAACAATATGAGAAAGCAGCCCTTCATATCGATTAAGTGCTTGTTCCAAGGAATAGTTTTCTTCGGCAAACTGTCTTCCTGCGTTACCTAGATTCGTCCCTAGAGTAGGATTAGTATATAAATCATGCACCGCAGCAGCCATTGCATCGGGTGATTCTGGCTCAACAATTATCCCACCACCACTAAGTTTTATTGCTTTTGCGGCAGTACCAGTAGCGGGAACTGAACCCACAATCGGGCGGCCACTCGCCAACAATAGTGGTATTTTTGAAGGCATATTGAACGAAATCACATTGCGTTTTTGCACAATCAACCCTACATCAGATGCTGCTAGCATTTCGGGTAGTTTTTCTCGCGGCTGCAACGGTAGCAGCAAAACATTATCTGCTTCATTTAAAAGACAATATTTCTGCAACCTTTGCAATGCTGTTGCTTCGCCAACGATAACAAAGACAATCTCCTTTATATGACGCAAGCAAACTGCTGCTTCTATTACTGTTTCCAAACCTTGTGTTAGAGCAATATTGCCCGAATAAAGTACTACAAATTTTCCATTAAGTTGATGGCTAGATATCCAGGAGTTGTTCTGTTTTGGTACAGGGCAGATGAAATTTACATTTACCCAATTGGGAATACAAACGATTTTATTAGTAGGTACTCCCTTATTCACCAAATTCTCACGAAACCCATCGGCAATGACACTAATAGTATGTGCAGACCGATATGCAAATTTTTCTAGACCTGCAAGAGTTCGGATCATCCACTTGTTCTTCAATAGCCCGATACGTACCGCAGCATCTGGTAGAATATCTTGCACATTCAAAACTACTGGACAGTTATATAACCAACTAAATATTGTTACTGGTAAAGTACCGAAAAGAGGTGGAACTGTTAAAATAATCACGTCAGGGCGTCTGTCTTTAAAGATTTGGGGTAAGCTTGTGAAAACAAAGCTCAACTCCAGCAACAGCCGATCTAGGAGATTAGGTTTAGACTTAATTCGTAAATAACTTCGTTGAATGATGACGCCATTTATTTGTTCAGTAGTGTACCACTTACCCCGATACTCATCATAAATTTCGCGCTGAGGATAGTTGGGCATTCCCGTAATCACGCGCACTTGGTGACCTCGCTTTACTAGTCCTTCTGCTAATTCAGTCATCAACGGAGCAATACCAATCGGCTCTGGATGATAGTTATAGGAATAAATCAGTATGTGCATGAGCTATTTATGAATTTTGTGAAGATACCCGGATATAATCGGATTTATTCCTTAATAGTCAGTCAGTATAGGCTGCTACTTTTATGATTTAAGTTTTTAAATTTGCTTCATTAACAGTGCGTTAAACATTGTTGATGAATTTTTTTTGCTTTTAAAAGACAATTTTTATACTGCATAATGCAATTAAAAATTCTAATATCTTTGTGTGTAAACAGCTTAGGTTTTTAGAAGTTGTTTTAAAAGTTCCAGAAAGTATAATTTCTGGTTCTGGTCTGGATAAACTATAACGAAAACATCAACTTTCAGTTATGTACTGAAATGCTTCGCTGTGTTCACCATGAGAGTAAAATACCCTTTTAAAACATCCTCTTCAAGGCATAGTTTTTAGTTTCTAGTTATTTATGAGAATATTTGTCCTGGTTGTTTCTTAATTAATGCGTAAATTTACACTTGGGGGATTCTACCATCATATTCAAGCTCGTGCATATAACCCACATTCCGCCCTTTAAACTGGCACATAGCCTTGATGAGAATTAATAGTTTTAATGATAGCCCTACCAGTTCAGTGAACTAGTAGGGCTAGAATAGAGATTCAGTAAATTGAGCAAGCTCTGACTAGAAAGCCCTAATTTCTAGCAAGAGGCTTGCTTTTTCTTTAAAGATGAACCTACACCCAAGGCAGCAAATGCTAGCAAACCTAACATAGAAGCAGGTTCAGGAACTTTGGATACCTGAATAGAGCCAGAATTTTGATCTAGTGTGATTGACGTTCCCTGTTGATCGACATCCTGACGGAAGACCAAAGAGTCGCCAATAGTTCCCTGAAGGAAATATTCTCCAATTACACCCGTCCCTCCTGCTACATCAAACGGGCCGAACAGTGTTTGAGTGGAAGTATCAAAGTTGAAAGCGAAGAAATCAGATTGTGACACCCCACCACTAACGGTGCTATAAGTTCCTAGAGGATTATTAGATGGGTCTAAGAAGGAGACATTCAAGGATTGTAAAAAGTTGGTTGCTCCACTACCACTTTCTGAAATAATTGTAGGCGCTGTAGTTTCGTCGTAGCTAAATGAACCTATTGCTGAATAACCAGCATCACCTTGCCAATTAAAGTTTAACTCAATAGCTTGGGCTGGGTTGTTAGCAGCAATCGCAACACTAAAAGCAGCACTGGTGGCTGCGATCGCGGCGATTTCGGTGAAAATATTTTTCATGGTCATAACTCCAAAATTTGTTGAAATAATGCAAATATCAATGCATTAAACACAATTAAGCTTACGATATAAATATTTATCCGTAAATACCGCATAAAAGTAAGGTAACAAATGTAATAAATTCATGAAGCTCAACACTTTTTTATGAAGTTTTGGATAAAATACCAAATCTATCTAACAAACCTAAGCTCGACTTTATCAAGCAAAAGATATCTGGCAAGGCTGACTAAAAATCACGAGCGATCGCTTGAGAATAACTGATAAAGTTGAGCTACGCAAAGTTGAAAACAGTATTATATGCCTGCGTTTCTATTAGAAGTTGGTACAGAAGAACTACCTGCAAGTTTTCTCAGTGATGCTTTAGTGCAATGGCAGGAACGTATTCCCCAAAGCCTGGAAGCGAACAGCCTTAAGGGCGAAAGTGTCCAGGTGTACGGTACTCCCCGGCGTTTGGCGGTAGTGATTAAAGGTCTACCACCCCAGCAAGTAGACCGAGAAGAAGAAATTAAAGGGCCCCCCGCCCAAGCCGCCTTTAAAGATGGTCAGCCTACTGCTGCTGCTATCGGCTTTGCCAAAAAGCAAGGTGTGGAAATAGATGCGCTGTTCCTTCGTCCCACTGACAAAGGAGAATTTGTTTTTGTACAAAAAAAAATCCCCGGTCGTCCTGTGGCGGAAATTTTGACAGAACTTATTCCCCAATGGATTTGGGGTTTAGAAGGTAAGCGGTTGATGCGTTGGGGAAATGGAGATGCCAGGTTTTCCCGACCAATTCGCTGGTTGGTAGCTTTGTTAGATCAAACAGTGCTACCTCTAGAATTAGTGAATGGTTCTAAAACGATTCAGAGCGATCGCACTTCTCAAGGTCATCGGGTCTTACATCCTGATCCTGTGACAATTGCTCAAGCTACTGATTATGTTACCGCCCTCAAGTCTGCATCTGTGACCGTTGACCCAGAAGAACGGGCAAATATTATCAAAGAGCAAGTAAAGACAGTAGCAGGGAATTTAGGCGGGTATACAGTAATTTACCCCGATTTATTAGAGGAAGTAACCAACCTTGTAGAATATCCTTCCGCAGTTGTCGGTAAGTTTGAACCAGAATTTTTGGAATTACCAACTGAGGTAATTACTGAAGTCATGGTTACTCATCAGCGTTATTTCCCTGTATTCAAACCTGATAGTTTTGAGCAAGAGTTATTGCCTAATTTCATCACCATTTCTAACGCTGATCCCCAGAAATCAGATATTGTTGCTGTCGGGAATGAAAGAGTAATTCGTGCTAGATTAGCTGATGGTAGATTTTTCTACGAAGCTGATTTAACTAAGCCAATAGATAGCTTTTTACCGCAACTGGAAAAAGTCACTTTCCAAGAAGAATTGGGTTCGGTGCGTACCAAGGTAGATAGGATAGTTAAAATCACCGAGCTAATAGCCACCCAATTAGAATTAGCCCAAAATCAAAGCCAAAGAATCCAACGTGCTGCTTTATTATGTAAAGCAGATTTAGTTACTCAAATGGTGTATGAATTTCCTGAATTGCAAGGCATCATGGGCGAAAAATATGCCTTAGCCAGTGGTGAAGACGCCGAAGTAGCAAAGGCAATTTATCAACATTATTTGCCCACAGGAGCCAGTGATAATTTCCCCGAAACGCTCACGGGTCAAATTGTCGCTTTGGCAGATAGATTAGATACTTTAGTAAGTATCTTTGGTTTAGGTTTAATTCCCTCTGGTTCCTCTGATCCCTTCGCCTTGCGTCGTGCGGCTAATGCTGTAGTTAAAATTACTTGGTTTTATAATTTGCCGATAAATCTAGATGATTTATTAGCGCAAATATCCACAGATTTTGCCGCGAAATATCACAAAGATCAAGCATCATTAACCGCAGCATTGCAAGAGTTTTTCTTACAACGCATCCGCACTCTACTACAAGAAGAAAAGCAGATTGATTACGACCTAGTAAATGCCGTTTTGGGAGAAAATGATCCAGAATATACAGAACGGGCGTTAAAAGATTTATTGGATGTACGCGATCGCGCCTTATACTTACAACAAATCCGCAATGAAAGTAGCTTAGATCACATCTACGAAACCGTTAACCGTTCCACACGATTAGCCGCTCAAGGTGATTTGGATACAAAAGAGCTAGAACCGACAACCGTAGTCCGTCAAGAATTATTCCAAAAGCCCTCTGAACTCGCTTTGTATAATGCCTTAATCGAATCAGTACCACAAACTCAAGCAGCACAGCAGACACGAAATTATCAACTGTTATTAGCAGCACTAGGAAAAATTGCTCCGACAGTTAGTAACTTCTTTGATGGGCCAGATAGCGTATTAGTTATGGACTCCGATCTAGAAGTCAAACGTAATCGATTGCACTTACTTGGATTAGTTCGCAATCATGCCCGTGTTTTAGCTGACTTTGGGGCGATCGTCAAAAATCTGTAGCGTAAGTCAACAAAAAGTTGTGTAATTTTTGCCAATAGACGCTAGTATAGGGAGTGCTTAACCAGGGACACTCTGCTGCAATCTATGTCCAGAGCTACTGTAATTGGATTGGGAAAGTCCGGTATTGCTGCGGCGAGATTGTTGAAACGGGAAGGTTGGGAGGTAGAGCTAACTGATAGCAACACCTCCGAAACCCTCCTACTACAACAACAAGAACTCGCTGCCGAGCAAATAACCGTAAAACTAGGCCAATCCCTAGAATTGAATGCTGCTAATTTACCCCAATTAATAGTTGTTAGTCCTGGCGTACCTTGGGATATTCCGGTATTAATCAAGGCACGCCAATTAGGTATTGAAACCATTGGGGAAATGGAACTTGCTTGGCGAAATTTGCGCTCGCTACCTTGGGTAGGAATTACAGGCACTAATGGTAAAACTACTACCACAGCTTTAATTGCTGCCATTTTCCAAGCAGCAGGCTTAAATGCACCCGCCTGCGGTAATATTGGCTACGCCGCTTGTGATGTAGCCCTATCTTGGAAGGGGAGAGGGGCAGGGGGCAGGGAGCAGGGAGCAGGGGGAGCATTTGATAATTCCTGTACAGACGCGATTAATCGCGTCTCTACTCCTAACCCTTCACTCGATTGGGTGATTGCGGAAATTAGCAGCTATCAAGTAGAGTCTTCGAGTTCTCTTGCGCCGCGTATCGGTGTTTGGACGACTTTCACACCGGATCATCTTAGTCGCCATAAGACTTTAGAGAATTATTACAACATCAAAGCCAAGCTGTTGCGTCAGTCCGAATTGCAAGTGTTCAATGGCGATGATGCTTACTTGAGGCAGCAAGGTTTAAGTGCTTGGCCTGATGCTTATTGGACAAGTGTTAAAGGAAAAGATTTCCTGATTAGCGAAAAAGGCTTTTACATCGAGGATGACTGGGTTGTGGAAAAATTGACTGCAACCTCTGCACCAGAACCGATTGTGAAAGTATCCACTTTGCGGATGGTGGGAGAACATAACCAACAAAATCTCTTGATGGCAGTAGCAACGGCACGATTAGCAGGAATTAATCGTGATGCGATCGCACTTGCAATTCGGGAATTTCCTGGCGTTGCTCATCGTTTGGAGCATATCTGCACTTGGGAAGGTATTGATTTCATTAACGATAGTAAAGCTACTAACTATGATGCTGCCGAAGTTGGTTTAGCATCCGTGAAAAGTCCAGCGATTTTAATTGCTGGTGGAGAAGCTAAAGCAGGTGATGATACTGGCTGGCTAGCACAAATTCAAAACAAAGCTGCTGCTGTGTTATTGATTGGCTCTGCTGCACCCAAATTTGCCCAACGTCTCCAAGAGGTGGGGTATTATTCCTACCATATTGTGGAAACAATGGAAAGGGCAGTTCCTAGAGCGGCGGAATTAGCTAAGGAGTATGAAGCGCCTGTGGTGTTACTATCTCCGGCTTGCGCGAGTTTCGACCAGTACCCGAATTTTGAGGTGCGGGGCGATCGTTTCCGTCAGTTGTGCCTTGCTTGGGCAAAAGCAGAGAAGCTTCAACACAATTCGATTCTTTCATCTCCTTTGCCTAATTAATTCGGCATTGCTGATTACAATGTATGAATCTGGGTGTAGAGACGTTGCAACATAACGTTTTTACAAAAGTTTTGAAATCACGCAAAATCATTTTCATACCTCAATTCAGAAACGCCACTAATTCACTGTGTAGCTGCAAGTCACACAGTGAATTCATTATGTGAAATTATTAACAATTTTGGTATTTTATAGCAAATAACTGTACTATACACATCTAATAATACTGTGCAGCCAGGAGAGATTTATGAAATTCAAAATGGTCACAGCTTGGCGATATGCAAAGAAAAATTTTGTTTTCCCAAGAAATATTATATTTTTTGGGTTGGTACTTTTGCTAATTTTAGGTTTTAGTACAGCTGTAAACTTGATCCCATTGGCTCAACCTGCCACAGCTCAAGTGAGTCCACTCTCAACCACTATTTCACGTTTTACCGTAACTGCTGAATTTGGTAGAGATAGAGCAGGTAGCGATTACTCTCGATTTCCTATTGAACCATTCGCTTCAGTTTGTCAGCAGTCTTGTGTTAATGATAGTAGGTGTAGTGCTTATACCTATGTTCGGCCAGGAGTACAAGGTGCTAGTGCTATTTGTTATTTAAAAACTATAGCACCAGCATCAACACCAAATAGCTGCTGTGTATCCGGTGTGAAATTGTAAGTTAAAAGTGCGGTGCGATCGCATCATCATATAGACTTCAATATTCTAGAAGGATTGTTTAGAACTAATTTAGTGGTTTCCTATAATTATGTTTTGCTGTAGTTTGCAACTTCAACCTCATGAGCGATGCTTGTAGGTTGAGGAATAGGTAAACCATCTTCTAACATTCCTTCTAGATGAAATTTAATAGCTTCTGCAATCATCTGCTTGACTTCTTCTAAAGTTTCACCCACAGCTACACAACCGGGTAAATCAGGGATATAAGCGCCGTAACTAGTTTCTCCCTTTTCAATCACAACTGTATAACGCATTAGTCTTCCTCCAATTGAGCTTGTCTCCAAATATTTTTAAGAGTACCAATTGGCATATCTACATTTGGTTTACCAGACACTGTTACAGTACTGGATTTATCTGGATATTTGAACTGTGGATGACTACCTTTAGTTCTGGCAAGATACCAACCATCAGCTTCTAGTCATTTGATAACTTCGCGTACTTTCATGCTAACGCTTATCTGTATAGGTGAAATTTATATACAGATAGAGTGTCTTATTGAGAAAGAAAAGTAAACGACATTATGTCGTAATTTCTGTCCGTAATTTTGTCGTGGGTTTCAGCATTGCTAAGTAGAGGGACAAAAACATCTCTCATGAATCGAGTGGCTCAAAATGAAATGCTAAAGTTAATAATCAAGCTTTTCTAGAGCTACATTCTCTCTCCCAGATAAAATTTATATATGAACGCTACACAAGAAAAACTAAAAGTTCAGCTTGAGAAGGCAATAGTTGCGGCTTTTGGCGCCGATTTTGCTGGAGTAGATCCAATTTTGGTTCCTGCTAGCAATCCTAAATTTGGTGATTATCAGGCGAATGTGGCTTTATCCCTGAGTAAAAAGTTAGGAAAGCAACCAAGAGCGATCGCAGGTGCGATCGCCCTGAAACTAGATGTATCCGAAATCTGCGAACCGCCAGAAATTGCTGGCCCAGGATTTATCAATCTGAAACTGAAAACGGCCTATCTGGAAGCACAACTGAACGAGATTCAAGCCGATACAAGGTTGGGAGTTCCAGCCGCGAAAACACCCAAGCGGGAAATTGTGGATTTTTCCAGTCCGAATATTGCTAAAGAAATGCACGTTGGACACTTGCGTTCTACGATTATTGGTGATTCCATCGCTCGGATTTTAGAATTTCAAGGACATGATGTTTTACGGTTAAATCATATAGGTGATTGGGGTACACAGTTTGGCATGTTAATTGCCTATCTGCGGGAAGTTTACCCAGACGCACTTACCACCGCTAATGCTTTAGATATTGGTGATTTAGTCTCTTTTTACCGCAAAGCCAAATTGCGCTTTGATGCCGATGAAGCTTTTCAAGAAACAGCACGTCAAGAAGTCGTCAGATTACAAGCAGGTGCAGAGGATACACTTCATGCTTGGAAACTGCTGTGTGAACAATCACGGCATGAGTTTCAAATAATTTATGAGTTGCTAGATATCAAGTTGACTGAACGGGGCGAATCTTTCTATAATCCCTTACTACCACAAGTTGTGGAAGATTTAGAAAAATCTGGCTTACTGGTAGAAAACCAAGGGGCAAAATGCGTTTTCTTAGAAGGGTTTACAAATAGAGAAGGTGAACCTTTACCTTTAATTGTGCAGAAATCAGATGGCGGCTATAACTACGCCACAACAGATTTAGCATCCCTCCGCTACCGGATTGGGCAGGATCAAGCAAAGCGGATAATTTATGTAACAGATGCTGGACAAGGAAACCACTTTGCTCAAGTTTTTCAAGTTGCACGCAAAGCTGGATGGATTCCTGATGATGTGGAATTAGTGCATGTGCCCTTTGGGTTGGTGTTAGGAGAAGATGGTAAAAAGTTCAAAACTCGTTCTGGGGATACTGTGCGGTTACGGGATTTATTAGATGAAGCTGTTTCTCGTGCCCATGCTGACCTAAAAACCAGATTACAAGAAGAAGAACGTCAAGAAACTGAAGAATTTATTAATGAAGTTGCTAGGGTAGTTGGGATCAGTGCAGTTAAGTATGCAGACTTGAGCCAAAACCGCACCAGTAACTACATTTTCAGCTACGACAAAATGCTGGATTTCAAAGGTAATACTGCGCCTTATATGTTGTATGCTTATGCGCGGATTCAGGGGATTAGTCGCAAAGGCGATATTAACTTTAAGGAGTTGGGAAACAATGCTGTTTTGTTAGAGCATGAAACTGAATTAGCTCTAGCAAAATATTTACTTCAACTGGATGAAGTTATTAGTAATGTAGAGCAAGATTTGCTGCCTAATCGTTTATGTGAGTATTTGTATGAACTGAGTAAAAAGTTTAACCAGTTTTACGATCGCAATCAGGGAGTTCAGGTGTTGGAGGCGGAGGAACCGCAGAGGACATCACGCTTGGTTTTATGTGATTTGACTGCTAGAACTCTGAAGTTGGGATTAGAGTTGTTGGGAATTGAGGTATTGGAGAGGATGTAATTTTTTTAACGCAAAGTGACGCTGAGGTAGCGCAAAGGTACGCAGAGTAAGAGTTAAGCTAATTTTTTCTTTGCGTACTTTGCGGTTTTTTAATCAGAATTGCTGGACTTGGAGGCGATCGCAAATGGTACGGACACCATCAAAAAACATAACTTTGGCAGAGTTTCTGAAGCTACCAGAAACTAAGCCTGCTAGTGAATACATCAATGGTCAAATTATTCAAAAACCAATGGCACAGGGAGAACATAGCACTATTCAAGGTGAACTGATTCTTTTTATTAATTCTATATTGAAACCCCAAAGAGTTGCACGAGCATATCCGGAACTGCGGTGTACTTTTGGTGGCAGATCAATTATCCCGGATGTAGCGGTATTTACTTGGGAGAGAATACCTCGCAAAGAAAATGGCAGAGTAGCAAATTTATTTTCAGCAGCTCCCGATTGGACTATCGAGATTCTATCACCTGATCAAAGACAAACGAAAGTTACAAAAAATATTCTGCATTGCCTGAATTATGAAACACAAATGGGTTGGCTTATTGACCCAGAAGAACAAACGGTATTTGTCTACATCCGCAATCAACAGCCCGTTATGTTAGATGAATTAGAAGCTTTACTCCCTGTCCCAGATTTTGCAAATGAGTTGAGGCTGACGGTGGGAGATTTATTTGGCTGGCTGTTGGAGTAAACCAAATCCTAACGAATTGAACAAGGAAATACACCAAGTGCAACAGGTTTTATGGGTAGGAATCGGTTGTAAGCGGGGAACCTCATGGCAGTTGATTGATCAAGCAATTGAGCAAGTGTTTCGAGAAAATCAACTTTTTCAAAGTGCGATCGCAGGTTTTGCTACCATTGACAGTAAAGCTTCGGAAGTTGGTTTAATAGAACTTTGCAACCTACGCAATTTGCCCCTAAAAACCTTTTCTGCCCAAATCCTTCGCTGTGTTTGTGTCCCCAACCCTGCCACAATTACAGACCACAAAGTAGGTACACCTAGCGTAGCAGAAGCAGCTGCTATTCTTGCAGCTACTCAAACTCCATTGTTGACTGCTTTCCCTTTTAACAACACAGAAGGATTGGGAGTAAGGTTCTTAGTTCCTAAACAGATTTTCCAGCTACAAGGGCAACCAGGAGCGGTAACGCTAGCTGTTGCCCAAGCCTCAAATATGAGTATTACAATTTAACGCCGTGTGCAAGTTTCTCTCAAAACTAACCCCCAGCCCCTTCCCTACCAGTGAAGGGGAGCAAAAATCAAAGCCTCTCTCCATTTCGGGGAGAGGTTTGGAGAGGGGTTTTAAGAATAGTTGCACATTGCGTAATTTACTAATTTTTCTAGTCAACAACTCTCAAAAAATAGTTAATTACGCTAGAAACAATAGCTAGCACAATTGAACCTAACAAAGCAGGTAAAAAGCCCTGAATCTCAAAACCCGAACCAGGAGTTAAGGCACTTGCCAACCAAAGGGTTAAAGCATTGATAACCAATGTAAATAAACCAAAGGTGAGTAAGGTAATTGGAAAGGTCAAAATCTGTAAAATTGGTCTAACAAATGCATTAACCAGACCAATAACAAGGGCAGCTATCAAGGCAGTGACAAAATTCTTGATAAAGAATCCCGGAACGATATTAGCAGTCAGAAATAACGCCACCGCAGTACCGAGCCAAGTTAATAAAAAGTGTTGCATAAGTTTTTTTAGAGGAATTAGCAGTAAGCTTAATTAATTTCACTACTTACAGTTGTGATCTGTAACACTATCAGGTGTCGTTGTGCTTGACTCTTAAAGTTGCCATCATTTTTTGTCAGCCCAAAAGCAATGTAATTTTTCAGTGCTGGCATAGAGAGATACTTTTAATTGGTATATCTTTATCGTATTGCACGATGTACCGCATTAAATTCATAAAAAATGCTGTGAAACGCAAAACCCCTACAGAGGTTTATCGAAGTTGAAAAACCTCTGTACCTTGGAATTTCCAAAAAATAAGTGTCAGAACTTCAGAGCATTTTGCCCGCGCCTTTGGTTGCTAACGCCGCAAAAGAACCTCCCAGGTAGAGCCACCAACTACACCGTCAGCTTCTAAACCATAGCGCGTTTGTGCAGCTTTCACAGCTGCTTCGGTTGTCTCGCCAAAGTCTCCATCGGCATCACCTTTTAATAAACCAAGCTTTTTCAGTTGTTGTTGCAACTTAACAACTTCAGAACCACGTAATCCTCTACGCAAAATTGGCATTCCTTCTGAGGTGTATTGAATACCAGGGGTTCGCTTAGTAGTTGTGTTTGGCTGAGTTCGAGTAGTTTGCCCAGTGCGTGTAGTTGACTTTCGAGTAGTTGATGTATTACGATTCGGCGTTTTTTGTGTGCTTGAAGTTGTAGCTTTTTTTGGGGTAGCAGGTCTTGGCTCAGGGCTAGTTGCAACTCTTGTTACAGCTTTTTTCGGGGTAGTAGGTCTTGGTTCAGGGTTAGTCGTTGGAACTTGTGTTACAGCTTGTCTTGGAGGGTTGGGATTTGCAACGTTAGTAAGGTTGCTAGCCTGGGTTGGAACAGGAAAATTGTTAGCTGAGTTAAATCTTGGCTGGGATGAAGGGATGGTTGATGTTGCTACTGGTTGATTAGGGAAAAGTCGTTGCCAAGTGCTGGCATCCACAATGCCGTCTGGATTCAAACCAGCAGCTTGTTTAAACCGGGAAACAGCATTGGCTGTATTCTGACTATATGTACCATCTACGGCACCAGAATAAAAACCCAAAAGTTTCAGAGCTGCTTGAAGCTCAGATACACGTTCGCCTTGGCTACCAACTTTGAGGATAGGGCGGTTGATGCTATCTTGAGGATTTACTTGGGCAATTTTTTGTGGCGCTGCTATTGATACTACAGCCGTTGAGGCAATAATTAGAGGCGTAGTGGAGAACAAGAGTATTTCAATGGCTAATAAAGATTTAGACCTCTGTGGCCACCGACCCTTTGGCCGTTTTTCCATTCTACAGCGATTTACAGTTGGGTCTAGTAATTTTAAGTAACTCAAAATACTTGCTGTCAGGCTGCTTTGCATGGAATTTACTCCCAGAATATTCTCATGCTAATAGTACAGCCGCTTGGTTTAAAAAACAGCTGCTGCATTTTACGATTCTACATTTTTAGTTATGCGATCGCTCGATTAATTGCTTCTTCTTGACCAACTAAAGACAAGTAAGGCTCTTTTAAATACTTACGAGCTGAAGCGATGGCATCCTTAGCACTCACAGCCGCAATCAATTCTTGGAACTTTGTATCAAAATCAATTCCTAATCCCAAAATTTCATACCAACCGTATATCTGAGCAATTTGTCCGTTCGTTTGTTTACCTAAGGCGTACTGCCCTAGTATCTTGTTTTTAGCAGCTTTGAGTGCGCTTTCGGTTATTTCGGTGGTAGACAATAAATCTACTTCTGTACGCAGTCCTTCTAAAGCAATGCTGGTATTTTCTGGTGCTGTACCCATGTAAACCACAAACGAGGCTGGAAATAGCCTTGTGGAGTAAAAGGCGGATACTTCGTAAGCTAAACCGCGCTTTTCCCGCAATTCGACAAACAAGCGGCTAGAAAGCCCATTTCCCAAGTAGGTACACAGCAACTTCAGTGCGGCGTAGTCAACAGAACTCACCGATGTTCCTAAATACCCAAGCATCACAATTGATTGTTGTGTTTGTACTGGCTTCAGCCTTACCTGTGGTTCCACCTTAATCTCAGGTAAGTTAAGTATTGGTAGTGCTTGGGCTGGTGCTTGCCAATCAGCAAAAACTTCTTCTACCAACGCAGCTGCATCTGTGGCTGTGACTCTACCAGCAATACTAATTACTACATTATCTGGACGAAAATAAGTTTGGTGATAATCCACTAAATCCGCACGAGTTAAGCGGCTCATAGTGGTTTCATCTCCCAGCACCGACATGGAGTATGGATGATTTTGATATATTACCTGCCGCATTTGTTCAAAGGCGACATTGAACGGTTGCTCTTTTTGGGAACGAATATCTTGGAGTGCTAAACGCCGTTCTAGTTCCACTTGAGTTTCGGGGAAAGTAGGCGATCGCAAAATTCGCCCTGCTAATGTTAAAATTTCTCCAAAATCGGATGTTACAGTTTTGAAAGATAGCAAAAAATAATCAGTGCCGGCATCTGCACTCAAACTCGCTCCTACAGACTCGACTTTTTCTGCAATTTCCAAACTAGAAAGACCATCGCATCCCTTGGTCATCACTGCTGAGAGCAAATGTGCTAACCCTGCTTGCTCCCGGTTTTCGTTAGAACTACCGGCACGTACAAAGATTCGCGCTGCAATAATATCCGCAGCAGGATTTTCTGCCACCAGCACGACAATACCATTATTCAATACAGTACGATGGATAGGCGATTTTTGCAGCAAGGTTGTCATTTATTATTTGTCCTTTGTTATTTGTCATTTGTCCTTTGTCAAAAACTAATGCCCCGCCCAATGACGCCAGATGCTCCACTTGGGGGAACCCCAAGACCGCACTGGCTCCCCAATGCCCGATAACTAACACGGTTTAAGTACAGTAACCGCGTAATTCTCCAGCGAGAGATATTGTTTAGCTAATTTTTGTAGTTCTTTGGCATCAAAAGACTGAATCTGCTGGGGATATGTCACAGCTAATTCAGCTTGGGCGATGGTATTGTAATATCCATAAAGCCCTGTAAGCTGATTTGGCGTTTCAGTAGAAAACGCATACTCATTACATAGCAGTCTGCGTGTACGAGCAAGTTCCTGTTCGCTAATTCCTGTAGTCTGCAAATCATCCAAATGAGCGCAAATTAAAGACTCAACTTCCTGCAAATTTTCTGGTTCCAACCAGGCAGTAATTGTAAATAAACTCGATTCCCGTTGTAGAGAAAAATTACTGTAAATTCCCTGTACCAATTGCAAATCTTCTCGTAAATCACGCACTAAACGCGAAGTCCGCCCTTCTGCCAATAACACTGACAACAAATCTAAACCAAAGCCAGCGCGGATTTCTTCTACTCCAGGAACCAGCCACGCCATCAATAATCGCGCTTGTTCTATGCGTGGTAAATATAGTTCTTGACGATGAATACCCGTTATTACTGGCTTTGTCACTTTCTCAAACTGCGGACAATTAGAGCGTTCAGCAAAATCAGCAAATGAATGATTTACCATTTCCCAAGCTGGTTGCTGGGCTATACCCCCTGCAATTACCACCGTCATGTTTTCCGGCTGATAGTGAGTGCGGTGAAAACAACGCATTGCTTCTGGCGATTGCTGCATCAGTTCTTGCTCAGTACCCAAGACCGAACGTCCATAAGGGTGATGCGGATAAATGCTTTGAATCAGTGCTTGAAAGCCTATCCAATCGGAATCGTCTTGACAAGAGCGAATTTCTTCTAGCACTACGTCTCGTTCGCGGCTAAATTCATCTTCTGGAATTGCCGCATTGAGCAAGAGTTCTCCCAAATAGGGCAGAGTATCTTTTAAGTAAGGGGCAGCTGTGGTGAGTGAATAATGAGCATAATCATAGCTTGTTGCCGCATTACTCACGCCACCCCGGTTTTCAACTTTGGAATCGAACATTCCAGGGGGTAGCGTCGCTGTACCTTTAAAAATCATGTGTTCTAAAAAGTGCGCCATGCCAAACCACGGTTCTGGCTCTAAGCTGGCTCCAGCACGCACCCAAACATCCGCCACTACTACAGGAGTTGTGGGAATTTCTTGATGAATAAAAGTTAAACCACTCTCTAGTCGGAAGACCGAGGCTGGAAATACGGTATTAGTTAGTTGTTTTAACAATTTTTTGTAGTTTTAACCACAATTTAAGGCAATTGTGTCATTTTAACTCTGAATGATACCTCATTTAGAATCAAGGTATACAGATTTAATAGAATTATGCTATTGCTGTTCTCCACATTACCGAAAAATTAGAAGCGTTATGCATTGCGAGGAAAATCGTAAATTACTTAAAAGACTGGAATCTCAATAACAAATTCTGTTCCTTCACCAAGCACAGAATTGCAACTCAACCGTCCATCATGGGTTTCTTCGACAATTTGACGAGCGATCGCTAGTCCTAATCCTGTTCCTTTCCCAACCTCTTTTGTTGTAAATAGGTGGTCGAAGATCCTAACTCTTACCTCCTCTAGCATCCCCTGACCGTTATCTTTGATGCGAATTGTCACCATACTTTGGTCACTGGATACTTCGGTGTGAATTAATATTTGCTGACGTTCAGCTTTCACTTGGGCAAAAGAAAGCCCCTCGCAGCAAGTATCTAAGACATCAATTGCGTTAGCCAGGATGTTCATAAATACTTGATTTAGCTGTCCTAAAAAGCACTTAACTGATGGTAATTTACCGTATTCAGTAATAACTTCAATTGCTGGACGTTTTTCGTTAGCTTTGAGGCGATATTTCAAAATTAACAGAGTACTCTCAATCCCTTCATGAAGATTACAAGCAACTTTTTCGTTTGTATCAGTTCTGGAGAAGGTGCGGAGACTGGTACTAATGTCTTCAATCCGATCGCTTGCTACCTTCATTGAATTTACTAGCTTTGGTAAGTCTTCAGTCAGAAATTCTAGTTCAATTTTTTCGCTATGCTCAATGACTCCGATCGCCGGATTGGGATAATGTTCTTGGTAGCATTGGATATGGGCGAGTAAGTCTTGAATATACTCTTCGACATTGTTAAGGCTGCCTTTGAGAAATCCAATCGGATTATTAATTTCATGTGCCACCCCAGCAACCAAATTACCCAAGGTTGCCATTTTTTCATTTTGCACCATTTGTAATTGGGTATGCTCAAGTTTTTGTAGCGATCGCTCTAACTCTTGGGTATAATTTTGAGATTCTTGATAAAGATGGGCATTTTCTAGAGAAATGGCAGCTTGAGCGCATAGCAGTTGGATAACTTCTAGGCGATCGCTCGTAAATGCGCCAATGGTCAACTTATTTTCCAGATATAGTAACCCGATTAATTGGCCATGACGCAAAATCGGCGTACATAACACACTTTTGGGTTGTTGCTGCATCAAATATTGGTCAGTAATAAAATCGTTTTTTGCTGTTGCATCATCCAGCACCACAGTTTTTAAGCTGTGTTTGACATAGTTTATCAATGTGATCGGAATGTTTTGGCTGCTTGACAATGGTACAGATACTAGAGTCACCCCTTCATGGATGGTGCCTACAGCTTTGACCACTAAGTTGCTCTGTTCGAGTACAAGTAGGGCAGCTTTTTTGGCTCCAGCATTTTCCATCACCACTTGCAAGAGGGTAGTGAGCAATTGCTCTAATTGAATTTCACTAGAAAGAGCTTGCGAGACTTTAAAGATGGTGGCAAAATCGAGGGCTTGAGAAATACTGTTGCTAGAAAGATTTGTGTGGATGGTTTGATGTGGAAATGATGATCCATCGACGGTTGAACTCAGTTGAAAGTGATTAAGTTGCGCTAGTAAGATGGGAGCCAGGAGTTGAGGATAGCGTTTTTCTAAATCCTCAGTTTTGGCTTTAGCGCCCCAACGAGCGTAGCAGTAATAAGCTTCTTGCATATAAGCTTGGGCGATTTTTTCTTTGCCCCAGTCGAGGTAGAACTTGGCAGCTAGCTCATTGCTCAAGGCTTCTTCTTGGATGTATTGGTTTTCTTTCGCTAGAGTTATGGCGCGATCGTACAATTCTATTGCTGCTATTTTTTCGCCTAAAACTCGATGGCGTTCTGCTTCCACTAAATCAAATTTGTGCTGGAAATTCATTGGTGCAAATTTGGCTTGAAACTGCAATTTTTCTTGGTTTTCGCCAACCTTTAAAAGTAATTGCTCCTGTTGAGATGGTTCAGCCGTTGGATAGACAGCCAGACGAGATAAAGAATCGTAATAGTAAAAAACAGGCACAGATAGCATTCCAGCGCGACCGTTGAGGTATTGCTCTCCTTGATTTGCATTCTCAACTGCCGCCAGAAAATTCTCAAACAGATAACTGAGTGTTAATTTACTTAGGAAAAATATATGGAGTGTAAATTCATCGTTTTCTTTAAGGAGTGTAGATAATAGTTGTTTCCCTTGACAATGTTCACCAATGATGAACTCTGGAGTATTGCTATATTCGGTTAGATTTTTAATGCTTTGACAGATTATGAGCGACCAATTTAATAAACGCTGATTTTTGGCAAAATTAGACTCGTAGGCTTTAATATCTGCTAACAAGATTTCCAAAATTTCTGTCCCACTTAAATAGACATAGAAGAACTTGAAAATCATGGATGTAATCACATGAAAAAAATCGCCTGTCTCTAATCCAATATTATGGGATTCCTGTAATAAACTTATAGAGGTGCGAATATGTTGTTTATTATATTGATTTAATGCAGCTACCTTAAATATAGTCATGCTTTGAACAGATTTTGCTTGAAATCTATCTAAAAGCATTAAAGCTAGCTTACCAAATTCGTAGCCTGACTCTAGTTTGTTACAAGCATTAAGTACAATTCCAAAATCTGCATAACCTGGTGCAGAAAGTGTTGCATTGCCGTATTTAAGAGATAAATTCACTTCTTCGCAGGCCAAAATTGGAAACAGATACGAGCAATCCTGATGGATAGCGGGAGCAATGCAAGCCATAATCCGCAAGGCAGCTAAAGCTTTGGTATCATCCATCAATGGCAAATCAACTAAGCCCTTAATACTTCTACCTGCTAAGGTAGAGAGTGTGTTTACTACATATTGCTGAATATCTGAAGGTGTTACTGATTCAGGTAATGTTACCCTAAGTTGAGCCAGAAGTTCACGCCCAGTTGCGATCGCTCGGAATGGTTGACCCTGAACCTGATAAGCTTGGAGTTGGATTTCATAAACTTTCACTCTATCCAGTAAGGTAGTTGTTTTTTGAATAACAACCTGAATAAGAGATTCCATCTGCTCAAACTTATTGTTGAGAAAGCTAGCTTCGGCGGCTTCTTCGTATAACTTTTGAGTTAGTTTATAGGCAATTTCCCAACTATTAATTGTCAGCAACTGTATTCCATAATTTAGGTAATGAATTGCTGCACTATAAGCGGTAGCCTCTTTTGCTTTTCGACCAGCATTCAGATTTAAATAAGCTAATTTTTGACGTTCACTTGGTAGAGTAATTAGTGCTATTCCACAATTTAACTGACTGACAATCTCAAAAATTCGCTCTTCTTGCTGAGAATCAGACGTATTTTTTAAAAGTAATTGACCGATTTTAAAATGAGTAAATTGTTTCTCCTCATCTGGAATTAGAGAGTAAGCAGCTTGTTGTACTCGGTCGTGTAAAAATTTGTAGGTAGGAACTTGGAAATTAGAATTTAAGGGATTTAAATAATCATCATGATCATTAGTTTGAAATAATTTATAAACTTCAGTAGTAGGTAAAATTAATCCTTCTTGCAAAGCTTTCCATAAAGATGCTGCGGTTTCGCCTTCAGATTGTTCAGAAACAATCGCTAAGGTTAGCAAATCAAAAGAATTGCCAATACACGCGGCTAATTTCAACATATTTTGCGTTGCTTCTGGCAATTTTTGTAATTGTAGTGCTACGAACTCTACTACATCATCAGTAAGAGCAAGTGCTTTAACAGCAGCAATATCACATTGCCAGTATCTTTGCTCAGAATTAAAAGTAATCAGTCTATCTTCATATATAGCTTTAATAAATTGCGTTGTAAAAAATGGATTTCCCTGAGTTTTTTGATAGACGAGCCGCGTTAGAGGTTGGGCAATTTTGGCTGAACAACTCAATGTATCAACTACTAATTGATTTAAACTAGCTGTAGTTAATGGAGCTAAAGTAATAGAGTTAATTGTGGCATTGGCTTTGCGAGTATCTGCTAAAGTCAATATTAACGGATGCGTGGTAGATACTTCATTATCTCGATAAGCCCCAATTAAAAGTAAATATCCATTTCCTGATTCGCTCATCAGTAACTGCATCAATTTGAGCGATGCAGAATCAGCCCACTGTAAATCATCGAGGAATATTACTAGTGGATGTTCTTTGGTAGTAAATACCTGAATGAATTTTTGGAAGAGTAAATTGAAACGATTTTGTGATGCACTTGGTGAGAGTTCCGTTGCAGGTGGTTGTTGACCAATAATTTGTTCTAGTTCGGGGATTACCTCAAGAATAACTTGCCCCTGATCACCCAGCACTTGTAAAATTTTATTTTTCCAAGTTGACAATTGAGTATCACTTTCACTGAGCAATTGTTCTATTAAGCCTCGAAATGCCTGTACAAAAGCCGAGAAAGGTATATTACGATTAAATTGGTCATATTTACCTTTAATGAAGTAGCCTCTCTGCCGGACAATAGGTTTGTGAACCTCGTTGACCAAAGCAGTTTTACCAATACCAGAAAAACCAGCTACCAGCATTAGTTCAACCCCCCTGAGTCCCCCCTTGGTAAGGGGGGACTCAGGGGGGTTGGCAACGCGGTCAAAGGCTTTAAGCAGAGTTTCAACTTCATGCTCACGACCATAGAGTTTTTCTGGGATAATAAAGCGATCGCACACATCCCGTTGAGCAATTGGGAAACTTACAATTTTCCCCGTCTCCTTAAGTTGAGTTAAACAATTTTCTAAATCATATTTCAGCCCAAATGCACTTTGATAGCGGTCTTCGGCATTTTTCGCCATCAATTTGCTGACAATAGATGATAGTACAGGCGCAATTTGCGGATTAATCTCATGTACTAAAGGCGGAAGTTTGGCAATATGACAATGCAACAATTCCATCGGGTCGAGCGATTGAAATGGTAATTGCCCTGTTAATAATTCGTAAAAAGTTACACCTAGAGAATAAAAATCAGTCCGGTAATCAATCCCCCGATTCATTCGCCCAGTTTGCTCTGGAGATAAATAGCCAAGTGTTCCTTCTAAGACATTAGGACTCATGAGGCTTTGAGTTTCTCGTGGCAACAGAGATGCAATACTAAAGTCAATTAACTTAACTTCTTTAGTTTCTGGATTAATTAAAATATTGGCGGGTTTAATATCTTTGTGAATGATCCGATTACGAATTAGAATATCTAATGTATTGCACAGTGCGATCGCTACTTGTAAAAATTCTTGTAGAGACGCGATATATCGCGTCTCTACAGAGGTCAAATAATCTTTGAGAGAAATTCCCCCAAAGTCTTCCATCACTAACATATAGCCATTCTGATAAGGTTCCAGACTATAGGTTTGGATGATTCCAGGTAGATTCAAATTTTTGGCAATGGTGAACTGGTTGCGAAACTCTACCAATTCGCTGAAGCTAGGATAAGCAGTTTTCATCAGCTTAATCACCACAGATTTTTGGTCAGTTTCTCGATTAGCGCGATAAACCAAGGTTCGAGAACCGTTGTAGAGTTCTTTGCCAACGTGATATCCGGGAATGCTGACCATAAGACTTAATTCTTGAGACCTCAGTATCTAGGTTTCCCAAAAACATGGCAATCTTTACTGTCAGTTCGCTCATTTTAAACTGATTGAAACAATTAAAGCTCCCAAATTCTAAGTGATTTTGGGAGCTAATAATTTTAAGTTCACCGCGACGCCGTTTTACCTAAGTTTATGACCTGGGTTTATCCAGGTGGGAACCTAAATTCCTCGTTTAAAGTTTCCGGGTACATGCCCGGTATACTGCCACGAGAACAGTTGACTCCCTTGTCATTAAAGGCATAGATCAAAAAACTTGATGGCAGTCACCAACGTCGTAGTGCAACTCACTCATTATAGCTTTTCAAAAGATGTTGTGTGTTCAATATCGAAACTTTCCAATCTATTTACCTGGGATACCAAATAGATTCTATGTTGTGGGCGATGTCATTGGCGATGGCTGCGCCGATGCCGTTGGCATACGCACTTGCCGATTCTCGATTCTGATTATCTAGCAAAACGGTAACATGTCCCAACTTCCGCCCAGGACGTGATTCTGTCTTTCCATACCAGTAAACATGCGCCTGAGGAATTTCTGCTATTTGTTGACGCTGGCTTTGGTAGTCGCTGTGAGAGTTTTCATACCCCAGTAGGTTCACCATTACAGCGCCAGCGCACTGCAAAGCCGGATTCCCTAAAGGTAAACCACAAACGGCTCGAAGATGCTGTTCAAACTGCGAAGTTTCACAAGCATCAATAGAAAAATGCCCAGAATTGTGGGTACGGGGTGCAATTTCATTTACCAGGATTTTGCCATTAGTACCCAGAAATAGCTCAATTCCAAAAATGCCCACTACTTCTAGGCTATTTAATAGAGTATGTGCGATCGCTTCTATTTCTGCTACTTGATTGGGTGTAATTTCAGCAGGCGCAATCACCCGCCGACACACTTGTTGTTCTTGTTGGGTTTCTACCACTGGATAAGTTACAATTTCTCCTTCTACAGAACGAGCTGCAATTATTGCTAGTTCTCTTTCAAAAGGGATAAATTCTTCTAACAAGAAAAGTGATTGATTTAAAGTTGTTGTGGTTTCATCACTTAGCTTTTGCTCTAAACTAGTAAAATCCTGAATTATGAAAGTCCCTTGACCATCATAACCGTGGCGACGGGATTTCAAAACTACTGGAAAACCTAGATATTCTATTTGTGATTTGAGATTTTCTACCTCGTCAAGGGCTAAAAATTGGGGAACAGGTAAGCCCAAGTCGCGTAAATAGCAACGCTGATGATATTTATCTAAAAGAGGAGCTAAAGCTTCTAACCTGGGACGAAAACAAACGCCTTGGTGTGCTAAAACAGATAAAGCATCTAAGTTAACAAATTCGTTTTCAAAGGTGATGACATCGCACTTTTGAGCTAATATATCCGTAGCAGCTGCGTCATCAACTGAGGCGAAAACAGTTTCTTTGGCAATTGACACGGCCGGGTCGTGAGCACTTGGAGTTTGTACCACTAATTCTACTCCTAGCCTCTGTGCTGCATCCGCCATCATCCAAGCAAGTTGTCCGCCACCAATAACACCAACACGTTTCATTGACATCCTAGAGAATCACGAGTTTGCACACCTGTTTTGGAATTCACACCACTGGCTTTACCGCACAGTTCTTTGATTTGCGCTCTATCCAAAATTGCATCTGTAAAATCTGCACCATCTATATTCACATCATTAAATATGGCGCGGAGCAAAAGAGCTTCTTTGAAAACTGCATCGCTCAAATCTGCCTTAGTCAAGTTTACCTGATCAACCATTGCATTAGTTAAATCTGCCCCGTGGAGATTTGCATTTGTCATCACCGAAGCACTCATAACTGCTCCCCGCAAGTCAGCGTTAGAAAAGTTAGCCAGTTCCATATTGGCGTTAGAAAACTCCGCAGCTTGCAAGCTGTCACCAGAAAAATCACGTCTTGACAACTCTGCATTGCTAAATGAAAGCGGATGAGTCCAGTCTACTGCCAGTGCGGGATCAGCCACGCACCATACAATAATTCCTAGAAGGAAGGCCAACCCTTGCCGCAATAACATATTGAGAGCTAATTTGGTGTCTAATCGCTGCATTTAATTACCGCATTTGAATATTAGCAAGACTGGAGCATCCTAATTAAGACTCCCAGCTTTGCTACTGGACTTGATGAACGTGTATTTCCCTAGCTTAATATTTTGTAACGCAAAAAGGGTGGATGCGTAGCCTGTGGTAGACATCGCTTCTCACCCTTAGTAGCTAGACAGCAATATAGCGTTTCCTAAGCAGCTTATGTACACTCAAATCTTTTTTGTCAAGGTTAGTAACTTTGGAAACCTACCTTACCAAATCGGGAACCACTATATTTTAGACATCACGCGCTTTGAAAAAATTATAGATAGCAAGAGCGATCGCTATAAGTAACACCGCATGAATTAAATTTCCAGCAATATGAAGTGCTAGTCCTAATCCCCAAAAAGCAATCAGTACAACAACAATACCCCAAAGTATACTCAACATATATTTGATTTTAACCAAGTAAGTTTTTATTTCTTTAGATATTTTACTTCTAGCTTCACTTTGATTCTATTTACCCTCAGAGAGGTCTAGAAATTTAAATCATCTTTCTTAAGAAAGAAAATTAATTAAAAATTTACTTTTTAACTTTACCCGCAATTTTATTTCCCCTTTAACTGAGCCTATGTTCATAGATTTATTTACAATTCTTCATTTTTAGATATGAATTTCAGGATATAAAGAGTTTTATTAAGCAGTAATACTTATGAGCTTATTTACAATTCTTGATTTTCCATGTTTCAAGTAAAGTTTATTGTCTTTTAAATTCAACAGCCCCCATCAACTGTTAGTCTTTTAATTAATGAAAGCAAGGTTTGAGCGTAATTATATGCGTCTCAAGTGCTTAACAAAGCTTAAAAGTTGGATAATTAGCGTTAATTTTATAGCGGTTAGTTAGTTTTTCAGGAATCTCCAAGAGTTTATATTCGCCAAGTACACAACTTACACAAACCGAACTCCCAAACCCGATGATGAATCATTACTCACTTCAATGGATTGAGGCATGGTGCCAAGAAAATGGCTGGACAGATTTGTTTGTCGAGCGACGTAACAACTTCTGGGCTTTCCCTCCGGGTGGGGTAATGCCAGAACCAATTCCAGTCCACGTTCTCAGAGTGATTAAAGCCGAGAAGGGATTGACTTTTGAAGAACGATTGTGGTCGATGTCCGCAGTAATTGGCACAATAGTAGCCGTTCTTTTTGCCTTTTGGTTTCAGTCGCCCATGCCATTAGTTTTGGCTTTCGCTTTTAATGCCGTTACAGTGGCTCAATTTGAACTTGAAGATGCCTAAATTCTTATTTTGGGCTTTGCTATTAAAAACTGCTCTTGTCTACTTTTAGCAAGAGCAGTTTTTAATTGAAGAAAAAAAGACGAAATCACGATATATCGCTTGAATTTTGGGATAGAGATTTAACTTGTTTTGGAAGATTTACCACTTATGCGAAAATGTAAAGGGAAATAACCCTGTGCGATCGCGCTCCTATGAACCAAGACAAAGAAGAACGGATCAAAGCCTGCTTACAAGAATTGTCAACACTGCTGTATGAAGAAGCAGACAATAGTAAACTGACAGACCCAATTTTAGATTAGCCTGCTCAACAGCGATCGCACTCTTTACAAAGCTTGTTGTGTCTGTATATTACCAAAATTGTCGAAGTTAACAACAGTTGCAGCTCCTGTTGAGGCGTTATATAACAAGATGACACCATCACGGATCTTCGTTACGCGAGTCCAACCCCCAGCAAAGGTATAACCTTGTTGTGTCTGTATATTACCAGATATGTCGAAGCTAACAACAGTTGCCGCTCCTGTTGAGGCATTATAGAACAAGATGACACCATCACGGATCTTCGTTAAGTTAGTCCAACCCCCAGCAAAGGTATAGGTTCTGAGTGTCTGCACATTACCAGAACCGCCGAGGATGCTAGCAACAGTTGCCGCTCCGTTTGTAGAGTAAAAAATAACGACGTTATCGCGAATTGATTCTATACTAGTCCAGTTCCCAGCAAGACTTGCGGAAGCAGGCAAACTACCAGTTAAATTTGCTCCGCCTAAAGTTAAGACTAATCCAGCTAAAGCAGGTGTAGCAAAATAAGCGAGTTTCTTGAGCGATAAATTCATGAGATTCATGGCAGTTTTCTCCGTAAATTTTGAAGCGAACTCAAAAGGTTATGGAACTTACACCTGGACTTTTAGTCTAGAGTGGTTGAGTTGAGTCTGAGTAGTAGCCCTTTCAAGGTGGCCAATGAAGATACGTTGTTTCAGGGCTACCATCTTGAATCCTTTGTTCAGATTTTGGGCTTTTTGAAGGTTGAAATAACCAATTCTCGTTCTAAATCTCACCACCTTGAAAGGGCTAAATTATAGGACTTATGCACTGTACAAAATAACTATCTTGTGTATTAACGTAAATACGTTGTTTCAGGCTTTTTTAGGTTGCTTTTGATTGCTGGCGATCGCCTAAATATGATTGAAAAATCTAGATAGAAGCCTTGAAAACTCTACCTGTCATTTTTGCTTTTATGTAAATGCGTAAGTCCTATATTATACGTAATTATTATACGGAATTTTCCTACCAAACATTATTACGAAAGATGAATTTTTTGCAATCATTCAAAAATTATATGGAGTACATCAACTTTTAATGAAATTACTTTACGGCACTGGTTTTCGATTAAATGAAGCCTTAAATTTCCGGGTTAAAGATATTGATTTTGCGGGAGCATCCACTTTTGGAAGAAACATAATTTTGATACTCCGAAAACCCTACTATATGGTTTATCTAAAAAAGTAAATCCGCCGAAAATGGATGCTCCCAAACTTTAATCCCACACTATATCACGTAGATTACCTTGTAAAGAATTGCTTGAGTTAAACATTTGCTAGATGCTACCGTCTACAAAATGGAACAGAAGTTGAAGGGGTTTCTTTAACCATGAAGGGTAGACACAAAGTAGCTTTTAGTTTGACATCACTGATCAGTCTTAATTTAATATCTAGTTTAGTTGCATTTGATGGTGCGATGGCTGCGCCAACGTCTTCTCTACGAGACGCTACGCGAACGACGAACGCAGTGCCAACATCAAAGGCGATCGCCACAGCACCGAGAACGCCAGATAAAACTGTCAATTGCGAGATTTTAGTTGTGGGTGGTGGACTATCTGGTGCAGCCACAGCTTACGAGGGGTTACTAGCTGGACGAACGGTTTGTCTCACGGAAATTACTGATTGGCTGGGAGGACAAATTTCTTCTCAAGGGACATCTGCGTTAGATGAACGTCCAACTCAGCGTGCCCTAAAATTCTATTCTCGTGGCTACCTAGAATTGCGAAAGCGCATTGGGCGCAAATACGGTAAACTTAACCCCGGTGACTGTTGGGTAAGTGAATCTTGCTTTCTTCCCCACGATGCTCACAACATTTTAGTCCAGATGCTCAAAGATGCCGAAAAGCTTGGCAAAGGGAAGTTGCAATGGTTTCCCAACACGGTAATTAAGGATTTGGAAATCGCTGCTGATGGCAAAATAATTAATGGTGCGATCGCAATCCAACATCAACCAGCAAAAGGCGCACCACCACTCAATACCTTTACTTTATCTCAAAGTATTGAAGATTCTTATAGCTACGAAAACTCATCTCGGTTTACCAAAACTATTATCCGTTTCCTTCCCAAGGCAGATAAAGGGGATGCTCCTAAATGGTACGTCGTAGACGCGAGCGAAACTGGAGAAATTATCGCCCTTGCTGATGTCCCCTACCGATTGGGTATTGATGCCCTTTCTTACCTAGAACCTTCTGCGTCTAGCACCAACAACGACCCTTATTGCCCTCAAGGCTTTACCTACACCTTTGCAATGGAGGCAACTAAGGAACCGCAACCGCAGATGATGCCAGCATTTTATCCACAATACGCCCCATATTTCAGCTATGAATTAACGCGACTGGCTAACTTTGATTTAGTTTTCACCTATCGTCGCATTTTGAGTCCAAACAAAGGAAAACCAGAAAAATTCGGTGGTGTGAGTTTTGATGCTCCTACACCAGGGGATATCTCGATGCAAAACTGGACTTGGGGTAACGACTACCGCCCTGGAACAGCCCAAGATAACCTGATTTATAGTCGCCAACAGTTAGAAAGTACTGGACAGTTAAAACCAGGGGGTTGGATGGGGGGATTGCGAACAGAAACCCTCCGCAAAGCTGAGGAAAATGCTCTATCTTTCTATTACTGGTTGGTAGCTGGAACTACAGATTCCAAGTTGGGGGAGGGTGTAAAGCAGCTGCAAAGCAATAACCGCTTTGTTTCCGGGCTAAATTCGCCGATGGGGACAGTGCATGGTTTATCGAAATATCCCTATATGCGCGAAGCACGGCGGATCATTGGACGCCCTAGCTGGGGACAACCTGGTGGCTTTGGTATTTGGGAAATTGATATTTCTCGCCGAGATTACAACGATAAATATTATTCCCAAACTCTGCCAGCAGATATGTATCGGAGGCTACGAGCAGCCCTTGCAGGTTTGGAAGCAGTATCAGTAATTGAAGGTAAAGTTTCACCAGAAAAAGCAATGCGACGGACTCGTTCTACCATCTTCCCCGATGCTGTGGGTATTGGTCACTACGCTATAGATTTCCATCCTTGCATGGTGAATAGTCCCCCAGAAGCCCCTGGTAATACAGAACGTCCAGGTGAAAGGCGTGGTGCTGGCCAAGCTTATCCTTTCCAAATTGCTTTGAGGGCAATGATTCCCCAGAAAATTGATAATTTGCTGGTAGGAGGCAAAAGCATTGCTAGTAGTCATATTGCTGCTGCTGCTTATCGAGTCCATTCCTTTGAATGGTCGTCTGGCGCAGCTGCGGGAACTGTTGCTAGTTTTGCCCTGAAAAATGCGATCGCACCCTACCAATTAGTAGATGATTTACCCAAACAAGAGCCACAACTAGAAGCACTCAAACGGCTTTTGGAACAAAATGGCAACCCCACAGCCTTCCCCGATACATCCATTTTTAACGAAAACTGGGATAATTGGCGATAGATAGTTATTGGTCATTTGTCATTGGTCATTTGTTAAGGGCAACAGACAATGCACAAATGACGAATGACAACTGACAATCGACTAAACTAGTTGTTTGTAGTGTAGTTTTGTAAAATTATCTTGCTTAATTGTTCTATGGTTATGACACCTTCAGCAGATGTTTACGGGATGGCCACAGCACCAACTAAAGCTCCTGAACGGTCTAATCAAGTTACCCGTAAGACTTATCCGAATTACAAAGTGATTGTATTAAACGATGATTTTAATACATTCCAACATGTGAGTGAATGTTTGATGAAATATATTCCAGGGATGACTGGCGATCGCGCATGGGATCTAACTAATCAGGTACACTATGAAGGTCAAGCGATCGTCTGGGTCGGGCCCCAAGAACCTGCGGAACTTTATCACCAGCAGCTGCATCGAGCAGGTTTGACAATGGCACCTCTAGAAGCAGCTTAATTATCATGGCCAGACCTACCGCAGATTCTATCCGATCGGCTTCTCTACAAGACGCTACGCGAACGCAAAAAGCTGGCAGACTGGTTTGGAATCACTCGACTCACCTTGATGGTCTCATCCCCATTTTAGAACGTCTTTGTCAGCAGGACAATATCCAAACTGTGACGCCCGGAGTGATTGGGCGGGCAAAAGGCCATTGCCCGAAAATGCAACTGCGCGTTTCAGTACCGATTCGCGGCGGCTATAAAGTAATTGCACGGCAGGGGAAGACTGTACAAGAGGTCTTTATTTTAACTTCTTTGGCGCAGTCAGAATTGGAAACGGCATTAGCGATCGCTATGAAATAATCATGCCTAATTCCCAATTTCCCATGCCCTATAACTATTCTTCAACACGGTGTACTGCAAATTTGTGTAGTGGCAGACTAACAATGCAAGAAAAAGTTAAGAAATATGACAGAGCCGTAGTTATTCTCAAAGTCATGAGTACAGATTCCCAGTCGGGTAAAACTATTTTTTCTATACCAAAGGCTACACAATAAACTAGCCAGTAAGTAAAGCTCATTCTAAATAAAATCCGCTCTGTTTCTTCTACATCATTTTTTTGCTGCTTACTGTCCCACAGTAACACCAGCCCAACAATGCAAGCTAGAAAGGAAACAGCAACTACAAATTCGTGACAAAATATATTTAACGAATGCATTTGTGTTTGTCCCCACATTTTTCTGTTGAAGATCAGTCTAAAGGAATATTCCTTCTAGAAATACAAATTATTTACAAACCTCAATAGAGTCATGCATTTTCTGTAAACAAATGCAACATAAATTGTTTTTTTGCAAATAGAAATATTTTTATTAAAGATTAAATATTTCTGTTAAGTAGGTTTGGGAATTAGAGATTATGCCAATTCTTCAAAAAAGGGCAACACAATAGATGTAAATCAGGAAAGTCTTGCTGGATATAAGTTTCTTAATTGCGTTAGCCAGGAACGAGCATCATTGCGTTAGCGTAGCGGGGCGTTCGCTTTTAGTGTCTCCAAGAGTTGCCCATTGCGAATTGGTATTACCGATTGGTTTAAATTTTGAACAAATAAAAAACTCGTGTATTTTTTACTATTTGGGAAAGTTAAAGCTCAAATAGTGATGTACTGGTTGATGCCATCCAGCACTTAGCAATGTCTAAGGGACTTGCAGAAAATAAATTATCCAATTTACTCAGATAATATTCTTCTTTCTCCCCCTGCCCCCTGCTCCCTGCCCCTCTGCCTATACACCAATAGGATATTTTTTTAGTTGGAAGTCCCTAAGACAGGCATAGCTGCGGCATACGTTATAGTTCGCTAATTGCTGGATAAATCAAGCGTGTTTAATAATCTCAGAAATTTTAACAATTTTCTCCTGATGTTTCGCAAGCAGCAATACTTACCCAACGGCTAGAACCATCTTCCCAATGTTCTTTTTTCCAAATGGGGGCATTATGTTTGAGGGTATCAATAGCATACTGGCAAGCTTCAAAAGCTTCGCTTCGATGAGGACAACCTACTGCGACTAAAACGCTAATTTCTCCAACTTGCAAACGTCCAGTGCGGTGATGAATCACTACCCGATTCACATCAGGCGTAGATAAGCGAATATCAGCAGCAATTTGATAAAATATCCGCAATGCCATAGGTTCGTAAGCTTGATACTCTAGAGCAACTACAGGTTTACCATCAGTTTGATTACGAACTACGCCACTCATGATAACCACAGCACCGTTGGCTGGATCGTTAGACAAAGCATAGATTTCTTCAAGAGACAATGGTGCAAAGCTGATAGCAAAACTATCTTCGGCTTTTGGTTTAACAGCAGAGTTAAGTGTAGTCGTCATAACTGCGATTGTATTATGTGGGCTTTTTCTATTGTCCCTGAACAAAACACTGCTGGTGTATGTTTAGTTGCTCTTGCTATAACGGGCGTTGCTGATTCCATGTATCAAAATAATTTTGCATAATACCAAAATCCTTGTAGAGATGTAGCAGTGCTACGTCTCTACATCCGGATTCATGCCTCAATTCAGCAATGCCCTATAGCGCTTATCGTTATATGTGAGCTATACTCCTTGTGGCATTAGTTGCATATATTACCGCATACTTAATCTAAGTAGAAGTAATTTTATCTGTTAACAAAAAATTATAAGACTGTAAATCTTCTAAAATTTACTTAAAATTACAAAAATTCTTGTTCATCTTTCTTAAGGCATATTAGTATAATTAAAATCATCAAGCTATATGCTTGGTCGGTTATTTAAATTATCTGATAGTGACTTCATTGAGCTATCAAGTGCAGTGACAGATAAATCCTCTACAGAAAGCGCTGTAAATCGACGTTTTTTAGTAACACGAGGGTAAGTTGTCATTCAACAATAGTTAGGAACGATTTAATGAAATCTTTAGTGTGTAACAATGAAGCAGTAAGGCTTAAGGCTCTGCATCAGTACCAGATTCTCGATACTCCATCAGAAGAAGCATTCGACGATCTAGCATTCTTAGCCGCACAGATTTGTAACACACCGATCGCTTTGATTAATCTAATTGACGCTAACCGTCAATGGTTTAAAGCCAGAGTGGGGTTAGATGTACAGGAAATGCCACGAGATACAGGGTTCGGATTGATTTGTATAGAAAGTGGCGAAGTTTTAATTATTCCCGATACCTTAGCTGATGAACGTTTTGCTACGAATCCTATAGTTACTTATGAAGGACTTTGCGTAAGATTTTATGCAGACGTACCTTTGTTAGCACCAGGAGGAGAAGCGATCGGGACTCTGTGTATAAGCGATCGCATACCACGCCAAATCAGTCCCAAACAAGTGGAAGCATTGGAAACTCTTAGCCGCCTAGTAGTTAGACAACTAGAAATCCGGCGGAACTTAGCTGAACTAGCAAGCCTTAAACAGGAGTACAAGCAGGAACAAGAAGCATTGCTGGATTTTGTCACTGATGCAATTGTCGTGCAAGATTTGGACAACAAAATTTTATTATGGAACAAAAATTCTGAAGAACTTTACGGTTGGAAGTCAAAAGAAGCTATTGGTAAGCAGTCAGATGAACTTTTTTCCACTGAACCTTTGTCGCAAAACCTAGAAATTTATCAGACTCTATTAAAGGATGGATCTTGGCAAGGTGAGTTACAGAAAACCAGCAAATCTGGTAAAAAACTCATCGTTGAAAGTCGCTGGACGCTGATAAATGATGAACATTCTCAAGCTAAATCAATCTTTGTTGTTGATACTGATATTACCCAAAAAAAACAACTAGAACAAGAATTTTTACGTGCTCAACGCATGGAAAGTATAGGCACTCTTGCTAGTGGTATTGCTCACGATTTAAATAATGTGTTGTCACCAATTTTGATGGCAGTGCATCTGCTCAAATCTAAAAGCTGCAATCAACAGATGGATCAGATGCTGTCAATAATAGAAAGTAATGCCAAACGTGGTGCTGATTTGGTAAAACAAGTGCTGTCTTTTTCTCGGGGAATTGAAAGCAATATTCAAGGACAAACCGCTGCACGCCCATGCACGGTGCTTCAAGTTAAACACCTGATTTTAGAAATACAGCAAATTATCTCACAAACATTTCCGAAATCAATCACAGTGGACACAGAAATTCAGGAGAACTTGTTACCTATTTGTGCCAATAGTACCCAACTCCATCAGGTACTGATTAATCTGTGTCTCAACGCGCGGGATGCCATGCCTACAGGCGGAACTTTAACAATATCTGCCGAGAATATTTGGATTGATGAAACTTATGTCAGGATGCATATAGAAGCTACGGTTGGTGCTTACATTGTTCTGACAGTTGCTGATACCGGGCTTGGAATTAATAGTGAAATATTAAATAGAATTTTTGAACCATTTTTTACAACAAAAGAGTTGGGTCAAGGTACAGGACTTGGGTTATCAACAGTAATGAGAATTATTAAAGAATACGGTGGTTTTATCACTGTATCAAGTTTTGTAGGCAAGGGAACAAAGTTTAAGGTGTACTTACCAGCAGTTAATCAAGTGCCAATTCAGTTGTTAGAAGATACGGAAATACTAACTGGATGTGGAGAATGTATTTTGGTTGTAGATGATGAAACTGCCATTCAGGAAATTACTAAAACATCTTTAGAAAATTATAATTACACGGCAATGACTGCTGGTGATGGCATCGAAGCATTAGTAATTTATGCCCAGCATAAAGATAAAATTAGTGCTGCAATTATCGATATGATGATGTCTAAGATGGATGGAGAAACTACTATTCGGAAATTGCAAAATATCAATCCATTATTGCCGATTATTGTTGTGAGTGGACTTGTAACAAGTGATCAAGTATCAATTGACAAAATAGATGAACATACAGCCTTTTTACCCAAACCCTACACGACGCAAGAATTATTAAAAACCTTACATGCAGTTATTCGTCAATAGTATAATCTGCATGATCTAGACGATCGCAGTCATATCTACCTTTAATCGCTTGATTGAAAAAGCTGCCAATTGAGTCAGAGGAATGTAAATCTTCCCAAGTATCCTCGTTTACGCCTAAGTACTGATAAACACCTCCATTTTGAAACTCAACTTGCAAAATTTGTTCGTCGCGATCATAGCCTACAGCGATCGCCATTGATGAGCTAACTGGTAACATCGCAATTGGTTCTTCTTCAAAAAGTAATGCAGTCGGTTCAGCTATCGCCTCGTTCAGTTCTTGCAATCCTTCATAAGCCTGTACTGGTGCTGGAATTTCCAAAAACTCTAGTTCGTCACCTCGATCAAGCAATAACTGCAAATATCCATCAGAGTGAGCGATCGCGACTAAACTGCTCAAGTCTACCTTAGATAGCTTCATTAATTTTGTACTCTCTTGTTGGCGTAGTCGAGTGTTTAAAGTTTTATACAACATGTAAGTAGTTTATTAGTACAAATATACTAATAAAAAATTTCGCTGTCAAGTTTTTTCTACCAAAAGAGAATTTATTGATCTCAACTGTATTAGCCTATTGGCTTGCGACCAAAGGTATAAAAAATTGTCAGATCGTTCCAAATGCCTTGTTCCGTAACTAATGCTGCCAATTCTGCTTCAAATTCCGCCTTAACTTCCTCGAGTTGCCCAGATGAGAGTTGCTTCATAGGATTTGGAAATTGCCCAGGTGCTGGATGAGAACTTCTAGCCCACATTTGCTTTGCCTGTTCTATGCTAATGTAGCTACCATCTTGCTCAGACTTAATTTCAATCGCCTCAAAGCCTGCTGTTATTATTAGGTCATGGCACTTTTCAATAGTGCCTGTTGGTTTACTGAACGCAAGTGAAACACCATATTTTTCGGCGACTTTTTGCATAGTCACACCTTCCACAAAAGCGGTGTCTGCGAATGCATGAAAGCCAATTAGCCCACCAGGTTTAAGCAATTGATACCAAAGGCGTAATGTCTTGGGAATGTCAGACATCCAAATTAGGGCTGAGGAACATAGGACAACATCAAAACTGTTGGCTGGAAAATTCAGTTCCTCGGCATCCGCGAGTACAAACTCAATATTATTCAGCCCTAACGCCTCAATCTTGCGTTTTGCCTGCTCAAGCATCCCAGTTGAAATGTCCACTCCAACAACTCGACCTGCAAAACCGACAAGCTGTGCTGCTTCAATCGCCACCATACCTGTTCCCGTTGCAATGTCTAAAACATGCTGTCCTTGGCTAATGTGTGCCTGTTCAACCAGACGATGAGCAATTCGAGGATGCCAATCGCCCTGATCATAAGTTTGGCCTCTGCGACTGTATAAATCGGCAATCTGTTGCTTGTATTCATTTAGATCAAGTTCTTGATTCATCATTCTCTTGCAAAGAGTGTTTTTTGTCTTACATTTACATAATGCTAGAACACTTATCAGTTTTAAATAGGTAAAGAACATGCTAGAACAGACCTTTATTCAAACTGACTCTGAGCGAATGCTGGACATTGAGCAGTTTCCTGGTGCTAAGTTTTTCCCTCTAGCCGAGCCTGTATCTCAGGGTTCAATACACTTGTTAACGATGAAAGCGGGTACAACAATTCCCATTCATACTCATCCTTGTGATGAGTATGTTTATGTGATGAAGGGAGTTGTGGAAACTGGAGGAAAGAGTTGTTCTGCTGGAATTTTTTGGTTTACGCCAGCCCACACCCAACAAGGGCCTCACATAGCCATCACGGATGTAGAAATATTCACGATTAGGCTTGGGCCAATGGGCGTGTTTGATTCACCTTAGTTGTGCAAGCAAAAACCGAGAAGTAAACACAGCATTGAAGTGCGATTTGTTCAGTCGAAACCGAATAATCGGAAGATGACTGGCTTCTACAGGGTAATCCATTAGGATTGAGTTCGCACTTTAATCCCTTGTAGATGACAACTTCATAACCTTACAGGTGAGCGTAATTACCCTAGAAAAAGTTAAGCCTTGTCTCCAGACGTAGGAGTGAAAACATATCCTCTGTAGAGACTAGCCCTCAATCGGTGAAGCCTATCCTTACAAGGGAACTCAATGAAAGTGATAATTAAAATCCCTGTACCTCAAGGTCAGGGATCAACAGACTAATGCCAGTTTTTGAACACAACCCCTTACAAGCATAAGGTGTAAGGAAGCCGAGCAAAGAATTTAGTTACTCAATATTAAATCTTCTTTGTGTAGTTATTCCTCTACACCTGCTCCGTTGGCGTAGCCTAAGAAGAAAAGAGAAGAGACTTGGTTATCAAAAGAGATAACTAAATAGTGATAAAAGCGGAAGGTTGAGCCGAAAGTATACTTGCAGTAACATTGTCCAACTTCGCCAACACTTGATTGTCAGAACTATCCATAATGAAAGTTTGACTTCCTTGTTGCTGTATCAATAATTGACCGAACTTGAGACCTCCTGACAAGGCAATTCTATCCTTACCTATTTCAAAGTCAGTAATGGAGTCCGTGCCGTCACCAGAAGCGAACACAAAGGTGTCAGCGCCATAACCCCCTGTAAGTACATCATTGCCTGTGCCCCCATAAAGCCAGTCATTACCTGACTCCCCTAATAGTTGGTCATCACCGACACCACCAAATAGCGTATCGTTACCGTTGCTAGCCGAAAGCTTGTCATTGCCGCTATCGCCATAGAGCAGGTCATCACCATCACCTGCCCAGAGAGTATCGTTTCCATCGCCTCCTGAAATTTGGTCATTTCCTAGATTACCTACGATGGTGTCTGCACCCCCAAACCCATAAATCTTGTTAGATGGGGCATTGCCTTTTAAGTACTCAGAATTTTCAGTGCCATTAAGAAGATAAATTTCGCTAGCAACAGGGGGTTTAACTGTGCCACTGATAGCAAAGTCAAAGAGACCTTCGTCACTATCGTTGGTGGTCAAACTGAAACTGCCAGAATATGTTCCAGGTGTAGGTGTATTCGTATTGAGTGCCACCGTTATATTTCTTGAATCGTTGGCAGCCACAGTATATGGAAAATCTCCTACTAAACTAAAGCCGTTAGGGAGTTTAAGATTACTCAGGTTGAGCGTAGCTGTACCGATGTTCTTTATGGTGAAAGTTTTGGTTACGGTATTACCGAAAGCGACGTTGCCAAAGTCGATGGCAGTAGTGCTGCCATCTGCAATGTCAACTGTGCCATTGAGAACTTGAATTTCAGGGGTAGGAGCGGGCTGAACTTTACCGCTAATGGCAAAGTCGAAGGAGCTTTCGTTAGGATCGTTGTTGATCAAATTGAATCTGCCAGAATATGTTCCGGGTGTTTTCGTATCGAGTGCCACCCTTATATTCGTCCAATTGTTGATAGCCAAGCTAGTTGGAAGAGTTCCTACTAAACTAAAGCCCTTGGGGAGTTCTAAATTACTCAGATTGAGTGGAGCTTTACCCGTATTTTTAATGGTGAAAGTTTTAGTTACAGTGCTGCCAAAAGCGGCTTCGCCAAAGTCAATAGCATTAGTGCTGCCATCTACAATATCAACAGTGCCATCGAAAACGTGGATTTCGGGAGCGTTAACCTTACCACTAATAGCAAAGTCAAAAGGGCTTTCGTTACTATCGTTGTTGGTTAAACTGAAGTTGCCAGTGTAGGTTGCGCCAATAGTCGTATTTAGTGCCACTGTTATATTCGCCGAAGTCTTAGCAGCCACACTAGCTGGAAGAGTTCCTACCAAACTAAAACCGTCGGGGAGTTTAAGATTACTCAGAGTGAGTGCAGCTATACCTGTGTTCTTAATGGTAAAAGTTTTGGTCACGGTGCTGCCAACAACGACCTCACCAAAGTTAATGGCAGTAGTGCTGTTATCTGCAATGTCAACTGTGCCATCAAGAACTTCAATTTCGGGGGTAGGAGTCTTAATAGTGGGGGCTTCGTATGCACCAATATCAGTCAATACACTGCCGTTGCCATCGCCATCTAGGGGAAGAATCTTGGTGATGCTATTGAAGGTATTGGAACCAGCATCGATCGCAGGACTTCCAGATTTAAGCCTAAAGTCACCATTTGCTGCATCAACAAACAACGGGTCTTTATTTAAAACATTTCCTGTTCCTGTGCCTTTAAAAGTTCCGTTATAAGCAAGGTTATTATCAAATGAAGTATTACTAGAACTAACAATAGAACTAGCAGACTCTCCGTCCTTTGCATACAAAATATTGTTAGAAACCCTAACATTGTTAGCTCTGTTAAGGAAAACTTCTCCAGATGAGAGTTCTTGAGAGTTCTGATAAATTGTATTATTTACTATATCGACAGGATTTTCTCCTTTGAAAATCTGAACACCTGCACCACCATTGTTATAAATTAAGTTCTTACTGATTAAAGCTTTGCCGGTGTAAGCAACATCTCCAATAAAAGAAGTGTCAAGCATTATTCCATGACCTTCTGTTATTTTTCCTACAGTAACCCAAGGAACTAATTGTTTGTTATTAAAGACAATGTTATCTTTAATAATTACTTTATAATCTGTTACGTTTTGATCGGAATTCCAAAGGTTAAGCATTGTAATTCCTTGGGTTCCATGAGGTGAGTACCAAGCATTTCCAGAAACCACATTGTTTTTTACTGTAATGTAGTCTGCTTCCATTGTTGCAATCCCGCCTCCTGGAAACTTAGAAACGTTGTTATTGCTAATTGTGATGTGATGTGAACGTTCCTTTTCGTTGCCATCGATATATGTAATATTAATACCGTTCCCAGATGTTTCTGAATTTGGGTTGTCTTTATGTTCTAGCGCATATTCTAATGTAGTTTCATCTCGTGCTCCTACCAGCGTCAGCCCATTAATAACTACATAAGAAGACCCTGTAATTGAGATAGCATTCCAATTGTTTTTGTGTGCTTCTAGAACAGGTGTGTGCCCGGGATAAGCAGTAAATGTGATTGGCGCACTAGCGGTACCGTGCTTATCTGAAATACTCAGAATATTAGGGTAAATATTTGTGTAAGTACCATTCATGACGTAGACGGTATCACCTGCCTTCACTAAGTCCCCAGCTTTTTGGAGGGTACGAAATGCAGATCCTTCGTTCAAACCATTATTTTTATCATTGCCTGTTCCAGAAACGTAGTATATGTTGCCAGCCATAAGATTAACTCCTAATGTTTATAAGGGGAATTGTTAGTAAGTTCTCAGCAATAAACTAAGTTGCTAAGTAGTTATTTGAATGGATGATTTATCTGTACTTTTAAAGACAGTTGCAGTTATGCGATGGCGTAGGCGATCGCAACTTTAAATTGCATTTTTTGTAGAAAGACAGTTATAAAACTGAAAATCTTTATCCTATTAACCGTGGATGGTTAAAGTAGGGATGTCGATACCGTCAATCGTCACTGTTTTATTGAGGGTAATCGGACAATTTGCACGCAGACAAGGCAGCGCAAAGCCAAAGCAGTTTTCTGTCATCTCTGCGTTTTATTGAGTGATCAAAGTTGAATTGGTTGAAACTTTAGTAGGTTTACCTTTAACTTAAAGGGAACTAATGTAACAACTTGGTCGAACTTGTTGTAAGCGGTGTAACTGAGGCTTGTGAACTCATGTATTAAAACTAACCTTTACACAGAAGACAAGAATCAGTAAATATTCTGAATTTAGTATTTTTTTTTACAACAAAAGCGAAATTTTTATGGAGATGTCGTGCTGAAGTTCTGTTAATTTTGAGAGTAATATGGGAGCAAAGAGCGCTTTGTGCAAGGTTTTGATGAAGTTTCTCTAAAAATTCTTGAAGAAGCGATGCCCTCTTTACTAAACGTCCCGCTACCCCTAACAGCACTTTTAAGTCAGGTTATCGTAAATCTTTGTGGTTGCGATCGCAAAGGAGGCTGGAAAGAACAAGGTTTTGGTCTAGTTGATCAATCTTTGAGATAGTTTGGTTTGATGGTGCCAACTTACTTAATCTTCATAATATGAAAACTGAAATAAACTCCAGAATACCCGTCGCTTTGACTATTGCTGGTTCAGATAGTGGTGGCGGTGCAGGAATTCAAGCTGATTTACGTACCTTTGCTTTTCACTGTGTCCACGGTACTAGTGCTATAACCTGCATTACGGCACAAAACACTTTAGGAGTGAAAAGGGTTGATGCCATGCCAATAGAGGCTGTCGTGGCGCAAATTCAGGCAGTAGTTGAGGATATTGGCGTACAAGCTGCCAAAACGGGAATGTTGCTTAATCAGGAAATTATCTTTGCTGTTGCCCAGCAGGTGGAAGCTTTACAAATCAATAATTTAGTAGTTGATCCGGTAATGGTGTCACGTACAGGGGCACAATTGATTGATGATGATGCTGTGAAGACTCTATGCCATGCCCTGATTCCAAAGGCACTTATGATCACGCCGAATCGCTACGAAGCCCAGATTTTAAGCGGTTTACAAATTAATTCTTTGGAGGATATGCAAGCTGCTGCTGAAGTTATTCACAAGACTTTACGGACGAAGGCTGTTTTAGTCAAAGGCGGAGGTATGCAAGGAGATTTACGTGGTGTTGATATTTGGTTTGATGGGGACAAGTTGGAAGTTTTGACTTGCCAGCAGGTAGAGACAAAAAATACCCACGGTACTGGTTGTACACTATCGGCTGCGATCGCTGCTAATCTGGCCAAGGGACAAGGCTTATGGCAGGCAGTGCAAGAGGCAAAGAAGTATGTGACTACTGCACTCACTTACGCCTTAGATATTGGCGAAGGGCAAGGCCCTGTAGGACATTTCTTCCCATTGTGGGGACTGGGGACTGGGGACTAGGGACTGGGCACTAGGGACTAGGGACTAGAGAAAAGTTTTCTTAGTACCCAATCTCCAATGCTCAATTCCCAATTCTCAATTCTCAATAATAAATCTTTGCTCTTTCGGCATTTTTCTATTATTCTTGGGCATAGTTTCAGGGCTGACTATCTTTGTTAGCATCTCTGTACGACCTACTTACTTTGATTTTTAATACCAAGTCCCCGATGCGAACAACCATAGGTTCAGTTCACAGGAATTCGCCAACACCGACTACTCAAGCTTCCCCTCCCTCTGTACCACTTTCTGTATATAGGGAATTGTCAACAGAGTTACAAGCAACACAGGCGAAGTTACATGCACTTACCACCACAAATCAGCAATTAGCACAAGAAAATCAACTATTACGCCAAGAAATTACCAAAGTTGTTGAGTCTTTTTCTCATTTGCAAAAGTTTGTGGATTCCCATACTGCGCCTGGTTATTACCAAGTTCCCCAAGCCTCTAATGACAAAAATGTCGCTAAAGTGCCAGGAACACAAGCGTGTCCACCTCAGCAGTTTCGTTCTCATCCACCCGTTACTCCCAAAACGCCACCCGAAAAAAGCCGTCGCCAAGATTTTTCTCCACCTGTAATGGAAATAAATTTCCCGATACCACAACCAGTTTATATAGAAGAGCAACAAGTAAGTTATTATCCTACTACTGAGCCAGATGCCAAGGAACTCAATGGCTGGTGGCTAATTATCACCATATTGTTAATCATGCTTACTGCCTTTAGTGCTGGATATTTCGTTGTGCGTCCCTTATTTGAACATCAGAAACGTTAGTTGACACTCCCACAGTCAGCAGCACCAAGCTTTCGAGCTACCAAGCAATTCCTCTGCAATCATTCTCTAAAATATCTGAGCATATTTGCTAAATAGCGGAATTTATTTATTTTTAGGTTATAAAAGCTACATAAAATGCTAAATTTACAGCAACTTCTTTATGTTACGACCTTAAAGATTATCTAATTAATAAATCCTTGCCGCTTTTTATGTCCCAAACCCTCTACACTTTAAAAAAGTGGTAATTATTACATATATTTTAGGAAAAGCACTGCTAGTTACAGCTTCAGACAACGGATCTGGTTAGATATATAAACGAAGCTACTAGAAGTCAGGAGTCAAAAAGATGAAAAAAGTAGAAGCTATCATTCGCCCATTCAAGCTAGATGAGGTAAAAATTGCCTTGGTTAACGCTGGTATTGTCGGCATGACTGTTTCTGAAGTCCGGGGATTCGGACGGCAGAAAGGTCAAACTGAACGGTATCGTGGTTCTGAGTACACCGTTGAGTTTCTACAGAAACTCAAAGTGGAAATCGTCGTTGATGATAATCAAGTTGATATGGTGGTAGACAAAATTATTGCTGCTGCCCGCACTGGTGAAATCGGCGATGGTAAAATTTTCATCTCGCCTGTTGAGCAAGTGATTCGGATTCGCACCGGCGAAAAGAACACAGAAGCAGTTTAAAAAAGTTATGAGTAGAGACGCGATTAATCGCGTCTGTACAAGAGAGACGCGATTAATCGCGTCTGTACAGGAGTTATGATTTGTGAGTCAAGACTAAATGAGTGATGATTTAGTACAATTCATAAATCTAAACTCCCAATTTCTAACTCTTAATTTTCTCTAGCTGTGGAAGTAAAGCTGTAAAAGCCTTGCCTCTATGGCTAATTGACCCTTTCATCTCCCGTGTCATCTCCGCAAAGGTCAATTGCAACTCTTGCACATAAAAAATTGGATCGTAGCCGAAACCACCCTCACCACGCGGTGCATGGAGAATTTCGCCGCGACAAATACCTTCAGATTCTAATACGATCGCACCATCAGGACGAGCGATCGCTACTGCACAAACAAATTGAGCTTGTCGATTTACCTCGTTGTCTAATTCTTTCAATAGCCTAGCAATGCGTTCTGAGTCGGTTTTGGCATAACGTGCAGAATATACCCCTGGTGCGCCATTTAGAGCATCTACTTGCAAGCCTGAATCATCAGCAATTGCCCAGTTTCCTGTCGCTTTAGCAATTTGTGATGCTTTCAAACAAGCATTAGCGGCAAAGGTTTCGCCCGTTTCTTCAATTTCCAATTCTTCAGGTTTGAGGGTTAATTCCCAACCAGAATTTTCCAGATAAGCTTGCATTTCCCGCAACTTACCTGGATTCCCTGTAGCTACTACGAGTAATTTGGTCATTAGTCATTAGGTCATTGGTCATTAGTCATTGGTCATTTACTAAGGACAAAGGACTAATGACTAATAATTAATTTTACTCTGCCCAGTGTTTCGCCCAAGCAAGAGTTTGATGCACTTGCTCAATTGTTGGGGCTTCGCAGTAGAGGCGTAAAACTGGCTCAGTACCGCTAAATCGAATCATTAACCAGCTTTTATCAGCGAGGCGATACTTGTAGCCGTCAATTGTCTGGCAATCAATCACTGCTAACCCAGCAATTTCGGTTAAGGGTTGAGTTTGTAGTTGTTGCAGAAGACGCGATCGCACTTCCATACTTGCTAAGGGTAAATCAATGCGATCATAAGCTGAAATAAACCCTGTTTGTTTCTGCAAGTAGCGATAATACTCACCTAAATCCAAACCAGATTCTACAATCGCCTCTAGAACGTACAATGCTGACAGCAGTGCATCGCGTTCGGGAATATGACTACCATAGCCAATCCCTCCCGACTCTTCGCCACCCAGCAACACTTTTGCGACTAACATTCTGTCAGCAATGTATTTATAACCAACTGCTGTCTCAAATACCGACAGGTTATGTAGTGCTGCTACAAGGGGCATTAAGTCGGAACCACTAACAGTTTTGACTATTTCACCACTAAAGCCGCGCCGCAAGGTTAAATGGTCGATTAATATTGGGATTAAGACTTGGGAACTTAGGAAGTTGGCTTCTCCATCTACAGCCGCAATGCGATCGCAATCTCCATCAAATACCAACCCCACCGTTAAAGCTGATTTATTTGTGTCTCGATGAGTTTTGATGACTTCAAATAGCTTTGAAAGGTATTTGGGCAGGGGTTCTGGCGCACCACCACCAAATAGGGGATCGCGTTCTGAGTTAATTTCTTTGACTTGATTACCTAGTAGTCTCGCCAATCCGCCAGCCGCCGCGCCATGCATAACATCGGCAAATAATGTCAATTTGCCAGAGGCGATCGCTTCTCGAATTTTGGCAATATCAACTTTACGTTCTAATGCTTGAGTATAACTGGGCCAAGGATCAAATTTCTCTTGCTTACCTGGAGTAGCTGCTAATGGGACTCCAACCGACAACTGCTCTTCGATCTCTTTTGTGACTTCTGGCGGCACCGAACCACCAAAACAACCCTTGACTTTTAACCCCAAATATTTACCAGGATTATGGCTAGCTGTAATGACTAGCGCCCCTAAAGCGTTGAGTTGTTTTGCTGCCCAACTATAAGCTGGGGTTGGGGCAAAGTTTTCGCTCAATAGCACATCAAATCCGACAGAGGTGACAGTATCAGCAACAGCACGAGCAAAATCTTCGGCCATGAATCGGCGATCGTAACCGACAATTATTGTCCGGCTACCCACCGTAGAAAAATATGTATCATATAATACTTTTGCGGCAACTGGTGCGACCAGGGCTAGGCGTTCAAAGGTGAACTCGTCACCAATAATGCCCCGCCAGCCGTCTGTACCAAACTTGATTGAGTTAGTTACAACTGGCATCTAAGTATCCTAACTGTCTACTTGAGGATTCTAGCATTTATACAGTGTACAAAGTAAAAAAAGAATCTAGTAATAATGTTCAACAGAAAAGTGAGCAAATTTGTGCATTCTAGAAATGCCATCTTCCCAGAATTATATTGTTGCAGACATTGTTTTAAGGCGTGTTTAAATCCTATTAGAACTCCATTAAGTCTTTGATACTTTACCAATGCAAAGCATAACTTTAACTCTTGTGCTTTCTGCTATATTTAGCCTTTGATTTGACCAAATAATGAATTATATTAACTACTTTGCTATGTAAGAGAACTCCAAAAAATAAATTATCCCAATTCCTGGACTCAACACGATTAGTTTCTTCCCCCTGCCCCCTACCCTAAATGCAATGGGATATTTTTTTAGTTAGAAGTCCCTAAGACCAGTATTTCCGGTAAAATCAAATTCTGAGGACTGTGGATTTGGGAGAAATTTTGGGTGGCTACACTTGGCGTTAACATTGACCACATCGCCACCATCCGGCAAGCACGGCGGACAGTGGAACCTGACCCTGTGGCGGCGGCGGTACTGGCAGAATTAGGGGGTGCAGATGGCATTACGGTGCATCTGCGGGAAGATCGGCGGCATATCCAAGATAGGGATGTGCGTATATTGCGAGAAACAGTGCGATCGCATCTTAATTTAGAAATGGCCGCTACAGATGAAATGCTAGCGATCGCTCTCGATATCAAACCAGATTATGTAACTTTAGTCCCCGAAAAGCGCGAAGAAGTCACAACAGAAGGCGGATTAGATATTATCGGGCAAATTGCTAGAATAGGTGAGATAGTCAATAAATTGCAAAGCGCTAACATTCCAGTTAGTTTATTTATCGACGCAGAGTCAGCACAAATCGAAGCATCTGTCAAGGTGCAGGCAAAATTTATTGAATTGCACACCGGACAATATGCTGAGGCTAAGGATGAAACAAATCGCCAGCGAGAATTAGCCATATTAGCTAAAGGGTGTGAACAAGCGATTCAAGCTGGATTGCGAGTTAACGCTGGTCATGGACTCACCTACTGGAACGTCTATCCGGTAGCTGCGCTTCCAGGTATGGAAGAACTGAACATTGGTCATACCATCATCAGCCGGGCAGCATTAGTAGGTATGGAAAGGGCAGTCCGCGAGATGAAAGAAGCTATAAGAGGGAGTAGGGAGTAGGGAATGGGGAGTAGGGAATGGGCATTGATTATTAAGTATTCTCCTCTGCTTATCCTGCCTCCTGCCCCCTGCCTCCTGCCACATCTTAAAAGAGGGTTGTCTACTGCGAAATCTAGAAATTGAGAGCAAACCTTCAGCAAAAACTTCTATGAGCGCAACACAGTCTAACGACCTGCCACTTTGGGTACAGGATAGAGATAAGGTGATAGCAGAAAGCACTGATGTCGAGTGGCGCTATCAGACACCGCCTGATTATTCCCGTTCCAAAGAGAATCTCGCTCAAGAAAGTACCTATAATCACCTTGAAGGTACACTAGAAGCGATCGTGCAAAACTTGGTGCGAACCTTCGAGATGGAGGTATCTTTTAAAGCTAACCCGCAAGAGTGGTTATCTATTGTGAATGACAAGTTTCGTGTAAGTACTAATGGCGGAGTCGAGTACACAGCAGCAGATGTATCAGCCCAAGGTACTTACAATTTATTTATGGCTGATTCAGAATACTACAAGGCTTCAGAAGAAAGCTTTGAATCATCCGCGAAAGTCTTCCACACAACATTTCCTCAAGGATTTCCTTGGGAAGTGCTGGAAGTTTTCTCAGGCCCGCCAAATGTCACATTCAAATGGCGGCATTGGGGACATTTTAAAGGAGAATACAAAGGACATGCACCTACTGGAGAGACAGTAGAAATTATCGGCATGAGCATTGCAAAAGTTACCGATGACTTGAAGGTTATTTCCTTGGAACATTACTTCGACAATAATTTGTTCTTGGAAAAGCTAACATCTGGTGGCAAACAGATAAATGCTCAAAAGCAGGGAAGTGCTTGTCCGTTCAGTTCTTGGTTCAAGAAGCACAAGAGTTAGTTTTTAGGGGTACAGAGTGCAGTACTGTGCCCTTAAATTATTCACATAGTAACCAGAGGATGAAAATGCAAACATATTATTACGTTTTGGCTAGTAAAAAATTTCTTCTCGAAGAAGAACCGACACACGAAGTTCTCAAAGAACGCACCCGCCACTACCACGAACAAGAAAAACAAATAGATTTTTGGTTGGTTGAGCAACCAGCTTTCTTAGAAACACCGCAGTTTACAGAGCTAAAGGCGAAATGTCCTCAACCAGCAGTAGCAATTATTTCTACTAATTCTCAATTTATTACTTGGTTAAAACTGCGTTTAGAGTACGTCATCACTGGTGAATTCCAAGCTCCTTCTGAGACAATACCCGATGCATTGGCATCCCTTGCTACTGTCTCTTAGGAATGGGGCATTGGGCATTGGGCATGGGAAAGAGGACTTGGGGACAAGGAGAATTGGAAACAAGGGGAAAGACTTGTTGGAAGTTCTAAACTTTTGTCACCTTGTCACCTTGTCCCCTTGTCCCCTCTGCTCCCCCACTCCCCACTTCCTAATTTTATTTTTGAGCGAAAAAATATATTTTTTGACACTCATTTTATCCCCATACTGAAGTAACTGGGTTTTTAGCTTTTTTCTTATAAAATCTTCTAAGACACCTTGATTTACATAATCTAACTTTTGTGCATAGATTTCAGATTTTACCAAGTGTTTTAGGATTAGCGATGTCTACGATGAGCTTCGCTTACGCAGGGTTTATTGATGGCATGAGTCCTGTTTTTGCCCAACAAACCACTCCCCCTTGTCAACCACCAACTGCTGGTGAGTATCTTTTATTAGTAGTCAGTCCCACAGCAGATAATCAAAAACAGTTGCGTAGTGCTTTACCGCCGGAACTGAAAACGATTACCTGTAAATATTTGAACGAAACTGTGACGCGGATAGGGGGCTTTAATAAAATTGATGATGCCAATCGATGGGCAAGGTATGTCAGCAATATTGTTGGCTTGTCTGCCATTATCACCACTCGACCAACAACGCCGGATGTGCAGCCACAGCAACAAGCACAGCTACAGCAGCCACAGCAACAGCTACAGCAACCTCAGCAAACAGTTAACTATAATCCTCAAGCATTAGGAGAAGGTTATGCAGTGCTGGTAGATTATTACAACCGTCCAGAACTAGTAAATAGTGTGCAACAAGTAGTGGGAGGGAACGTAGGTTTTGTTTCTTATGGACAACGCCCTTACTTGTTGGCAGTTTATACGACTAACCAAACTGAAGCATACAATACCTTACAGAAGCTGAACAATGGCGGTTTTGTTGCCAGCATAGTAGATAGTCGTAAGGTAATTCTGCTGCGTTCAACTGTACGGTTGTAGTCATTAGTCATTAATCATTAGTCATTAGTCATTAGTCATTCGTTAATAAACTGTAGACTGTAGACTATTGACTAATAAGCAGACCTAGCTAACCAATAGATGGTTATACCCAAAGCCGACCCAGCTATTACTTGAACTGGTGTATGTCCAAGTAATTCCTTCAGACGGTCTTGGCTAAAGTCTGGTTTTTCATGAAATAATTCATCAATCATTTGATTTAGGATACGAGCTTGCTTACCAGCTGCTTGGCGAACTCCGGCTGCATCATACATGACGATGATGGCAAAAATCATTGCAACGGCAAAATCAGGAGATGCCCAACCGAGTGTTTGCCCTACACCTGCGGCTAGAGCTGTAACTAAAGCTGAATGGGCACTGGGCATACCTCCGGTTGTCACCAAAACACGTATATTCAGTTTGCGATGTTTGACGATCTCGACTACGAGCTTTAAGGCTTGAGCAATTAAACAAGCTATCAGAGCAACCAGCAGCACCCGGTTGTCTAAAATGTTGCCTATGTCCTGCATGGTATTTTGGTTAGGTTAGTAAATATTAGCAGCAGTTGTTGGTTGAGGAAACATCTAGATTCAACCCAAAATCCAAAATTAACCTAGTACATTACGGTAGAAACAGACTAACTATTCAAATTCACCCAAAAGCTTACTTAAAAGCTATTTGGATTTTGATATGAGTGAATTTTGAATTTCGCTAGACGGTGTAGTATAGCATGGTGTCAATTAACCACCCATTCCAAATCAATCGCTTAGGAATTAGGAATTATCCAAAGCGCCACTAGTTATTGCGGCTGATGATAAAATGAGCGATCGCTTGGAGTGATTTGGCTCTTTCTCCAAATGGTTCTAGTTCTGTACAAGCTGCTTTAACTAACTCTTGGGCTTTTGAGCGAGATTCTTCAAGTCCCCAAAGGCTAGGATAGGTGACTTTCTGCGCTTGTTGGTCTTTACCCGCAGTTTTGCCTAATTGCTCTTTTGTAGAAGTGATATCCAAAATATCATCTATGATTTGGAATGCTAGCCCAATATTTTCAGCATAACGGGTCAGTCGTTGCACATCTTCGGGTGATGCCCCAGCAATGATCCCACCACAAACTACGCAAGCTTCTAAAAGGGCGGATGTTTTGTGTCTATGAATGAAATTTAGTGTTTCTAGGGAAATATCTGATTTACCTTCCGACTCTAAATCGACAACTTGACCGCCGACCAAACCAGCTGCCCCCAGCGCCCGACCAAGACGGGCAATAACCTGCAAGACTAGCTCTCTCTTAACGCTTTGAGGGGTTGCAATGGCAACAAACTCAAAAGCAAGAGCCAACAAGCCATCGCCAGCCAAAATTGCCACATCTTCGCCATAGACTTTATGATTTGTCAGCTTCCCACGACGGTAATCGTCATTATCCATCGCCGGTAGGTCGTCATGAATCAATGACATTGTGTGGATCATCTCCACAGCACAAGCCGTTGGCATAGCCATTTCGATGGTTCCACCGAGCATTTCACAGGTAGCAAGGCAAAGAATGGGACGTACACGCTTGCCTCCAGCTAATAACGAGTAGCGCATCGCCTCATAAATCTTTTCTGGATAAATGATGGGGATAGCCTGATCTAAAGCAGTATCACAAAGCTTTTGGCGCTCTTTCAGATAAGCTGCTAAGTTAAACGTGGCTTCCTCTGGTGGTGTCTTTTGAACGTTATCAGTTGCTACCATTCTTAAATTCCTGACATTTTGCTATTTTTGTCTTATACGTCACAATTTTAAGGTGCTGTGGCGCTGAAAAAATGAAGAATTAGCAGAGACGCGATCAATTGCGTCTGTACAGGAGAGACGCGATTAATCGCGTCTGTAGAGGAGTTAGGATTAATAACTCTTAACTTTTAACTCATCACTCCTCACTTTTTTCTCTTGTCGCCCTAGAATAGCTGGCAAATGTATTTTGCAACAATATGGCGACAGTCATAGGGCCAACACCACCAGGAACGGGGGTGATAAATTCTGCTACAGCAGCTGTTGACTCAAAGTGGACATCGCCAATTAAGCGACTTTTGCCATTAGCATCAGTGACGCGATTCATTCCCACATCTACCACAACAGCGCCCGGTTTTACCATATCAGCAGTGATTAATCCAGGACGACCTGCTGCTGCAATTAGAATATCAGCATTTTGGGTAATGCTTTTGAGGTCATGCGATCGCGAATGAGCGATCGTGACTGTGGCATCAGCTTCTAATAGCATCAGCGCCATTGGTTTACCCACCAAAATACTACGTCCCACCACTACTGCCTGTTTTCCCTGCAAAGAAATTTCATATTCTTCTAAAAGCCGCATCACACCAGCCGGGGTGCAGCTACGTAAACCGGTTTCTCCCCGTACTAGTCGCCCCAAGTTAACTGGGTGCAGTCCATCAGCGTCTTTATCGGGATCAATTTGATGTAGCAGAGCTACAGCATCCAAGTGGTTAGGTAAGGGCAGCTGCACGAGAATGCCATCCACTCGTTCATCGTGGTTTAGTGCAGCTATGACTTTTTCTAACTCTTCAAAGGTTGTTTGGGCGGGAAAATGCTTTCCAAAAGAGGCGATCCCAACTTTAGCGCAAGCTTTTTCTTTATTACGAACATAAGCAGCTGAGGCTGGATTATCGCCAACCATCAGTACTGCTAAACCAGGCGATCGCCCAATTTTTGGTTGTAATTGTGTAATGGCAACAGAAAGTTCTTGCTGAATTTTTGCGGCTATTGTTTTACCATCAAGGAGTTTGGCAGTTTTTGTTTCCATGAGAATTCCTAGCTATATTCGCCTTTTGTCAAAACTACTTGCAACAAGTCTTTCCCTCTGCCCCCTGCCTTTTAATTGGTGTCGTAGCGTTTTTCTCACAGTGAATCCATAATTTTTATTTTCTCAGATCAATGGCGTTATCTGAAGAATAAAGAGTTAAGGATGAAATTCAGAACATTTTTTGCTCAGTTAAGAGTGTGTTTCTGAAAGTGCAGAGAATAGTATAGATGGGAACAGACATGATGAAACTGGCGACACAAGCAGTGAAGCAAAAATTTGCTCAATCGGTGGCTTTCATGCAACAAACGAGAATGTCTCTTTCATTCTTAGACCTCTTGCAAAAGTCCCCAATACCCCACCCCTTAGCAAGGGGAGAGTGTACACACAAGTCGAATTACCCCCCTCAATCCCCCCTTTCCAAGGGGGGAAGCCGAAAATCTAGTTCCCTCTTGGGATTGTTATGGGCACTTCCTGAAGCTGACGGTCTTGGAAAGGGGGGAAGCCGAAAATCTAATTCCCTCACGCCACATGCTTCAAGTCGGCAAAGCCGCCCAACGCAGTGGCTCCCCTTTATAAGGGGAGGGTTAGGGTGGGGTAAAAACCAGCCTCTTAAACTACTTCAGACTTGTGTGTACACCGTAGCCTTAGCAAGGGGAGAGGAGACAAAGCGTAGCTTTGGCGGGGTGGGGTTCTTATTTTTGATTGCAAGAGGTCTGTTGTACGGACGCAGTATTATTCCCTACCGCCTGGGGTTAGTTTTTTTATTGGTGGTGGGACTTTGTAGTTGTGGTAGTTTAACCTCGTCTGGCTTGAATGGGACTAATTTGACAATTGGTACTAATGTCACCCCAATTAGAGAAATTAAACCAAAACAAGACAATCAGGCTACAGTTTACATTCAAGGTAAGGTGGAAAAGAAAGCTCCTTTGATGAAGCAGTGGGCTTATCAAATTAGTGACTCAACTGGCCAAATTTGGGTTGTCACCAATCAAAAAAATCTGAACGAGGGGGCACAAGTAGTGATTAAAGGTAAAATTCGCTACCGAAGTATCCCTTTAGCTGGGAAAGAATTGGGGGAAGTTTATCTAGAAGAACAGTAATTGGCAATTAAAAATAAGACATGAACAATCAACCGATACATGTAGCGATCGCCATTCTCTACCAAAAAAACAAGTTTCTCATGCAACTGCGAGACAACATCCCCGGTATTCTCTACCCTGGTTACTGGGCGCTATTTGGCGGTCATATCGAACCTGGGGAAACACCAGAGGTAGCGGTGAAGCGAGAAATTTTAGAAGAAATCGGCTATAATCTACCACCCTTTGTTGAATTTGGCTGTTATCCCGACGAAAGAGTTGTTCGTCATGTCTTTCATGCACCACTCTTGGTGGAATTAAATCAACTGGTTTTGAATGAAGGCTGGGATATGGGATTATTGACCTTAGAAAATATTCACCAAGGTAATTGTTATTCGCAAAACGCGGGTGAAGTGCGACCTTTGGGAAATATGCATCAAAAAATTATGTTGGATTTTATTCAGACATACCAACAAACATAGTGCCGCAAGGCGGAAATCAGCCCCTTGGGGGAAGTCAAAAGTCAAAATTTAAAAGTCAAAAGTATTATGAGATAGGATTTTGAAAGATTTTAAATGCTTGCTATATTTACGCTCTGGCGTACTAGTTTACCCTACTTGGGTATACTGCAATTGCAGCACGATCTCGTAAATAATTATATGCTTTTTCATGAATCAAAATCAAAGCCAAAATAGAGTTAGAACTCTTGTGGAGTCATAACTAATGCAATCAGCAAATAAACTACCGCGATGGTTAACTATAGGATTGGCATTTCCGATTATTATTCTTAACGGCTGGCTGTTGCTCCAGGTTATACAATATTTTCAACCCTTAGTCAGCGTTATCGCCGCCGCCATCCTGCTAGCTTTTGTCTTAAACTATCCAATTCAGTTTCTTCAGGAACAGGGGGTAAAACGCAACCTGGCGATCGCAGGGGTATTACTTTTGACTCTAGTGGTTTTAGTGGCTTTAGGCATCACTTTGGTTCCCTTGATTATCCAACAGCTCGTTGAGCTAGCTAATATATTGCCCAGTTGGATTGATTCTGGGACTCAACAGTTGCAAACTTTTCAAGATTGGGCATTAAGTCAGCAACAACTTCCGATTAATTTAAGTGGTTTATTTACCCAAGTTCTGGAGAGATTATCTAACCAGCTTCAGTCCTTCACTGGTAGAATTCTTGGTTTTGCTGTCGATACCATTGGTATTGTGCTGAACGTGCTGCTGGCGGTAGTGCTGACTATTTACCTAATATTGAACGGTGAACGTCTTTGGGACGGAATTTTTCAGTGGCTTCCCCCTAATATTGGGTTAAGAGTGCGCGAATTACTGCGAGAGGATTTCCACAATTACTTCATCGGTCAAGCAACATTAGGAGCAGTGTTAGGAGTAACAATTACACTAGCGTTTTTGGCGTTGCAAGTTCCCTTAGCTCTACTTTTTGGTATCGGTATTGGTTTATTTTCTCTCTTCCCCTTTGGTACTGGAGTAGGTATCGCTATAGTAAGTTTATTGGTAGCTTTGCAAAACTTTTGGTTAGGAGTTGAAGTCTTAGGTGTAGCTGTTGCGATCGACCAAGTTAATTCTAATTTTATAGCACCGAGAATTCTTGGCAACTTAACTGGACTAAACCCAGTCTGGGTAGTAATTTCTTTGCTTTTGGGAGCAAAGTTGGGGGGAGTTTTGGGTTTGTTAATTGCGATTCCTATTGCCAGTTTTATCAAGGATATAACAGATAGCTGGAGGGCTGGAGAGTTTAACAAGATAGATGATATCGTGACAGAGCCAATAAAGATTACAAGTAAGACAGCAGGAACCTATAGTTAAAATTCAATTTTTAAGTTAAGGCAAATTGGCAATGTTGAGTATTTAGAAAAATGTCTACTCTTTGTTTGTTGCTTGTTTTGTAACCTCAATTACGGTAAGGTGTCATAAATTTATTAAGAATTCATTTGAACCGGAATTTTAATAATAAACTCAGTCCCTTCGCCCAAAACCGATATGCATTGCAGTTGACCACCGTGTTTTTCCACAACAATTTGATAGCTAATAGATAAACCTAATCCAGTTCCTTTGCCAACAGGTTTAGTGGTGAAAAAGGGATCAAACAATCGGTTTTGGTGACTTTCTGGAATTCCCATCCCATTATCGCAAATGCGGATAATTACTTGTTTGTCATCAGTGAGTTCAGTCCGAATGCAAATTTTTGCTTTATCCTTTACCAATGAAGGATGAGTAATAACTAATGACTCTTCTATAGCGTCAATAGCATTCACTAATATATTCATAAATACCTGATTGAGTAACCCAGCGTAGCACTCAACTTTGGGAAGATCACCATATTCTTTAATTATATTTATGCTTTCACCTAATTGGTCGAAACGACTTTGTAAAATTACCAGAGTGCTATCAATTCCTTCATGAATATCAACTAATTTTTTATCAGATTCATCAAGACGAGAAAAATTTCTTAAAGAAAGAATGATTTCCTTGATTCGCTTAGTACCAACTTTCATTGAGGTGAGAAGACGAGGGAGATCGGTACTTAAAAAGTCTAGTTCAATTTGTGCGATCGCAGTTTGAATTTCCGCTTTTGGCTCAGGATAACATTGTTGGTACAATCTAATCAGAGCGAGTAAATTTTGGCTGTATTCAATGGCGTGGACAATATTACCAGAAATAAAGTTTACGGGATTATTGATTTCGTGTGCAATACCAGCAACGAGTTGTCCTAAAGCAGCCATTTTTTCATTCTGGATCAATTGCGTATAGTTTTGTTGAAGATCGCGAAAGCCTGCTTTAGCAACTCTAGATTGTTCCTCTACCTGCTGTAGTTCAATAAGTGTTAAGGCATGAATTTGGGAGTAGGCTAAAAGTAATTGATGAAAATCGACGAGCTTATATTTTCCAGACGTAGTTTTAACTAAAATTGGCTCATAAGCAATTTCAGGTGGTTGTTGTAAAGTTGCCTGAGTAGCATTGACAATAAGCATATCTTCCGAAAGTGTTAATACCTCTTGCTGGAAAAACTTGTAAAGAATTTTAATCGGTCTTATAGAAAATAATGCCAAGCTATAGGTTTGGCTCATATACTCAAAAAATTTCCGCCGTGAAATTATTCCTACATACTGTTGATTATTAGTTAAGATAATTCCCGGTAATAAAGGCTCTTCCTTAAAGAGCATAGCCAAATCATTGCCGGGACGCTCTATTTCGATGTGAACCTGCCAAAAGGGTAATTCTTGCAAAGTTGACTTTAATCGCAAGTTTGGCTTATTAGCATTTGTCACGTCATGCATAGCCAGCATACTCTCAAACCTTGGCTGCTGAGGTAATATTTCTGGTAACATTCTGAATATCCGTCTCAATAATTTTAAAGTTTTTAATCCTGACAAACTTATCTTTCCCAGATTGCTACCCAAAATTCACAAGGTAGATGCAGGAATATAGAGTACTTTATTAGTTATTTATCATTAGTCATTTGTAATTTATCCAATAAAAATTATGCGTACTTTTTATGTGGTTTCATCATGGAGTTTTTAGTAGGGACTTCAGCCCTAAAAAAAGACTAAAGTCATTACTACAAACCTTTAATTATTTAAGACGTTTTACTTAAGTTTTCTTAAAAAATAGTTTTATATTAACCATTAGATAACCCAATCTTTACTTTTTGATATAAGAGAGTGTGCTAAAAGGTTATCTTGTAATACTTTTTAAGCTTGCCATTATTTATCATGGAATCTAATCGCCCATCACAGTTAAATCGCCGTCAGTTTTTGCTCCGTTCAACTATCACAGCAGGTGGAATTATTGCCACAAATCTTGTATGGAAATCAAAAGTTTTTGCCCAAGCGCCTGCAATTATTACCTCTGACAAAATGCGTCCTGCTATACCTTATGGTGTAGCTAGCGGAGATATTTCTAAAGACAGTATTGTTATTTGGAGCCGTAGCGATCGCTCCGCCAAAATGATCGTAGAATACTCTACTAGTGAATCTTTTAAAAATGTGCAGCGAGTTGTGGGGCCCAATGCTTTAAAAAATAGCGACTTTACAACACGACTTTATTTAACGAACCTGCCACCAGACCAACAATTATTTTATCGGGTAATTTTCCAAGATTTAAACTATAAAGGCACTTACAGCGCTCCTGTCAAAGGCACTTTCCGAACTCCTCCCAAATCTGGGCGAGATGTATTCTTTGTATGGGGTGGTGACACCGCCGGTCAGGGATGGGGAATTAATCCTGAGTTTGGTGGAATGAAAATTTACGAAACTATGCGGCAACTTCACCCCGACTTTTTTATTCATTCTGGGGATAATATTTACGCCGATGGCCCCATTCAATCAGAAGTAACTTTAGACGACGGCACTATTTGGAAAAACATCACCACACCAGAAAAATCCAAAGTAGCAGAAACTCTCACAGAATATCGTGGTAACTATATCTACAATTTACTGGATCAAAACATCAAGCGTTTCTACGCTGAAGTTCCCATATTGGCACAGTGGGACGACCACGAAACAAGGAACAATTGGTATCCTGGGCAAACTATCCAGAATGATGACCGCTACACAGTTAAGGATGTTAACTTACTAGCCCAAAGGGCAAGACAAGCATTTTTGGAATATTTGCCTATTGGATATGAAACAAATAATCCAGATAAAGCAAAAATTTATCGCTCCTTCAACTATGGCCCATTATTAGACATTTTCATGCTGGATGAGCGCACTTACCGGGGGCCCAACTCTCCCAATAATCAGCCAGTACCAAGTAAAAAAACAGACTTTTTGAGCAAAAAACAAGTGGAATGGTTGAAAAGCCAATTGCTGTCATCAAAAGCAACATGGAAAGTGATTGCAAGTGATATGCCTTTAGGGCTGATAGTTAAAGACGGTAGCACTGATTTTGAAGCTTGGGCTAATGGAAATGGCCCAGCTTTAGGAAGAGAACTAGAACTTGCCGATTTACTACGATTTATCAAAAATAAAAATATCCAGAATGTTGTTTGGTTAACTGCTGATGTACATTATGCAGCAGCCCATTATTATGACCCGGCTAAAGCACAGTTTACCGACTTTAAGCCTTTTTGGGAGTTCGTCGCCGGGCCTCTTAACTCTGGCACATTTGGGCCAAACGAATTAGAAAATACCTTTGGCCCACAATTAATATTTCAAAGCCTTCCTCCAGGTACGAAAGCAAATCGCCCCCCAAGTGAAGGTTTGCAATTCTTTGGAGGAGTTAAAATTAATGGAAATACAAAAGTGATGACGGTAACACTGCGTAACTTGGTAGGAAAAATTATTTACAGCGTAGATTTACCACCAGAAAAATAGATCATCAAAACTTAGCGAAAATTAGCCAGTTAGATAAAGTAAAAAACTGAGTTATTACTCTATCTAATTGGCTTTTATATAGTTTGTTGAGAGGCTTATAAAGCTCTCCTTAGTTTGTTTCAAATAGAGGTAGTTGATATTAAGTTAGGGTATAAAAAGTGAAATCTTGGGGCGAAAACTTAGCTTGGTTAGACAAGCTTGTTAGATTAGTCAGATTAGCCAGGACACTAATAGGGCCGCCGTCACCTAAATCAGTAGAATAGACAACTCTTGAAAAGCCAAGTGTAGAGTTGTAATAGACAAATAATCCTTCATCAGATGTAATCTTATTGTTATTAGCAATGGCTTTGGCAGCAGCAGCATTTGGAAATGCATCGAGCAACACTAGTACATTGGCATTACCCGATAGTTTAGAGCTAACCCCTTCTTTGTATTTAACTTGGGCATTAAAATCAAGTCCAAGCTTGCCAGTTTCAAAGACGAAATTATCTACACCGATTTGGTAGTCAGTGATTTTATCTGGCTGATTCAACACTCTAATACCGTTGGGGCTTTGTACTGGGGAACCATTAGCAAATGGGGGATCGTAATAGCCAAAAGTAGGCCAGCTCCGCCCGTTAGTATATCAACACCAGTACCACCGTCTAAGAAATCACTGCCATTACCGCCTCTTAAAACATCATTGCCTGTATGACCATAAAGGTTATCGTTTCCATTTCTGCCTTCAAGAGTGTCATTACCCGCATTTCCGTAGAGAAAGTCATTTCCTCCTTTGCCATCAATAAAGTCATTGGAGACTTTACCAGACAAGATATTATTCGCGTCATTTCCAACAATATTTGCCATAGCTGTTATTCTTTAAAATTGCAAATTTGTGTGTTTTGTGAACTGCATTTATCATAGAAATTCCACAAAAAACAAACATCTGAAAAACGTCTTGAATCTCAGCACAACTAATTAGATAAATTCTTTCTGATTTTTGTTGTCCACTAAGTAAATATGTCTACAACTTTCAGTAGACCGAAAAGTTTTGCGATCGCTGTGTGATGAATACCTGGGAACCTGATTGTTGGCTGAAAAGCTGTGCTTTATA